>CBFHUR010000012.1:0-77260 GCA_965658895.1 Binatia bacterium
GTTCGACCCCCAGCAAGTTCAGGCAGAGCCCGACGAGTAGACCGGTCACGGCCGATACGATGACCTTGGCGACGAGGAAACTTTTCACCTGCTGTTCCGCCTGTCCCCAGATCCCCGACCGGCTCTCTCGTCCGCTGAAGCCGATCAACAAAAAAATCGAAAAAACGGAGACCAACAAGGCCTGTGAAAGGAGGTCGAGAATGGCCGTGGTGGTTCCCACCAACATCCCACTGACCGTCTCGAGAGGAATCTTCGCTAATGGTTTCCGAATCTCGGCCTCGGTGATGCCGAATCTCTCGAGCGGCAGCACCTTGGTCGCCCAGTCCAGCAGCTGGGTCATCCCTTTTTGGTATTCGCCGGCACTCGCGGCCAGTTGGGTGACGGCACTCGAGACGATGGTGAACCCCAGAACGCAAAGCCCGGCTGCCAGGATCAGCGTGAGCAGGACGGCGAGTGCCTTCGGGAAGCGCAGCCAGCGCATCATCAGATCGGCCACGGGGGCGAGGCCAAGGGCCAGAAAGGCCGCCAGAACGAAGGGAATGACCACCGACTGCAGCCAGTAGAGTGCGCCGCCCACCACCACCGCCGTGATCAGGAGCTGGCAGGTCGTCTGAATTTGCAAGTCGGCCACGCCGCCGGAAGTTTCCTGCTGCATGTGGCTCCTTCCCACGGCAACCGAGCCCGGTCAATCCGAATGCCCTCCACTTGTGAGGTCTGGCCAGATATGAGAGAGCGCAGAGATGCCCAACCCGACGACGATTCTGGTACAGCGCGAGGGTCGCATTCTGACCATCACCTTGAACCGCCCGGAAAAACTCAACGCCTATAATCAGGAAATGAAAGACGAGCTTCGTGAGGCCTGGCGCGAGGTACGGGACGACCCGGATATCTGGTGTGCCATTGTGACCGGAGCGGGACGGGCTTTCTCGAGTGGTGCCGATGTGGCCTCGTTGGATGAAAAGAAGTTCAAGAAACCGGATCGTTTTCGGGAGTTGGCGATGATCGAGACGATTCGTGACCTACCAACCCCCCGTCGGATGGGCGTGATGAAGCCGGTCATCGCGGCAGTGAACGGTATCTGTAACGGAAATCTTCTCGATCTGGTGACAGAGGCAGATATTCCGATCGCGTCGGACAGGGCGAGTTTTATGGACTCCCACGTTTCGCTGGGCTTCGTTTCGTCTCACGAAATTGTGAATCTGGCTCGCAGGATTCCGGTGGCTGCAGCGATGCGCATGGCCCTGCTGGGCTCCAAGGAGCGAATGTCGGCCGAGCGCGCATTGCAGACAGGTCTCGTAACCGAGGTCGTCGCCCATGATGAATTGATGCCGCGGGCGCGCGAGCTGGCCGGTCTGGTATGCGAAAATGCTCCCCTGGCGGTCTGGGCTACCAAGATGGGGATCGTCCGCGGGCTGGGCTTGCCGGTAGAACAAGCCGAGGAAATTGCAGCGGGATATCTGGAGATCGGGGAACAGACCGAGGACCATGCCGAGGGTCCGCGCGCTTTTGCCGAGAAGCGCGCACCTCGCTGGAAGGCGCGCTAGGCCGAAGGGCTGTCGTCGATCGTAATCCGGGAGGACTGAAACGCAGCTTCTTCGACCGTGCCGATGATTTGAAACGCGGTGCCAGAGGCTCCCTCCCCAAGGAGTTCTGCCGCGGGTGCGGGCACGGCCGCAAGCAATCCTCCCGACGTCTGGGGATCGAGCAGCAGAGAGCGCGTGGCCGCGGGGAGCGTTGGGGCTTTCTCGAAATCCACCAGCGCCAGATAGGACTCCAGAGCCTTGCTGCCGGTTGCGGCCCAGCCGGTCCCCGCGAGTTCACGGGCCCCGGGCAAAGCGGGAATCTCGTCGGCAAAAAGCCGCGCCTGAAGGGCGCCGGGTGTCATCATCTCCAAGGTGTGGCCAAGGAGCCCAAAGCCGCTGATGTCGGTACATGCATGCGCTCCCGCGTCCCGCAGGATTCTGGCAGCTTCCGCATTGCTGCGCCGCATTTGGGCGATCAGCGACTCCCACCAAGGCGTTGGACACTCGCCACCTCTGGCGGCCGCGAGAAGGATTCCGGTACCGAGAGGTTTGCTGAGAACCAAAGAATCGCCCGGTTTCGCTCCCGCCTTGGTCAAAGGCGTATCGGCGAGTTCGCCGAAGACGCTGTAGCCGATGAGCGGGGAGTCCATCTGGACGGAATGCCCCCCGAGAATTTCCACATCCATGGCATCGAAGGCGATTCGAGCACCGCGAAGAAGGTCCTCGAGGTCGCCGGCCGGTGCATGACCGGGAAGTCCCGCCAGCACGAGGGCCTGGCGAGGATCGGCCCCCATTGCATAGATATCGCTCGCAGCGTTGATGGCGGCAATTTCGGCCACCAGAGCCAGATCGTCGGCAAAGGGCGGAAAGGCGTCGGTCGTCACAACCACCTTGCCGTTGCTGCCGGCATGGAAGATTGCCGCATCATCACGATCCGCAAGGCGCAGATCGCTGCCCGAGCTGCCGGCGGCACCCGATCCACGATCGGGAAGCTTCTGGAAGATCGCCTGCTCGAGGATCTCGGGTGCGAGCTTCGCGGAGCAACCACCACAATCACCCATGGTCGCTTGCATTTTGGGGTCCGGAGGCAGCAGCTCCGAGGTCCGCGGTGGTCGGTAACGTGCCAGAAACCGCCTATCGATCCATTTCTTGAGCTGCCACCAGGCGCGCCCGTGACGGGCCCGTCCGCGATAGATCGCCAGAGCTCGGTTGTCCCCTGTGGAGAGCAGACGGAGGAAGTCTTTCTGTGGTCGGTATTTTTGCAGCCGCGGAAATCTGCGCATGGCCGCCCGTAGATTTTGCGTGAGCACCGGGCCCTGCCGGACCGCGTGCACGCCCGAGCGCGGTGTTTGGGGGAATTGGTCGATTTGTGCCACGTCGCCGGCGGCGAAAATGCCGTCAGTGCCTCGGCAGCAAAGATCGGCACCGGTCAGGAGGAAGCCATCACCTGTGGTCACCAGACCACTGTCGGCGAGCCAGGCGTCCGGCGCCGCACCGGTAGCCCAAACCACGGTAGCCCCGGTAAAGATTTCGCCGGCAGCGGTACGCACGCCTTGCGCGTCGGGTTCCAGGCGTCCCAGTCCCCGGCGCACCTCGATGCCGTAGTCGTCCAAAGTCGCGAGCACTTGCTGCTGCGCGCCTCGGCTCACATCGGGCAGAATCTGTGCCGCGGATTGCAACAATGTGATCTGCGCCTCCGGGATGTCCGCGAGAGCAGTGCGAAAGCCGAAGGCAAGTTCGACCCCGGCCGCGCCCGCACCAATCACCAACAGATGAGGATCCCTGCGGCCCGCGCGAATTGCCTCCAGCGCCGCGTTGATGCGCGGCAGCGCTTCGCGCAGGGGTCGTACCGCGATGATGTCCGGAAAGATCTGCGGATCTGGTCGGTCACGCATGCGTGAGCCGATGTCGATCGAAAGGACATCGAAGGGCAGCGTTCTGCCAGACTCCAGCTCGATCTGGCGCTCGCCCGTATCGAGGCCGACAGCAGCGTCCTCGAGAAAGCGGATCCGAGCTCTGGCCGCGAGGGCGGCGACGTCCAATGTGCACTCCTCCGGATCGAGAAGCCCCGCGAGCACTCCGGGCAACATCCCGGAGTAGAAAGTCTCTCGCTGCGGATTGATCAGCGTAATTTCGCTACCAGCGATGGGCGCCATCGCCAGTGAGCGCAGGACGGCTACCTGTGCATGGCCGCCACCGGCCAGAACCAATCGTCGCGGTAGCCGTGCGGTCACTCGCCGGATTCAGGTTTGGGGCTGGCTTCCGATGAGCCGGAAGACCGCCGTTTGCGACGTCTTCGTTTTTTCTTCCCGCCTTCGGCCGGCGGACCGCCCGAAGCTGGTTTGGTCTCGTTGGCCCGCGAGCTCGAGGGCCGAGTGGTTCGTCGGTTCCCGCCGCCGCTGCGACCTCGCGAGTCCCCGGGGCGACCGCCACGGCCGCCGGGACCCGGCTTGCGCGGGCGCCGCGGTGCTCTTTTGAACTCGACCAGCAGATCGGCATCCGGAAAGTCGTAGGGCAATTTGAAGCCGACGTATTTCTCGATCGCCTCAAGTCCTTCGACGTAGCGTTCGCATGCGAGCGAAATTGCCGTGCCCGAGGCGCCGGCGCGCGCGGTTCGTCCGACGCGGTGGACGTAGTCTTCGGCATCCAGGGGCAGGTCGAAATTGATGACGTGACTCACGTCCTCAATGTGAAGCCCGCGAGACGCGACATCGGTCGCGACGAGAATGGGGACCTCGCCTTCGCGGAATTGCTCGAGGATACGCATTCTCTTGCGCTGATCGATGTCGCCGGTGATCTGCTCGGCGCGGTAGCCGTTTAATTCGAGGGTCCGGACGATATCGTCGGCCATCCGTCGCATGTTGGTGAAAACCAGAGTTCGCTCGGGCTGTTCGCGTTTGAGAAGCCCGAAGAGGGTCGGGAATTTTTCATCCTGTCCCACGTGAAAGAGGACGTGCTCGACTTTCTCCGCCGTGACCTGCTCGGGCTGAATCTCGACCTTCACCGCATCGTTCATGAAGACAAAAGCAAGTTCCATGACATCGAAGGAGAGCGTGGCCGAGAAGAGGAGAGACTGTCTCTCTTCCGGGGCCGGACATCGTTTCATCAGGAAGCGCAGGTCCTTGATGAAGCCCATATCGAACATCCGGTCGGCCTCGTCCACGACGACGGTTTCGATCGAACGCAAATCATAAACATGCTGCTTGTAGTAATCGATCAGACGCCCGGGCGTCCCGATCAGGAGATCGACCTCTTCGGCCAGATCTTCGCGCTGCTTCTTGTAGTCCACTCCTCCGTAGACCACCTGGACCTTGAAGTCGGTCTTGGACCCCAGCAGCTTGGCATCGTTGCCGATCTGGATGGCGAGTTCGCGGGTGGGTGCGATGACCAGGGCGCGCGGCGCGCCTTTTTTGCGTTCGCGTTTGTTGAGCAGGAGCCGCGAGAAAACGCTGATCAGGAAAGCGGCCGTCTTGCCGGTTCCCGTCTGCGCCTGACCTGCCACGTCCTTGCCGGCCAGCGTAATGGGCAAGGTCTTGGCCTGGATCGGCGTGCAATTCTCGAATCCTGCGGCGGCGATGCCACTTTGCATCTCCTCAGGCAGGTCCAGTTCATCAAAACGGACGATTTCGACCTCGTCGGAACGGTGGGTCGCGACCGGTATGGATGGGGCTTCAGATGTTTCTTCGCTCATTCGTTGCTCAAAGGCCCCGAATTAGTGGAGCTCCCTGCCAGACTTCTAGCAGAGTGAGTCGAGGCCTTCCATGTCCGGTGAAAAGCCCTCTTGAGAGCCTCCGGCGTGGCGTCCTCGCGTCTCCGGGGCCGTGAAATCAGCTCCGCAAGCCCCAGCGGGCCGCGGCCCCCACGACCAGCACCTGAATCTCGGTAATCACCGCTCCCCGCCATTGATCCGTCAGTGCTCCCGTCAGGATGACCAGGGCGCTGACGACCGCCACGATCGGAATCAGGTAACGGTCGACGTCCACGGCGCTGGCGGTCGAATCGGAGCTCGAATCCGCACCGGATTTTGTTTTCCGCTTCTGCTTTTTGGAAGACTTGCCCATGAGACTTCGAATCACGCCGGGCGGCCGGCTGCAAATCGGGTCAGGCTGGTTCGGTATCCGGCCTTTTCGATCGCCGAGCGCAGTGCCTCCGGATCGCGATCACAGAGCGCGATGATCGCGCCACCGCCACCGGCACCGGTCAGCTTGGCTCCTCTGGCCCCGGCGGCGAGCGCAGCATCCACCGCATTGTCCAACTCGACGGTGGACACCCCCAACGTGCGCAGCAGGCCGTGGTTCATTGTCATTGCCGCGCCGAGGCTCTGCATGTCGCCCGATCGAAGGGCGTGGTCGGCCTCCTCAACCAACGCGGTGATCGCTTCAAAGATCGGCTGGTAGAGCCTTGGTTGCGCCCGCGCGCGATCGCCGAGGGCTCCCACTGTCGATGAGGTCGTGTGCTGGGTTCCGGTTTCCACCAGCAGCACCACCAATTCGTTGGCGAGCGGCAGTGCCTCGTAAGCCAGGGGCGGGCCGATCTGGAAGCGCTGAATGCCTCCGAGGGCCGCGGTTGTGGCGTCGATGCCGGAGGGCTTTCCGTGGAAAATGGTCTCGATCTGATTGGCCGCTAGAGCAACTTGGCCATTGCTCCATTCGAGCTGTTGGCCCGCGAGACAGGCCCGAGTCAGCGCGACCGCCAGTGCGGCCGAGCTGCCGAACCCCACTGCTTCGGGCAATTCGCTTCTGATCTCGAGGGATATGCCCACCGAATCGGCCACTCCCGTAAGAGAGCAGGCCTGCTCGAGCGCCAGGGCCAGGCGCTTGTCGGAGCCCGATGGCACCAACCGTGCGGCGTCCTGGGCATCAGCGAGGCGTACCTGCACGCCTTGTTCCAGACCTGCTGCGATCGCCGGGCTGCCATGCACCACGGCATGCTCCCCGAGTAGAATGACTTTTCCCGAGCCCCATCCGATTGCTTTTGCGGCGTCGAACTCGGGCATGGGCATCAGGCTTCGTCGGAAGAGCGGTTCGAGGTTTCTGCCAGCAGGCGCCGCGCGGCCTCGATCTTGATTTCGCCCTTCTCGATTAGGAGTTCGGCGATCTCCTCGACGCGATCGTCGGGGACACCGGCGCCGGAGGCGACGGCCCGAGCATGACGTGCCATATGGCCTTTCTGAATCCCCTCGGTCGCCAAGGCCCTCAATGCCCCGAAGTTTTGGGCCAGGCCAACGGCTGCCATGACCGAAGCCAACTCGGTGGCTTTTTCACACGACAGCAGCTTGAGGGCGAGTCTTGCCCGGGGGTTTCCATCCACCGTGGCGCCGACAACACCGACCGCAATCGGTATCTCGATCTGGCCAAGCAGGCCCGCCTCGGTCACGCGCCAGGTCGACAGGGCGCTGTAGGTCCCTTTCCTTGCTGCAAAGGCATGCGCACTCGCTTCCAGGGCTCTCCAGTCGTTTCCCGTGGCAATGGCAACCGCGTCGACGCCGTTCATGATCCCCTTGTTGTGGGTAGCGGCGCGGTACGGATCGGCCTCGGCAAAAAGACTGGCGAGCTCGATCGCGCGGGCGACATCACGGCCGGACCGACCGGGCATTTCGAGCGCCTCGAAGGTGTAGATCGCCTCGGCTCGAGAGACCCGCCTGTCCGGGAGGTTCGAGAGGATCCGCAAATGGGCTTCGCCGCCCGAGAGAGCGGCGATCTCCGGTGCGAGCTCCTCGGCAATCGTGTTGATCGCGTTAGCACCCATGGCGTCTCCGACATCAATATGGAGGTGAACGACTACGAAGGTATGATCCAGCGGTGCCTGGAGGATACGGACGTCGATACTGCGCGCCCCGCCCCCTCGCCGCGCCATTCCCGGGGCCAGCTCGTTGATCCTGCCGAGGAGCTGGTCGCTTGCCGCTTCAAGGGCCTGCTTGGCACCGTCGGGATCGGGCACATCGATCAGCTGGATTTGCGCGATCATCGAGGATGGGTCGCTCTGGCAACGGAAGCCACCGCCGTCGAGAGCCAAACGGGCGGCATTGGATGCCGCGGCGATCACCGAAGGTTCCTCGGTGACCATCGGGACGAGACGGTCTCGACCATCCACCCGGAAGTTCAACGCCACGCCCATCGGGAGGGCGTAGATCCCTACGGTATTTTCGGTGAGTTGGGCGGCTCGTGAAAGCGTCAGAGGTGACTCGTTGCGTAGGTCGTCCAATTCCTGCTCGTCGAGATTCCAGCGACGAGCCAGTTCCGATTGACGTTCGGGTACCGAGAGCCGGTGAAAGCCGGAGATACGGGATTGCTGTCTTGTGCTCATCGCCGCGTGGTCCTTCGGGTGGGGGTGCGTGGCTCCCATTGTTGGAGTTTCGGGCCGCGAATATGCTGTGCCTTGCCCAAGGCGCGGAGGTCCTTGCTGCCAGTAAGGAGCATGGCGATCTTGAGCTCGTGCACGAGGCCCTCGACGAACTTCATGGCTCCTGGCACGCCGCCGGCCCGGTAGGCCTGGTAGACCGGTAGTGCCACACCCGCGAGGGTTGCGCCGAGAGCGATGGCACGAGCGACGTCCAGTCCGGTTCGGATGCCCCCGCTGGCGATGGTCTTGAGTCCCAGTCCCTCGACCTGAACCAGACTGCCGGCGGTGGGGATGCCCCATTCGCGAAAGACCGCACCAGGGCTGTCATCGGGATCTTCGCGCAGCGCCTCGATGCGGATCCAGGATGTGCCGCCAGCTCCCGAAAGGTCGAGGTTGCGGATTCCGGCCTCCTTGAGACGGATCGCGGTTGCTCTGGAGATCCCGCATCCGGTTTCTTTCGCGATCACGGGCACTTTGAGAGCCTTGTGCAACCGACGGAAGGCTTGCAATCCTCCCCGGAAATCCCGGTCCCCCTCTGTCTGGATCATTTCCTGGCCGACGTTGAGGTGGAGGCAGAGGCCATCGGCTTCGAGGGCATCGATCAACGGAGCGTACTCCGGGACCTTCATGGTGCATGCCTGTCCTAGTCCGATATTCGCCAGGACGATCGTTGAAGGTGCATATTTGCGAACCTCGTAGGTCCACTTGGAATCCGGTCGACTCTGCATGGCCCTCTGGCTTCCCACGCCAAAGGCGATCCCGCAGGCCTCGGCCACCTTGGCCATGTCGCGGTTCACCGCGAATGCCTGGCGCGTGCCCCCGGTCATTCCCGTGATGATCAATGGCACCTTCAGTTGCTTGCCCAACCATTTGCGGCTCGTATCGAGCTGGTCGTAGGAAACATCGGGTAGAGCCTCGTGAATCAATTCGACTTCTTCGAGCAACGTGGTCTTGGTCTCGGCGCTCACATCTTCTCGCAAGCACAGGTCGAGATGGTCCTGCTTGCGTTCGGCCAGAAGGTCTTCCGGGGTGCTTTTTTTTCGGGCGCTCATAGTTCGGTCTTTCGTTGGGCGCAGGCGCCTGCTCCGTTGGTGGTGAGCTCGACTGTCTGTTGCGCTTGGATCACGGGGTTCTTTTGCCAGAACGCGGGCTCAGGTGCACGGATGAGTGCGATGGCACAATCGCCGCCGCCCGCACCGGAAGGCTTGATCGCCATGCGCGGCTCTTGGCGGCCGGCTGCCTGTAGTCGTCGAAGTTCGGGGCTCCAGACCGGGAGACCCGAGAGCGCGGGCAAGCGCCGAAAGAGGATCCCGCCTCTGGCTACGGCCGCTTGCGCAACGAGACTATCAGCCTTGTTGCAGGCGTTACGGAAGCTGGCCGCGGCCTCGCTCATCGCCAGGGTCCAGGCTTGCAGCGCTTGCGCGCCCGCATCCCCGAGGGGTCCGCGTCCGTGGAGGCCCTCGCGGAATCGGGTCGCGCGGGGGCCGCTGCGGGCCGCCCGCCCCGTCGCGATGGCCATCAGGTGCGTGTCCGGGGGAAGCTGGAGTGGTTCGACCTTCAAGGATGGCGCGTTGGTCTCGCATGCCTCGGAGATTGTTCCGGGAGCAGTTGCGGTTCCGACACCTGCGACCCATACGAGGCCACCTATGGTACTCGCTGCGACATCCGCGCCTGAACCGCCGCGCTGCGCGAGGCGATGGGCCTGGATACCAAGCTGGCTGCGACGTAGCGGGTCGCGGAGGACCTCGGCGCCGGGAATCGCGGCCAGGCCTGCCAGGATTGCCGCGGTTACGGCAGCACTGCCGCCGAGCCCTACCTTGGGGCTGCCCTGGTCCAGGGTATCGCCCGGCAAAATCTCGAGATCGATGCCATGGAGCGCCGCAGTGCGCCGCCCTACTGCGGCGGCGGCCACGGCAAATCGAAATGGCCGGGGCACGTCGTCGACGGAAGACAGGTTGTCGGGACAGTCAAAGGTATCGCCGTTGGAGAGCCGGATGCGAAGACGCCCTGCTCCGGCGGATTTGCGGATGCGACACTCCAGCCTTCGTTCGGTGGCACAAACAATCGCGGGTTCTCCGGCGGTTACGGCGTATTCGCCGAGCACGAAGAGTTTGCCCGGAGCGCTTGCGGCTATTTCCAAGGGATACTGCCTTCCAGGATCCGCACGCCCCCGCCCGCACGCGCTTGCAGGACGCGAAGTACCGGGGGTAAAGCCTGGAGCCTCTCAGCAACCGCGGCCATGTCATTTTGTTGGCAAAGCACCTTGACCTGCGGGCCGGCATCCATGGTGAAATAGGCCTGCAGGCCGCCTTCACGCATTTGCCTGACAGTCTCCATGACCTCCAGGGTCGCGGGCTTCCAATAGAGTACGGCCGGTCGGGCCGCCATGGTCACCGCATGCATGCGCAGTGTGCTCTCCTCGGTGATCGTGCCCATCGTGGAGAAGTCCCGAGTCCGGATTGCCTCACGCATGGACTGCAGGTCTTCTTCCTGCGCCTCCAACCAGCCGGAATACAAAGGTGATGTGTCCGCCACGTGTTGCATGGCGTCTCGGGAAGACGTCTTCTTCTTGCCCTCGTCGAGGATGGCGACCACCATCCCCAGCTCCCAGTCCTCCGGTCCCAGAAGCGGTTCGGCAAAGGAATCGTCCCCCTGCGCGTTGGCTCCACGGTGCCACTCGACCAGTCCGCCGAAAACGGATCGTGATGCGGACCCCGAGCCGCGCCGAGCGATGGTGGAAAGTTCCTTTCGGGAGACCGCGGCCTCGAGGAAGGACAGGCCCGCGCTTGCGGTCGCGCAGTAGATCGCGGCCGAAGATGCGAGGCCGGCTGCAACCGGAAAATTGGTCTCGATATCGACTGCGAGCGCGATGTCATGCCCCCGACTCGCTGCCAGCCAGTCGAGAAATTGCACCATCGCGTCATGGGCCTTGCCGGTGACCGGTGCGCCCCGACTGGTGAAGCGCTCCCTGGGGTTGGCCGAGATCCGCGCCTGGGCTTCGAGTCCATCCAGCGTCAGCGAAATGCTTCCCACCGCAGGCAGATTGGCCTCGAGATCGCGTTTTCCCCAGTATTTGACGAGAGCCACATTGGCGCACGCCGCTGCTCGCGTCACTCGATCGGTTTTTCCCACAAGGTGGAGTTACTCTGCCCCTCGCTCGCTCGCAAATCTTCGTCGTGAACTTGACGCAACGGCAAATTTTCGTCGGTCCGGGTCCTCCGGAGCCCGTAATTGGGTTGCGGAGAAAGGCACGGCATTTGCGTGTATGGACCATGCCCGCGCAGGGGCCCATTCGAATATCTATGGGGTTCGCCCGTCAGAAAATTTGGTAGCCGGAGGTGCGTCCGGCGGAGGTTACTGAAATGCAAATAAAAAACGATATCAAGGTGCGTGATATGCGACATCAGCTCGAGATGACGCAAGAGGAATTTGCCCAGGAGTTGGGGATCACTGTAAGCACGGTCAATCGGTGGGAAAATGGTCACTCGAATCCCAGCAAGCTGGCCCGGGCGACATTGGAGCGGATGGCAAGCCGCCACGGGGTGGTGGTGAGCGGCCCTCACCGACCGGCCAGATTTGCGTCGGAAGATTAGGGATCAGGCCTGAGCGGCGCCGGTCTGCTCGCTGCCCGCTTCAGGGCGCGGGTGGACGCGCCGTGGCTCGATACACAAGATTTTTTTCAGGCGTCGAATGCCAGCGGCATAGGTGCGTGGTCGGCCTCGAGGTCCTCTTTCCGGGTACCGAATTGTGCTTGCAGGGCCAGCATTGCCCCCAGTTGGACCAGATCCTTTTGATCCAGGAGGAGCATAGCCATCTCAGCTTCGCTGAAGGTATTTTCCATACCTTCAGCCTAAGTCGGATTGGGGCTGGCGCAAGCCCTCTGGGAATGGGGGAGCCGCGAATTTTCGACGTTCGTGGCGTGGTTGGTGCAATGCGTCAGCGATGATCGCCGGTGAAGCGGAATTCCGTCGTGCCGTCCAGCTCTTCGGGGCTTACGAAATAGTCTCCATCGGTCGTGACGTTCCAGATCCCTGAGGCCGTCGCCTGATCCCCTCCGGAGACAGCACCGGCGACGCCGCCTACCCAGGCTCCGGCCACGCCGACCACCAGCTTGACCGGGAAGTAGACGATGCTGCCCAGAGTGGAGCCTACCGAGAGAAAAAACCTTTTCGTGCGATCCAGATTCGGCGATTCGGACTCTTGCGAATATCCAACAGACGCCAATTCACCAGGCTCGGCGTAATTGGACCATTTTCCAAGATCTTCGCCACGCGCACCCTGATCGGGCGGAATCGGTGACCCGGCGATCATGTCCTCAAGATTGCCGGCCGTCTCGACGGTCTCAACCTGATCGGCCGCCAGCGGTGCCGCGTCGGCGCGCACAGTTGCGGGCAGGAGGATGGCGATCGTGCAGGCCGCGACAAGGAAAGGGTTGGTCATGGATCGATCATTTACGAAAAAGCTCACGTTGAATCCCTTCATTTGACGCCGCTGTTCGCGGCCAGACTCCTTTTGCAAGCTTGCCCGCTCCGAGCATCCGGATCAACCCCCAGGCTAAATTCGTGGCGTCTGCAGGGATTTCCCGAAGATCGGATTCAATTCGTGCGCGGTCTGCTTGCGGAGCATAGTCCTTGCGCTACCCTTTTCGAAACGGTTGCCCGGAATATGACGGAATTTGCTCGATGTTTTCTATTGGTCCTCTGCCAAAGCGCTGTTGGGGGAATGCTTTCCCTTGCGGTGCCGCCGTTTGCCAATGTGGAGCGCGGTTTCTACAAATCCACCGGGGTCATCTACTTCCTGTTCGCCCTCATGGGTGCGGGTGGCACGATCTATCTTTATTTTACCCGGGGTCCCAGTTCGATCGGCGCGGGTGAGGCCGTCTTATGGATGCTTTTTCTACCCGTGATGGCACTTTATGTGTCCACACTGTGGGGCGAGGCGGAATTGGCGCGGGCAAAACTCTTCCCCCTCGGCCTGGGGCTCGGTTTTCTGGCGCTCGCGGTCAGTGCCGTATCGCTCTCTGCTGATTTCGGCGTCCTGGTGCAGATTCTGGCGGTACTGACGAGTTTTGCCGGCGCGGCCGTGTTGGGCGGTGTCTGGACCGGAATGTGGTTCGGTCACTGGTACCTCATCGATCTGGAGATGGATATCGAGCCTTTCCGGCGCTGCTTTCGCTTCTTTTTCGGCACGTTGGTCTTCGAAACCGGAATTCTGGCGATCGGAATTTTGGGGATGTGGCTCAGCAGCGGCTCGGGTGACGACCTTTTCTTCGGCTATTCGACGGCGGTGATCCTCCGAGTGGCCCTTGGGCCGGTCCCGGCGCTCGGCATCGCGTGGATGGTGCATCGCGTTCTGGTGATCCCGCAGACGATGGCGGCGACGGGTCTATTCTATATCGAGCTGATATTCGTCCTGACCGGGGCCTTCATCGGGCGCTACATCACGTTCTTGACCGGCTTTCCCCTCTGAGGCCGGAGGAGCGATAAAGAAGCGAGACGCGCGCAGGCCGCGCGAGGTCCAGCCGACGTCGAACCCGACCTCGAGGCCCTCTTCAAGACGAACCGCGGGTTGCTTGCCCCGCAATGAGGGTCCGAGCGTCACGAATTGCAGGTCAAATGAGATCTGGCGACCCGTGGCGCTGCGGAGAAGGCCCTGCCCGGTTGCCGGGGAATAGCGCAGGATCGTACCGCGGTAGAATAGCTCGGGGCCATCAGAGGCTGACATCACCGGGTACGAAACCAGCGAATCTGCCGGTGTGCAATCCCGTGGATGCGATTGCCTGCCGAATTCTGTAGCGTTGGTGGGTGCTGTTGTGGATACATCTACTAGCGACCGGTGGTTTTCTTGGCGCCACGCTCGGATTGGCCCTATTTACGGTGGGGCATGCCCGCCGAGCACAGGACCCTCGTCATTGCCGCGCCCGGCTGGCGTACGTCTTGAAGATCTACGATCCTCTGGCAATTGCCCTGCTCGGGCTGATGGTGATGACAGGCGCCTGGAGTATCACCGGACTGAAGGCGGACCTCGGCGAAGCCTATTTCCCGACCTTCGGCACGTTCCTGGCAACAAAACTGACGCTTGCCTTTTTGGTGGTGATGTCCGGTACCTGGGTTTCGATGGGGATCGGGCATCGTGTGGTTCGGGAAGAGGAATGGGGCGAGGACGTCGACGAGAAACTTCTCAAGAGTCGCCTGGGGCGCCTCGGTGGCGCGGCCTGGACCACCGTTCTGCTGACATTGGCCACCGTATGGATCTCGATTCGGACATGAGCCGGGCTCCCCGGTGGAAGGAAAGTAAATGCTAATCCCCGCAACCCAAGTACGCGTCGGTATGGTGATCATGCACAACGATGAACTTCATCGCGTCTTCCACGTGATGCATGTCACGCCCGGCAACTGGCGCGGGATGGTGCAGACCAAATTACGCAACCTGCGCTCCGGAAACACCGCGGAGCATCGGTTCAGCTCCAGCGACAAGGTCGATCGAGCGACCCTCGAGCAGAATGAGATGGAGTTTCTCTATGCTGATGGCGAGACCTTCCACTTCATGAACACCGAAACCTACGAACAGATCGAATTGACCGATGAGCATCTGGGCGACGCGCGAAAGTTTCTTCTGCCGAATATGAAGATCGATGTCGAGAGCTTCGAGGAGCGCCCCCTGGGGGTCTCCCTTCCCAAGAATGTGGACCTGAAGGTCGAGGAGACGGCTCCCGCAATCAAGGGCGCTACTGCTGCAGCCCAGCTCAAGCCGGCCACCACCGAGACCGGGCTGGTCGTTCAGGTGCCGAGCTTTATCTCCGTGGATGACGTGATCCGCGTCGCGACCGAGACCGGCGAATATGTTTCCCGGGCCAAGGACTGAGCGGGACCCTGAAGGCACTCGTCGCATCCGTCGGGCTGGCGGCCGCTGTCTCGGCCTTCCGTTTCTTGTGCCGGTCGTTGCACGCTGACGGTCGGCGGGCCTTGATGTCCGGCGCGGCCTAGCGCCCCTTCCATTCCGGCGCCCGCTTTTGGGCAAAGGCAAGGGGTCCCTCGACCATATCCTCGGAGCTGAACAGGTCGCGCACCGAGGGGTATTGTCCCGGTTGGATGGACTCGGGTAACGGTCGGTCCAGACTGCCCATCGCGGTTTCCTTGGTTGCGCGAATGCTCAGCGGAGAGCATGCGAGGATCTCCTCGACCCAGCGCTCGGTGGCCGCCTCCAGTTGGTCTGGCGCAACCACCTCGTTGACCAATCCGAGGTCGCGGGCCTCCAGCGCGGAGATCCGCTTGGCCGTCAGCATCATGCCCATGGCAACCTTCAGGGGCAGGTGGCGCACCAGCCGCTGTGTCCCGCCGGCGGCGGCATAGAGGCCGACTTTTGGTTCGGGCAGCCCGAAGGAGGCGCTTTCGGCCGCGATGATCAGGTCGCAGCTCAAGGCCATTTCAAAGCCTCCCCCGAGAGCGAAACCGTTGACCATCGCGATGATCGGTTTGTTGAGGTCGAAGCGCTGGGTGAGTCCTCCGAAACCGCTTTCCGGCGGCGCCGGCAACTTGCTCTGGTTCTCGGCTGTCCATTTCAGATCGTTGCCGGCAGAAAAGGCCTTGTTCCCGGCGCCGGTCAGGACTGCGATCCAAAGCTCGGGATCATCACGGAAGTTGTTCCAGATCTGATCCAGCTCTTCATGGCAAGGCGGATGTAGCGAGTTCATGACCGCGGGGCGATTGATTGTGACCCAAAGGACACGTCCTCGGGTTTCCGTTTCGACAAAGTTGTTGTTCATGACAGACGGCTCTCCTCGGCTCATCCCTATCCAAAGATTCCCGGAGTGTCTGCAGGGGATGGTTTTTTTACAAAGAAAGAAACAGACCCGATTTACAACACTTTGGGAAGGGCGTATTCTGAAGCTGATGGTTCGGGCGAGACACAGCGCCCGGGGATCCGGATGGTGCGGCGATGCCGGGCTTATCTGGTGAATCATGCGCACGGAACAGGAACGGCGGCTGGAACGTGCGGGCGGGTCTGGTCCCGCAGGAGAGTCGGGTCGCTTAGGCGATGCGACGGCGCCGGGAATGGAGGTGGTCCAAATTGGCTGATAGTACAAACACGGTGATCTGTGAGGTGGTGGCCTCCTAGGCCAGTCACGGTAAATTCGTGGTGGCCTGGAGATCCAGGCACCATCGACCCCGAGGGCTCCCTGTACAACCGGCAGGGCCTGCGCTTGACGCTAGTCGTCAGAAAATGCGCCGGAAGTTGTCCTCGGGGTTTTTTTGTCCGCAGCACCGGCGAGCGCCCTGGCTTGCGGCCAGACGCGCTCGGCAGAGGCAGATTATCCGCCGCCGAGCGGCGGGATCAGGCCGATAACCTGCCCTTCGCTCAACGTCACGTCGAGATCGGCCCGTTCGTTGTTGATGAACGCCGCCCCCGCGTGCCCCTCGGGAATGCCCAATGCGGAGGCCGCGTCATTTGCGGTCGCGCCGTAGGGCAGCTCGAGGATGACCTCGTCGCCGCTACCTTCGGGCGCGAAGCTGCGCAGGCCGGCAAAAAGCTTGATGGTAACTTTCATGATATCCGGCCTCAGTGCAGCCCGCAGAACTCTTCGTAATCGATCAATTCGGTGATCGTAGGCGACTCACCGCAAACCGGGCATTCCGGGTCGCGTCGCAGCTTCATGGTATTGATTTCCATGGAGAGAGTGTCGAGATGGAGCAAGCGCCCCATCAATCCGTTACCGGCTCCGAGAATGAGCTTGACGGTTTCGACCGCCTGGATGCAGCCGATGAGACCCGGCAAGACGCCGAGCACGCCTGCTTCCGCGCAGGAAGGCGCCGCACCGGGCGGTGGCGGCTCCGGGAAGAGGCATCGATAGCAGGGACCTTCGTGCGGCTTGAAGACGGTGGTCTGGCCTTCAAACTGGAAGATGCTGCCATGCACGTTCGTCTTGTTCAAAAAGACGCACGCGTCGTTGACCAGGTAGCGCGTCGGGAAATTATCGCAGCCGTCGACAATGATATCGTAATCAGCAAAAAGCTCCATCACGTTCTCGGAGCTGATCCGTTCCTGATACGGGACGACCTTTACGTCCGGGTTAAGCCCCTGCAGGGTAAGTTGCGCAGATTCGACCTTGGGCATGCCCACGCGTTCTTCTGTGTGGAGAATCTGTCTCTGCAGGTTGGACCGGTCTACAGTGTCGTCGTCGACGATTCCGATGGTGCCGACGCCCGCCGCTGCGAGGTAATAGGCCGTGGGTGAACCGAGCCCGCCAGCTCCGATCAGGAGAACCTTGGCGTCGAGGAGCTTCGCCTGTCCTTCCTCGCCGACTTCGGGGAGCAGAAAGTGGCGGCTGTATCTCTGCAGCTGGTCCGGCGTGAATTGGTGGTCCTGCGTCCACGGGTGACCCGCGCCCTTCCAGACGCCGTACCCGCCTGCCATCGAAACCACATCGGTATAGCCCATTTCCTTCAGTGCGCGGCCCGCAATCAGAGATCTCGTCCCGCCCTGGCAGTAGGCCACAATGGGTGTGTCGCGGTCGGGGATCGCTGTCTCGATCTGAATCTCCAGAAATCCTCGGGGTACCGAAATAGCATCGGGGAGGTGCCCTTCCCGGAACTCCTCCTTCTCGCGGACGTCAAGCAGGACGGTTTCGCCCATGCCTTGTTCAAGCCTTCCCGAGACCTCGTCGGTCGAGACTTCGGGCACCATCGCGCGGGCGTCCTTGAGTACATCCTGCAGGCTGCGTTTCATGATTCACCTCGATTCTCATCGGTTTTGCTAGCATGAGATTCCGGGGCTTGCCGTTCCGGCGTTGCGACGCTCGTGGGAGGGGAATCTGCCCCACCCCGGGCTGGTGCCTGCGCTTCCTCCACCGCAATCATGAGCGTGGCCATATCCTGGGTGACCAGCCGGCTGTGAATAAAGGTGACGGCGAGCGCGAAGACCTGCAGGAACAAGGTGGTCATCCCCGCGTAGATCAGTGTCTCGAGTGAGGCGTTTTCGTGTCCGACCGAAACGCCGATCACCATGGTGACGATACCCGAGATGAGTGCCAATAGCGCAAGCAGCGCCGGAATCTGTGCCATCATCCTAATGCACGATCCTTTCTTCGTCGGGCGAGGCCTGGTCGGGGCCAGCCAGTCGAAACTCGACGAATTCCATCAGGCGGTCGGCGCGGAGCCGGGCCGAACCGCATTCCAGCAGGGCCATTTTTTCGACCATATTGAGATCCATCGCAAACGCGAGAGTATTGATCGCGACGGCCGCATCCTCGGGCAAATGATCGGCGAGACTGCCTTCGAAGTCTCGACCCTCGCGTCGCAATAATTTCTCGAGTTTGGGAATCAATTCGATCGGGATTTCGGCGAGGCTCTGGTCGTCGGCCGGACTGTCCAGCCACTCGACTTCTGCGATCCGGTAGGGCTTGGCGCTATCCTCTGCCCGAATCCGAAATCGGCGGAAGCCCTTGAGGATCAGGTTCGATCGTCCGTCCTCGAGGAGTTCGAACCGATCGATGGTGCCGGCGCATCCGATGGGAAAGATGGCCGGATCTCCCGATTCGCCGGCCGAGTCGGTCGGATTCAGAAGGACCATGCCGATCATCCCGTCTCCGGCCCGCGCATCGGCTGCCATCTCGCGATAGCGAGGCTCGAAGATATGCAGGGGGAGACTGATCCCCGGAAAGAGAATCGCGTTCGGGAGGGGGAAAAGAGGGATCCGCTCAGGCAAAGTTGTATTGTTCATCGCAAGCCACCGTTCACCACGAAGATGCCCGTGGTCCGATCTGAAACTACCACCCGAAGTGTCGCAGGCAAACTCTCAATCCTCGCCGCGGAGCATCCCGGCGATGACGGGACCGCACCGCTTGGCGCCGCATGGACCGGTGGCTGCACGGGTCCTCACGCGGATTTCGGCGATGGTCGTCGCACCGGAATCGATGGCTTTTTCGATCACGCCCCGCTTGATCTTGTGGCAAATACAGACAACTCGGAAGGAACGGGCGATCTCGAGTCGCCTTTGTTCTTCCTCTTCGGGCGTCATCTAGACCAAGGCCCTTCCGAAACGATCACGCGGGTATCGCATGCGCTTTGCCGGAGCTCAGATCCCCTGGAGGTTGCGAATACTCTCGCGTTGACGCAATCGGTCGATATAACCGCGCAAGGCGCGGGTCTCGGCCGGAAGCTCCACGCCGCGTCCGGCCAGAAGCAGGAGACGGGGGGCGAAGGCGGCATCGGCCAGCGTGAAGAGTTCTCCACCCAGGTATTTTCGGCCGCCCTGCAGCTCTCTTTCGAGTCGAAAAAAGGCACGATCGAGATCTTCTTTCGCGCGGGCCAGTCGATCGGGATCGCCGTTTTCTTCCTTGATGTATTCCGTGAGGTAGTTGCCGGCGGGCAGGACAAACGCCTGATCTGCGAAATCCTCAAGACTGCGAATCCGGGCTCGTTCGGCGGCCTCTTCCGCAGGCGGGAGCAGGGCTGGCTCGGGATATTCGTCCTCGAGATACTCCCCGATGGTGGTGGAATCGTAGACGACGATGCGCTCGGGATCGTCAGCTCCCTCTTCGTCCAGAAGAACGGGCACCTTGTGAAAAGGACTCATTTCGACGAAAGAAGCCTCGAATTGCTCATTTTTGCGCAGGTCTACGGGCACCAGCTCATAGTCGAGCTGCTTTTCGGCCAGCACGATCCGGGCCTTCTGGCCAAACGGACACTGCATATAATCGTATAGCTTGAGCATCGCCTCTCCTCCGAAACCTCACCGAACCAGCAGATCCGGCCGTACAATTTGCTACGGGAAACGAGGGCGCGAAGCAATAACGCTGCCAAAACTATCGGGAAATCACTCCCCGAAGGGGTTCCCGAACGCCTGCCCCATCAGTGTGGCAGCCTTCTCGGCCACCGCCGTCAGGCTCGGCGTGGGCTTCTGACCAGCCCCGGCAATCGACGTCATACGCACCCCGGGGATTCCGCAGGCCCGGATCCGGTCGAAAGCAGCGAGGTCATCGTCCACATTGAGAGAAAAGCCATGCCAGGCAACGCTACGGCGTACCGCAATCCCGATCGAGGCGATCTTGGCCGAGTGCCCGGTGCTACGCTCCGGCACCCAGACCCCTGTGTTTCCGGGACGCAGTTCGGCCGAGATGCCATAGGCTGCCAGCAGCTCAATCAGCACGCCTTCGATTTCCCGAAGATAGCGATGCACGTCATTGCCGCGCCGGCGCAAATTGACGATCGGGTATCCGACCAGTTGGCCGGGACCGTGGTATGTGGCATCGCCGCCCCGAACCGTGGGGATGACGGGCACCTCGTTCGTTTCGCTGGGCAAGTTGGCCGGATCTCCGTTTCGTCCGGTGGTGTATACCGGCGGATGTTCCAGAAGAAGAAGGTGGTCTTGTCCCGCGCGGCTGCTCTCGATCAGGCTTTCCTGTAGTTCGAGCGCGCAGGCGTAGTCCATCCGCCCAAAATAACGGCATCGAAGGAGGCCTTCCTGACGTTCCCATATCGCGTCGGGCTCTCCTGCTGTTGTGGACCCGCTCACGCGTCTCCGAGGCGAATTCCCGTCAGTAATTGTTCCGGGTCCTCCAGGCGGCGTGCCAGGTCCTTGAGGTATGCGGCGGCCTGTTGCCCATCCACGGCACGATGATCGCAGGATAGGGTCGCGTGAAGAGTCGAGGCCACAGCCAGTTCGCCATCTTCGGCGATCGGGCGCTGCTTCACGGCGCCCAGAGAAAGACTGGCCGCCTGTGGCGGTTGGACCACCGTAGTCAATCGATCCACACCTTCCCTGCCGAGATTGGAGACGGTGAACGTGGCACCACTGAGTTCCTCGGTCGTCAGTGTTTTCTCCTCGGCCTTCGCCCGCAGGGTTGCTGTCCTCTCGGCAATCTGGAGGAGGTTCAAGCCTGGGGCATCATGCAATACCGGAAAAACCAGACCCTCGGGAAGGCCGGTGGCGATCGCGAGATGGATTCGCCTCAGGATTTCAATCGCGTCGCCGACAAATCTGGCGTTCACCTCCAGTTGTGCATGGACGCTGTCGGCGGCCGCCTTGAGCAGGATATGGGTCAGGGAGATCTGGTGGCCCTCCTGACGAAGCCGGGCGCAGAGTGCAAGGGCGGGATCCATTCGAATCAGGTGTTCGGCGTGGAAAAGCGGAACTTCGCGTTGGCTTTGGTGCATCCGGCGGGCAATCGCTGCGCGCATGCCGGAAACCGGAACCCGCTGGACCTCGCCCGCTGGCAGTGGCGTGATCGCAGGCCCGGCGCTTGTAGCGGGCGAACGATCCACCATGACGGCGCCGCCCTGCCCTCGTCTCGCCGGAGTTGAACCGGCAGACTCGCGGCCCCCGGCTCCGGATTCTTGGGTCTGTGGATCGCGGATTTCTTGTTCCGGGGTCTCTGGCGTGCCGATCTCGGAGTCTTTGTCTCGATTATTCATTGTGTTCGTCTTGTCGCTTGAGGCTGACGGAAGGTTCCGGCTGAACCTTAGCGTGTCTTTGCTCCAGCGGCATCCGCGAGCCGATCGCGCACGGGCGCAAACGATCGGCGATGGGCCGGACATGGCCCGAGCGTCTCAAGGGCACGAAAATGTTCGGGGGTGCCATAGCCTGCGTGCCTGGCAAATCCATAGCCCGGGAATTGCTCATCGAGTCCTGCCATCAGGCGATCGCGGGAGACCTTGGCGATGATGGAAGCTGCGGCAATCGAATAGACGGATGCGTCCCCGCGCACGATGGCCGTTTGTCGTTGTTCAATCCCGGGAATGGTTCGGGCATCGACCAGAACATGGTCGGGTGTTCGGCTCAGGCTGGTAACCGCACGGCGCATCGCTTCGAGTGCGCCCTGGTAGGGGTTGAGCCGATCGACCTCGGCGGCACTCACCTCCCCGACGCTCCAGGCGATCGCCATGTCGCAGATTTCCGTAAACAGAGCCTCACGGCGTTTCGGGCTGACTTTTTTGGAGTCGCGGACGCCATCAATGGCGACATCGGCGGGAAGAATGACGGCTGCGGCAAGCAGGGGACCCGCCAGAGGACCCACGCCGACCTCATCAACTCCTGCGACAAGAGAAAGGCCTTCCGACCAGAGCGCGCGTTCCCGGACGAGAGTCTCGTTGCGCTCACGAGCCCATTTCTCCTTTCTTGATTCTGCCATGGCGGTATTCTCGACTTGCAACTTTCAACAAGGCAGACCTTCGGAAGCTTCCGATTCCGGGGACGCGCCGCGTGTTCTCAGTAAGGCCGATCACCAGCGACGGTGACGCGCTCGACCCGCCGGGTCGCTGGCCGGTAGTCGAAAGCCGCGTAATGCTGGACGGCGCGGTTATCCCAGAACGCCACCGAGTCCTTACGCCAGCGGAACCGACACTGAAATTCCGGGACGCTCGCCTGTTTGTAGAGTTTTCCCAGGAGTCGCCGGCTTTCGGCCTCTTCGAATCCCTCAAGATGAGAGACGAAGGAGAAGTTTACATACAAACCTTTGGCACCCGTCTCCGGATGCGTGCGGACTACCGGGTGGCGAACGTCAGGGTAACGCTCGCGCATCTCCAGCTGTTTCTCGCTGGAGAGGTGATGCCCAAAGACGCGTGTATAGGAATGGATGGCGTGCAGGCCGTCAATCTCGCCGCGGAGTTCATCGGACAAGCTTTCGTACGCGGCATGCATGTCGGCAAAGAGGGTATCGCCGCCCACTTGTGGAATGACCCGGCCGCGGAGGATCGAGCCAAGTGACGGTTCCTCGCGCCAGGTCACATCACTATGCCAGCTGTTCTGGCCTGATTGGGAGTTTTCGTCGTGATGAATCACGACGATCTCGGGGTGGTCCGGGTGATTGGTGGCGAAGGGATGGACTTCGAGTTCCCCAAAACGTCGACCAAAGGCGATATGATCTTCGCGACTGACGTCCTGCTCGCGGAAAAAAATGACCTTCCAATCCAGCAGGGCCTGCCTGATTTCCGCGATGGTCCGATCCGTACACTCGCCATCCATGCGGAAGCCCGCGACCTCGGCGCCAATCGTGGGCGACAGCGGTTGGATCGAGATGGTCGAGTTGGGTTCGTTTCCGGTCGCATGCATGTTCTGGAGTCCCTCCTTGCTCGGTCAGACAGTCTGCGTTCAACCTTTCCCCGCCCGGCATGCTGGTGTCAACGCCCGCGTCACGATCCGTGATCGTCGGGCAGACACCGCGGTGAATCTCTTGCCTGTCGATTTTTTCGAGAGGCTCTATCAACAGGTCGGGTCAGCGGAATTCCGGGTCGAGACCTGCAAAAGCGAGTTAGAGCACCGGTACCTTTTTGCAGACGGTGTCGGGGTGGATCCGAATCAGGAAGCGGTATTGCGAGCAGCCGATCTCTACACGGCCTTTGCCGACGGGCGTTTTGCTGCCCTCGAGGTGGTCTGGACCCATCCCTCGCCGTCACGGACGCGGGCTTTCCTCCTGCCTGCCGGCAAGCCCGGCCCGCCTCCGGATTTCGGCGGCGACAAGCCATAGACGGTCCTGGCCCCAGACCTCGAGATCGTCCTCGCCTCGGGGTCCCGACAGCTTGTAGGAAGGCACTCCCCACAGGCCCATCATCTCGACCATTTCTGTTTGGTATCGCTCGGTGCTGCTCTTCCACTCATCCGTGCCGATTCGGCTGGCGGCCTCCTGCCAGTTGAGGCCCACATCCTCTACGGCAGCGCGCAGGTTGGCGGGCTTGTGGAGACCCTTGCCCTGAGCCCATGCGTAGCTCAGGAGCTTGCTCAGGAGCGCCACGTCCTTGCCCTGAGTTCTTGCCCAGGGCAGCAAGGAGTAGGCCCGGCGCGTGGGCGTGCCTATGGGTGTCACCAGAGGTCCGAACGGCACGCCGAAAAAGTCTGCCTCGCGCTTGGTATCAAACAGAATGTAGCGTTGCTTGGCGGTGGGCGCGGGAACCCCGCGCATGATCATGGGCAACACCGGCTTATGGTGCAGATTCACCTTGCAGGCTTCGGCCATGGCGATCGTTCGGTCGAAGATAATGGACGTGTAGGGGCTGTTGAGCGACGGATAGAAATGCAGATCCAGCCCGGAGGCATTCACGCCGGTCAAATCCATGGCCGGACGCTCGACCAAATACGGTAGCTCGGGGTCCTTGCAGGCACCGAGCTCGCGGAGACGTTGTTCCAGGTGAAAGAGCCGGTCCACACCCCAATACCATTCACCTTCGTAGTGAAACATCGCGCCGGAATAATGGTTGAGTTGCGCAAGTTTGGCCGAGCCCGCTTCAAGTTCGGCCTGCGCGGATTGCGGAGAAGACGGCGCGGGCTGTGATCGCCTGCCCGCCCATAAATCCGTGCTGATGGTCACGATCCTGGAAAGAAACTCCTCGGGGGAGAGACCGGCCAGCGCCAGAAGTGCCGATTCTTGTGCGGCAGGATCCGGGACTACGGGTGCGGTATCGGCAAAGGTCAGCCCGAAGTGTGGCGCGACCAGTCCACAATCGCGCCGTGCCCAAACGGCGAGTTTTTCTTGTTCGGGCTGCGCAGCACCGCCGGTGGCCCGAATCAGGTGCGGCTGGAGCCGGATCGAATAGCGGTCCGCGAAAGCGCTGACGACCTGAGCTGTCAGATGTGAATACGGGTCGTCCAGTTGATGGAAATACAGGACCTCATGAGCGCGCCCGTCGGCTTGTCGTTTCTTTTCCGCCGCAACCCGTCGGTTCGCCAGCCGTTCTGTACTGGCCGCTCGCGAAGCAATCTTTCCTCCCAGCACACGCAGCGGCCAAGGCGGATCCACAAGCAACGCCGGGTTTGGATTTTTGTCTGGCTCAAGCATCGGGTGTCCTGTTTCCCTGGTTGTTTCCGCTGGTCAATTCGATCCGGGTATCGGGATTGCGATCCTGGTTGGGGTCAACAAGATAGCCCGCGGGAAAGGCGACGGCGACGACCGGATCGATCGTGTTCAGACAAAGCAGATGGTTGTTGTCGTTGTCGCCAAGTTCCGCGAGCACGTCGGGTTGGATCACCTCGAGCGAGCCGTCTGCGCGTCGGACCGTGACGCGATAGAGCTCACGCTCGCGGTCTCCCGCATTCTCTCCATCGGGTCTTCGGACGCCGCCCTCCCATGTGACCCGGACCACTTGGCGGGAATCCCGTGGGCACGCCGAACCGCGTCCTGAAACCGTCCAGATTTCGCTGGGTACGACCTCTGCCAACACCAGGCTGGGCCCGGCTTCGAGAGGTGTGACCGCAACCGTCTGCCCCTTGAAATTGACCGGTCCTCCGCTTCGACCGTCGGAGACAAGGTCTCCCACAACCGTGACCGACAGCGGTGGGTCTTCCGTGGCGCTTCCGAGATCGCCGATCAGGAGCACTGTCCTTCCTTCTCCCGCGTCGGTTGCCGGAAAGAGCGTGGCGCACAGAGGCGTCTTTGCCGCACCCCCCCGAGTCATTACACGGAAATCCTCGGCATCCAGAGTCGCGTTATCGACGGTATGCGACAAAATGACCGGCATGCCATCGCGTCCGCCACCTCCCAGGCAAAGCAGATGCGCCCCGAACGGCAGGTTGTCATCCAAACCGTAGAAAGCCGACAGAAGGCGAGCCGACCGACCTGTAGCATCGGTCTCGGCGACAACGATGTTCTCAGGCCGATGGGCTGAATTGCAGGCGGTTGCGGTCAGGCTCCCAAGTGCCAGAACTACCGCCGCAAGACATCTCCGGGTGTCTCGGTCGTGTCCTACTCGTCTCGCGGTCATTTCCCCTCCTTGTGGGTCCGGGATGCCGTCAGGACGGGTTCTGACTTGCCGGGGGGAACATGGCCGATTCGACTTCGAGCAGAGCCGCCATGGCGGGGACCTCTCGGACTCGTTGAATCAGAGCCGCAAATTTTGGCCAGCGTTCTCCATCGACGGTATAGCCGGCGTAGCCGGCGTTCACGAAGGGCGACACGAGTGCCAGGTCGGCTACCGTCAAGGTTCCGAACAGGAAACCGTCAGCGGGTACTTCCCCTTCGAGATAGTCCAGCATCGGAGGCAATTGCTCATCGATGATCTTGTTCACGAGCTCTTCGTCGACCGGTTTCTTGAATACCATTGGTACCATGAAGCGATTAAAGAAGATGCCGGCTGCTGCTTCCGCCAGCGCTGTGCCGCCGTATTCCTCGAACCAATCCGCACGAGCCCTGTCTTCCCGGCTTTCCGGATAGACCGGCACCTCGGGATAGGCGCTCTCCAGATAGCGGCAAATGACTTTCGAATCGGCAATATTGAGATCGCCGTCGACGAGAGCGGGCACCTTGTTGAGAGGACTGACGCGGGCCAGTTGCTCGTCGCCGGAAAACGGCATGGAGGGAATGTGGTCGTAGGGCAATTTCTTGATGGCGAGAATGGCCATGACCTTGCGAACAAAGGGTGAGGCGTTGGCGCCATATAATTGAATCATGAGATTTTTTCTCCGTGAAACGAGCCTTGATGTCGGAATGGGAAATAACACCGTTGGCTCGTAAATTCATGGGCAACCGGCTTCCCGGTCGGACAGTTTGGCTGAGCGACCTTGACTGGCGCTATGCGGACAAGCGCTGGCTGGGGCCATGCGAAGATTCAGAAGCGATAAGATAGCTCCGCGCCGAAGGTCAGGGGTGGTTCGTAGTAGCGAACGACGGTTCCGAAGAGGTTGGCCCAGGAGTTTTTGGCCCCGAAGTAGCGTTTGTCGAGCAGGTTCTTGCCCCAGAGTGCGACCTGCGCTCGGTTGTCCAGGAACCCGTAGGAGAGTCGTGCCGAGAGAAGATTGACGCCGCGTTGTGTGACATAGGGAAGTTCTTCGCCGCCGAACGCGATCGCACTCGTGTAGGACCAATCAACTCGGGGAGTCACCCAGCCCACCATCCATTCCGGCCCGCCGAGGTCGAGCGGGACCGAATATTGGATCCCGACGTGGGTCTGCAGTTGCGGTACGTCGAAGAACGATTCACCAGCCCGGTTGACGGTCTCCTCATTGTTGAGTTCGCTGATCGCATCGGGGAACGAGTTGTAACGAGCATCGAGCAAGCCCAGCGAGCCGGTGATCTGAAGCCCCGGCAGTGGCATGGCGAAGATATCCAATTCAATCCCGCGGGTTGTCGCGGAAGCAGCGTTCTGGGTCAGGCGCTGTACCTGAATGTTGGTCGGGTCCTCTGGGTCGTCCTCCACTCGCATGGAAGACACCTGAATGTCCTTGTAGTCGCCCAGAAACGCGGCCAAATTCACCACCAGCCGACGATCGAACGACACTGTTTTCAGACCAACCTCAAAAGATTCGAGATATTCGGGAGCGAACGGTTCGAGCTCGGTGACATCGATATTGACGACCGCATTGAATCCACCACCCTTGAACCCTCTGGAGTAGGTGAAGTAGCCCAGGAGGTGGTCGAGAGCCGTGTCTTCCAGAAGCGCGTCGGGCACCGTGAATGCGACCGAGCCCATCGGGGTCCATGCGTCGTAGATCACGCTGCCGCTATAAGGTGCATCCGCGACGCCGGTCGTGCGGTTGGTCGTCTGTTGTGAAGCTCCCTTTTTCTCTTGAGTGTAGCGAAGGCCGCCTGTCAAACTCAGCCACTCGGTGAGATCGAAAGTTCCCTGACCATAGACCGCCCAGTTCCAATTGTCAGTACGAGAGCGGCTCTCGATATTGATGGGATCGGCATCTGGAATGATGGTCGGCAGAGAATAGGTCACAAATGGCATGTCGGCCTTCTCCCAGAAACCAAAGACACCACCGACCATCTGCAGACGTTCATCCAGAGCACTGGCATTGACCTGCAGTTCCTGACTGATCTGCTGCTGGAATCCCGGAGCGGCCCCATCGACCCCTCCTTCTGTGAGGGTCAGGTTCAGGACGGGAACGCGGCTCATGTCGAGATCCTGACGGGTGCGGGGCTTCTGCTGGCGCCAGGAGGTGATCGACTTCAGCGTCAGGTCCTGGAGAGGGCCGACATCGCCTGCATCCCAGGCGATTGTGCCCCAGGTGCCGTAGCTGGCGATGTCGAAGAAGCTGGAAGTATCGGCCTCGAACTCATAGACGCCGCCGAGTTCGCCCGATTCGCGGCATGCATCAGCGTAATCAGGGTACAAAAATTGTGCTCCGGTTGGCTGTACGAATCGGCAATTGCCGCCCTTGGGGCGGGTATGTGTCTTGCCCCAGGTACCACTGACGTCAATCGTCAACGACTCGGTCGGCAGAAAACGCAGACTGCCCAGGAAGGAGTAGTTGCCGCGGTTCGACCAATGCTGCCCGAGGGTGCGGTTGTAGGTGTAGCCATCGTCATTGGCCGATCCGAACGTGAGTCGAGCGAAGAGCTTGTCTTCGAGCCAACCGATATCGATGGGTAGATTCAGGATCGCCTGGGTGTCGATTCGGCCGAAGTTCCCCGGGCGTACCAGGACAAAGCCTTCGAGGTTGTCACGTGGCTTCACGGTGGTGATATTGATGGCGCCACCGATCGTGTTTTTACCGAAAAGAGTTCCCTGCGGACCGCGCAGGACCTCGATTTGTTCGACATCCAGAACCTGGACAAGAGATCCGAGCGAGCGGGGAAGAAACACGCCGTCCACATAGATCCCGACGCCCGGGTCAAAGGCTATCTCGCCGGTTGCCGTCCCAACTCCGCGGATCCGCGCGATCGTATCCTGCCCGCCGCGGCCGGTAATGATCTGCAGATTGGGCACGAAATTCTTGATCTCGTCGAGGCGGGTTGTGCCGGTCTCGCGGAGCATTTCCTCCCCGAGCGCGGTCACCGAAAGTGGCGTATCCTCGAGCAGCTCTTCGCGCTTGCGCGCGCTCACCACAATTTCCTCGATCTCGGAAGCCGTGGTTCGGGAAATACCGGCGACCGGCTTTCCCGCAGCGATATCCGCCGCTTCGGCCGCGAGTGCATCGTCCTCGCTGGCAACGCCACCAGTGGATGTTTCCCCCTCGATGACCGTCTCCAGAAACTCGCTGGGTGCCGCCGGCTGTGCGTTTGCCGGGGTCGAAAGGAGCAGTGCTGCGAGCAGGCATATCGGATAAAGCGATTTGGTAAGCATTGGATCTCCGTGCTGGCCGGCCCTGATTGGTGAACGTGGCGTTCAGGGCCAATGTTGAAACGCAGTCGTTTTGCCCCACGCAACGGTGTCGGTCAAACCGGAGAGGATTGCGCGAACTGATTTGAATCCAGTTGCTGGAGCCGGAATCCGATAACGGCCAGTTATCGAGGGCGCTCAGGGGCGTTTGGCTGTGTCTATCTCCGCGATCTTGATCACGCGCGTCGTGGGCATATCGATCTCGTCGATCTGACCATCGACCCAACGAAACGTCATGAACCCGAATCCATGACCACTGGTATCCAGCCAATTGGGGTGTCCCGGGTCCTTGTGTGAAATCAGGAATTCCACGGATCCATCCTTGTTGTGCACAACATTCTCCAGAGTGCGGGAGGTGGGTCGATGAAGATAATCGCCGATCTCGTGCCAGCGGTTCTCCAAAGTGAGGTTCCAGTAGCGGCTATCCGGTGGCTGGACCTCGACGATCAAGGCCTCATCGTCCTCGATCTGATAGCTGCCAATCATGTAGAGGTTGTCGGCACCACTGATGGCCCCTCCCAGTTCCTCGGAGGTCGCGCGGATGAAACCATTTTGTTCGTCGAGCAGTCGCGGCAGAACGGTGCGGTGCAGCGTGGTGAGCCGCAAAAAGGCGTAGGTCGTGCCGATGATGGAAGCGGCAATCTCGGCATCGCTCGGCGGCATGAATGCTGGTGGGTCGCCCATGATTTCGATCTTGAGCGTAGGGAGCGTTTCGACCTGCCGGTCCGCGATATACTCGCGCACGAGGATGCCAGATGCATCCTCGGGGATTTGCACCCAGTTTCCAGGAACATCGGGTTCTTGCTGCGCCAGCAAGATCGTGAAATTGCCATCCTCGTCGACATCCAGCATCTGGTCGCTGATATATCCGGCCTGCCGCCGCGGCGTCATTCCCTGCCCCGCGTTGATCGTGAACCCCAGGTACCGGATCGTTCCCAAATTTCCGGTGATCCGATAGTCAAAGCGTCCGTCGATTTGGGCAAACTCGTATTCGGCGTCCGGATTGTCGCCGCCTACTTTGCGGGCGAGCGTGTCCATGCGTTGAAAATGGGGGAACCTTGGATTGGTATCGGCAGCCACCTCCGTGCTCATGGCCAACGCCCGGAGCATCCAGCGCATCCCCTCATTGGCCTCCTGCTGCGTTCGGGAATCGGCGAGGACCATTTCTCGTGTGCTGGAGATCAAATCCTGCAGCTCCAGAAAGGCCTGATGCGAGGCGCTGCTGGCGTAGTCCTCGCTGTTACTCGTGCCGAGGTTCATGACGGTACTGATCAGACCTGCGCCACGCGGCAGGCTGTAGCCAAGATAGATACCAAGGCCCAGAAGCAGAACGCCGAGGAGAATCTTCCGCAACATTCAGGCGACCTCCCGATCGGGGATAAACCGCGAAACGTCGATGTCCTTCGGCACGGCTCCGAACCGACTGCCTGTGATGTCGCCAATCATCTGCGTTGGTTTTTGCCCGAGTGCACCCTGATTCGTCAAACTCCCGCCCCGATTCTCTCCGGGGTGCAAATCAGGGCAGATGCGACCCTTCGACGTCCGCGGTATTGGCCTCGCCGCCACTGACCGTCGCCTCGGTGGCACTGGCTGTATTGCCCGCGCCGCCACTGACCACGCTGTAAGTTGCCGTGGCGTCGTTGAACCGACCACCGCTGATATGGGACGCGATCCCGGATGCCTGATTTCCCTGGCCACCGCTTACCGCGGCGTGGCGGGCTGTAGCCTGGTTCTGCGCCCCGCCGCTGACTGAAGTTTCGTTCTCGCTCGCCGTATTATTGCGGCCGGCGCTGACGACCGCGTAATTGCCGCTGGCCTGATTGGCCAGACCGCCACCAGTCCAGGCGTAGGAGTTAGTGGCCTGGTTGGTGGAACCCCCGCTGGCCGATGCGTAATTGCCGCTCGCCCGATTGTTATGCCCCCCCGAGACCGCGGCATAAACGCCTTCGGCGACGTTGATGTTCCCGCCTCCGACCGAGGCATGCTTGCCGGTGCTTTGGTTCTGCCTGCCGCCACTGACGGTGGCGTGCGCGGCACCCGCCAAATTGTTTTGCCCGCCGGTCACGGCGCTGTATTGCTCGCTCGCGGTGTTCTCCGAACCTCCCGTCACCGAGGCGTAGCCGGCGGTCGCCGCGTTATTGTATCCAGCCACCAACCCGCCTGCCTGGCTATAGGTGTGATAGGGACCCAGTACCAGATTATGCGAGCCCGTCTTGTCGTTACCGTCGTTTTCGTCGTAGCCGATGATCAGGTTTCCGAGGCCATTGACGTCAGGCGAGGCGGACACGCCAGTCCCCCAGCTGGCGCCCGCACCGCTCCGGATCTGGATGTTGGCCCCCGTAAAGCGCACGACGTGGTTGGTCGTATCAACCTCGAGGTATTGCTCGAGATCCTCTCGCGCTGCGGTATTGGCCGTCGCGGCGGCCAGTGCCTCGGTAGTCCCGATGGACACCTCGATGGGGGTGCCGTTTTTCTTTGTCTTGCAAACGGAACGCAGCTTGATTGGCGAGCCTTCCTTCAGCTCCCCCGTTTTCTTGTCGAGGACCGCACAGAGTTCCAGTGCATTTGCCGACGGACTCCACGCGGCCAGAACTCCGACCGAAAGCAGCGACACCCATAACTTCATCATCAACCTCCTCGCAACGAGGCTGTTCGTCCCCGTATGCGCGTTTGAAATTCAAAACGACAGCTGGCCTGAGCCTCGTGACGCACAGAAAATAATCGAGTGCAGCGCGACGCCACACTCCCCGAGCATCTGCGGTAAACCCACGGGAGTCGAGGGAAATCTTCAGGCGCCAGCGTCTAAATGCGCCACCATTGCCTCTGCCCGATGCTGCGGCATCTGCACCAGCCGGTATCGCGCGATGACTTCCCGGCGGCCGGGTCCACGTCTCCCGGCCCAGCGTGTCCTTGCCTCGCGCCGCTCTTCTGTGCGGATAAACTACGATCTACCGCCGTGATGAATCCGGTGCGGATTGGAGGCTCTCGCGTTTCGAATGGGCAAAGCTGGCCTTCAGGATCGCAGCCAGATGCCTCGCGTCCTCCTGTGTGAAGGCGTCGGGCTGGTTGCTGTCGAGGTCGAGCACCCCGATCAGCTGTCCTGCCCCGTTCCAAACCGGGAGGACCAATTCCGATTTTGTCGAGCTCGCGCAAGGAATATGTCCGGGGAAGGCACCTACATCCGGCACCAACTGAACATCGCCGGAGCGAGCCGCCGCCCCGCAAACGCCGCGGTCGAAGGGGATGACCAGACAGCCGTGGGTGCCCTGGTAGGGGCCTATTTTCAGGAGCTGCGGCTCCGTAACGCGGTAGAATCCGGTCCAATCGAAACGGTCGTCACGGTGGTGCAGCTCACAGGCGAGGGTCGCCATGATGGCCACCTCATCGACCTCGCCTTCCAGAAGGCCCGCGATTGTCGCGTTCAGATTGCCGTAGTCAATGCGCATCAGGGTCTCGAAATCCGTCTCTGGCTCGGCCCGGAATCAACGGGTGGAGCCCAGCTCGCCGGAAAACTTGAAGATCGAGTAGGTCCCGTTGGCCTTGGCGACAAGGCGATCATCCACGTATAGGGAAGACTCGAGGTTTGCGACCCGCTTTCCCCGATGAATCAATTCCGTAACGCAACGAACCTGACCCGTCGTCACTGCCTTGTAGTAGTTAATTTTGATTTCGACTGTCGCACAGATCTCACCGTCGGCGAGACCGGGATAGAGCGCGGCCCCCATCCCCGTGTCGGCCAGCGAATAGAGTACCGCTCCGTGTACTACGCGCTGGGGGTTGTAATGAGACTCAGCCACGGTGAGTGCGCAAATCGAACGGCCTTCACCGAGTTCCTCGATCTCGAGGCCGATCAATTCTGCATACGGATGACTCATCGTGAACCCTTCTGCGCCAGACCGCCGAACAGCGGGCGCTGCTCCTCACTATGCTCATCCGGCCGTGGTTTGACCAGCGCATGCGCGAAACACGACCTCGCGGCCCTCAAACACCAAAAACCAAAGGGCAACGGGGGCTAAATCAATGCCGGGGGCGGGACTTGAACCCGCACGGGGCTTGCGCCCCAGAGGATTTTAAGTCCCCTGCGTCTACCAATTCCACCACCCCGGCGAGCGGTTTATTCTTTAGTGTTTGCGACTGGCCAAGACCAAGGTGGCCCGAAGATCACGGCAGGTCAACGATGCGAAGCCCGCCCTTGCCATTACCGGAAAGACCAACCTTGCCGGCAAACAGGGCCTTCAGGCGCTCTCCGGCGATGTCGGCCCGCCAGCCGTTGGTGAGCCGACCGGTCTCGCGCTCCCAGGCAAGCGCCTGAATATCGGCTCGCGTGGCGAGCATCGACGGCTCGATCCCGGTCTCGGCCGAGATCTGGGCCACCAGGGCCTGTCCCAAAGCCAACGTCGCGCCGAGGTCGTCGCCGGGGGCTACACCCTTGGGCGGCCGGCGCAGTTCGTCGGCTTCCAGCTCCAGGCCTGCGGCAACAGCCTTGAGGATGCCCTCCTCGGCTCCGTTTTTGCCATACCGGCCATCAAAGCCGCGCACCCGACTGAGCTCCTGGGGGTTCGTGGGGGCTCGTTGCACGATACTGGCCAGCCCAAGGTCGGGCAGGACAAACCGCGGCGGCAGATCTCGCCTCTGTGCCGTGCTCTCGCGCCAGGCCGCGACCTTCTGGGCGACGCCGACATTCTTTCCGCGCAGGCTGCGCGAGCCCTTGATTTTCCACCACGCTGTTTCGGGATCCATGGGTGCCACGTTCTTGCTGCGCACCCGCTCGCATTCTTCTTCGATCCATTCGCGGGTACCGTTTTTGTCAGCGCGGGAAAGCAGCTCGCGCCGCATCGCGAGCAGGTAGTCGACGTCAGAGGCAGCATAGCGGATCTGTCCCTCGTCCAGAGGTCGGCGCGTCCAGTCCGTGAGTCGGTCGCCCTTGGGGAGGTTCTTGTTCTCGAGTGCCTGCACCAGTCGGGCCAGAGAAGCGAGTCCCAGACCGAGAAATGCGGCTGCGATCTGCGTGTCGAAGAGTCGCCTGGGGACTTCCTCACAGGCCCGGTAGAGGACTTCGAGATCCTGATCGGCGGCATGGAGCACCGCAAGCGCATCGCTCTGCAGCAGTCCTCGCATGCTTTCGAGATTGAGCGGCAGGGGGTCGATGACCACGAGCTGCTGGGATCCCTCTTCCTCCCAGGCGATCTGGATCAGCGCCAGATGCGGGAAATAACTTTTCTCCCGGTGGAACTCGGTATCGAGCGCATAGGCATCGACTCCCGAGAGTTTTTGCATCAGGGCATCAAACTCGTCCTGCGTATCGATCCAACCAATCTCGGACATGTTCGGCTCTACCCCCGTTGTCTTGCGCGGTAGAGGCGGCGGCCGGATTTGAACCGGCGAATAAAGGTTTTGCAGACCTTCCCCTTAGACCACTTGGGTACGCCGCCTTGCGCAAGCTCCGGCACATGTCCGGCCCGTGGGAATTACCACAGGAATTCGCGGTGAGCTAGTGGTTAAACGCTGGGCTCGGGGTCGAGCGCCGGGCCCGACTTTCCGACCAGGCGCTGGTCGGCGGCTCGCCGCATCGCATCGCTGAGATGAGAGCGCGCTACCGCGGCCCACTCACTGCCGGGCTCGAGCTCCAGGAACCGCTGCCAGTGCTGCTGGGCGAGCACCCAGCTCGACAGCTTCTCGGCAACGAGGGCAAGATTGAAGTGGGTATCGGCATAGCCGGGCCAAATCGCGAGAGCGGCTCGGTAGGCACGCATGGCGCCCAGAAGGTCGCCCAATTCGTCGGAGGCATTGCCAAGATTGAAATGCGTCCGCGGATTGTCAGGGTCGATGGTGCAGGCGCGCCCATAGGCATCCTGGGCGAGGTCGAAATGGCTCATCTCGTAGTAGACGTTTCCGAGATTGATCAGGGACGGGACGTGTTCGGGGTCGATCTCGAGGGCGCGCTTGTAGGCGGCGATGGCGGTCGGAAAGCTCGCGCGGTCGCGATCCGCGCAGAAGCCGACATCGAACCATGCGTCAGCCGAGTCCTGGTCCAGGCGCAGATCGATGCGCTTGGGACGTGGCCGGACATCCTCTTTCGGGAATCGGAATGTGAATTGGCCATCGTTGGCCGGAGCCAGGCGCGCGATGATCTGCGGCATGCGCAGTCCGGCCGCGAGGTATTTGTCGACGACGCGCAAAACCCGCAAGTCGCGGAACCGGTAGCCGGCTCCGTTGGGCAAGCGCACGGGGTCCAGAAGCCCTCGCGCCTCGAGCGTGCGGCGCCGTTGCCATGTGACGCGCGGATAGAGTCGTGCCGCCTGCGCCGTCGGTAGCAGGTCCTCCAACCCGGCCATGGGCTCCGGGGCTGCTCCCTTCAATGTCTGGCCGACACACTCGAGAAACTGCTTCTCGGTGACCACGCGAGCGGGCGACTGTGGGTTGGGTTGCAATCCACCGGCGACGACCAGCACGTCGGGATCCTGATCCACCACTACACCGCCCGAGCGTCGCACCAGTCGACGGGCTTCCTTTTGGTCACAGGTCAGCAGCCGGCCGACAAAGCCGACCCTCTTGCCCGCAAGCGATTGCTCGCGGGTCTGCTCATTTTTTGCGCCAACCTGTCTCACAACAGGTTATCGGATCGCCTAGAATCCGTGCGAAGTCAATCCGGACGCAAGGCACTCCTGTGCCGGGTCGTCCTCGCGCGCGGTCTCGGCGTGGCGAATGGCATCGCGCATCGCACCCTCGGGCGTATCGCCCGCCCCATGCACACCGAGCTCGGGAACCTCGGCATCGTACTCATGAGCGTCTTCCTGCCATTGCACCACGATCCGGTAGCGGAATGGAGGCAGCGGTCGCGCCTTGGCCGGGCGGTCGCCATTCGGGGCGGCCTCGCCAGGCCGGCCCTTGGCCTCATTCACCACGAGGCGTCGCCCGCGGTAGGAGGTTTCATTCAATTCTTCGATCGCGCGCGGCAGAACGGATGGGTCTTCCATTTCCACAAAGGCATAGCCCCGGCTGCGGCCCGTCTGGCGATCAGTAATGACCCGAATGTTGGAAATCGGGGAATACTTCTCGAAAATCTCGCGAAGGTCGGTGTCTGTGGTGGTGAAGGGAAAGTTGCTGACGAAAAGAGTGTTCGAGGACATGAAGCGAAAGTAGCACGACTGGAAACGCTGAAGGTAGCAAAAAAAAGAGGAGAAGTAAGAACTTCTCCTCTTTTGTCCCACATAGTGAGAGCGGGTGACCGGGGTCGAACCGGCGACCTCAACCTTGGCAAGGTTGCGCTCTAGCCAGCTGAGCTACACCCGCTTGTTGGAGACCTCTTTAGAGAAGTCTTTCCTGCCAATCAACTACGGAGAGGGTGGGATTCGAACCCACGGTACCGCGTTAACGGTACACGCGATTTCCAGTCGCGCCCATTCGACCACTCTGGCACCTCTCCAAACACCGCCAGGCCCCTCGGGGACCCGCCGACGGAGAGGGTGGGATTCGAACCCACGGTGCCCTTTAAGGGGGCACACACGATTTCGAATCGTGCGCCTTCAACCGGACTCGGCCACCTCTCCAGCGGAGTCCGAGAATTAACGCTCCGCGGCGGGCTCCGCAAGGCGGCCCGATTCAGGGTTTTGCGCGGCGTTGGGCAAAGAACGCCCGGAGCACCGCGGCGCAGGCCTCGTCGAGGACCCCTGCCGTGGTCTCGATTTGGTGATTCAGGGCAGATTGGTGCGTCAAATCCACCACGGAGCCGGCGGCCCCGCCCTTGGGATCGGATGCTCCAAACACAATTCGCCCGACGCGGGCCTGCAGAGCCGCCCCCATGCAGAGGGCGCAAGGCTCGAGCGTCGCATAGAGAGTCGTGCCCGGGAGGCGATAGGCGCCCGCGCGCTGAGCGGCGCGCCGGAGCGTCAGAACCTCTGCGTGGGCGGTCGGATCACAGAGTTTTCGGGGTGCATTATGGCCCCGTGCCAGCTCTTTTCCGTCCGCTCCGATCAGAACGGCGCCCACCGGTACCTCTCCCGCCGCCGCGCCCGAATGGGCCTCGGCAAGGGCAATCTGCATCCATTTCTCGTCCTCGGGCAGGCTCATTGCATTCCCAGTTTAGCGCCGACAAGCGTGGAATCGCCACCAGCGCACGAATCTTGGCAGGGTGGATCCACCAATGCTACGGAAAAGACAAGCGAATCAAGGAGCATGAACCGATGAACAAGGCCCAGACGGCGACAAAAATCACCCCCCATCCTTTGGCAGGCACCAAGATGACCGGAGCAGAGATGGCGGTGCAGGTACTGTCCGATGAAGGCGTGGACGTTGTCTTCGGCTACAGCGGTGGCGCGATCTTGCCGACATATGACGCTGTTTTTCGCTTCAATGAGGGGCGGGACCCGGCCGATCAGGTCCGTTTGGTGGTCCCGGCAACCGAGCAAGGCGCTGGTTTTATGGCTGCCGGTTACGCCCGCGCGTCGGGAAAAGTCGGTGTTTTCATTGTGACTTCCGGCCCCGGGGCGACCAATGCCGTGACGCCGATCCGCGATTGTCATGCCGATTCGATTCCTTGTGTCCTGATCACCGGCCAGGTGCCGCGGGCGGCCATGGGCACCGATGCCTTTCAGGAAGCGCCGGTGTTCAACATCATGTCGGCCTGTGCCAAGCACGTGTTCCTCGTTACCGACGAGACCAAGATCGAGGAAACCATCCGAACCGCCTTCGAGTTGGCCCGTACCGGTCGCCCCGGGCCTGTAGTGGTCGACCTGCCCCGCGACGTCCAGCTCTCCGAGGGGATCTTCAAGGGCTCGGGGTTGCTTGAGCTGCGCGGCTACGATGAACGAATGGATAAATTGGCCGGAGCCACGCTCTCGGATGAGGTTGGTGGCGATTTCTACGATCTGCTCGCTCAGGCCGAACGTCCTTTGATCTATGCGGGCGGTGGCGTTCTGAACGCGGGCGCGGCGGAAGCCCTGCGGGCCTTCAGCGAGCGTTTCCAGATTCCGGTGGTCACCACTCTGATGGGCATCGGGTCCGTCGACACGACAAGCGACCTCTCCCTCCATATGCTCGGCATGCATGGCGCAGCCTTTGCCAACTATGCTGTGGAAGATTGCGACTTCATTTTTGCTGTGGGCTCGCGGTTTGACGATCGGGTGGCCGGCAAGGTGCATGAGTTCGCGCCGGGCGCGCGGATCGCGCATCTCGACATCGACGCGTCCGAAATCGGCAAGGTCAAGGGCGTGGACTGGGCCTACGTATGCGATGCGCGGGCTGGTTTGCAGCAGCTGCTTCTCGCCGGCAATAACTTCTCGAAGGATTTCACCCCCTGGCTCGAGCATGTGCGAGGTCTCCGGAAATCCCATCCCTTTGCCTACAAGCAGGATGCCGAGATTTTGCAGGCAACCGAGGTTCTCGACGGTCTGAACGATCTTACCCAGGGCAATGCGATCGTCTCCACGGGTGTAGGGCAGCATCAGATGTGGGCGGCCCAGTACCTCGATTTCCACGAGCCGCGGAGCTTTTTGACCTCGGGTAGCATGGGCACCATGGGGTTCGGGCTTCCGGCCGCCGCGGGTGCGCAGCTGGCCTGCCCCGACAAGCTGGTGATCGACGTGGATGGTGACGGTTCGATCCGGATGAATCTCGGCGAGCTCGAGACGTTGACCACCTACGGCATTCCCGTGAAGGTCCTTCTGCTGAACAACTACGGTGATGGCATGGTCCACCAATGGCAGGATCTTTTCTACGCGAACCGCTATTCGGGGTCCGACAAGCAATTGCATCAAAAAGACTTCGTGAAGGCCGCCGAGGCCGACGGTTTCGGGTTTGTAAGGCGCATTTCGGCCCGCAAGGATCTCAAGTCCGGTCTCGAAGACTTCCTCGCCTTCGACGGTCCAGCCTTCCTCGAGGTAATCGTCGACCTTGCCGAGCACGTTTATCCCATGGTCGGACCAGGCATGGGCTACAAGGACATGATCACGGGAGATCACATCAAGGCGCGCGAGGCCAAGGATGTGATCGTCGACAAGAACGCCGGTTTCTAGGCTTCGGACCTGATGCCGGCGATCGACCGCATGGACGCTCGCCGGTGTCACCCACCTCTAAGGTAGAATTTTCACGAAGGTCGATAGCTCATCACAAGATGAGCGACGGCGTCTTCTTCTTCGGGATTGTGGTAGCTGTGGGCGAGGTCGGCCCGGAAGAAAAGGGTATCCCCGGTGTGCAGAGTGGCTGTCTTGCCTTCACAGGTCACCGTCAGTGTGCCCCGAAGCATCGTAATATGCTCGAAGGTATCGTCAGCATGTGCCGCGGCCTCTTCGGCCGCTCCGGGCTTCAGGGTGAATTCGTAGACCTCGGGGGCGCGGGGATCTCCCTCGAGGAAAAGTACCCGCGAGCGAAAACTGCCTGTAGAGGATTCAATCACTCTCCCGCGATCCGCGTGCTGGATTCGGAAATCGGGATCGCCGCCGGCCGTCAGCATGGTATTGGCGAGAAGTCGGCCGAACGGCACCTCGAGGCCGGTAGCCAGATTCCAGACCGCCCGCAGGCTGGGCACGGCACCGCCAGTCTCGAGCGCCTCGAGAAGATCGGTGCGAATTCCGGTTCGACGCGCCACCGCCTCGCGATCCAGTTGGCGCTCTTCCCGGATCTGCAACACGTTCTTTCCCACAGCGAGGCCCAGTTCCCGGCCCGCAGGGCTGTCCGGGCCGCTGAGGGCGTCTCGCCGCTGCGCGCGGACCTCGCTGACAAGCGCCTCGGTCAATGACTCACTCATACACTTGTTGTACCTGCCTTGGCCGGGAATGGGAATCGATGCCTGTCGGGGCGAATCGCTAGGCGGCCGGGCTGACTCGGCGCAGGAAATAGGCGGGGATCGCGGCGCAGGCGAGCACCATCGTATAGGCCTGCCATGCGGCGATATAGCCGCCAAAGTTGTCGAAGACCGCCGCAGTGAACCAATTTCCGACTACTGTCGCGCCCATGCAAAAGACCATCGCAAAACCCATGATCTTGCCAATGGCGGCATCTCCGAAGAGCTCGCTGAGGGTCAAGGCCAACAAGGCGACGCCGCCGGCATTGGCAATTCCGTAGAAGAAGGCCCAGCCATAGAGCGCCCCCTCACCGACCGGCAGCCAAAGGATGATCGAGGACAGCATCAGAGCCAGGACGACGCCGAGCAGGGTTGTTCGTGCGGTCAGGCGTTCGGAAATCCACCCGATCAGAATCGAGCCGAAGCCGCCGATGATCGTACTGAAGCTGTAGAGCCAGGCCGCCTCATCGGCGCGGCTTCCCATATCCTGTCGGAAGGCAGGAAAATGGAAGCCGATCGAGGTGACGAACGAATAAATACCGATATAGGTGAGGATGACCAGCCAGAGCCGCTTGTCGCCCCAGGGGATCCGCGTGACCGCCGGTTTCTCGGCCTCGCCGGTCGGAGACTCCTCTCCTGCCCCGCTGCGGCCCTCGTCACTCGCAAGCACCGTCCAGATCAGGACGCCGAGGATAAAGTAGCCTACTGACAGACTCCCGAGGGCTCCCCGCCATCCGTATTGCAGCAATAATAAAGCGGATAGCGAATGGACCATGCCGGTAATGAGGTTATCGCCACCATTGAGAATCCCGATGGCCAGGCCCTGCCGCTTTCGAAACAGGCGCAAGACGAGAACCGATCCCGCCACCGACCCGATAAAGGCCTGCCCGGGCCCGATCAGCACGCTGGTAGCGAAAAAGACCGGCAAGGTATCCATTCGGGCCAGCGACACGACTCCCAGGCCCACCAGAAACGCGCCCGTTGTCAAAACGGCGCGTGGCCCCCACCGATCCGCCAAAGCGCCCGCAAACGGCACGATCGCCATCATCAAAAGCAGGCGGAAGTTGACTGCCTGGGCGTAGGAGGAGCGTGACCAGGAAAGCTCCTCGGTGATCGTCTTCATCAGGGGGGAGATTCCGTAGTGCAGCATGGAATGTGCGCTCACCGCGAGAACACCCACCGCGAGCGCGATCCAGGCGCGCCAACTCTCGCCGAGAGGCCCGGTGCCCGGACCTTTCTTGTCTAAGCTCTGCGTGTCCACGCCTATGCCTCTAGCGCGCAAAGAGCGAAGACCCAAACGGGATCAGCCGCTTTCGGGTGGCTTGACCAGATGGACATCGAGAGCCCCTTTTTCGGACTCGACGCGAAATCGGACCGGGATGGGATCCTGCCCGGGCACGAGTGTCTGGAGCCAGACCAGTACCTGGGACGGATCCTCCTCGGGGCGCTCTTCGCCCCGCCACTGCCCGGCCCGCATATCGAAGCGCACGCGGCACAACCGCGCCGGGCCGCTCCAGGGATCGTTACCGGAGGCCTCGAGATCGGTGGGGCCGAGATCATCGTAGAGCAGATCATACCGCCGGAGTCCGTCAAAGATTGGCCAACGGCCATCACACTTGCCCCGCATCGCCAGCCCGCGCGTCAGCTCGGCGATCGCGGTAAGCGGGTCCTGGGTGTTCTGCTGGAGCTTTTCGGGGACCGGGTCGCGCTCGCCTTCGGTGAGGATCTGGCCACGGATCCGGAATTTGGGCGTATCGCCTTCGTAGGAGAGATCGACCTCCTGAGTCTTGCCCCGGAAATGGCTCCTGCTTTCATATGCGGTCGGTCGCAATTGCCCCGAGCGAGTGACGCCTTCTGCAGCAGATCGGGCTTTCCAGGGAAAAAATGTGTCCACGATCCCGACGGTCTCTCCCTCGGTCTCCATGCGATAGTGCCCGGAGGCCTGCCGCTGCGAGGTCGAGGTGAAGGAGAGGATATGCAGAAAGCGCCAGTGCAGCTCGTATTCGAGCCGCACGGTAGTGCCCGTGGTCTCCCGGCCCTCGGACTGGCCAGTGGGGTTCGCGGCGGCCAGCACAAAGCCGGGGCCAGTCAGAACGAGAACCATCAGGCCTGACGCGACGAGCGACCTTGTAGCGCGCTTGCGGGCGAATCTGGTCCAACGGAACCCCATGGGAGTGTTCTATGTGGTGATTTGGGCCTCGTAAAGCCGTTTGGCTGCGGTCTGCCAGGATTCCCCGCTTGCGAACCGTCTTGCAGGGTGGGACCATACGGTATGTCGCCATGGCGAGCGGTTTTGACTCGAGAAGAAATTCGGGACCTGGTCACGATTCGCGACGGTCGAGCATGGCTCTCGATCACGCTGAATTGGTTGATCATCTTTGGTTCTCTGTCGCTCGTCGCGGTTTGGCCGCATGCACCCACTCTCCCGATTGTCGTGGTGGTCGCGACGTTTCTCATCGGTGGTCGTCAACTGGGGCTGGCGATCCTGATGCACGATGCGGCTCATCACGCGCTGTTAAGCAACCGGTGGTGGAATGATTGGGCGGGCAACTGGCTTGCCGCCTTTCCGACATGGACCGATGTCGGCCCCTACCGCGACTATCACCTGCAGCACCACGCCAAGAACTATACGGACGAAGACCCGGATCTTGGATTGACAACGCCCTTCCCCATCACCCGGGCCAGCCTTCGACGCAAGGTAATTCGCGACCTGACCGGTCAGACCGGATGGAAGCGGGTACGCGCGACTCTCGCACGCGATCTGGGACGGAGTCGCGGCCGGCAAGCTCGCACGGTGGGCGGCCTGCGCAACCTGCACGGCGTTGTCGTCTCGAATGTGGCGATCTTCCTGATTTGCCTGCTGATGGGTCACCCGCTGGTGTATCTGGTCTGGGCTCTGGCCTGGATGACGACCTTTCAGCTCGCGACCCGGGTGCGGGCGATTGCCGAACATGCGATGGCGCCGGACCCGCTTGACCCATTGCGCAATACCCGCACGACCCTGGTCAATCCCTTGGAGCGACTATTGTTCGCGCCCAACGGTGTGAACTACCATCTCGAACATCATCTCCTGATGACCGTCCCGCATTATAACCTGCCGCGCCTGCATCGAATGCTGCAGTCCCGAGGCGCGCTGGACCATGCCTGGATCGAACCGCGAGGCTACCGGGCAGTCCTTGCTGGTGCCGCCCCGCTTGGGTCCTGAGAGATCGGAGGTCGAGCTGCCGCGAGCGGGCCTCAGTCCGACAAGGCCTCGCGGCCGGCATAGCGCGCCGCCGATCCCAATTCCTCTTCGATTCGCAGCAGTTGGTTGTATTTGGCGACCCTTTCGGACCGGCACGGTGCACCAGTCTTGATCTGGCCGGAGTTGGTCGCGACCGCGAGATCGGCGATAAAGGTATCCTCGGTTTCGCCCGAACGGTGCGAAATCATCTGTCGGTAGTTTTGGCCGGCCGCGATCTCAATGGTTTCCAGGGTCTCGCTGACACTGCCCACCTGATTGAGCTTGATCAGAATCGCGCTGCCGACCTTCTCCCGAATCCCTCGCTCCAATCGAGTTTTCTGCGTGACGAAGAGGTCATCGCCGACTAACTGGCAATGGCTCGGTATGGCCTTGGTCAAAGCCGCCCAACCATCCCAATCGTCCTCGCCAAGCGCATCCTCAATCGAGCGAATCGGATATTCTGCGACCCATTTCTCCCAAAGTGCGCTCATTTCGGTCGAGGTCAGTTTCTCGCCGGTGGTGCGCTCGAGGCTGTAATGCGTGCCATCGAAGAACTCAGTGGTCGCCGGGTCGAGTGCGAGAACGATATCGCTGCCCGCCTTGTAGCCAGCTACGTCGATTGCTTGCAAAAGGAGTTCGGGCGCATCACTGTTCTGTGCCAAGGCGGGCGCAAACCCACCCTCGTCGCCGACCCCGACCGAGAGGTTCTTGTCGTGCAGGATGGACTTGAGCTCCGCATAGACTTCACTGCCCGCGCGGAGCGCCTCGCGAAAACTATCGAAGCCGATCGGCGCAATCATGAACTCCTGAAAGTCGACGCCGCCCACCGCGTGAGCACCGCCGTTGAGAACGTTCATGAACGGTACCGGTAAGGTAACTGCGTCGGTCCCTCCCAGCGATTTATAGAGCGGCAGGTCGTTGCTGGCTGCCGCGGCTCGGGCATTGGCCATCGAGACAGCGAGGATCGCGTTGGCACCCAAAGTTTTCTTCAGCGGTGTGCCGTCAGCCGCGAGCATGGCGTGATCGACGGCCTGCTGGTCACGTGCGTCGAGGCCAAGGGTAGCCTCCTGGAGCGGACCGTGGATATTCGCCACGGCATTCTGCACACCGGCTCCTGCATAGCGGCTCTTGTCGCCGTCGCGCAGCTCCAGAGCCTCATGAGCGCCGGTCGAAGCGCCACTGGGAACAGCAGCGGTGCCCACGGTGCCGTCCTGCAGGATGACATCTGCTTCGACGGTAGGCTTGCCACGGGAGTCCATGACCTCGCGGGCGCGGATGGATTTGATGTTGGAAGAAGACATTGAACATTCCTTGTTTTGTGCAGAATTGGCCGCCGGTCCTGCAGGCGGCTGATTTCAGGGTCTAGAGATTCAGTTTGGGGCGGGCAAGTCGGATCCCTCGCGCCCCACCGCGAAAAAATCGCGATAGAATCCAAGTCGTTGGTCGACGTGGCCGGGGTGTGGGGCCAGATGCGTGGGATCGGGCTTCATCCTGAGGTCTTTGCCACGCGGGGCTTTCGCATGGAAGTCCTTCATTTGCTCCTTGAGGCCGGTCGGCATCGGCTCGCCGGCGGCATAAAAGCAGCCTTCTGCGACCTCGATAGGGTTTGCAATATAGTCTCCATAGCGAATGTCCGTGACTGGCAAGTCGGGAAAGCTCATTCGTGTTCGAATGCAGGAGCGCATCCTCGATTCCGTCCGGTCCAGCCATAGCTGGTTGCGCTCTGCGAGATCACCACCTCGGCGCGTCAGCGCATGATGTCGGTGGGCGGCCAGGTTTGTCTTGTAGCTCACGATATAGGGGTCGCGGTGGACGTGCAGGATCTGTGCATCGGGAAAGACCCGAAGCAGGACCTCCAATTGATCAATATGCTGTGAGGAATGGAGGATCCACCGCTCGCCTCCGCGGAGCCACTGCAGAACCTGAAGCAATCGTCGCAACATCGCATAAGCCGGGCGTTGCGATTGCGTCATTCGCCAACGGCGATAGCTCGCGCTCTCGTACTTCATTTCCAGCAGGATGGAGGAGAACTCGATTCCCATCAGTTCCTCGTCGTTCCCCAGGCGTGCAGCCGAGGGATGGTCCTGGCGGTCAGGCGCGTCGGCGATCGCCAGCCGACGCCGATAGTCATTTTTGTCGAACCGGCGTTCGCGGTCCCGGATGTCGAGATCAGGCTCAGCGGCGACCGTTCTGGGGAGCGGCTCGCGGGCTTCCCATGCAGGAAGAGATCGCAAGGCTTGATGCTGGCTGAGTAATTGATGGAGCTGATCGCTCCCGGACCCGGGTAGCCCGATGACAAAAATGGGCGCTTCGACGGTCTGGTTTTCGATCTCCGGATGTCGATTGATCAGGTCGTGGAGCCGAAGCCGCGTTCGTAAGAGGCGTCGCACTTCATGGTGGAGCCGATATCGCCCCAGAAGATGAAAATGGCCCTTGCGCTCGGGTTCCTCAAGAAGGCGGCCCAGGGGTTCGCGAAAGTCGGGCGCACCATAATCCGAAAGGCCACTGCGATTGCCCACTTGGGCGAGGAGTTCCTCGGCGGAGAGCGAAAAGGACTCCTTTGCCCATGGGCCCATGGTCCGGTTGGTGAGGCGAACGGGTAGTCGAAGTCGGGGAATGGCTGTGCGGCGCTTCGACTTTGATTTCGTTCGGGATTCACCCGGAGGCGGCTCCAAGGACACTCAGGCTCGATATCAGACTGGTCCTCGACGTCCACCCGCGCGCGCCGTCCGTTCGGGTTATCTCTATTGCAGTCGTGCATTCCGCAGGCGAAGAGCATTGCCGATCACGCAGATCGAGCTCAGTGACATCGCCAGAGCCGCGATCATCGGACTGAGCAGAATCCCGAAGCTCGGATAGAGAATGCCGGCCGCGATCGGGACCCCAGCGGCGTTATAGACAAAGGCGAAAAACAGATTTTCCCGAATATTGGTCCGGGTGGCCTGTGACAATCGTCTTGCCGCAACCAGTGCAAGCAAATCACCGCTAAGCAGCGTCAGGCCCGCACTATGAATCGCCACGTCGGTGCCGGTACCCATTGCGACACCCACCTCTGCCTGCGCCAATGCGGGTGCGTCGTTGACGCCGTCGCCGGCCATGGCCACCACTCTGCCCTCGGCCTGCAAACGGGTGATCAGAGCCGCTTTGTCACCGGGGAGCATATTGCCCTCGAATTGATCAAGACCGAGTTGTCCGGCTACGGCTTCCGCCGTCGCGGGATTATCCCCCGTCGCCATGACGACCGAGATGCCCAGCTGACCGAGCCGCCGCAATGCTTCGGGAGCGCTTTGTTTGATCGGGTCCGCTACCCCAAGAAGGCCCTCGATCTTGCCATCGATCGCGACCAGCACCACTGTCTCGCCTTGTTTGCGCAGGGCTATGGCATCGGCGGCGCGGTCTTCCGGGTCGACGATCCCCGCATCGAGCAATCTTTCACTTCCTACGGCCACCGCGCGATCCCCAACCGTTCCGAAGACCCCGATACCCGGACGGGATTCGAAATCGGCATGACCGGCAAGCTCGAGATTCAGCTTTCGGGCTCCTGCGACGATCGCCTCGGCAATCGGGTGTTCACTGGCGGCCTCGAGGCTGGCGGCCAGCGCCAGCATTTCATTGCCCCCGTGGACGCTGACGAGCTGGGCATCCCCTTCGGTGAGGGTGCCGGTTTTGTCCAGGACCAGCGTGTTCACGACAGCCAATGTCTCCAGAGCAGCGGCGTCCTTGACGAGCACCCCCGCCTGGGCCCCGCGACCGATACCGACCATCACCGACATCGGCGTGGCCAACCCGAGCGCACAGGGACAGGCGATCATCAGCACGGCGATGGACGCCATGACCGCATAGGTCAGGCGCGGTTCGGGACCCCACCAGAGCCAAGCGCCGAAGGAAATGAGGGAGATCAGGAGAATCACCGGCACGAAGATTCCCGACACACGATCGGCGAGCCGGTCGATCGGCGCGCGCGATCTCTGGGCCTGTCCGACAAGCTGGACGATTTGCGCCAGGAGCGTATCGCTTCCGACCCTCTCGGCAGAAAAAATGAAGCCTCCGTTACCATTGAGCGTGCCGCCGGTGACCGGGTCGCCGACATTCTTGGAGATGCGCCCCGCCTCCCCGGTCAGCATGGATTCGTCTACCCAACTGTTGCCCTCGAGGATCCGGCCGTCCACGGGGATCTTTTCCCCCGGCCGAACCCGCAAGCGGTCCCCGGGTGTCACCTCCGCCAATGGGATCTCGGCCTCGCCCCCATCGGTAGCAATCCGCCGCGCGGTGGGCGGCTCGAGCCCGAGCAACGCCTTGACCGCGGAGCCGGTCCGGGCCCGGGCCCCCAACTCGATGACTTGGCCCAGCAGGACGAGGATCACAATGATCGCGGCCGTCTCGAAATAGAGCTCCGGAGCGCTCCCCGGAACGCGGGTGGGCAGGTTCCCCAGGATTTGCGGGAACAGGACTTGCGTGGTGCTGAACGCCCAGGCGGCGCCGCTACCAATGGCTACCAGGGTGAACATATTGAGATGCCCGGTTCGCAATGAGGTCCAGGCACGCTGGAAGAAGATCGACCCCGCGCCGAAGACCACCGGAGTGGTCAGCAAGAGCTGGATCCAGCCAAGCATCTGATCCGAAAATGGCTCGGTGATGGGATTGCCCGGAATCATGTCGCCCATCGCGAGAATAAAGACCGTCGCAGCCGGGGCGATGCTCCAGAGCAAGCGTCGCTTCAGGGTGACGAGTTCCGGATCCTCTCCATCGTCCTGGAAGCGGATGTCACGGGGCTCGAGCGCCATGCCGCATAGGGGGCAGGCACCGGGCCCTACCTGCTCGACCTCCGGGTGCATCGGGCAGGTGTAGATTGCTTCCGGATCCTCTACCGTTGTGCTTTTGCCCGACAAATAACTCTCCGGGTCGCCCCGGAATTTGGCCTGGCACCCGGTACTGCAAAAGTGGAAGGTGCGCTCCTGATAAACCCATTCCCGGTCGGGCGCGGTTTCGGAAACACGCATGCCACAGACGGGATCGAGCGGAATTTCGGTCTCGGAGGGCTCGGCCATGGCCAAACATTACTCTTTTCGGAGCAAAGGGTCACGTCGGGTATCTTGACGGCTTCTCACAGGGGTGGTCATCTGAGGGTATGGGAATGGAGACAATCTCGATCATTGTGCAAATCGCGGCACTGGTTTTGGCGGTTTCGGTTCATGAGTCCGCGCATGGTTGGGTGGCCCTCCGTTGCGGAGATACGACGGCACGTGATTTGGGTCGGATCACCCTGAATCCGCTACGCCATATCGATCCGATGGGTAGCGTGGTGGTACCAGCCCTGCTGGCTTTTTCCGGTGCTCCGGTCTTTGGTTGGGCTAAACCCGTGCCGATCTCTCTCGCCCATACCCGCCACCCGCGCTCGGCCAACCTCTGGATCTCGGCCGCCGGGCCCGCGTCCAATATTGTCTTTGCGGCGATCATGACCGTGGCCGTTCTGGCACTACGCGCACAGGGCGCGTCGTTGGGGGAAAGCAATGTGCTCCAGACGATCCTGCTTTTTGGCGTCTATTCGGTTTTGATCAATATCATCCTCGCTGTATTCAATCTGCTGCCGATCCCGCCCCTCGATGGTTTCGGGGTTGTGGAGAGTCTGGTGCCGCCCTCGTGGTACCCGGTGGTTGGCCAAATGCGCCGGTGGGGCATGCTGCTTTTGCTGGTCGTGATCTTTTCCGGTGCCCTGAGCTCCATCCTGCAGCCGATCCAGAGTTTCGTGGTGAACTTTCTGGTGAATTGATTCATCGGCGGCTTCGGACAGTGGCCCCAACTCCATCCGTTCCGCGGTGCGGCGCTTTGTGATAGGCAGAGCAACCCCATGGAGCAATCGGAACTGATACGCGCAGCTCTGGCGAGTGCGGCGGTGGTCTTGATTCCCGGCCGCGCGGCATTCCGGGCGATGCGCCTGGAGCGCCACTTCGATGGCCTTCAAGGCTGGCTGGTGGCCTTGGGCGTTGGGGCTGCACTTCCAGTGCTCTTGTTTGCGCTGCAGGACAGTCTGGTTTCGGTAGGTGTGCCGATTGGCGGACTCGGGGCCGGGTTTGCGCGCGGCCTGGTCGTGGTTGGCGCTCTGCTTCTGCTTGAGCGCCGCTGGCGTGGTGGGGCTCAGCGCCGTTTCGACCGGGACGAATGGTTTGCGCTCGGGATAATTCTGCTGGTTGCGGTACCGCGAGTCTGGCTTGCCGTGAGTTTTTCGGTGCCCCCGCTGACCGACTCGCTTCATCACGCGCTGCTGACTCGGGAAGTCGTCGCCTCGGGTTTTCTACCGGATCAAATGCCCGTGTTTCCGAGCATTGCTCTGGATCGATACCATACGGGACTTTACGCGATCAGCGCCTTTGTCTCCTGGGTAGGAGCGGTTTCTCCGATCCAGGGCTTGATCTGGGCCGGCCAGAGCCTGAATTTGCTGGCGGCAATCGGCGTGTATGTCGTTCTCGATCGTTTCGCTTCGCGCAAGGCGGCATGGGTAGGATTGCTGGCGGCGGGATTGATCGACCAGATGCCGAATGCATATTTTGCATGGGGGCGTTTCACCCAGGTCGGCGGCCAAGCAATCCTGCCGATGGCCTGGCTGGTGTTCTGGGTCTGGCTCCAGCAATTGCATCGCCCAGTCGAGCAACGTCGGGGTCAAGCCGCATGGCCGCTTGGGGTCGTTGCCATCGGCCTGAGTGTGGCCACCGCATTGGTTCATATTCGCGTGGGGATCTTCCTGACCGCGATTCTCGCGATTACATTCCTTGCCGAGTGTCTGGTCGCCCGGCGGGAAGGCCGTTTGCGCGTGCTGCTTGTCCCCGTGTTGGTGACCGCCTGCCTCGCTTTTCTTGCCCTCCTGCCGCGCTATGGCACGGGCCTGTATCATTGGGTTTGGGGGCATTGGTTTTTATCCCTGGACGGTAACGGCTGGACAGGTGGGACGGATCTTCGCGGCGTCAATAGCGATGCCTACTTCTCGGTGTGGATGAACGAGTCGGTCTTTGCGTGGACCGGACCTCCTCTTCTGGTCTTTCTCGCATTGGGTTTGGGGCTGTTCGCGGTGATTCGCGGCGATCGCGTGGCACGGATGACGGCATGCTGGAGTGGCCTGCTGCTGGCCCTCGGATCAGTTCATTTGCTGCGTATCCATGTGCTCGACATCCTGCCACTCAACTCGGTGCTGATGTTCAGCTATTTTCCTCTGGCGATTCTGTTGGGCGCAGGAGTCAATGCCCTGGCCCAAAGCGCGCCCGCGGACCGCACGGGTGGAGTCGAGAAGATGGCGGCGATCGGGGCGTTGATTCTGGCACTCGTCTCTCTGCCGGCAAGGCTCGACGACGTGCCGCCGGTGTATAACCTTGTTGAAGCGGGGGACCGGAAGGCATTCGATTGGATCGAAAAGAATACGCCACCGCGGGCGCAGTTTGCGATCGCCGCCTATAACCTCCTGCCCAGCCTCGCGGTGGGCACCGATGGCGGGTATTGGATTCCCTATTTCACGGGGCGCCGCACGACCACGGGCCCGATGCTTACTCCCTTGAGTCCGGCTTTGATGACTCGATCCAGCCGACTGGTCAGCGTGCAGAAGCTGCCCGGTTTTGGTCCTGACAAGGTTGACCGGCTCGTAAGCCAGGGTGTTGGCTACTTCTACCTCAGTCGATCGGCTCACGGCATGATCGATGGTCGAAAACTCGCCAGGCCTCCTCAGGTCAAACTGGTCTATGATCACGACGGTGTTCAGATTCTCGAGATGAATCCCTCGGTGCAATTGGTCAATGCCGCGAGAATTCTGCGCAGACACTCGGCTCAAGATGTTCCCGGCAGCCGGCCAGACCCGGTCGGGACTTTGCGTGGCTCTGGCGGGTCCGAACAGTCCGCTGTGCCGGGAATGCTGCCCTGACTCAAGGTCCTGGCGGGCCGGGGTCGAGGATCAGGGCCTCGCACCGAGCGCGTAAAGCGTCGCGGTCGAGAGAGCGGCCGATGAAAACGATGGCGCCGGTTTTCGGGATCGGGCCTTCGTGGGCTTCCATCTCGAATCGGCCGGCCACCGAGCTGAAAAAAGTCCACGTCGACTCACTGTCGGTCCGGACTATGCCCTTGAGCCGATAAGCTCCTTCCGGGGACTCGTAGAGGAAGTCCTCGAGGGCCTCGTCGGAGAGAACGTCGTTGGTCCGAAAAGTCCATGTCTCGAACGACGCGTGGTGTTGATCCGGGACTTCGTCGGTGAGCGCACGCCCTCCGTCGGGCGAGGCGGCCAGAAGGACTTCGAAGGGAATATCGCCTCGCTCGGCAGGGAAAATCGGGGCTCGCGTGTTGATGGTACGGAGGCGTCTTGTCGCTTCCTGTCCCTCGTCATCGACCAGGTCCATCTTGTTCAGGATCAGAAGGTCGGCGCGATCGATCTGCATCTCGGCCTCGGGCGCCTCCCCAAGTGCCCTTTCCAGGTTGAGCGCATCGACGACCGTCAGCAGGCCATCGAGCCTGTAATGGTCGACCAGGCGTTCGCGGCTCAAGGTCCAGCCGACAGGGAGCGGATCTGCGAGTCCGGTCGTCTCGAGGACCAGATGGTCAAACCCGCCCCGTTGGGCCAATTCCTCGAGGGTCTTTTGCAGATCCTCATTGATTGAACAGCAAAGGCAACCGTTATCCAGCTCCACGAATCGTTCTGCGCCGGCAACACGCGCGCCATCAATCCCGACTTCGCCAAACTCGTTGACCACAACAGCCAGGCGGTAGCCATGCGACTCGTGCAGGAGGCGGTTGAGAAGAGTAGTTTTTCCGCTGCCGAGGAACCCCCCCAGCACGGTAACGGGAATACGTTGGCTCACACTCGGGATTCTAGCCCTCCGCGTAGATAAAATCACGGATGGCACGGGGGGTCGACTAGCCTCGAATTTCCAGCGATACTGCGCGCATCCCCAATCATGGCCCGCACCCTGAAACATCTTTCTCCCCAAATTCCTCCCGGTCCAGCTTGTGTGGTGCGCCGGGCCCGTCTGGACGAGATGACGGAGCGGGTCGACGTCGCCCGGTTGCTCGCTGATTATGCGGAAGAATCGCTGGCCGGCCAACGCCTCGAGGGTGATCTGGCGATGCGATCGGTGGATCTGGTGGCCCAATGGGCGGATGCGTTTGTGCTACTGGCCACCATCGGCGAACAAAAGGTCGGGCTGGCGGTATGCCTGCCGAGCATCTCCACATTTGCCGCAGCGGGTGTGATCAACGTTCATGACCTCTGGGTCGAGGCGAAGTTTCGCAAAAGAGGGGTCGCGGCCGAACTTCTGAGGTGCGTTCAGCGGGAGGCGCGAGAGCGAGGCTGTGCGAAGGTGACCCTCGAGGTGCGTGACGATAATCTTGACGCGAGACGACTCTATCGCCGCAGCGGATTCCGCGGTGAACCGGGCGCCGGCGAAAGGCCCGGCACGTTCTTTTTAGAACTCGCTCTTTGAACCTTCCGCAGCACTCCGCTCGATTGCTCTTGGGCAACCGCGGTATTCAGGCAATCGCCTGCGCACCGCGAAGTGCCTGAATCTCCTCGTCGGAAAGCCCCCAGGTCTGCAGGGCTTCTTCTGTGTGCTCGCCGGGGTTTACGGGCGGGCCCTGAATCTCACCCGGCGTACGCGAGAACCGCGGCGAAGGAGCCGCCTGCACGAGGCCATCGCGTTCCACGAACGTCTTGCGCGCCTGCATATGAGGGTGCTCCGGGGCTTCGGACATCGAGAGCACCGGCGCAAAACAGGCGTCGCTCCCTTCAAAGATGTCGCACCACTCCGCCCGCGTCCGCGTCTTCCAGATGCCCGCGATCTTCTCTTTGGCCGCGGGCCATTGCGCCCTGTCATGCTGATTGGGAAAATCATCGGCCGTCAGACCGAGCTTCTCGAGCATGATCGCGTAGAATTGCGGCTCGAGAGCGCCAATCGAGATGTATTTGCCATCTTTGCACTCGTAGACGTCGTAGTAGAATGCCCCTGTGTCCAGAAGGTTGGTTCCGCGCTCTTCCTGCCAGAAACCAATCTGGCGCATGCCGTTGATGATGCTCATCAGGGAGGCCGCGCCGTCGACCATGGCCGCGTCCACGACTTGCCCGTGTCCGGACCGGGAAGTCTCCAACATCCCGCAAACCATCCCATAGGCAAGCAACATGCCGCCGCCACCAAAATCGCCGACCAGATTGAGCGGCGGCACGGGTGCCTCACCGCGTCTTCCGATTGGCTCCAGGGCGCCGGCCAGAGCGATGTAGTTGATATCGTGGCCTGCGGCTTGCGCCATCGGTCCATCCTGCCCCCATCCGGTCATGCGTCCGTAGACCAACCTCGGGCTTCTCGAGAGGCAGACGTCGGGTCCGAGGCCCAGGCGCTCCATGACGCCCGGCCGATACCCTTCGATCAATCCGTCAGCACTCTCGAGCAGGCGGAGCACCAACTCGACGCCTTCGGGCGTTTTGAGATTCACACCAATGCTCTTGCGTCCGCGTGCGAGCAATTCCTTGTTGGGGGACGCATCGGGACGAACCTTGTCCGCGCGATCGATCCGCAGAATTTCGGCACCCAGGTCCGAGAGCATCATCCCGCAAAATGGTCCGGGGCCGATGCCGGCCATCTCAATGATCTTGAATCCGCTCAAAGGTCCGCTCATGTCATGATCTCCTTGTTGATGGGTGAACCAAGTCGGAAGCCATCGTGCAATATGCGGGCTTTCTCCACTGGCGCCCGGCCGGTGTCCGTGGCAGGTTGCGGATATGCATGATCTTGTGATCCGTAACGCACGAATTGTCGACGGCACCGGCGCCCCCGAGTTTCATGGAGATGTCGCCATCTCGGGGCAAACCATCACCCACGTCGGTGAGGTGGATGGTGGTGGGCGGCGCGAGATCGACGCCAAGGGGCGTCTGCTCACGCCGGGATTTGTGGATATTCATACGCATTACGATGCGCAGGCCACCTGGGATCCGCATCTTCTACCGTCGGGATGGCACGGAGTGACGACAACGATTTTCGGCAATTGCGGGGTCGGTTTTGCGCCGGCTCGCCCCGAGCGTCGCGATTGGCTCATCGGATTGATGGAAGGTGTCGAGGATATTCCGGGAGCCGCTCTGTCGGAAGGTATCGAGTGGAATTGGGAGACGTTCCCCGAGTATCTCGATGCCCTCGAAAAGGTGCCCCTGGCGATGGATGTGGGGACTCATGTCCCGCATGGTGCGGTGCGTGCCTACGTGATGGGTGAGCGAGGTGCCCGCAACGAGGCTGCAAGCCATGATGATATCGCCGCGATGCGTGCGCTCGTGCGCGAGGGGATCGAGGCGGGAGCCTTCGGTTTCTCGACCTCTCGTACACTCGGGCATCGGGCTGTCGACGGCGAGCCCGTTCCGGGAACGTTTGCACAGGACGACGAGCTCTTCGGCATCGCGCGAGGCTTGCAGGATGCTGGCCGCGGGATCTTCGAGGTTGCCGGAGCGGGCTCGGCCGGCGATATGACCGGCGATGATGCCGATGATGCGCTTCGCGAGATCGACTGGATGGAAAGACTGTCGACAGAAATCGGCTGTCCGGTGTCGTTCGCGATGCTCCAATTCGACTCGCGGCCGGGTCAATGGCATGACCTGCTCGAACGCTGTCGGGAATCGGCCGCCCGCGGAGCCAATGTGACCGCACAGATTGCAGCCCGTCCTTTCGGTGTGCTGGCCGGACATCAGACCATGGCGAACCCTTTCATGAACCGGCCGGCGCTCGTGGAGATCAGCGACCAGCCCCTCGAAGAACGCGCCCGTCGCATGCGCGATCCCGAATTTCGCGCTCGCGTTTTGAGCGAAGAACGAACCGCAGACCCCAACGGCTTCGATCTTCTTTTGGGCAATGAAGCTATCTACGCCAAGCTCTTCCCGATGGGGGATCCGCCCGATTACGAACCCGATGAGAGCCAGAGCATTGCCGCAATCGCCGCCCGCGAAGGACGCAAGGCCGACGAGGTCCTCTATGAGTTCATGTTGAAGGATGACGCGCGCGAGTTGTTGCTGCTTCCACTGTTCAATTACTCCAACCACGATCTCGAGCCGCAGCGGGTGATGATCGAACACCCCCACTCGCTATTGAGTCTGGGCGACGGCGGCGCGCATTGCGGTCTGATCTGCGACGCCTCCCTGACCACCTTCCTCCTGACTCATTGGGTCCGGGACCGAAAAAGGGGCGCGCGGCTGTCGATCGAGAGCGCTATCCATCGAACCACGCAGCATACCGCGGAATTCTACGGCCTGCGCGACCGAGGAGTGATCGCTCCGGGCTACAAGGCCGATCTGAATTTGATCGACTTCGAGCGCCTGGCACTTCGTCGGCCCGAAATGGCCTATGATCTGCCGGGGGACGCACGCAGGTTGCTGCAGAAAGCCGACGGCTATGATCTCAAGATCGTCTCCGGAGCTGTGGTGATGGAGAATGCCGAGCCGACGGGGGAAGTTCCCGGGAAGTTGCTGCGGGGACCGCAGGCACGCGCGTAGGTCCGGAGGCATGGAGATCCGGACAATCGGATATGCGCGGACACAGTGGCAGCGCCGTCAGGATGCACCCCATCAGCCTCGGGCGGCTCCCGACGTCGTGGGTGAAATTCAGATCGAGCCAGCCTACCGCGAGGCGCTTGCTGATCTGGTGTCGTTTCAGCGAATCTGGGTGATCTTCCTGTTTCACCAGAGCACCGGCTTCGCGCCCCGGGTGAAGCCACCTCGGGGTGGTCCCAAGCGCGGTGTTCTGGCAACTAGAGCGCCGAATCGGCCATCCCAGATCGGTCTCAGTTGCGTGGGGGTCAGAGGCGTGGACATCGAAACCGGCATCGTGCGAGCCGCGGGGTTGGACCTCCTGGACGGCACACCGGTGCTGGATCTCAAACCCTACCTGCCGGAAGCGGACAGCTTTCCGGAGGCTGGCCACGGCTGGCTGGACTCCTTTCGGGACGCGGGGATCGAGCCTCGGTTGAAAAAGCCCTACCAGCCGCCCTCGGCCGACTGAGCCGTCCGCCTCAGGTGGCTTTGCGCTCACGCCAGCGGCGCGCAGCCCAGAGTCGAGCATCGTCGAGAAGCGTGTAGAATACCGGTACCACAATCAACGTCAGGACCGTGGACGCGAGGATTCCTCCCGCCACGACAACGCCGAGAGGCCGCCGGCTCTCCGCGCCGGCACCCAGGCCCGCTGCGACCGGCATGATGCCGACGACCGTCGAGATGGCGGTCATCAGGATTGGTCGCAAGCGGATTGTTCCCGCCTCGACCACCGCCGACGATCGCGACAGGCCCTTGTCGCGAAGACTATTGGTGCAGTCCACAAGAAGAATCGAGTTTTTCGTCACCAGTCCGATCAGCATGACGATCCCGATGAAGCTGTAGATGTTCAGGGTCATGCCCAGAGTAGCCAGCAACAGGAAGGCGCCGAAGATTGCCAGAGGTAGAGCCAGCAGAATCGTAAACGGATGCACGAAGCTTTCGAACTGAGCTGCAAGCACGAGAAACACCGCCATCAGCGCCAGCAGGAACGTGAAGCGCAGGCTTCCGAAGGCATCATCCATTTCCTGGGACTGACCAGTCACGGTGGTGGCGAAGTTGGGAGGCAGGGTCTCGCGGGCCAATTGCTGCACCGCCAGCAAGGCCTCGCCCAAAGGAATATCATCGAGATCTGCCGAGAGGATCACCGATCGGCTCCGGTTGAAGTGTCCGATGCTGCTGGGGCCGACGCCCTCTTCGATCTCGGTTACACTGGCGAGTTGAATCAGCGACCCGTTGCCCGCGCGCACATGGATTTCCTGCAACTGCTCGGGAATGGCCCGTTGCTCTGCATTCAGGCGTACAATCACCTCGTAGCGTTCGTTGCCCTGGCGGAATCGGGTCGTCCGGGAGCCGCCCAGCAGGATTCGCAGCGTATCGGCGATCTCGGCGGCGCTCACGCCCAGAGCCGCCGCCTTTTCGCGGTCGATCCGGACTCGAATCTGGGGGTTGTCGGTTTCGAGGTCGGAGCGGACGCCAACCAGGCCCGGCAGGTCTGCCATGGCCTTGACCAATTTTTCGCTCTCTCGGGTTAGATCGTCCCACGATTCGCTCTGCACCACGAACTGCAAGGCCTGCCCTCGCCGGCCCGTGGACAAGCCCGAGAAGGGAGTGGCATAGACGCGAATACCGGGGATTTCTGCCGATTCTTCGCGGAACTCTCGAAGCACCTCGTCCTGAGTTCGATCGCGATCCGCGGGTGCCTGCATTCGAGCGAAAATCAGCCCACTGTTTACCGAGCCAACACCGCCGGCGCCGATAAAGGCGGTGGAGGCACGCATCTCGGGTTTTTCCGCCAGAAGGCGCTCGACCGGGTATTGCAGTCGATCGTGGTGGTCGAGCGTCGAGCCCTCCGGCGTCTCCAGCCGCACCATGAAGCCACTGCGGTCTTCAGGGGGAACAAATTCCTGTCCGAGCGCGAAATACAAGCCGCACGCAGCGAGAATGAAACTCCCACTGGCGGCAGCCACCCGACGCCTGTGGCCGAGTGCCCAGCGGAGGGCGTCGGCATACACACGCGCCAGTGCCTGAAGTTTCTGGTCAAAGGAAGCCAAAAGCCCGCTGGCGGGACGGACCACCAGGAAACGCGAGCAGAGCATCGGGGTCAACGTCAAGGCCACCAACGACGAGACCACGACAGCCACGACCACCGTAACGCCAAATTCAAAGAAGAAACGTCCGATGACTCCTGTGATAAAGGCGACCGGAACAAATACAGCTACCAAAGTCATCGTGGAGGCGATCGCGGCAAATGCAATCTCGGACGTGCCCTGCAGTGCTGCCTGGCGGCGCGAGGCGCCCTCCTCCATCAAACGATAGACGTTTTCCAGCACGATGATTGCATCATCCACGACCACGCCAATCGCCAAAGTCAGGGCCAACAGAGTGAGGCTGTTGAGTGTGAACCCCGCAAAGTAGATCACACCAAAGGTCGCCAGGACGGACGTCGGGATGGTCAGGGCCGGGATGACGGCACTGCGCGGCGAGTGCAAAAAGAGAAAAATGACGAACAGGACCAGGAGCCCGGCAATCACCAGCGCGGTTTGGACCTCGCTGATGGACTCCTCGATGAAGGTGGCGCCGTCGTAGGTCACCTGCAGTTTGTACCCGGGCGGCAGAAAGTTCTGCATTGCTGCGACCTCGGCTCGAGCAGCTTTGGCGACGCTCACGGTATTGGCGTTGGATTGCTTGACGATGCCGATGGACACGTGCGGATTCAGGTTGAAGCGGGCCAGCGAGCGCTCGCCTTCATCCCCCGCCCAGGCCCGGCCGACCTCGCCCAGCCGCACCGGGCCATCTTCGGTCGACCGCACGATGAGCTCATTGAAGGCCTCCACCGAATCCAGACTACCTTCCGTCTGGACCACGAATTCCCGAGTGGCGCCCTCGATACGGCCTGAGGGAATCTCGACGTTCTCGGCGCGCAAGGCATTGGTCACATCCGCTACAGTCAGTCCGTGGGCCGCCAGGAGGTCCCCATCAAGATCCACACGGATGGCGAGCCTTTTGCTCCCACCGATATAGATCGAGCCGACGCCGGGCAGCCGCTGGAGTCTTTCCTGGAGGACATTTTCGGCGTAGGACGTGAGATTTCGCAGGGATTCGTAGTCAGCGTTCAGCGAGATCCAGAGAATCGCCTGGGCGTCCATATCCACCTTGCGGACGACCGGCTCCTCGGCCTCGTCGGGAAGGTAGCGGATGACGCTGCGCACTCGATCACGCACATCCTGGACCGCGGCATCGATGGGCCGATCGAGCTCGAATTCGATCGAGACCCGGCTGAGCTCTTCTCCGCTGGACGAGGTCAGGGTGCGAATCCCGGAGACTGTGGATACGGCACCTTCCAGCTCTTCGGTGACTTCTTTCTCGACCACTTCAGGACTGGCGCCGGGCAGAACCGTCTGGATGGTCACTGTCGGAAATTCGATGTCCGGAAGTTCCCGCACGGACAGCCGGCTGTAGCCGATCGCTCCGAACAGGATGAGGGCCAGCGAGACAACGGTCGCAAAGACCGGTCTACGGATCGATAGCGCCCAGGGAGACACTAGGGACGAGTATCCTCTAGGGTCACTGCGCGAACGGTGGTCGATCCATCGAGATCCAGAGAGTTATGTCCGGTTTCGATGACCTCCTCGCCGACCTTCAGGCCGCTTCGGATCTCGCTCCATTCGTCGATGCGAATTCCTACCTCCACCTCGCGCGCAATCGCTTGATCCCCTTGCAGCACAAAGACGTAGTGGCGGTCATTGGCGCGGCGTACTGAAGCAACGGGAACCACCATGCCGTTCTCTCGTGTCGAAAGGACCAACTCCACCCGTGCAAATTGCCCCGGTCGGAGCAGGCGGTCCGGGTTTGCGAAGGTGCCGATGGCCTGAGCACTCCGAGTTTGGGTGTCGATCTCGGGCTCGATAAAGCTCAGTTCCCCCGCAAAGACGCGCTCGGGATAGCTGCTGACACGCAGCCGGAGCTGCTGGCCGACGGCGAGTGCCGCGGCTTTGCGTTCGGGGATGGCAAATCGAACCTCGAGGGTCCGGTCATCCGTCAGGCGGTTGAGGATCTCTCCCGTCCCCACGTAGGCGCCTTCGTCCACGCGCCAGCGGCCGAGTTGACCAGCGAAAGGTGCGAGAATTGCCGTTTCCGCCAATTCGGCCTCCGCGACCACCAGTCGCGCCTGGGCGACTTCAAGTGCTGCGCGAGCCTGCTCGAGTTGGGCGAGCGCCTCGTCGCCGGCTTGCTCGGACGCGACGCCCTCCCCCTGCAGTGCCCCGATTCGTTCATGGGAGCGGGTGTTTTTGCGAAGCGTCGCTTCGGCCTCGGCGACATTGGCCCGGGCAAGGGCTACCTGGGCGCCAGCCTGACGCTGGTCGAGTTGGAGCAGGAGTTCGCCGGGCGCGACCTGCAGGTTTCCCTCGCGGAGGCGACGCACCAAACCCGGTTCCTGAACTCGCAGGTCGACAGCCTGCAGTGCCGTGAGGGTCCCGACGGCATCCACCTTCAGCTCCACAGGACGGAACTGCACCCGGGTAGTCTCGACCGGTCGCGGAGGCTTGGAGCTCTGGCTCTCCGAGGCTCCGAGGTCGCACCCTGTCGTCGCCAGGAGCCCGGCCGTCAAAATCACACCCCGGAGACGAGGCATCGGTAGTAGCGCCATACTTCATAGCATAGGCGAATGGGTCTCGATCGCCAACGCTGTATGTTTGTCGGTCTCGCTGGAACCCGATAAAAGGACCCTGTGAACGGGATCTGGGCGGGGTTGGTGATCATTGCGGTAGTTTGGGGCGGTCTGACCGGCCGGATGGAGGCCGTGACAGCATCCATCTTCACGAGCGCGCAGAGCGCCGTCACTCTGGTGATCGGTCTGGTCGGCATCATGGTGTTTCTGCTCGGAATGATGAGGGTGGCATTCGATGGCGGACTGCGTGACGCGATTGCGCGGGGACTGGCACCCGTCTTGCGCCGTTTGTTTCCCGGGATCCCGGCAGAAGATCCCGCGATGAGCGCGTTGGTCATGAATATGTCGTCAAATATGGCTGGGCTGGGCAACGCCGCGACCCCCTTCGGGCTCAAGGCGATGCATGAAATGGAACGGCTGAACCGACATCCGGGCATCGCCACGGATGCCATGGTGCTGTTTTTGGCGATCAATACTTCCGCGATCACGCTCCTGCCGCCTCTCGGCACAATCGGTGTCCGCATGGCGGCGGGCTCCGCGCACCCGGAAGCGATCTGGGCACCGACCCTGTTTGCGACACTTTGCTCGACGATCGTCGCGGTCGGCACCTTTTTCGCGCTGGGCCGTCTTCGACGTTTCCACGTACCCGAAGCGACTTCGGACGATACGCCCGTCGGCGGCCTGGCGCCGACGGGCGCATTGGCGACCGGCCAAACCGCGTCGGATGCTGCCGCCGAAACACCGGAAAGTACGGACCTCGATCCGGCCCAGCCGGGCCCGGTCTCACCAGGCCCGGCTGGGTGGAAGCGCAGGCTTTTGATCACACTGATTCTCCTGGCGACCGGCGCCGGCATCTGGCGCGAGGCCGTTGCCTTGTCGGCGAGCGGAACGCCGGGCGAGGTGCTCCAGGGCCTCACCCAAACCTGGCTTTTTCCGCTGCTGATTCTCGGCCTGTTATTGGTCGGGATACGAGGTCGCGTACGCGTCTACGAGTCCATGGTCGCCGGGGCCCAGGAAGGCCTGGATGTTGCGGTTCGCATTGTTCCGTACCTCGTGGCGATTCTGGTCGCCGTCGGGATGTTCCGTGCCTCGGGTGCTCTGGATCTGGTCATCGGTGCGATCGATCCCCTGACCCGTCAGATCGGGGTCCCCGCAGCGGTTCTTCCCATGGCCATCCTGCGGCCCCTGTCGGGATCGGGTTCGTTTGCGATCATGAGCGACACTTTGACGACCTACGGCCCGGATTCGTTTGTCGGCTATCTGGCGAGCACGCTGCAGGGTTCCACCGAAACGACCTTCTACGTCATTGCCCTCTATTTCGGCGCCGCACGGGTTCGTAATGGGCGCCATGCACTCTATTGTTGCCTTGCCGGTGATCTCGCCGGTTTTCTGGGAGCGGTTGCCGCCTGTCACCTGTTTTTTGGTTGAGGCTTGCACACGGGCCGGATGTGCGGCACACGAAATCCATGAAGTATCTCCATACAATGGTGCGCGTGACGGATCTCGACAAGTCTCTTGATTTCTATTGCGGCGTTCTCGGGCTGCGGGAAGTCCAACGGGTCGAGGTGGAAGCTGGCCGTTTCACGTTGGTTTTCCTGGCGGCGCCCGGCGACGAAGAGGCGCAGGTGGAATTGACGCACAACTGGGACCCCGAGCCCTATGCCGGCGGTCGAAATTTCGGTCATTTGGCCTACGGCGTCGGCGACATCTACGAGATTTGCCAACGCGCCCTCGATAACGGCTATCACGTCCATCGGCCGCCGCGAGATGGTCATATGGCCTTTCTGCGATCGCCCGACGGAATTTCGGTTGAACTCCTGCAGGAGGGCGAGCCCCTGCCGGTCAAGGCTCCGTGGGATACCATGGAGAACTTTGGTGAGTGGTGACCCGCCGGTAGCTGACTGGCTGTTACGCGGGACCAGGGAATCACTCGATCGACAGGCTGCCGAAGCGATCGGCGCCGAGCTGGCGGAGGTGGCGACGGAACGCGGACGTGCGGTCCTTGGTGTCGTGGGGGGACGCAGTGTGGCTGGTGTGTTTGAACACCTGGCTGCGTTGGAACTCCCCTGGCGCAAGATCCATATCGTCATGGCTGACGAGCGGATGTGTGACCTGTCCAGCGCCGAAAGCAACTGGCAGGTGGTCGAGCCGACTCTGGTGACCCCGCTTTTGCAGTCCGGACGCCTGCTGCCCGAGCATACCCATCCTTTTGTCTGGGATCCTGAGGCGGAGGATGGCGGCGTCGCCCGCTATAACCGCCAGCTGGCGGCCGTCGGCGGCAGGATCGATGTGGCGGTTCTGAGCGCTGGCGAGGATGGCCATACCGCATCGCTATTTCCCCACCATGCGAGCATCCGAACGACCGGGGTCCCCTATCTCGTGGTGGAAGGGGCTCCGAAGCCACCAGCCAGACGCCTTTCGGCCTCACGGTCGCTTCTCGAGGGTGCCGGAATGGCGGTTTTGATGATCTATGGCGAGGGGAAACGCCACGCATTGGAGATGCTCGAGGATCCAGAAAGGACGCTCGTGGAATGTCCCTCCAAGCTTGTCCGAAGGTGCCGTCGAGGCCTGGCCTTCACGGATCTTTAGCGGATCTTGCCCTCGAGGAATGGCACTTCATAGACTTTTTCATGGGCAATTGGCCCATGGCCGAAATAGCCCTCTTCGCCGAAGAGCTCCCCGTGGTCGGCGGTCACGGTGATGAAGGTGTTTTTGGGGACCATATCGAAGAGTCTTTCGAACACGGTATCGAGGTAATCAATCGTATCGATCTGTCGTTGCCGCAATTCGTCGAGCATGGCTTGATCGAAAAACTCATCCGGTTCGTCGTCATCGTCGACCAGTTTCCCGCCGACGACCTGATCGTCGAGATGCTTGAACACGCCGTTTACCCCGTGAATTTTCGGCCAGTTATTCTCGGTTTCGGTCGGAAGCGCATAGGGATAATGCGTTTCGCCCGTATTGAGCAGATAGAAGGAGGGCCGATCCTCCGGAAACTCCATGACGTCGAGCATCGCCGCCATGTCATTATGCTTGTTCATCAGCTGGTAGTGGTCGAAGTCCTTGTTGAGAAGGGTCTGTGGATTGAGAACGGGCATGGACACCAGCGCATTGGTTCGATAGCCGAGCCGGTGCTTCATGTAGGAAGGCAGGAAAAGCTGCGGCACCATGTTCTTGAACTGAATATCGTCGACGCCCAATCGCTTTTGATAGTTCAGAAAATCCTTTTTGTAATAGTCCGATGCGTAAACCTGCTGCGGACTATGGTGCGGCAGAAGCCCCATCAATAGGTTGTAATGCGAAGGTGCGGTCCAGGAGGCATAGCTCCAGCGCCGCTCGAGCTCGCCGAGACGCATGATGGTTTTCGGCCGTGCCTTCTGGAACGCATCAAACCGGCAACTGTCCAGGATGACGATGATGTAGTTATTCAGGCCCTCCTGAGCCAGCATCGGCAGTGGCTCCTGTCGCTGCAGTGCGGGAATGACTCGTTCGGACGCGTCGGGGCGCCCCTGATTCCGCCCGCTGCCAATGATTCGATTCCAGATTGCCATGCCGTAATTTCCTCTGCGCTTCGAACCTAGGCCAGATAGCCAAGTTGTTCCAGCTTTTTGACAGTATCGTCATCCAGGTCGAGACCTGGCTCGGAGAGTTGCGGTGCTTCAAAAGTCCCCAACCGGCTCTCCATCTCCCGGGCCATGGTCTCCGCAAGTTCTCGATCCACGTTGGCCAGATTGCTGGTCTCACCCGGATCGGTCGTCAGATCGTACAGTTCCGGGCAGCCGTCAGAGGTCCAGATGAACTTATGGCTCTCGTTGCGGATCATTCGGAGAGATCGATCGAAGTAGGCGCCATCAAAGCCATCGAAGCGTCGCTTCAGCACTGCGAGCGGTGGTTGCGGCTCTCGGTACTCCGCGAAGGTATAACGTTCGTCGGCCGATCCTTGCGCCACATCGGTCGCGAATAGCGCATCGCGCGCCTGTATCTGGCTCCAGGCGGCATCGTCCTCGAGACCGGCCAATCGGAGAATCGTACCGAAGAGGCTCGCCGATTGAACGGGTCGTCCCACGCGATGGCCTGCCGGGAACCCTTCGGGTCCCTGAATGATCAGTGGCACATTCACCAGAGTATCGTAGAGGCAATACGCGTGGTCCATGAGGCCGTGCTCGCCAAGGTTTTCGCCGTGATCGCTGGTGATCACGAATACAGTATTCTCCATGACCCCTGAATCGGTAAGCATCTGATGGAGTTCGCCGATTCGTGAATCGACGTAACTGATCTCCCCGTCGTAGAGACCGGCAAGGATCGCGAAATCCTCCTCCGTCATTTCGGTCTGTCCGGTCAGGAACCTCCATGGATCCTGATTGACCTGAGCCGCGCGTTCAGGCGTGACGCCGCGAGGCATATGTTTCAGGTGATAGCTGCCAGGCGCCGAGTAGCGAATGTGCGGCTCCATGAAATGCAGAAAGGCAAAGAACGGCTGTTCGCTCTGGGCCCACTCCGACATCCAGCGCTTTGCTTGCCGGACGACTCGCCAGGCACCATCGTCATAGGCCTGAAGGCGGTTACGCAATTTGTTGGTCGCCTTCTCGTACAGGCGATTGGCCTCTCTGGCGTAGCGACTGGGCTGTTCCGCCGGCATCCGGAGGGTGTCGAGTCCGAGATCCTGTTTGCGCTGCTGACGCGCCAGCGGCGCATTGGTCCCGCTGGTCTGCACCATCTGCCAGCTATGCATGAACTCATCGAATCCGCGGTCGAACGAGGTCTCTCGGGAGAGCCAGTAGTTGCTGGAGGCTCCGTAGGTGCGATACCCGCCGCGCTGCAGAACCTCCGGCAAGGGGTCGAGTTCAGGGCCGAGCGTCAGATTGCTTCGGTCCACCTTATGGCGCGAGGGAAATGTTCCGGTGAACAGGCTCGCATGGGCCGGAGGCGTCCAGGCGGCCGGTGAAATTGCTTTCTCGTACAGGGTCGATTGCTGCGCGATCTGGTCAATTTTCGGAGACGTCGGGTTGGCCGCACCGTAGCACGAAAGGTGATCGGCGCGGAGCGTGTCCAGGAGCACCACGATCACATTGGGGCGGTCGTGGGAGCGTTTGCTTGTCATCGGAAGGAATTCCTAGTGAACATTGGGTGAATTAATCCCGGAAAATCCGGGGGAACGATTAAGGATGCCGTCAGCAGGATACGCGCCTTGGCCCCGCTGGGCCACAGTCTTAGGCAGAAGTTTCATGCAGCACAGCCTATGTAGCATGTAATCCCCGGAATTTGCTGATGCTTTTTTGCTATCGGCTGATTTCACGGATCCCCTAATCCGATCCCGGAGGATTCCTCCCGCCAAATCGCTCGGATCCCTCACCTGTCCGATCGAGGCCTGATGGCGGAGCATCTCCATTGACTGAGTTCGGCCACTCATTTAGCCAACCCAGCGTGCGCCGGTTCTGCATACGTACCGATTAAGCACGGATTACATGGCCGGGGACCCCAGAGCATCTATTGGCGGGGAGAACCTCGACTTTTCTGGAGGTGATGAGAATGAAGGACGAAGCACAGATCAGCCGTCAGGCCAGGTGGCAGCGCAAGCATCGCGCCATGGGCCTGTGTGTTCTCTGCAGTGAACCGGCCTACAAGGGCTGGCGCTGCAAGCGCTGCTACGAACGGCATAAGCTCAGCATGCGACTTCGCTACGAGCCGAAAGTCCGAGGACGCTACAAATCGGGAGGCAAGGAATTCTCCGAGGAGGCCGCCGTTCTCAAACTCGAGAAATCACGCAAGCAGGCTAGTGCGAAGAGAATTGCCGCCCAAAAAAAGGCAGCCACAGCCCGTAGGAAGGCGGGAAAGACCGCCGTCCGCAAGGCCGCTGCTGCCAAGCGAGTCCCCGTGGCCAGGAAGGCGGCCGTGAAGAAAGCTGCCGGTAAAAAGCGCTCTGCCAGCAAGAAAAAAACGGTTGCCAAACGCGTGGTCGCGAAAAAGGCGACCGGCGGGAAGGTCGCTACGAAAAAGGCCGCTACAAAGAAAAAGAAGGCCGCCGGGAAGACCCCCGCTCGGAAAAAAACAGCCGCGGCCAAGGCCGGGACATCGAAAAAGACTCCGCGCAAAAAGGCAATCGCCAAGAAAGCGGTCTCCCGCAAACCGGTGTCTCGTAAAAAGGCAGCCTCGAAAAAGAAAACCGCCAAGGCAACCCCGGCGCGCAAGCGGCGCTAGAGGGAAAGATCGGCGGCCAGAAATGTGGTCGTCGATCCATTTTGCTTATCAGCACGGGCGTGCCATCTACTCCAGTCGGGAGGTGTCGATTTGGAAACGATGAAGTCGTTGGTGAGTGATTCGGGTGCGGTTTCCTATGGTGATCGGGAGCACCCCCCGCTGTCGCCCGGGGAGGTCCGCCTGGCGGTCATCGGCTGTGGCATCTGTGGCTCGGATCTTCATTGGTACCGCCAGGGCCATATCCCGCCAGTTTGTCCGGGACATGAACTTGTCGGTGAAATTCGCAGCGCGGTGCCAGCGGGATGCGATCTCCGCACCGGCCAGCGAGTTACGGTCGAGGCGGTCCGGAGCTGTGGCGTCTGTGAGTTCTGTCGTTCAGGCGCACGACAGCTTTGCAAAAAGCTCGGGTTGGTCGGAATTGACCAGCCTGGTGGTTTTGCTGAATTTGTCGATGTGCTGCCCAGCCAATTACATGGGGTCCCCGATTCGATTGCTTCGGACGTGGCGACATTTGCGGAACCAGTTGCGGTTGCCGTCCACGCACTGCGGCTCGCGCCGCCGCCAGCAGGCAAGCGTGCGCTGGTGCTCGGCGGTGGTTCCCTCGGATTATTGACTGCGTTTTGCCTGCTGCGTGCCGGTGCAGCTTGCGTCGACCTGACCGCGAAACGTCCGCATCAGCGCGAGGCTGCCAGCAATCTTGGCGTTGCCTCCGTGATTGATCCGGGAGGATCCGAGTTCAACTCCTATGATCTGGTCTACGAAACCGTGGGCGGCGATGGCGAAACTCTCAACGAGGCGCTGATGTCGGTTAAACCCGGCGGCACAGTGGTCATGTTGGGCGTATTCGAGCAGGCGCCCGCTTTCCCCGCGCTCCTCCTTCTGAGCAAGGAGATCCGGATGGTCGGGGCGATGTGCTACGGGTCCTCAACCGAGGGTGCCGATTTCGTGATGGCCCACCAGATCCTTCATGAGGCGGGTAGCGACTTGAAGAACGTTCTTCTCACGCACAGCTATCCCCTTCGCGAGATCGCAACGGCCTTTGCGACTGCCGCCAGGAAGGACTCGGGTTCAATCAAGGTCCAGATTCAGATCTAGGGAAGCAGAACTTCCTCGCGCGGAATGAAGAGAAGTGCACGGTTTGCCCGCGCGTCGATCTGCGCGATCAGCAGCAGGTCGCCGTTCTCGTTAAGATCCGCGATGTCAAAGCTGACCAATGTACCGTCCCCGATCTTCGACTTCGATTCGAGCAGCGTGTCGAGCAGGCCATTTTTCCATCGCAAAAGCCGACGGGACGTGATTCGTCGCGTGCCATCTTCATAATAGCCGAGGGTGACGACGATCAGGACGGTCCCGTCGCCCAAAACACGGGTCTGTTCGATTTCGGTAATCTGCAATTGCTGGCCGAGGTCGGTCTTGCCGCCGTAATCCTTACGAAGCCAGACGATGTCGGTATTGGTCACACCGTCCCAGACCCGAAGCAGATCGCGTTCCCCTTCATTGCCCAGATATTCGGCGACGTAGTACATACGCCCCGCGTCATCCACGGCAACGGCGTTCAATCCGATGATCTCCTTTTTGCCGAACGGGATTTCATCACCTGTCGATGCTGCGAGATCGAGGCCGCCAGCTCGGTAGCGGAGAACTCGATCTGTATCGCGATCACTGTCCTGGTCGGTATCGAAGCTGCCATCAATGGCGATCGTCCCATCCGACCCGATGGCACGGGGCTTCGCGTTGGTCAGAACGCCCAACCCGGGAAGAGTTTCGCGGCGAAAGAGCACCCCGGAGAACTCTCCGCGATCCAGGAAGCCCACGACCGGTTCACTACCGCGGGCCGGCAGGCCAACGACGGCCTGGTTGTTCGAATTCACCTGCAAAATGATCGACGTCGGGTTCTGGCCGCTGAGATCGTTGGGTAGTTCGACCTGCTGGACGTTGCCCGGAGGTCCGTAGTGGAGGCGCAAGGTGCAGCGTGTTCGTTGCGAACCGCCGGAAGTGTCGACCGTGCACGGTGAGGAGCCGTCGCTGAATGCCAGGATGCCACCTGCCTCGACACGCAACTGACCGAGAACTCGAAAATTCGGCACCGGTTCGTTGGAGTCGGTGGTAGCGATCAGCGTGGTTTCGTAACCATCGGAAAAGAAGACGGCGTCGGAATCCAGTTTGTCGCCGACACTGAAGCCGAACTCGCCGGACTGCGCCATATTCAGTTTGCGGATCTGGTCCGGGATGACGTTCCCCGTCTGGTTGGAATCCGGGGACAACACAGTGCGGATATTACCGTCCGGTGTTCTGTAGAACACACCCTGCAGGTTCTCCGTGCCGGTCCGGGAGGCAATAAAGGAGATCGATCGATCTGCGGCCATATTGGCAGACTCGATCGTCAGAATCTCGAAATTGGGTCCGAGGCGGTCGCCGTCAGTGAGGAGAACCCGCGCGCCCTCGGGCACCGGCTGGGGTTTTTTCTCGCCTCCGCATCCACTGGTGGCGAGAAGGATCGCCGCCAGCAAGCCGCATGTGAGGCTCAATCTCGTCTTTTGCAAACCGTTCATCCTGTCGTCCTCCGGTTGGATCGAGAGTACGCAGGGTTGGCCAGCAGAGCAAGTGCGCAGTTATGCTCCGGGACGAATGGATAGCCTCTGCATCGAGGCTTGCCATGTCGAGTGCTATCGCTGAACGAGAACTTCAGGGCCTTCGGCGACCCGATGACCGTCCTGCTCCACCCGACAGGCGCCCACGAAATCATAACGTTGCCAGTAAATGATGCGCTCGCGGGGGCGGCTTGGTTCGCCCTTGGGCCAGGCGTAGACCCACTTCTCGTTGAAGGTCAGACCGTGTTCGTGGCGCAGTCGTGGATCGTTGAGGCTGCCCTCGGTGACGTCGGGCGTGCCCCAGAGTTTCACGACCTGATTCCGGCGCAGACCCTGAGAATTTTGTTCTTCGGTACTCATGCTCTCAAACCTCGAAGGACGTCTCGGCGAATGGACAGCCCTTCAGTTCGACGTGGGCTACGAACTCGTCCCGAAAGCGCCTGACGAACCATCCGGCGCCCCAGGACGCGGCATCGGCCAGCCCGCAGATGGTATGGCCTTCCATGTAGTTGGCCACCTCATCGACAGTATCGATGTCCTCGAGCGTCCCCTGCCCATTCTCGATCTTGGAAAAGAGCTTGTAGAGCCAGCCTGTTCCTTCTCGGCACTGCGTGCACTGTCCGCAAGATTCGTGGCGGAAAAATCGTGCAATGACCAAAGCTGCTCGAACCATGCATTGGCGATCGTCCATCACGATCACCGCGCCCGTCCCCAGCAAGGACCCCGCCTTCTGCAAGGAGTCGTGATCCATGGGGAGGCCCTTGATCTGGTCTGCGGTCAGCACGGGCATCGAGGTTCCTCCGGGAATCACGGCCTTGATCGTGCGACCCGGCGCGACGCCACCGGCGACCTCGTTGATCATTTCATCCAGAGGCATGCCGAACGGCAGTTCGTAGGCTCCGGGACGCATCACATCCCCACTGATTCCGAAAATGGTCGTCCCCGAACTCTTCTCGGTGCCGTAGGAGAGAAAGTGCTTGGCCCCCTCCCGGACAATCGTCGGGACGTGGGCCATTGTCTCCACATTGTTGATCAGGGTCGGCTGCTTCCATAGTCCGGAGACGGCCGGGAACGGAGGCCGTTTGCGTGGTTGCCCCTTGCGACCCTCAAGGGACTCCATGAGGCCTGTTTCTTCGCCGCAGATGTAGGCACCAGCTCCTCGGTGCACGTAGATATCAAAATCCATATCGCTGCCCAGGATCTTTTTGCCCAGGTAGCCGGCCTCGTACGCCTCATCGATTGCCCGGCAGAGGTTTTCGTAAGGCCCGCTATACTCACCGCGAAGGTAGATATAGGCCGCGTCGATCGTATTCGCCCAACCGGCAATCAGGAGACCCTCAATCAACTTATGAGGATTTCTCTCGAGGATCTGGCGATCCTTGAAGGTCCCCGGCTCACTTTCATCGCCGTTGCAGGCAATGTAGCGAGGTCGCCTCCCATCCTTGGGCAAAAAGGACCACTTCATGCCCGCACCAAAGCCGGCCCCACCTCGACCGCGCAGGCCGGACTCCTTTACCACGGATACAACTTCTTCCGGGTCGGTCTTGCCGATGGTCGCCTCTGCGGCCTCGTATCCGCGGTGGTCCTTGTAGTCGGCGATGGCCGAGTAATTCGCGTCGCCCTCGGGCAAAAGCAATTGTGGCTGTTCCATGCTCGTCCTCAGGCCGTTTCGGCTTCGTCTTCAGCGATTTCGCGTCGCAGGTTTTCCAGAATGGCGGGTGCATCCGCCGGAGAGAGATTCTCAAGATAGGTGCGTGTATTGATCTGCACCACAGGTGCCGAGCCGCATGAACCAAGGCATTCGACCGATCCGATCGAGAAGGAACCCTCTTCGGTGACCTCACCGGGGCGGATGTTCAACTCATCCTCGAAGGCATCCTGCAATTGCCGGGCGCCCCGCAGACAGCAGGACAGGCCCGTGCATACCCGCACATGGCGCTTTCCGATCGGAGACTCGTTGAACATCGCGTAGAAGCTGGCGACTTCCTTGACGTCGATCGGCGGAATTTCGAGGATTTCGGCCACTTCGGGAATCACGTCTGCCTCGAGCCATCCTCCACATTCCTCCTGAATGAAATGCAAGGCTGTCAGCAGGACGGCTCTTTTTTCCGGATATTTGGGTAGCTCGGCGCGAATCCGCGCTTTCAGCTCATCAGAGAGCGCCATTGATTTCTCCCTTAACGATCACATTCACCACCGATCATGTTGATCATGTCGAAGGTTGGAACAATGTCGGCGAACATCGAGCCGAGCACCATCTTTTCCATTGCCGAGGTGTTGGCAAAACTTGGTGAACGAGGGCGGCATTTGTAGGGCTTCCCGCTCCCGTCACTGACCAGATAAAAACCGAGTTCACCATTGCCGCCCTCGACCGCCTGGTAGATCTCGCCCGGGGGTGGTTTCGGCCCCTCGGTCACGACCTTGAATTGCCGGATGAGCTCCTCCATCTTGCCGAACACCTTGCCCTTGCCGGGCAGGCGGACCTGCGGGTCGTCGATATCGACCGGTCCAGGCTCGATCTGCTGGATGCATTGCCGGATCATGCGGCTGCTCTGCCGGATTTCCTCCAACCGAATCAGGAAGCGATCAAAATTATCGCTGGCGGTCCCGACCGGCACGTCGAAATCAAGTCGGTCATAGACCAAATAGGGCTCGACGCGACGGATGTCATATGGTGTGCCACTCGCGCGCAACAAGGGGCCGGTACAACCAAAGGAGATCAGATCTTTGCGCGAAAGAACTCCTGTGTTCTCCATGCGCTCGCGGAAGATCGGGTTGGCCAGCAGCAAGTCCTCGAAGTCCTTCTGCAGACGCTCGACCTCTGCCAACTTTTCCTCGACCAGCGCCGGAAATTCAGCCTCGATATCGTGGGAGACACCGCCGATTCGGACATAGTTCGGGGTGACGCGAGCTCCGCACATCGAATCGAGCAAATCCCATACGCTCTCGCGAGCCTCAACGGCGTAAAGGAACGCCGAGAATGCACCAAGCTCCAGTGAGCACGCGCCAAGGCACGTCAGGTGATCGGCAATGCGGGAAGCCTCACTGGCGATCACTCGAAGGTATTGGCAACGCTCGGGGCTCTCGATATCAAAGAGTTTTTCACACGCGAGCGCGTAGCCCACGTTGTTGATCATCGGAGATACGTAGTTGAGTCGGTCGGTGTAGGGGAACGCCTGATAGTAGAGGCCGCTCTCGCATTCCTTTTCAAAACCTCGGTGCAGGTATCCAACCTCCACCCGGCAGGCGTGAACGGTCTCGCCGTCCAGTTCGAGCTGGATCCGAACCGTACCGTGCGTCGCGGGGTGGGACGGCCCGACCTTCATCTCCAGAGTCTTGAACGGGAGATCCAGCGAGTCTTCTTCGACAACTGCTGCCGAGTCCGCCATTTCAGCCCACCTCCTCATTCCGCACGATCGCGCCGGGCCCAATCAACGGCTGGCGCTTTTCTTTCGGATAATCCTTGCGCAGGGGATGGCCCTCGAACTCTTCGTAGAGGTAGATTCGCGTCAGGTCCGGGTGACCTGTGAAGTCAATTCCATACATGTCGTAGGCTTCTCGCTCGAGCCAGTTGGCGCCCTCCCAAAGCTCACAGAGAGTCGGGATCTTCACGTCTTCCTGCGAGAGCGGAACCTTGATCCGGATCCGGCTGGAGGTATCGATCGAAACGAGGTGATAGACCATCTCGAATCGAGGTTCACGCCCCAGATAATCCACCGCCGTCAGGTCGGCAAGCATGTCGAAGCCCTCGTCGTCCCGCAGCCAGGTGAAGGTGTCGATGACTGCCTCGCGTGCGATGGTCGCGCAGAGATCTCCACGATAATCGGAGGTAGCCAATAATTGATCGCCCACCCTCTCCCGCAATCTCTCAAGAACCGGAGCCAGGGGTTCGGGGGCTTCTGTCGGCGGAGCGTCTGCCGTCTCCGACGCCGCTTCGGTTTCTTCCTGATCCGCCAAGATTATCTCCGATCGTAGTCACGGCGGATATGTTCCAACCGACGTGACAATTGGTTTGCCGGGGTCAAGAGATCCTCTTTGGTCCAAAGAGTACCCGCCCGGGTGAATGCGCTGATCTCGATGCGGTCGCTCATCACGATCGCCTCTTCCGGACAGGCCTCCTCGCAAAGGCCGCAATACATGCACCGGCTCATTTCGATGTCGAAGACCTGAGGGTAGCGCTCGACCTCATCGGTCGTCTCGCCCGGTTCGATGTGAATGCAATTGACCGGACAAGCCCACTCGCAAAGCCCGCAGGCCACGCAGCGCTCCTTGCCATTATCCATCTCGACCAGAACCGGCATCCCGCGAAAGGCCGGTGGCTTGGCGAGATGTTCTTCGGGGAACATTACGGTCGCCACCGTCGGCTTGCCCCGAATCCAACCCACCAGATTTCCTACAAAGTGCCCTACTGTGACCCGGAAGCCGGAGAGGAACGCCTTGAGTGCAAACGGACCAGCCGCCTTGCGGTACTTTTCTCGATCGATGGTGACTACATTTGTGGCCATCAGGCTTCTCCCGATACTGTGGCGTCCGTTGTTTCCGGCTCCGGTTCTGGTGGAGCCTGGATCCCGCAAACCAGTCCTTCCGCGCCGAGGTCGGCCTGGTTGATGTGAGCGAACTCCGGCACGGCCGCTGCGATCTGATTCAGGACCCCAATGGCGTCAAACGCTTCCGGCTTGGAATTTTTGAGCATCGCTACGAGACGCGTCAAAGTGGCTCCCTCGGTCTCGACCCCCTCGGGCAAATTGAGCCCCCGAGTAATCCATTGGACGCGATCCTCTCCGTTCGTAAAGGACCCATCCTTTTCGGCAAAAGTGGCCCCGGGGATCAGGACTGAGGCATGCTCCCGAAACGCCGTCTCGTTCGGCGCCACCAAAATCAAGGACTCCAATTTCGACAGGCTTGCGAGAAGGTCTTCTCCGCCCGGGACCTCAAGCGCATCTCCTCCGAAGACGAGCAGGGTCCGCAACGTGCCGGCCTCGATGGCTGCCGCCAGGTCCTGGATGCTGCCGCCGCGCTCTTCGATCCCCATCCGCCGGGCGCCGTTTGCATTGGCGGCCTTCTCTTCCTGAATCAGGAAGCCGTCTGCGTCCCCGCGAATCACCGGCAGGACGACATGGGCGGCGGAGATTTGCGCATTGCAAAGATCCGCCAGAAGGAAGTTTTCTTCGTTGGTCAAATGAGCCGAGGCGATCACCCCGAAGGATTCGGGAGAATCCGCGACCCCGCGGAGCTGTTCGCCAGCGGCCTCGATGGCGAGACGGAATGGCGTCTCGACAAGTTGACCTTCCTCGTTGCGGATCAAGGCTTGTTTGATCCGCGTCTCGTTCGTGGTGAACGCGTAACGCAGGCGGCCATGATCGCACATCCAGGTGTCGTTGACCTCGTCGTTGCGCCGCGGCACCATCCTCTGGATCTCGTTTTTGAAAACGCCCAGATTGACGTTGCAGCCCTTGGAGCACGATGGGCAGACGCTCGGCGTATCCTCGAGGAACCAGACGCGTCGCTTGTGGTGGAAGTCACTCGAAAGCAGCGCACCCACCGGACAGATATCGGCCACGTTGACCGAATAATCGTTATTCAAGGGGGCATCGGGCATCGTCCCGATGTGAGAGTGATCTCCGATTCCGAAGACCCGCAGTTCATCGGTCTCGGTAATCTCCTGGGTAAAACGGACGCAGCGGCGACAGAGAATGCATCGCTCCTGATCAAAGACGACGTGCTCCCCGATGGGGGAGCGTTTTACGCCCTTGCGGCGCGGAGCCGTGGTGCGTGCGTGATCGCGCCCGTAACCGTGCGAGTAGTCCTGCAAAAAGCATTCACCTGCTTGATCGCAGATGGGGCAATCGAGCGGGTGATTCACCAGCAGGAGTTCCATGACGCCCTGACGCGCCTGCTTGACCTCATCGCATTTCGTATCGACCACCATGCCGTCGCGAACAGGCTCGTTGCAGGAGATAGCGAGTTTTCGCCCCCCCTCGACCTTCACCTGACACATGCGGCAAGAACCATCGATGGACAGCTTGGGGTGGTAGCAGTAGTGCGGAACCTCGACGCCATTGTCGAGAGCCGCTTGCAGGAGCATCTGGCCCGGCTCGGCCTCGATCTCCAGGCCATCGATGGTCAAGCGAACCTTGGCGTCTTCCGGGGCGGGATTTTCTTCACTCATGATGATTCGGAACCCTGCCCGGCACAACCTTGGCGGGCTCTCCTGCTTGGTAGTCGAGAGCCTTGATGCTCCCGTGAATATTCTCGACAGGCCGACCGGTGCTTTCCCTGTCGATGCGTTCCTGCAGTTTCAGAAGTCCGTCGATCACAGCTTCGGGGCGCGGCGGACAACCGGGGATGTAGATATCGACCGGCAGAATCTGATCGATCCCCTGCAGCACCGCGTAGTTATTGTAAGGACCTCCGGAGTTTGTGCAGTTCCCGAAGGACATCACCCATTTCGGATCCGCCATCTGCTCCCATACGCGGCGCAACACCGGTGCTTGCCGCTGTGTGATGGTCCCAACCACCAGCAGGAGGTCGGATTGCCGAGGCGTAAACCGAGGCAGCGTCAAACCGAACCGATCAGCGTCGTACCGCGGGCCCGTCACCGACATGTACTCCATGCCGCAGCACGCCGTTACGAACGGGTACTGGAACATGGCGTATTTGCGTGCCCAGGCCAGAGCCTCCTCGTATTTGGAGGTGAAAAACGAGTCCCGGGTGTCCGAACCTCCCGGACGACCGTCGGGGTTCAAGAATTCTTGGATTTCCGTAGCCATAAAGTCTTTCTTTTCAATCCTAACTCTAGCGATCCGTGGGGGTCCCCGCCAGATTGGGAGCCGGATCTATTACGATTTTCTCCATCTCGACAACTTTCGCCCCGCCCGAAGCCCCGCCCGCCTCGGTGGGGAGCTGGTTGTCCACCAGCAGCCGCCGCCGGTTTCTTGCAAGCAGTCGATAGGGCCGCTGCAGTTTCGGCGCCAATTCCTTCAGATGCCGTTCGCTGATGTACATAAATACCCGCCGCGGAGAGTTCCACTCGGCCAGTAATTTCTCGTTGCCCTGCCAGAACCAGGGATCCCTTTGCTCGGCAGGCATCAAGTCCACCAATTCGGTCAACTCAACAAAGTCCCCAAGATGAACTGGCCGCCGGTCGGCGTAGAAAAGCAGAGATTGGCTCAGCTGGCGGTACATCACGATCAGATCATCCGGTTCTGCCTCCCGGTTGAGAATTTCGGCGGCTATACGTCCCGACTTTGCTACGCTTCGGGCACTGGTGGCACCTAATTCAGCAGCGCCGATGGTCAGGATCATCAGGAAGATGACGTCGGCCGGGAGCAGGAAGCGGCGTCTCTTCCGCCACAAGCCACCGCCCAGGGTGAGTGCGAGTCCGGCCCAGAATACGCCATTGCGAATCGCCACAATCTCGATCTCGTTGCCCGGAAACCAGGTGTTCATCATTCCGGAGAACAGCCATGCGCCGCCGGCGGCCACCAGAAACGCGGCCCCAACAACCAGCAGCACGGGCCAGACCACCCGCTGGAGCAAGGTATCACCGAACTCCTCGTCAAGGGATTGATCCAGCCACGCGCCGAGAAGCAGGGCCAGGGGCGGAAAGGCTGGCAGGATATAGGGCGGCAGCTTGGAGCTTGAAGCCGAGAAGAACAGGACCACGACCGAGGCCCAGATCAGGAAAAACACAACCAGATCGCGCCGAATCAAGCCGAAGGCACGCCGTGTCGTCGACTGTGCCGCCAGAAAAAAGGGCGTCAGTGACCAGGGCAGCGGCGTCAGCAACAGAATCGGCAGGTAGAACCAGGGTCCCTCCGGGTGGGCGATGCCATACCCCTCGGCATCGAGAAAACGCCCAAAATGATTCTCGATCAAAAAGTATTGCAAAAAGTCCGGATGGGCGGCCGACATCAGAACAAACCAAGGCGAGGTCAGCCCGAGAAACAATAAAATCGGCGCCGGTCGCAGAAGAGCTCGCAACGTCCCGGTGTCACGCCGCGCCAACAGGGTCAGGACGGCAATTGCGCCGGGTAGAACCAGGCCCAGGAGCCCCTTGGCCAGAATGGCCATCGATGCCCCCGCGACCGTGGCCAGGACCCAGGGGGTTTTCCGCTCCGCCTCACACGAACGATAGAACGCAAACATGGTGCCGGTGAAACAGGCCGTCAGCACCATATCGATCACCAGCGCCTGCGTGAAAATAAAAAACATCGGAGCTGTGGCGAGAATACCCGCCCCAAGCAGACCGGCCCGTTGGCCGAGATGAAAGCGGCCGAAGCTGAGTGTCATCCAGACCGTCAGAAAACCGGCAAGTGCCGGGACCGCTCGCGCGGCCCCCTCGCTTTCGCCGAAGAGGCGGTACGCGGCCGCGAC
>CBFHUR010000013.1:0-69246 GCA_965658895.1 Binatia bacterium
TTGTCCAGAACAGTGCTCTGCACCTCACCTTTGGTCCTCAATCGTTGCTTTCCTCAGAATCCTCGAAATCGGCTTCTTTCTTGGAAAGTCGAATCTTGCCGTTTCGATCCACTTCGAGAACCTTGACCCGAACCACATCGCCCTCACTGAGCACATCGGTCACCTTCGCAACCCGCTCATTGGAGATCTGAGAGATGTGGAGCAAGCCATCGCGGCCCGGCAGAACTTCGACAAAGGCACCAAAGTCCTTGATGGAGCGAACCGTACCTTCATAGATCGTGCCGACTTCAGGCTCGGCCGTGATCTCCTTCACGCGACGGATCGCGTGCTCGAGAGCAGGACCATCCGCAGAAGCAATCTGCACGGTGCCGTCATCCGAAACATCGATGGAACAGCCAGTCTCCTCGACCAGACCGCGAATCACCTTGCCTCCTGGGCCGATGATATCCCGGATCTTGTCGGTCGGGATCTTGAGAGCCTCGATCCGCGGTGCGAACGGAGACATCTCCTTGCGTGCCGAATCCAGCTCCTTGGCCATCTCGCCAAGGATGTGGAGTCGACCATCCCGAGCCTGCTCGATCGCCTTCTGCATGACATCCTGAGTCACACCAGCGATCTTGATATCCATCTGAAGGGCCGTAATCCCCTCAGCGGTACCGGCCACCTTGAAGTCCATGTCGCCGAGGTGGTCTTCGTCGCCGAGGATGTCGCTCAGGACAGCGATATCATCGCCTTCCTTGATGAGGCCCATCGCGATGCCCGCCACCGGCGCCTTGGTCGGCATGCCGGCATCATTCAACGCCAGGGAGCCACCACAGACGGTCGCCATCGAAGAGGAGCCGTTGGACTCGAGGATCTCCGAGACGATTCGCGCCACATACGGGAACTCGTCTTCCGTCGGCAGAACCGGCGTCAGGGCACGCTCGGCGAGCGCACCATGACCGGTGTCACGACGACTCGGTCCACGCATGAACTTCACCTCACCCACGCTGAAGGGAGGGAAGTTGTAGTGCAGCATGAAACGCTTTTTCACGTCGCCCAGAAGGCCATCAATGCGCTGCGTATCCCCGGAAGTCCCGAGAGTCGCCGTCACCAGAGCCTGAGTTTCGCCACGTGTGAAGAGGGCCGAACCATGAGTGCGCGGCAAAACCGTCGTCTCGCAGGCAATCGGCCGTACCGTCTGCAGATCACGTCCGTCGAGGCGCTTGCCCTCGGCGACGATCATCTTGCGGACCGCGTTGTATTTCAAAGTGCCAAAGGCCTCGGAGAGTTCGCCACCGCGATCGGCAAATTCCTCCGCGAGAGCTTCCTTCACCTGAGCCTTGGCGGCGTCGAACTTCGCATAACGCTCCAGCTTTGCCGGCTCGTTCAGCGCACCCTGGATCAGCGGGGTGCCGACTTCGGCCACACGCGCCACGAGGGCCTCGTCAACGCTCACGTCGGGCTTGGGCCGCTTGGGCTTGCCCGCCATCTCCTGCAATTCTTCCTGAATATCCAGAATCGGCTGGAGGCCGTCATGCGCGAAGAACAAGGCCTCGAGCATCTCGGCGTCCGGGACGATATCCCCGCCGCCTTCGACCATCACGATCGCGTCGCGGCTACCCGCAACGGTCAGGTTGATGTCGCCTTTTTCCAGATCTTCGGCTCCGGGATTCAGAATCAGCTTCCCGTCAACGCGTCCCACCCGCACGGCCGCAATCGGGCCATCGAACGGAATGTCGGAGATCGAAAGAGCCGCCGACGCCCCACAAACCGAGAGAATATCCGGATCGCAGTCCTTCTCGGCGGAAAGAACGGTCGTGATGACCTGAGTCTCGCAACGCCACCCCTCGGGGAAAAGCGGACGAATCGGTCGGTCCGTGACCCGACAGGTCAGGATTTCCTTTTCCGTCGGACGGCCTTCGCGCTTGAAAAATCCACCAGGGATTTTGCCGGCCGCATAGGTCTTTTCCTGATACTCGACCGTCAGCGGCATGAAATCGACACCATCGCGCGGGTGACCCTGCGCGGTTGCCGTAACCAAAAGAACGGTGTCGCCATAACTCAGGAGAACCGAACCGCCGGCCTGCTTGGCCATCCGTCCGGTCTCCATCGTGAGCGTACGCCCGCCTACTTCAACTTCAACTACCTTCTTTTGCATAGTCCTCTCCTGTCGTGCCGCATCCAATGCGACGGGCACGAGCCCAGGGGAAGGGCGTCGTCGGCAAGAAAACTATCGGCGGATTTCGAGACGCTGAATAAGCGTCTTGTACCGCGCCAGATCCTTGCGCTTCAGGTAGTCGAGAAGACTCCTGCGCTGGCTGACCAATGTGATCAACCCGCGACGCGAATGATGATCCTTCGCGTGGGTCTTGAAATGCTCGGTCAGACCTTTGATACGCTCCGTAAGGAGTGCGATCTGAACTTCCGGTGATCCGGTATCTTTCTCGTGCGCACGGTAACCCTCGACGAGTTCCGCTATTTGCGCTGAAGCCAACGCCACTTCGCTGATTTCCTTTCTTTCTTCTTGCTTGTCTGAGTTGTGGCTAACATTGGGCTCACGGCCTGTAAAGGTCCGCTGCCTGTGGATATAGGACCCGTCGTAATTGCCAACGCCCCCCTTCGGATCGGTCCACAATCGCCAAAAGATGCCCAGATGGCTCCACAAGAGCCGCCCGCGAGGCCTCAGGGGGCAGGGAAAGACCCTCCAGACTGCCCTTGCCGCCGACCGCGATCCGGTAAGCAGCTGATTTATCCACATCCAGCCGCGGAAGGCCCCGCAGGGCGTCCAGACAGCTCAAAACGGGCAATTTATCGAGATCTGTCTCCTGCAGGGTGCTCAATTCGTGGCACTCCGAGAGATCAAAGGGCCCAAAACGCGTGCGGCGCAGACTTGCCAGGGTCGCCGGGCAGCCCAGAGACGCCCCGACTTCTTCGGCCAGAACACGAATATACGTCCCCTTGGAGCAATCGACGTCGAAACGGAGCCGATCCGGCGCGTCCCCGATCTCCAGAGAAAACCGCTCGATCCGGATCGCTCGCGGCTCGCGCTCCACTTCGATCCCCGCGCGAGCCATTTTGTAGAGCTGCTGGCCCCCGATTTTCACCGCCGAGTACATCGGTGGGATTTGCTCCCGGTCGCCGAGGAAACTCCGAGCCACCGCCTCGAGGCCTGCCGGGTCCAGAGGCGGGACCGGGCCCCGGCTCGTCTCCTCACCGGTCACGTCCGCGGTATCGGTAGCCACCCCGAGAAGGATCTCCCCGGCGTAGCCCTTGTCGGCCACGTCGAGAAACTGAGCGATCCGGGTCCCCCCGTCCAGACAGATGGGCAAAACCCCGGTTGCCATCGGATCCAGAGTCCCCAGATGACCGATCTTGCGGGGACGATGCGTGCGCTTCAGGATCCTCAGAATACCGGCCGAAGTCTCCCCCGCCGGCTTGTCCACAAGCAGCACCCCATCAGGCATCGAAATCGTCTTCCCCATCCGGGTCCGCTGTGGGCTCGGGACCGATCCTCGTGTCCCGGATCAGGCTGTCGATACGCCGGGCCTGGTCGAGCTCCTCGTCATAGAAGAATCGAAAGGCGGGCGTGTAGCGAAGCTGCATTGTATCCGCGACGTGCTTTCGAAAAAATGGTGCCGCGCGCTCCAGCCCCTGCAAAGCTTCTTCTCGCGAGAACTCCTCATCCGACAACAGCAGAAAGTACACCGTTGCCAGCTTGAGGTCCGGCGTCAGCCGCACCCGGGTCAGATTCACCTGTCCGAGCCTCGGGTCCCGTGCGTGATGAAGCAACGCCTCCGCGAGACAGCGCTGCACTTCGCCCGCCACCCGATCGGAGCGACGGACCTCGTAGCCACCCGCGGCTGGATCCAGCGAGGGACGCTTGCGTCGACGAGCCAAAAGATTGCGATTCGCGACCCGGCCTCAGGAGGCCGCGTCCGAAACCTGTGAGGGGCCCGAGCCCTGAGAAGGCTCGATCTTGCGAGCCACTTCTTCGACCTCGTAGACCTCGACCACATCCCCGGGCTTCACGTCCGAGAAACCCTCAATGCCGATGCCGCACTCGTAGCCATGGGTGACCTCGCGGACATCGTCCTTGAAACGTCGGAGACTGCCGATCTTGCCCTCGTGAACCACCGCATGGTCACGCAACAGCCTGGCCAGCGAACCGCGGAGGATCTTGCCATCGGTGACGGTAGAGCCAGCGATCACGCCTGCACCACGCACACCGAAGATCTCGCGAACCTCGGCACGCCCCACATTGCGCTCCCGCAGCGAGGGAGCGAGCATTCCCTCGAGCGCTTCGCGTACTTCGCGAATCGCATCATAGATGATCGTATACAGCCGCAGATCGACGCCTTCGGTCTCCGCCAGTGCCGCCGCCTTGTCCAGTGGACGCACGTTGAAGCCGATAATGACCGCGTTCGAGGCCGACGCCAACAAGACATCGGATTCCGTGATTCCACCGACAGAGGCGTGAATGGTCTTGACCTGAACTTCGTCATTGGAAACCCGCGAGAACGCCTCCCGCAGAGCATCCACCGAACCCTGAACGTCCACCTTGAGCACGACGTTCAGCTCCTTCACCTTGGCCTTCTCCAGCTGCGAATAGAGATCGTCGAGAGAAACCTTCGAGCTGCGAGCCAGCTCGGTCTCGCGCTGCTTTTGCTGACGATGTTCGGCGATCTGCTTGGACTTGGACTCGTCCTGCACCACGGCAAAGGAGTCCCCTGCCTCGGGAACACCGTCGAGACCGAGGATCTCGACGGGCGTCGAAGGCCCGGCCTTCTTGATCCGCGCCCCTTGAGAATCGAGCATCGCGCGCAGCTTGCCGTGCTGGAGGCCGACCACGAAGGCCTGGCCGGGTTCGAGGGTCCCTTCCTGCACCAGAACCGTCGCCACCGGACCGCGACCCCGGTCGAGCTTGGACTCGACAACCGTTCCGCGGGCACGAACTTCCGGGTTGGCCTTCAATTCCAGCAACTCGGCCTGCAGCAGTACCATTTCCAGCAGATTATCGAGCCCCTCGCGGGTTTTTGCGGAGACGGGACAGAAAATCGTATCGCCGCCCCAATCCTCAGGAGCGAGGCCGACTTCGGCCAATTGCTGTTTCACTTTTTCAATATCGGCTTCGGCCCGGTCGATCTTGTTCAAGGCCACGATGATCGGGACCTTCGCCGCACGCGAATGATTGATGGCCTCGATGGTCTGGGGCATCGGTCCATCATCCGCTGCGACAACCAGTATAACGATATCGGTCACCTGCGCACCGCGCGCGCGCATGGAAGTGAACGCGGCGTGGCCGGGCGTGTCGATAAACGTGATGTGCTTGTCGCCCACAGGAACCGAGTAGGCGCCGATATGCTGCGTAATCCCCCCGGCTTCGCCGTCAGCTACCGCAGTGCTGCGGATCTGATCGAGCACGGAGGTCTTGCCATGGTCGACATGCCCCATGACCGTTACGACCGGATCACGCGGCAAAGCCTCGCCGACCGTCTCTTCGGCCTCGGCGCCATCGATTTCCTTGTCGGCATCAAACGCGACGTTCTCGACGGTATATTCGAATTCCCCCGCAACCAAAGTCGCATGGTCGACATCGAGCGACTGGTTCACGGTCGCCATGACACCCATTTCCATGAGCTTCTTGAGCACCTCGCCCGCCTTGAGGCCCATGGCCTTGGCGAGTTCGCCGACCGAAATCACTTCATGCATGCGCACGATACGCTTTCGCGCGGACGGCACCGTGATTTGCGTGGCCTGCTGCTCTTTGCCCGGCGTGGCGCGACGCTTTTGAGGTCGGCGGCCACGAGGGCGATCCCCACCGCTGAAAGGATCCATCTGCGAGCCGCGACGAATGACTTTCTTGCCCTTCTTGCGGCGCCCTTCGGTTGCCGGGGGGGCATCACCCGCCGGTCCAGGCTTGCTGCCGGGCGCCGGTGCGGGAGTCTCGGTCTTCAGCTCGATTTTGCCGAGCACCTGAACGCGTCGCATTCCGTCATCCAGCGCCGGAGTATCATCCGCGATGGGCCCGCCGGGGCGTAGCGGGGTTTTCGATGGCGCAGGAGCCGCTGGTGCCGCGGTTGGTTCGGCCGGCGTTTCCGCGGCCTCTGTTCCCGATGCGGCAACGGTCGCGCCGGTGTCGGCGCCTGCCGACTCCGTGGATGACTCCGTGGCAGACACCGAGGTCGCATCGGGTGCCGGCGTTTCGGGTGCCGGCGCCTCGGGTGCGGGCGTCTCGGGCACCGTGACCGACGGCCTCGTTGGCTCGGCGGTGAAATCTTCAAATCCGACATCCGATGTTTCCAGATCCGGGATAAGCCCCGACGGGGACGACGAACTCCCGGCACCCGAGGACCCCTCGGAGGCGCCTCCGGTAGCTGGACTCGGGGATCCCATGTCCGGGAAGTCGATCAACGAACCATCGTTGCTGCCGGAAACATCAGAGGGAGCGGAATCCTTCCGCCCCACTTCGACGCGTCGCCGACGGCGGCGAATCACATTGGGACGCACCCGGGCCTCGACGGTCGACTCGCGGGATGTGACCTCGCCCTGGGCGTCTTTTTCGGTCACCATCCGCTCGCCGACAACGCGCTCTGTCCCGACGGTCGGTTGCGCCGCCGGGCCGCGACCCAGATGTGTGGCCAATCGCTCCACATCCGGTTCCTGCAGGCTGCTCTGCGAACGTTTTCCCGTGATCCCGATCGTTTCGAGACCGGCCAGCAGTTCCTTCGATTGAAGGTTCCATTCCTTCGCCAATTCGTGAATGCGCTTTGGCATGGCTTCAGTCCTTCTTCCCTGCTGTCAATCTGATCGAAGTTCTCTCGGCAATCAGAGCTGCCCGTGTCGCATTTGTCGGCTTGAGACGAAGCCCGGGCAGAGATTTTCTTCCCTGCACGAACAGATTCTCGCAGGACTCCGCAGCGTGCAGATATGTACCGCGACCTCCCTCTTTTCGCCACTCCAGACGATCGCTGGACGGAACCCGCGCCAGACGCGTCAGCTCGGCCTTTGCCGCCACCTGGCCACATCCGGCGCACGTACGTCGGCTCTCGGGGGCCGGCCTCTTGCCGGCGGGCCACGGAAGGCTGGGGGCACGCAAGCGGCCCCGATCGATGCGACGATTTCGTCTCAAACCTGCGGCTCCTCCGGGAGGTCGATGAGTCCATCACCCTCCGACGCAACATCCCCTTCGCCCGCAGCCAGTCCGGCCGCTTCCGCCTCGGCCGCAGCCGCTGCCGCAGCCGCCTCCGCAGCGGCAGCTTCGAGCTTCTCTTCGGCGGCGCGAGCCACCGCGGCCTCGACGATCACATAGGCCCGCTCGGGACCGATACCCTCGACCTCCGCCACTTCGGCGGCATCCGTTTCCGCAACTTCCTGCACCGTCTTGAATCCGTGCTGCATGAGCAACTCTGCGGTCACATCGCTGACACCCTCGATCTTCATCAAGGCGATTCGGGATTGCCGCACTTCCTCATCCGCCTCGGACTCGCCCCGTACATCGAGCCTCCAGCCAGTGAGCCGTGACGCGAGCGTGACGTTCTGCCCACGCTTGCCGATCGCCAGAGACAGCTGGTCATCGGGTACAATCACTTCCATGGAGTGCTCGTCCTCGTCCATGATGATCTTGGCCACCTTTGCGGGAGCAATCGCGCGGCAAACAAACTCCGCCGGGTCGGCTGTCCAATGGACGATGTCGATCTTCTCGCCGCGCAACTCCTGGACCACCGCCTGCACCCGCGTTCCCCGCATCCCGACACAGGCGCCAACCGGATCCACATCCCGGTCATGGGAAACAACCGCAATCTTGGCTCGTCCACCCGGCTCCCGTACCGCCGCCTTGACCTCGACGATACCTTCGTAGATCTCGGGCACTTCCTGTCGGAAAAGCTCGATCAACAGGTTCGGGTGGGTTCGGCTGAGGACGATCTGCGGGCCCTTGGCCGTCAGGTCGACGTCGTAAATGTAGGCGCGAATTCGATCACTCTGCCGATAACGCTCCCTCGGGATCTGCTCCCGCTCGGGAAGAATTGCGTCGGTGCGGCCGAGATTCACAATGATATTGCGGCGCTCGAAGCGCTGCACGATTCCGGAGAAAAGCTCGCCCTTGCGGTCCTTGAACTCATTGTAAATGATCTCGCGCTCGGCATCGCGCACTTTCTGGATGATGGCCTGCTTGGCCGCCTGCGCACCGATCCGACCAAACTCCTTCTGCGGCAACTTGCCGAGGAATTCATCGCCAACTTCAGCCTCGGGATCGTAATCGGCCCGGGCCTGTTCGAGGGTAATTTCGCTTTCGGGGTCCGCCACGACATCAACGACGCGCTTGATCTCGAAGAGTTCGACCTCGCCGATCTCATCGTTGAACTGCGCCTCGATCTGGCGCTCGGCACCGAGAAGGCGGTGAGCCGCCTGCACCATGGCTTCCTCGATGGCGCCCACGATCACCTCGCGTTCGATCTGCTTCTCCCGGCTGACCTGATCGATAACCCGACTGAGCTGAAATTCCATTCCGGTTTCCCCCTCACGCCTCCTGGGCGTGCCTCTCCCGCAGATCTCGATCGAAATCGTGCTCGTAGTTCGCTTTTTCAATCGCCGCCAAAGGAATCTGAACAGCGGGCCCCTCGGAAACCGCCAACTCGATGCCGCCTTCTCCGGCCCGGACCAATTCTCCGCGGAAATTACGCGAACCATCGATCGGCTCCAGAGTCCTCAAGCGGACCTGCATCCCGATATGCGCCTCGAAATCGGGCAAACCCTTCAGACGCCGGTTAACGCCCGGCGAAGAGCATTCCAGGGAATAGACACCCGGAACGTCGTCATAGGCGTCGAGGACAGCCTCAATTTCGCGGCTGGCCCTGGCCAGCGCCTCGAGGCCGATGCCGCCCTCTTGATCCAGAAAAACCCTGAGGACAGAATGCTTTCCGGCCGAAGCAAACTCCAGATCCACCAGACGAAGCCCGAGATCTCCGGCAACCGGCTCGATCCTCTCTGTCATTCTGGTGATAAATTCGCTTTTGCTCATCTTGCTTTCCACGGAATTCGCAGCCCTTTCGGCCACGCAACTCAGGCCCGGCGGGCCTTTTTCGGCCTCTCCAAAGAAAAAAAAAGTGGGCGGGGCCCACTTTTTCCGGATACGGCCGATGTTGAAGAAAAACCTTCTAGCATGGGCCATTTTTTCTCGCAATCAGGCGAGAACTTTGAAGAAATTACTCTCCGACCTCCTCGTGATAGGTGGTCAATTCGAGAATCTCGAATTCGCGAACTCCGTCGGGGATCTTCACCTTCACCTCGTCGCCAACCTCGTGATTCAGAAGAGCCCTTCCAATCGGCGATCCGATCGAGATCTGCCCGTCACTCCCGTCGACTTCCTCGGGGAAGACTACGCGGAATTCCACCTCGTCGCCGGATTTAAGGTCCTCGCAAAGCACCACACTCCCGTAGGAGACTCGTTCGCGGGGAAGGCGGGAAAGCGAATAGGCCGAAAGCTCACTGATTCTGGCCTGTAACGCCCCCAGACGGGCCCGCACGATCCCCTGACGGTCCTTGGCGGCATCGTACTCGGCGTTTTCACGCAAATCCCCGTGCGCCCGCGCCTCCTCGAGGCGCTTGGGCAAGTCGTGGTTCATTTCGTGCTGCAAATCAGCCAGTTCCACTTTCAACTTGGCCACGATCGGCAATTCCATATTCAGTCCAGCCTTGTTTTCTGTCTTGTCGTCGAGAGCACGAAGGTCCCCCGACAGCGTTCACTTCCGTCGGGGCCTATTCCCGCAAACGGCTACTGTAGGAGCTCGCTTCATTCGAAAGCCATCGGAAGGAGTCCTCCGACCAGGGCAGCTCCCCCATCAGGTACCAATACATCAGCACCGCACCGCAACCGATACCCAGCAGAAATCGTAGCATGAATCTTCCGGCCTCGCGCTCATGCCGACTAGCACAAACCCTCGACCGACCTCCCTTGTTCCAGACTCCCGAAGGGCGCAGCCTCGGCAGAATGAGGCTAAATGTAGACGTTTTCGCAAGCCTTCTCTACCCTAGCTCGTGCTCTCTGTGCGGACGCCCTTTTCACGTGCCGCGGGGGCCTTCCCTCTGCGCCAGCTGCCGAAATCGACTGCGAACACGCGAAAACACCTGCGTTTATTGCGCCCATCCAAGTTCGGGGTCCTGCTGTGCGGCCTGCCAGGCACAACCACCTCCGTTTCGCCGCACCGAAGCTCTCTTCCTCTATGGACCCCGAACACCTGGCCAATCTGCTATTTTTCGTTGGAAAATCGGCGGCGACCGAGCCACGGGCGAAGCGCTGGCCCGGACTCTGGCAAGGCAGATTGCGCACAAACTTGGACCCGTCGATGGGGTGGTCCCCATCCCGGGCCGACGCCTCGCGGCGGCCTGGCGGGGGTTCGACACAGCGTACCTTCTGGCCGAAATTCTGTGCAAGGAACTCCACGGACCCGGGTCCATTTTCGAAAAGGTCCTGCAGCGACGGACGATCTGGCACGGGGGACGCCCCGCGGGCCGACGCCGGGCTCGAAAGAGACTGGGCGGTGCCCTCTATCAAGCAGGTCCCATGCCGGTGCCTCGAGGCGCTCACCTGCTGCTGGTCGACGACATCATGACCACACAGGCCAGTGCTCGCCGATGCGCCGCGCTCTTGCTGGCCGCCGGCGCCGACCGAATCGACGTTGCCGTCGTCGGCCGCACCATCGCGCGCCCAAGTGTTTTACGGGCCCGAGGATTCGCACAATAAAGTTCCATTTCTCACTCGAAACTCTTGAGTTCATTGGCGGGAGAAGGGACAAGGAAAGGACGGTCGCAACCCTCGCAGAGAGCAAAGGTTACGCCACAAACCTCATGAAACTCGGCGTACTCATATCGGGTCGCGGATCCAATCTGCGTTCCATCATCGAAGCGACTCAGTCGGGTCTTCTTCAAGCCGAGATTGTGACGGTGATCAGCAATCGACAGGAAGCCAAAGGCCTGCTGCACGCGGAGAAAGCCGGAATTCCCGGGGCCGTCATTCCGCATGGTAATTATGCCGACCGCGAAACCTTTGAGGGTGCCGTGGTCGCGCACCTGCGCGATTCTGGTGCCGATACGATCGCCTTGGCCGGCTTCGATCGTATCGTGACCGGAACTCTGCTGCGCGCATTCCCCGACCGCGTCGTGAACATCCACCCCGCACTCCTCCCCGCGTTCAAGGGATTGCACGCGCAAAAGCAGGCACTCGATCACGGCAACAAGATCACCGGCGTCACCGTTCATTTCGTGGACGAGGAGATGGATCACGGCCCCATCATCGCGCAGGCCCCCGTTGCCATCGAAGACGACGACACCGAAGCCACCTTGGCCGCTCGGATCCTTGCCGAAGAGCATCGACTCTACCCCCAGGTTCTGCAGGCGATGGCCTGCGGCGAACTGCAGCGGGACGGTCGCGCGGTTCGGGGAGGGCCCCGGTAGATGGCTTCTCCAGACGATGGCTCGGCAGCAAAATCAGCGCGCCAACTGCGCGAAACCGGTTCGGTGCAGGAACTGCTGGCCACATATGGATCGATCAACGAGGATGACGCAGCCTGGGCGGACCATGACCTTGTCCTGGAAGTCGCGCGAGCTCATTCGCTTGCTGGCAACGAAAAGGCGGTCGAACGCTTTTTCACACGTTGCGTCGAACTCAATCCGCGGCGAGCTGCACTCTACCATTGTCAGATCGGCTGGTTTTACCAGCGTCGGAAACGCTGGGCGCGGGCGATTGATTGGTACGATGCCTCTCTGGCCACTTTCGCGAACTACCATTTATGCCTCTTCCGGCGCGGCTATTGCCTCGAGAGGCTGCATCGGCCCAAAGACGCTGCCCAATCCCTGCAACTGGCAACCGACACCTACAATGCCAGCTCTCCCGAGCAGCGCGAGCGATCGCGCGGCATTCAGATCCAGGCGCTCTTCCATCTCTCTCGCAACCTCCGCGAAATCGACCAACTCGCCGAAGCCCGCGAGGCCCTCCAAAGTTGCAGCGATCTGGACTCCGGGCCCGACGTCATCATTCGAGTCGAACACCGCTTGGCCAGTCGAGCGGAAATCGCAATCTGCGAGGCTGCGCCCCAGCGCGCGCTGGTCGATTTGCAGGAGGCCTGCAAACTGGACGACAAATCTCCGGTGATCTGGGAAAGACTTGGCCGCACCCATGCCGCTCTGGGCGAAGCCGACAAGGCCGAAGAAGCCCTGCTCCATGCCACCAACCTCCCGCGTGGTGCCGTGGCGCTCGTCACATTGGCGCGCTTCTACCGGGAGGAACAACGCTACCGCGAAAGTGCCGAGCATCTCGCCCGTGCCCTGCGCGAACACCCTCGCGGCGAATTGCAGATCCGGCTCGAGATGGCGCGTCTCCACCTGGACCTGGAACGACCCACCGCCGCTCTGACGATCCTGAAGCGCCTCGCAGACGGACGAGTCCCGCCGCGATCGACCATCTCGGCAACTGTCCGCACAGCGATGGCGGAAATCCACGCGGCCTCGGGACGGCGCACGGCCGCAATTGCCGAGTTACGTTCGATCGTGGACCAGAACCTCGCCAGCCAGCAACTGCGCGATCAATTCGAAGCTCTGGTTTCCCTGCACGCCTCGCGCGGGGATGAACCGGCAACGTGCGAGGACCGTCCCTTGCCGGAACTTGTCGAGAAATTCCTCGCCGAGGGCAGCCCCCGCCAGAACGGTCAGATCTTGTCCTATTTCGCGGACCGCGGTTTCGGATTCATTACGTACGGACAGGAGAGAGCGACAATCTTTTTCCATGTCAGCCAATGCGCCAAGATGGAAGGAACCACCCCCGAACCCGGGATGACAGTGTCTTTCGTGATCTCCCTGAACCACCGTACGGGGAAACAACAAGCGCAGGAAGTCCAGCAGGCCGAAGAGCTTTTCTCGAGCGCCACCGCAGGCGCCAGCTAGGACTTCCTCGAAAGTCCGGCCCCGCCCCCCGGCCTGCCGCGTGCATAGAGAACGGCCAATCGCTCCGGTCCCACGCCGACCGCGAAGGCCAGACGGAGACCCCACATCAGAACAATCGTGCGCAGGATCCCGTTTTGCTCCCAACGGCGCGATGAGGTCACCACGCGATCTTTCAAGGCCGCCAGGCGGCCCTGCTTGCGGAGCCGACCGGTGAATTCAACGTCCTCCATCAAGGGGATCTCGAGAAATCCCCTCATTTCTTCAAACACGCGACGCCGAACGAAAATAGCCTGATCGCCGGTCGCGATGCCCGTCAGTCGCGACCGCAGGTTCATGAAGAACTCTACCATCCGCAGGCGAGAATCCGCCCCCGATAACGAAACATCGAATCGGCCGCCGACTACCGCCGGGTCGCGAAGCGCCGCCCGAATCCGAGCCCCGAAGCCCGGCGGAAGGACCGTGTCTGCGTGCAGAAACACAACGACCTCCGCAGAGGTCGCGTGCCCGCCAGCATTCATCTGCAAGGCGCGTCCGGGACTCGAGCGGATGACGCGCGCACCTGCATCGCGGGCGACCGCGATGGTTGCGTCTGCACTCCCCCCATCCACCACAACAATCGTGCTCACCGCGGGGTCGTGGGCACTGGCAATAGCGCGCGCCACAGAGGCCTCTTCATTCAACACCGGGAGCACGACATCGAGAAACGGGCTATCCGACAGCATCCTTGCATCCTGGGGCGACGCGGAAAGCGGTCCAGTCAAATGGAAGCTCCGGAGGTCTGAAGATTCTCGCGCAAGCTGGCAAAGTCCGACAAGCCACGTAATTCCATCTCGCGCAAAAGCCCGCGATTGAGTTCGGCGGCCAGCAACGGTCCTCCGTAGATCAGGCCGGTATACAGAGAGACCAGATCAGCGCCCGCGCTGATCCGCGCAAGCACATCGGCAGTCGAGGAGATTCCGCCGACCCCGATAATCGGGACGTCGGGACCAACGGCGTCTCGCAGAAGCCGAATGCAGACATCGGCACGCGCGCCGACCGGAGAACCGGACAGGCCTCCAGCTTCCGCCGTCACCGGCCCGGACACGCCGGGCCTCGCGATTGTCGTGTTGACGGCAATCAAGCCGACAGCGCCCGCCCCGAGAGCCGATTGTGCGATGGGAGCAAACTGATCATCGGGAAGATCCGGCGCCAATTTCACAAATACGGGTGGGGGCTCCTGCTTTTCGCTCGCTGCGGCCATGACCGTTCCAACCAATCGCGCCAGCCGCTCGGGCGCCTGAAGTTCCCGAAGCCCGGGCGTATTGGGGGAACTCACATTGACCGCGATATAGTCGGCGAAGGAAACCAGCGAACGGACCGTATGCCCGACATCCTCGAGTTCGGCGATCTCGTCGCCCATGACCTTTCTCGAGCAGCCGACATTCATGCCAAGCGGCGTGGGCGCAGCCTGCGTAAGGACCTCTGACAGCCGTGCCGCTACCGCGTCGGCGCCCTCATTGTTGAATCCCATCCGGTTGATCAAGCCCTGGGCCTCGGGGATCCGAAACAACCGCGGCTTGGGATTTCCCGCTTGCGCATGCCCGGTAACGGTACCCATCTCGGCAAATCCGAAACCGAGCGCGCCCCAGAGATGCGGTGCAATCGCATTCTTGTCAAAACCGGCGGCAAGGCCAACAGGACCGGGAAAGCGGATTCCCTGAATTTCGCAGGCAAGCCGCTCGTCGAAGCCCGGCGCGCCCGAGACCCGCAGAATTTTCTGCGCGGAGCGCGCCGCAAGGATCGCGTACTCATGGGCCCGTTCCTCATCGAGCAGGAACAAAATCGATTTCAGATAATCATATCCCGGCAGACTCAAGGGGCCTCCAGCAAGGGGTCCAGAGCGCCCTCGCGCTCCAGCGCAATCATCTCGTCAAACCCGCCGATCGGTCGGCCTCCGATGAAAATCTGCGGCACGGTTGAGCGGCCTTCGGCTTTCAGAGTCAAGGCGGATCTCTCTGCCGGTTGACCGGTGACATCGATCTCCGTGAAAGAAACACCCTTATCTGCCAAAAATTCCTTTGCAGCGTGGCAATAGGGACAATAACCCGTCACGTACATAACTACTTCTGCCATGCTCGTTCGAGTAGTGATTCCGAAGCCCGGCAGCAAATGGAGAATTCTGCGATGCAGGCATTTGATGAATTGGTTCAACTTTTGGCGACCCTTCGCGCTCCGGGCGGCTGCCCCTGGGATCAGGAACAGACCCACGAATCCATCCGGCGTTATGCGATCGAAGAGGCCTTCGAGGTCGCCGAGGCCATCGATTCAGGGGATCGCGACGATCTTCGACTGGAACTCGGTGACCTTCTCCTGCAGGTGGTTTTTCACGCCCAAATTGCGACCGAAAACGGCAGTTTCGACATCGAGGGGGTTTGCCGTGGGGTGATCGATAAAATGGAACGCCGCCATCCCCATGTCTTTGGTGACGTGGAGGTGGCCGATGCAGGCGAGGTCTCCCGTAATTGGGAGGAAATCAAGGCCGCCGAGCGCGGCACGGCGGCGTCGGTACTCGATGGGGTTCCACGTGCCCTGCCGGCCCTGCAAAGGGCCGAGCGGGTCTCCGAAAAAGCAGCCAAGGGAGGCTACGACTGGGCGGAGGCCGCCGATGTCCTGCCCAAGATCACCGAGGAGGCCGCCGAACTCGCCGAAGCGCTCGACACCGGAAATCCCGAGGCCAGTAGCGCCGAGTTTGGAGATTTATTGTTCTCCCTGGTCAATTACGGCCGGAAATTGGGAATCGACCCCGAAGAGGCGCTGGCGCGGACGGTGGGAAGGTTCGAGAACCGCTTCCGCTTTGCCGAGGCCAAAGCACGCGATTCGGGCAGAAAACTTGGCGAATTGAGCGACGAGGAGCGCGACGAACTTTGGGAGAGCGCCAAACAGGCGACCAGCGCGGCCACTGACCCCATTGACCCCAGAACGACGGACCGTTAGGCATTCCCCACATGGCGAACCATCCTTCAGCTCTCAAGCGGCACAGACAGTCCTTGAAGCGGGCCGACCGCAACTCGGCGATCCGCACCAACGTGCGGAACTCGATCAAGAAGCTCCGCGCCCTCGTGGAGGCCGGCGATAAACCGGCAGCGCAGGTTCAGCTGCGCGAGGTCGAGAAAAAGATCCAAAAAGCCTCGACCAAGGGTGTTTACCACGCCAACGCAGCGTCTCGACGCGTCTCACGCCTGACCCGCGCGGTCGGCGGCCTCGACTAACCACGGCAATTCGCCGCATCGGCGATCAGGGCCGCTGCGAGCGCCCGGCAGTCCCGGCGAGCAATTTGCGCTGGCCGATCGAGAGGAATAGCGACTCGAGCGGGGGTACGGGTGGAATCCCGACCTTGGAGCGCACGTCGATGCGCGACAACTCGTGCAGAATCTTCTCCAACTCCGGCCCACGGTAGTTGCGCGCCTTGGGCACAACGAAAAAGCCACGACCGCCGCCAAAGGCTTTCTTCGCATCAGCCTCGGACAACCCCTGGTCCAACAAGGCCCGCGCCCGCAAAAGCGCTCGTACCTCGCCTGCGAGTTCGCCGATCACGACTTCGGTCGCAACGCCCTGCGCCAGAGCCGTGCGCAACTCCACCAATGCCCGACCCATCCGACGATCGCGCAGGGCACCAGACAGAGCAAAGGCCGTCCTCGCCTTGTCGCCGCCGAGAGACAGCAAGGCAGCCTCGTGCGACACCGGGTCGCTACCAAAACGAAGGGAGAGCTTCTCCAGCTCGCTCTCGAGCCGACCGGTGTCCCCGATCACGTGCTGCAGCACCGCCTCGGCAGCCTCGGCCTCCAGTTTCAGCGACTTCTCCGCACACAGCTTGCGCAGCAAATCCTTCCACTCCGGCAGCGCCTTGCGCATATCTTTTTTCTGCGGGCCGACGGTTTCGATGCAATTCGCTTTTTTCAAAGCGGCAAACAGGCTGCGGCGGAGGTCCGGCGCCTGCGCCAGAAGCAGGAGCCGGGTATCACCCGGCACGTCGGCGCATAGCTCGAGGACGTCACGTTGAAGATCGTCCTTCATCCGATCGGCCATCCGCAAAACCACCAGGCGACGGCCGGTCATCGATACCATGCGAATTGCCGTCGAAATCTCCTCGATATCGGTCTTGTCGCCATAGAGAACGTCAAGAGCGCCGAACATCGGAGACTCTCCCACCCAGTCCTTCTGGATCTTCTCGAGTTGGCGATCCACGAGAACCGCATCACCAAGGAGCAACCGGACGCGCTCGGGGTCCGGCAAGTCCGCTCGGGCCGCGCCCTTGGCCATCAGAAGTTGTCAACCATGGCGTTGTAGAGCTCTCGCGCGAGGTTCTCGGAAACCTTCTCGAGAGCATTGCCTTTTTGAGACTCCGCCACCTGAACGTCCGAAAGCCGCAAGAGATCCCCCTCATTCAGCGTCGAGCTCTCCTGAAACTCCGAGGATTGTGCAATCACGGTGGTGGCTACCGCCCCGTAGGAGTCGCTTTCCTGAAGACCATCCACTCGCCAGACGACCTTCCCGGTCTTCGGGTTGGTCAGGCGAGCGCTGATCCGAACAATCGTTTCATATTGCAGCGCTTCATCGCTGCGAGAAAAACCCACCGGTCGAACATCGATACTCTGCACGACACCGGAAAGAACCACGTCAGCCCGACCAGGGGTCGTCTGCTCGAAGTTCCCGCGTTGGGCGAGCTCCAGTGAAAATGCCTCGTGGATTCCGGTCACAAGTCCCGGCTCTCGCGTCGCGTTGGCAAAGGGCTCCAGAGCGATGCGCGTACCTCCGCCCGGGAGCGCTGTCGCCATCCCCGGGAAGTTATAACCGCAGGAGGACAGAGCGAATCCGAGCAGCAGAAAAAGAGCGACCTTCGAGACGTTCTTCATCCCACCACCACATTCACCAACCGACCGGGAACCACGATGATCTTGCGCACCGCCTTGCCCTCGAGCGCAGCCTGCACTTTCTCCTGCTGCAGCGCGGCCTGCTCAAGAGCCTCCTTGTCGATGTCGGCCGGAACCGAGAACCGATCCCGGACCTTCCCATTGATCTGCAAGACAATCTCGAAGGAGTCCTCGGCAAGAGCCTCCTCGGCACAGGCGGGCCAACCAGAATCGAAGATGCTCTCCTCGTTTCCGATCCAGGAATGCAGTTCCTCTGCCAGATGCGGCGCAAAAGGCGCCAGCAAACGCAGAAAGACCCCGATTGTCGCCACATAGGTCGGCGAAAGCTCCTGATGCGCGGATCGATATCGCTGCAACTCGTTGAGCATCTCCATCAACGCGGCAATCGAAGTGTTAAAGGCGAGTTTTTCCAGATCCTCCGATACCTTCTTGATCCCCGCATGCATCAATCGCAGCAGGTCGCGGTCCTCGGCGTCATCTGTCCGGCCGGCCTCGGCTTGCGCGATCCCGGCTGCCTGCGTCAAGCGCTGTGCTGTGAGCACCTCACGGTCCTTGCCCACCAGAGTCGTGATACGAGTCAGGAAGCGTTCCGCACCCGAGACACCCTCGTCGCTCCACTCCATATTGTTTTCCGCCGGAGCCGCAAAGAGGATCGTGATCCGAGCCACGTCCGAGCCATGCTCGCGGATAAACGGACCCATCGGCACGCCGTTGCCGGCGCTCTTGCTCATTTTCTCGGGGCCACTGCGGGCAAAGACCTGCCCGTCTTTTTCCACAAGCGTATGACTGGCCTTCTTGAGGCAGGCCTCCATCTCCGCGCGACTGAGGGGGCGTGCTTCGATGCCGATCGATTTGCAGAGGGACTCTGGCGCCAGAAGATGTCCATCGGACTGAACTTCCAGCGCGGTCTGCACCCGGCGCTGCACCATGCCCTGCGTAAAGAGGGCCCGGAACGGCTCACTATCGTGAACCAAGCCTTCATCGAACAGCACTTTTGTGATGAACCTTGAGTACAGCAGGTGCAGGATCGCATGCTCGACGCCGCCGATATATTGATCCACCGGCATCCAGCGCTCGACCGCTTCCTTTGACCAGATCGCCTCGGTATTGCGAGCATCCACGTAACGAAGGAAATACCAGGACGAATCCACGAAGGTGTCCATCGTATCCGTATCGCGGAATGCTGCGCCGCCGGTCTCGGGATCGGTCACATTGACGAAGTCGGCGTCTGCGGCCAACGGCGAGCGCCCGCGCGGCTTGTAGTCCTCGATCTCGGGCAGAACCACCGGCAGATCTTCTTCGGGCACCGGCACGATGGTCCCGTCGGGTCGATGGAGCATCGGGATCGGTGTTCCCCAATAGCGTTGGCGACTGACCAACCAATCACGCAGGCGATAAGTGATTTTTGGGCCGCCGCGCGACTCCGCCGCCAATCGCTCGACGATTCCCGCGCCGGCCTTGCGATTGGGCACGCCGTCCCACTCACCCGAATTTACAAGCACGCCGTCGTCAACGAAGGCTGCGTCGGGTTCGCTGGCAGGCGCCGCGGCTCCTTCTGGCACAATGACCGTCCGACGCGGGATGCCAAACTTCTCTGCGAAAGAAAAATCCCGGTCATCATGAGCAGGAACCGCCATGATCGCGCCCGTGCCGTATCCCGTCAGGACATAATCGGCCACCCAGACAGGAACGGCCTCGCCATTGACCGGGTTGGTGGCATAAGTCCCGGTAAACACACCCGTCTTCTCCCGGTCCAGATTCTGCCGTTCCACATCACTCCGGCGCGCGGCTTGGGCAATATAGGTCGACATGGCCTCGCGGTGCGCCTCGTCAGTCAGGGTATCCACGAGGGTATGTTCAGGTGCCAGGACCAGAAAAGTAGCGCCGAAGAGCGTATCGGGTCGCGTCGTGAACACCGAGATCGCATCGCCGGACTCCCCGACCGAAAACGAAACTTCAGCGCCCTCGCTCCGACCGATCCAGTTGCGCTGCATGGCCTTGACCTTCTCCGGCCACCCATCCAGCCCGTCGAGATCGGCCAACAATCGCTCGGCATAATCCGTGATCCGGAAGAACCATTGATCCAGATCGCGCTTTTCGACCAGGGCGCCGCTTCGCCAACTACGCCCCTGCGCGTCCACCTGTTCGTTTGCCAAAACTGTCTGGTCCACCGGGTCCCAGTTCACTGTCGCCTTGGCCCGGTAGGCCAGCCCACGACGATAGAGCAACTGAAAAAGCCACTGCGTCCAACGGTAATAATCGGGCTTGCAGGTCGTGACCTCGCAATCCCAATCATAGATGATTCCGGCAGCGTCCAGAGATCGCTTGGACTCTTCAATGTTCTGGAAGGTCCATTCACCCGGCGGACGACCGGTCTTGATCGCCGCATTTTCGGCGGGCAGACCGAACGCATCCCAACCAAAAGGGTGGAGTACATCATAGCCCTGCATCACGTAATAGCGCGTGAGCGAATCACCGATGTAATAGTTTTTACCGTGGCCCATATGAAGGTCGCCACTGGGATAGGGAAACATCTCGAGCACATAGCGTCTCTCGGCGTCCTGGCGTCGGCCCGCCTTGAAGATGCCTTGGTCCCGCCATGACGACTGCCATCGAGCCTCGATGGCGGGGTCAAAACGGAACCGATCCTTGTCTACAGCCTCCACGTGCTCTCTCCCCACTTCGTCCCTTGTCCGGGTTCCCTCTTCTACCATCGACCGGGCCACCGCATCCAGCACACCGTTCACAAACTGCGGCGAATCATCGCCACAAAAGTCCTGCGCCAGGCGGACGGCCTCGTCGATCACAACCGCCTTCGGCGGGCCCTGCGGGATCATCATCTCGGCTACCGCAAGACGAAGGACCTGCGCGTCCATGCGTGCCATTCGATCCAGGCGCCATCGCGCGCCGGCGCCTTCGATTGCATCATCAATTGCGGCCCGGTTCTCGGCGACCTGGCGCGCCAGCGCGACGGCCGAGGCGACCTCCGGTCGTAAAGCGTGATTGCTCGCGGACTCTTGCTCCTGAGTGTCGGCAGATAAATCGTCGGTGTCGACCACGACAATAGCCGCCTCGATTGCCTCTTCGGCCGAGGCGCCGGCAAACTCCATCTGATAGAGCGCCTGCACAGCCAACCGCCGCGCCAAACTTCGAGGATCTGTAACCTCGTCCACCACTCAGCCTCGACGAGCAATCTCGGCCAGGACGCTCTGCATCTCCAGTGCCGTCACCGCGGCCTCGTAGCCCTTGTTCCCGTGGCCCTCGCCCGAGCGTGCCAATGCCTGATCCATGGTGTCGGTAGTGAGCACGCCGAAGCCCACACCGATCGAATAGCGCAGACCGATCTCGTTGACGCCACGGCTCACCTCTTGAGAGATGAAATCGAAATGAGGCGTTTCCCCACGGATAATCGCACCCAAACAAAGGATTGCCTGATAGGAACCTCTCCGACCACAGGCATCCGCCGCTGCGGTAATCTCGAAGGCACCCGGAACGTGAAAAACCTCGATCCGATCCGTGCTTGCGCCGTACTCGATCAAGGCGGCACTGGCACCGTCAAGCAAAGACCGCGTCACCGCGCGATTGAAGCGCGAAACGACGATCGCATACCGCCCAGCACTGGCATCCAGAGTACCTGTAAACTCCTCGGTCACGATTCCTCTCCACCCTCTTCGGCAAGACCCGTGAGCAGATGGCCCAACTTCTCTTTCTTCGTCCGCAGATAACCGATGTTCCCTGAATGGGCGTCGACCTGGTGAGAAACGCGTTCGGCCACATCAATCCCGTGCTCCACCAGACCGTTTATCTTGCGTTCGTTATTGGTCAAAAGCCGCACCGATCGAATTCCGAGATCGCGAAGCATCTGGGCGGAAATCCCGTAGTCGCGCGGATCCTCCCGGAAACCGAGTTCCAGATTTGCCTCGACCGTATCGAGCCCCTGGTCCTGCAAGGCATAGGCTCGAATCTTGTTTGCGAGCCCGATCCCGCGCCCCTCCTGATGCAGATAGACGACAACACCCTCGCCCGCCTCGTCGATACGGTGCATGGCCGCCTCCAGCTGCTCGCCGCAATCGCAACGACGCGAGCCGAGGACATCACCGGTGAGACATTGCGAGTGCACGCGAACCAGCGGAGGCCGGTCCGGCCGCAAATCGCCCCGAATCACGGCCAGATGTTCGGACTCATCAATCTTGTTTCGGTAGGCCACCGCGCGATACGTCCCGCCAAAGTCGGACTCAAGCTCGGACTCCTCGAGGCGCTCCACGACCAATTCATGCCGCAATCGATGCGCCACCACGTCCTCGACAGCGACGACCGGCAGGCCGTGCTCCCTTGCAAAACCAAGCAAGGTATCGCCGGACGCCAACTCCCCGGCGGCGTCGAGAACCGCGCAGGTGGCGGCCGAAGGCTGCAACGACGCCAGACGCGCCAGATCGATGGCAGCCTCGGTACGCCCGGGCTGCTCCAGAACACCGCCTTCCGCTGCCTGAATGGGAAGGACGTGTCCGGGCATCACGATATCCCCCGGGCCACTGCTGGTGTCGACTGCGACACGAATGGTGGCTGCCCGATCGGCGGCCGAGATACCGGTCGTGACACCCAGACGCGCCTCGAATGAGGTTCCGTAAGCGATCGATGCATCCGCCGACCGATCGGCGGCGATGAGAGGAATACCCAGGCGTTCCATGGAGGCCGGCAGCAACGGCTGACAAACCAGACCCTTGGCGTGAACGGCCATGAAGCTGACATGGTCGTCAAGAACCATCTCGGCCGCAGCACAAACATCACCGGCCTCGGGCCGATCAGGGTCGTCGACGATCAGGATCATCCGCCCTTCGCGAAGCGCTGCGAGCGCCTGATCCAATCTAGTTTCCTTCATCCTGAGCTACTTCCTTCCTGGTCCCACCGGACGACCCATATGCAGCATGTCCCGCCCGACCCGTTCTATCTCATGGTCCCCAAGTCGAATTCCGTCTGCTGGGGTTTTGATCCCCAGAGACCCGCACATGCTTTTTCCGTCTCCTCCGATAAAAACAGGCGCCTGAAAAAGTGCCAGTTCGTCGACACAATCCGCCCGCATCAGAGAGGCGGCCAGCGCCGCCCCTCCCTCTACCAGTACCGAAAGGATCCCCAATTTGCCCAAATGTCTCAGCAGGCTTCCGGGGTCCACCCGCCCCGCACGACTCGCGACACGCAAAACCTCTGCACCCCGCGCCACCAGCGCCTTTTCACGACGGCCCGAGGCCGACCGGGTGGTCGCCAGAATCACACGTCCCTTGCCCGTCTTCAGCAAAGCCGCCTCGACCGGCGTCCGCAACTTGCTGTCCACGACCACGCGAATCGGGTCACGGCCGCCGCGGATCCGGGTATTCAAACGAGGGTCATCGGCCAGAACCGTCCCCACTCCGACCATCACGGCATCCATCTCATTGCGCCAGGCGTGAACCCGGCGCCGAGCGGGCGTACCGGTGATCCAATGAGAGGCTCCGCTCCTGGTTGCGATCTTCCCGTCCAGAGACGTTGCCAGCTTGAGACGAACAAAAGGTAGCCCGGTGGCGATATGTTTTCGGAAAAAACGGATCTGGTGACGGCACGCGGCCTCTTCGACATGCGGTACCACTTCGACACCGGCCGCGCGCAAGGCGCGGAAACCGCGGCCTTTGACACCGGGATTGGGATCGGTAGCTCCGCCGACAAGACGCACGATGCCCGCCGATACGATCGCCTCGGTACAGGGACCGGTCCTGCCGGTCCGGCAACAAGGCTCAAGGGTACAGTAGAGAGTGGCTCCGCGAGCCTTCTCTCCCGCCGCCGCGATGGCACCGACCTCGGCATGCGCGCTCCCGGCAGGCTGGGTGAAGCCCTCACCTACGATCCGGCCTCGCCGGACAACCACGGCACCGACGGCCGGATTCGGACTGGTGCGACCAGTGCCCTTACGCGCCAGCTCCAAAGCGCGACGCATGAACCGCGCATCTCGCTCGGCCTGAGTTTCTCGGCGACTCATTGCTCACTTCGCCCGTCTCGCGCGTTTTTTCTTGCCGCCCTTCTTGCCCGTCTTGCGGCGGTCGCGCAGAAGATCCTGCAACTCATTCATGAACTCGTCGATATCCTGAAACGATCGATAGACCGACGCAAAACGAACGTAGGCGACTGTGTCGAGCTTATGCAAGGAGCGCATGACGGCCTCGCCGATCACCGAGCTATCCACTTCCTTCTCGCCCATCTCGAGAAGCGACCGCTCGATCCGGTCGGCGGTTTCTTCGATAGCGTCCACGCTCACCGGACGTTTTTCGCAAGCCTTGGCGAGCCCCTCACGCAACTTGCGCCGATCAAACTGCTCGCGCCGGTCGTCCTTCTTCACGATCGCGGGGAGATTCTCCTCGACCCTCTCGTAGGTCGTGAAGCGTCTGCCGCAATTCTCGCATTCCCGCCGACGTCGAATGACGTCCCCATCCTTGCCGAGCCGCGAGTCCACTACCCGGTTGTTGAGGTCTCGGCAGCCCGGGCACTTCAAGACGCAGCCTGTGCTCCGGGGTACAAGGGAAAGCTCCTGCAGAGGGCCGAGGTCTCCTGGGCCAGGGCCGCCAGAGCCTTGTCGTCGCCCACACTGGCGAGCGAGCGGGCGATCAAATCAGCAATCTGCACCATCTCGGCCTCGCCCATGCCTCGCGTTGTCACTGTCGGGGTCCCCAAACGGACACCACTGGTCACAAAGGGCGATCGCGACTCGAACGGAACCGTATTTTTATTGGTCGTGATCCGCGCTTCGTCGAGCGTCTCCTGGGCGATCTTGCCCGTCATCTCGGTTCCGCTGAAATCCACCAGAAGCAGGTGATTATCCGTCCCGCCGGAAACCAGCTTCAAGCCACGTTCCACAAGTGCTTCCCCAAGCGCCCGGGAATTTTTGACGACTTGCTTCTGGTACTCCTTGAACTCCGGCGTCGCGGCTTCGCGGAACGCAATCGCCTTGCCAGCAATCGCGTGCATGAGGGGGCCACCCTGATTGCCCGGGAACACCGAGCTATTGGTCTTCTTCGCCTCTTCCTCGCGGCCGAGGATCAGACCTCCCCGAGGACCGCGCAAGGTCTTGTGTGTGGTCGTGGTCACCAGATCCGCGTGCGGCACCGGCGAAGGATGCACACCTGCGGCCACGAGTCCGGCGAAATGGGCCATGTCGACCAACATCTTGGCTCCAGCCGCATCGGCTGCTTCGCGGAAGGCCGCAAAATCCAGTTCGCGGGGATAGGCACTATGACCCGCGATCAACAGTTGAGGCTGATGCTTGGCCGCCAGACTCTTGACCTCATCATAGTCGATTCGCTGGGTATCCTCGCGAACGCCATAAGGAATCACCTCAAACCATTTGCCGGAGAAATTCACCGGGCTTCCATGGGTGAGATGACCACCGTGGGAAAGATTCATGGCCAGAATCTTGTCGCCCGGCTTCAGCTGCGAGAACATCACAGCCATATTTGCCTGAGAACCCGAGTGGGGCTGCACGTTAGCGAACTCCGCGCCGAAAAGATCCTTCGCCCGATCGATCGCAATCTGCTCGACCACGTCCACATGTTCGCAACCGCCGTAATAGCGCTTGCCGGGAAGACCCTCGGCGTACTTGTTTGTGAGGATGGAACCTTGCGCCTCGAGGACCGCGCGACTCGCGGCGTTCTCGGAGGGGATCAACTCGAGGTTCTCCTCCTGACGCAATGCCTCGCGTTCGATAGCCGAGGCGATCTCCGGGTCTGCTTCCCGTAAATTTTTTTGAGAAATTGTCACGTATTTCCTTCGATGTAAGTTACCACGTCGCCAACGGTTCGGATCTTCTCGGCCTCTTCGTCCGAGATTTCCAGGTCGTATTCCTCCTCCAGGGCCATCACCAGCTCGACAATGTCCAATGAGTCGGCGCCCAGATCTTCGATAAAGGAGGCCCCCAACGACACTTCCTCTTCAGCGACCCCAAGTTGTTCGCAGACGATTTCCTTCACTTTGCCTTCGATTTCAGAAGCCATATGATCCCCTCTTTCCCTCCGGAATTACCAGATGAGGTTGCTATTTAGCGGGTTCGGGAGGGCGGTGCCATAGGGACGCTACCCTTCTCAAACGTACATTCCCCCATTCACCCCGAGTACCTGCCCGGTGATATATCCCGCCTCACGAGACGCCAAAAAACCTGCCACAAAGGCAACTTCCTCAGCCGCGCCCAGCCTTCCGGCCGGAATTCCGGTCAAATAGGCCGCGCGCACCTCATCGGACAGGGCTTCTGTCATCTCCGTATCGATCATACCTGGCGCTACCGAGTTTACCGTGATTCCGCGCGAGGCCAACTCCAGAGCCAACGATCTCGTCATGCCCTCGATCCCCGCCTTGGTCGAGGCATAAGCAACTTGTCCAGGATTCCCCATGGAGGCGACCACCGAACTGATATTGATGATGCGCCCATAGCGTGCACGCACCATGCTGCGTGCGGCGGCCCGCGCGCAATGGAAGGCGCCGCCAAGATTGACCGCGACAATCTTCTCCCAATCTTGCGGTTTGTAACGCAGCGCAAGTCCGTCGATGGCCAAACCTGCATTGTTCACCAGAATCTCGAGCGAACCGCACGATTTGGCGAAACCGCGTACACCCGCGGCTGCGGCCTCCGCATCCGCAATATCAAACGGCAAAAGCTCGCCACTGCCGCCGGCGGACTCCAACGTCTGGAGGGTTTCGCTCGCCGCCTGTTCGTTGGCTACAAAATTCAGCCCGACATGAGCACCAAGACTCCCCAAATGAAGGGCAATCGCCTTGCCGATACCGCGAGAAGCACCCGTCACGAGTGCTGATTGTCCCTGCAAGGATTTCATATCGGACTCACTCATCCCCTATTCCTTCCGACTCGCCTTCCAAAAGGCTGCGTATCGCTTCCGCAGTGCCGGTTGGCTTGCAGGCATATCCTCGTGCGATCCTCCGCATCAAGCCGCAGAGAACCCGCCCTGGCCCCACCTCAATAGCACGATCCGCCTGTTCGCTGATCGAGATCGCACACTCCTCCCAACGGACCGCAGCCGTCACCTGTTCGGCCAGCAGTTCCGGCCACAAATTCTGGTCCGTTATATTCTCTGCCGTGACATTGGCAACGACCGGCAATCGCATCGGCTGAAAGTCCAAGGCCGCCAAAACCCCCTCGAGGCTCTCACGCGCTGGTTGCATCAAGGGACTGTGAAATGGCTGGCTCACCTTCAAGCGGGTCGCCCGCTTTTTCGCATCACGCGCGGCCGCCTCGAGACGGTCCAGCGCCGCGACATGCCCGGCAACCACGACCTGGCCCCCGCCGTTCCAATTCGCCGGCCTGACCAAGCTGTCCGACCCACGCGTTGCCTCCGAGCAGAGCTGTGAAGCGACCTCGGGCTCAACTCCGAGAACCGCCGACATACCGCCTTCTCCACGCGGCACAGCCTCACGCATGAAAAGCCCGCGTTGACGGACAGCGCGCAACGCATCGGCAAGCTCCAGCCCACCGGCCACCACAAGAGCCGACCATTCCCCGAGGCTATGCCCCGCGGCTATCGTGGGCACCAACCCCGCTTCGGCCTCCAAGGTGCGCGCGATCGCAACCGACATCGCCAAAAGTGCCGGCTGGGCATTTTCCGTCTGCATCAACTCGTCTTCGGGACCCTCGGCGCAGAGATTGGTCAACGAAAACCCCAGCACATCGTCAGCCTCGGCAAAGACCTCTCCAACCTGCGGAAATTCCGCAATCAGGTCCGTTCCCATGCCCACGTGCTGAGCCCCCTGACCCGGGCAGAGAAATGCGATCTTTTCAGTCATTATCCCCCTCCTCGCTCCCGGGTCGACCGGGCTCCTCGATCTTTACCTCTTCGGACGCACCCTCGGGGGCCTGCCCGCGCAGACGTTCGCGAAACGTGCGCCAGATTTTGCGCGCACGGGTCTCGGGAACTTCGTCGGGGTCGCCGCCCGACAACTCCATGAACTTTTCCATTTGCTCCGCGATCTGAAGCGGGACCTGTCGTTCCGCAAGCTTGCGCGCCAGTCCAATGGCATTGGTGATGGCACGCGCGTCCGAGGATCCATGCGCCTTGACCAGAGTACCCTGAAGGCCGAGGAGCAGGGCTCCGCCCGTCTCTCCGGGGTCAACGGAGCGGCGCACCTCGTCAATCGATCGGCGGACCAGCAAGTACGCCAGGCGGCCGCGCCAACCGCTACGAAAGGCCGCCGACAATTTACCGCCCAGAAATTTCCCGAATCCTTCCAGGCTCTTGAGAGAAACGTTGCCGGCAAAACCATCGCAAACCACCACGTCGGCCGTGTCCTGACAAAGCTCGCTTGCCTCGACGGCTCCAATGACGTTCAGCGGCAACTGGCGGACGAAGGGCAAGGCCCGGCGCACTCGAAGATCCCCCTTGCCCTCCTCAACCCCATTGGAGAGAAGGCCGACTCTCGGCGCCTGCTTCCCCTGAACCGCGCGCACATAGGCATCGCCCATGAGCGCAAACTGAGCGAGGTGGACGGGCTTGGTATCCACGTTCGCGCCGGCGTCGAGCAAAACGGTATGCCCTTCAAGGCGCGGGATAAGAACCCCGATGGCTGGGCGCTCCACTCCCGGAACACAACCCAGAATATGACGTCCGAGAACCATTCCTGCGCCCGTGTTCCCGGCGTATACGCAGGCATCCGCTGCGCCGTCCTTCACCGCCGCGATAGCCGCTCGCAGGGAGGTCTCGGGACGTCGGAGGGCCTCGGTGGGAGAATCCTCCATGGAGATCTGTCCCGAAGCATGACAGATCTCGATATCCAGCCCCTCGACGGAATGGCCTCGCAGAGCTGATTCCAGGGCATGGCGATCCCCACATAAAAGGATCCCCACCTGCAAGGCCGCGGCCGCCTCGACCGCCCCTGCGACAAGGGCGTCGGGTGCTTGGTCGCCGCCCATGGCATCGACAGCAATGCGCATTTATCCCCGCCATCCTTGCGGGAAAGATGGGCTAGTCGTCCCGAGCTTCTGCAGCCTGGCGTCCACGATAAGCGCCGCAGGAACCGCAGGCGCGATGTCGCTGCTTGGGCTCGCCACACTGCGAGCAGGCAACAAAATTCGGCGCGGTCAGAGCATCGTGTGCTCGTCTCATGTTCTTTTTCCGGACAGAGGTCCGTCTCTTCGGGACAGCCATGATCTTCTCCTGGTGGCCTCCGCCACACGGGCGGATTCGCGTAACCCGCGAAATTAATTACTTTTTTCGATTCAAATCGGGCCCAGCGCCGACCGTCGTGCCGGATTTGACCTTGAAGTCCTTTAGCACCGCAAATCGCGGATCGGCAGGCTCCGAAGTGCATTTACAGGTTTCTGTGTTCAGATTCGAGCCACAATTTACGCAAAGACCCCGGCATTGTTCCTGGCACAGCATTCGGCTGGGAAGTTGCAGGATCAATTGTTCGACACAGAGCGGCTCCAGATCGAGCTCTTCACCCGCATAATGGCCGAGAGCGAGGTCATCCGCGCCCAGATCTGTGCCTTTTTCCTCTTCTTCCGGCTCGGGCAAGAGAACCGTCTGGAAGTCAAAACTGGCCGGAAGAGGCACATTCTCGAGGCAGCGCGCACAATCGGCAGCCATCTCGCCTCGAATATTCCCGGAAAGAAAAATGTCTTCGGTCGCTCGATAGACTGTCACTTCAGCCTGCAGGCCAGCCGGAGAGCGAAATTCAGCAGGCACGGAAGTCGCCAGAAGCTCTGCGATCCGGTCGGGATCAATGGAGAAGGCGCAATCGCGGGCCTCTTCCGTAATTTCATCCAGTGGCAGCTTCATGGAGGTCTCGCAGCTTCAGTAGTGGTTGAGGCGCCAAATTCAACGCTCGCCGCGGGCGCGCTCGAGCCGCAAAACACGCTTGAGCAGATCCGGCAGGCGCCGCAGAGCCGCTTCTTCGCGACGCCAGCGACCGGCTTCTCGATGCGGAAATCCGGATACGGTGGCTCCCGCCGGCACGTCGTTGACCAATCCGGCCCGCCCGGCAACTCGGGCATCTGCACCAACCGTCAAATGACCCGCCGCCCCAACCTGACCGCCCATCTGCACCCGCGCCCCGACGGTGGTACTGCCGGCCAGGCCGGTTTGCGAGGCCAACAACGCCTCCGAACCGATCTGGCATCCGTGAGCGATCATCACGAGGTTATCGAGCTTCGCGCCAGATTCGAGGCGGGTCACCCCAATCGTGGCACGATCCACCGTTGTATTCGCGCCGATATCGACATCATTGCCGATCTCCAGACGTCCGATTTGCGGCATCTTGTGAACCCCGCCCCCCGGCAAGGGAATATTGCCGAACCCTTCGCTGCCCAGCACCGCACCGCTCAGGACCGTCACGCGGTCGCCGATGGAGGTGTTCTCGCGAACCACCACATTGGCATGAGCCAGGAAATCGTCGCCGATCACCGCCCCGGGGTAAATACAGACACCCGGATGGAGAATCGCCCGCGCCCCGATCCGAGCGCCCGCACCGATACTGACATGCGCCCCGACCGCGGCATCCGGCCCGAGCGTTGCCGTCGGGTCCACGCTGGCGGCAGGGTGGATGCCCGGGGAACCCCCGCGATCCGGCTTGAACAACTCGAGAGCCATGGCAAATCCGATATAAGGATCGTCCACACGGAGAACGGCGCACCCCGGCCCAGGTACGTCCCGGCCCAGAATTACCGCTCCGGCTCGGGTCGCCACCAACTTCTCCAGATATCGCGGATTGGATAAAAAGGAGAGATCCCGGCTCTCAGCTTCTTCCAGAGGCTGGATCGAATCGATCTCGAGGTCCCCATCCCCTTCCAATTCTGCGTTCAAGGATCCCGCAATCTCTCGGAGTTTCATAGGTTCAAGGCCTATCAGGACTCGCTCGCCTGCGGAATCCAACCGGTCGCACTTTCCACGATCGACCAAAAGACGAGAACTCTCAGAATTGCGTTTTCAGGCACCTCTCGGTAGAAAATTGTCGTGCGCGAGAGCTCAAAATACGGACCGGCCGCAATCCTGATCGGATTCGCGGCTATCGTGTCCGGTTGTGCGACCCCTGTCCGAATCCCCGCGGCACGCCCTCTCCCGGAAGTTCGCTTCGTCGCTCCGAGCGACCCGACTGCGGTCATCGCTTTATCGGCCGAGGACGAACTCAACCTGCAACAACGGGACCGACTGCTACGAGACCGGATTCGAACCCTCGAAGAGCTCCTCCAGTCGGAGTAGGCACCATGTCCACGGATCACGACAGCATGGAATCGCCCGATTGGAGCAAGGGGCTTATCCCCGCAATCGCGCAGGACGCCGACACCGGCGATGTGCTGATGCTTGCTTATATGAACGAAGACAGCTGGGCGGAGACCCTCCGCACCGGGCGAGCCTGCTACTGGAGTCGTTCGCGAAAGAAGCTCTGGCGCAAGGGTGAAGAATCCGGACACCATCAGGAAATCCAGGAGATCCGAATCGATTGCGATCAGGACACGATCGTACTGAAAGTCCAGCAACACGGGGCAGCCTGCCACGTAGGTTATCGCAGCTGTTTTTATCGAAAGCTGGAAGATGGGGCCTGGAAAGTTTGCGAAACCAGGGTCTTTGACCCCGACGCCGTCTACGAGAAGAAGTCATGACAAAAGAGACAGAACCCTTGCGCCTCGGAATCCCCAAAGGGAGCCTCGAAAAAATGACGGTCGATTTATTCGCCCGCGCCGGCTGGCGAATTCAGACAAGCTCTCGAAGCTACTTTCCGTCGATTGACGACGCAGGCATCCGCTGCTCGCTGATGCGGCCACAGGAGATGTCGCGCTATATCGAAAATGGCACCCTGGACGCCGGCATTACCGGTCAGGATTGGATCACCGAGAACCAGTCGGACGTCGAGAAAATTGCCGACCTCGTCTACTCGAAGGTCACCCTGCAAGGGACCAGGTGGGTTCTGGTGGTCAAGGAAGACTCCCCGGTGACCTGCCCCGAGGACCTCGCGGGAAAGCGGATTTCCACCGAACTGGTCGGGGTCACGGAACGCTTCTTTGCCGACCGGAAAATCGACGTCTCTGTCGAATTCTCGTGGGGCGCCACCGAAGCCAAAGTGGCCGAGGGCCTTGTTGATGCCATCGTGGACGTGACCGAAACGGGTTCCACGCTGCGTGCCAACAACCTCCGGATCGTTTCCGAGCTGATCCCCTCGAACCCTGTTCTCGTCGCCAACAAGGAAGCCTTTGCCGACCCCTCACGAAGGCTCAAAATCGAGCAGATCGCGATGCTGCTCCGAGGCGCTCTCGAGGCACAGGGCAAAGTCGGCCTCAAGCTGAACGTCAACGAAACCGGGTTGGAAAAAGTGATCGATCTACTTCCCAGCCTGACCGCGCCGACAGTCTCCAGCCTGGCCCAGACCGAAAAGCTCCACGGCGACAAATGGTTCGCCGTGGAAACCGTGATCGCGGAAGCCACCGTGCGGGATCTCATGCCGCAACTGCTGGATGCAGGAGCCACCGGCATCCTCGAATACCCGATCAACAAGCTCCTCTAGCCGCAGGGAAAAAGTCGCTCTTCGCTACTCGACGCCGCTGGTGCCGTCTGGTCCAAACGAAAAGGTCGAGCCGTTGGCACGGTTGCCCTGACCGTCGGTGTTGCCGGCAGCAATGACAAACTCGGCCAGATCGTTGCGTTCCGCCACGTTGGTGTCCAGAACATTACCCGCGACCACAACGTCAAACCCGACACCCGAATTGCGACCAGCGTAGTTGCCGTCGACTGCAGCCGTAATCGAGGCGATATAGAAGCCCTGCGTTGCGTTCGCTTCAGCTCGGTTGTTCTCGACGATGGTTGCATCGCCAAAAATCTCGAAGCCGGAACCCAGATTTCCCTGATCCGCTGGCGTCCCGGCGCCATTATTATTCAGGTCATTGAACTCCGCACCGATGGCCACCAAATAGCCGGCCAGTGCATTGACGTCGCTTCTGTTTGCCGTCAACTCGTTCCCATCTCCGTAGAGAACAACACCGTTGCCTCCATTAGCCTTGATTGAATTGCTTTCGATCTTGCTTCCGCGACCGTCAATGCGAAGACCGTCACCGCCATTGGCAACGAATTCACTCTCTTCGACCTGATGGGTCCCGCCGGTAATCCACAAGCCCTCGGCCTGGTTTGCCTCGACCTCACACGAAGAAACCCGCACTGCTCTGGGGTTTTCCAACTCGGGATTGTCGCCAAAGGGCAGACCCAAAATGATACCGATCCCGTCAGCCCCCTCCGAGCGAGTCACCCGGGAGTTCAGAAGCGAGCTATCACGTCCTGAAAGCTCGATCCCTATATTATTGCGATCGGCTCGCACATCCTCGATCCGGACATGGCTCGCAGCGAGGCGAATCCCCGCCTGAACGTTTCGTCGGACTCCAAGGGAGTCAATATCGATATCGTCGCTGAAACCCACGTCACCGATCCCGACCGCAAACCGCTGGATCGCCTTGAATTTCTTGATCGCCACATTCGCGATTCCCGGTGCGATGCGGATGCCGAAACCCGTCCGCAAGCTCGACCGACGAGGCCCCTCAAGCGACCATTTTTCACGCCCCGTGATGCTTACGCCGCTGTGCGCAATCACAAAACCGTCAACACCTGTCGTCGCATCCCGGCAATCCAGATTGGATTCGAAGTCCATCTCCGTGTCGTTTCGCTCATCCGACGCACCACGGAAAAAAGCCCGGTCCAGAGTTTGCCCGCAGGACACGGTCGTCTGGATCCCGCTGGGCCCCAGCGTCACAACAGCCGGCACCAGATCCGGGTTTTCGTCACCGGCGAGATTCGATTTACAGCTGGAGCGAAAAGTCTCAGAATTGAGCTCGATCAGGCCGCCGTAGATCCGCTCCCAGAGCAGGACCGCGAGGTAGTCAGGCCGGGACTCTCCCATAGGACATCCGAGTTCGACTAAAAGCGCCTCCTCGCTGCCTGCATCTTCATCCACGCAACGTTCCGACAGAACATCTCGCAGATCATTGCGAGAGCGCTCGAGACAGGATGCCAACTTTCCGTCAACGATCGGAAGATTGGTATCCGGATCCACACATCGCTCTCGATAGGAGGAACGCAGATTCGACAGCTCGCATTTATAAAAACACTTCAGCGCATCGTCATTCGCTTCCTCGACCACACGCACCAATCGATCGGCGCATTCCTCGGCTTCCTTGGACACGGTGGCCACAGGTCTGGGGCAAGACGGATTGAGATTTGTCTTGAAAAGATCGGCCATCAAGCTTTGAAAAAACAGGCCCGGCCCGACCGGCGACTGGTCCACGGCCACCGAGAGTTCATCCAGGGTCTTGGCACCCAGAGGACAAACGGCACGCACAGCGGCAGCCCCGCATTTGCGAACCTCGCGCCAGAGCTTCGAGTTGGCCTTGTAGCGGTCAGCGAGAACGTCCTCGTCCTGTGCACAATCAAGGAAGATCTCATCGTCTTCCAGGTCGTCGATTTCGCAGTCGCCCAGAATCTCGGCCGTAGAACTGGAGAAACTCTTCAGCCCCTTTGCGATTCGTTTCGAGCAAGAGACGATATCGCTGGCTGCCATCACGGGCGAAGGCGCCGCAAGGGCCAGCACCAGGATGAGCCCGACCGCGACCACAGCGATCCTGCAGATCCTGAGAGCGATATTGCGGTCTATCTTCGAGTCCATCTCGACCTCATTCCATTGGTGCTTTCGGTCCGAGTAGCAAGGTGATGGCTTGAGAAGAATGAGGAACTCGGTTCATTCGTGGTAGCTGCAAGCTCCATGCCCAAAAAGACTATATTTTTGGGGACGCAATCCCAGAGTCGCGCATGCAGATGTGCACGATTGAAAATCATTCGTCCGATCCTTGCAAAGCTGTCACCTAAACGAATCGCCGCCTATTTGGGCGCCTTGAATTTCAAGCTGATCTGGGCGCTCGCCCGCCCCACAGCGCTGCCACCCGGGTTCAAGCCGGGGTCGAACGAATGGAACTCGAGCAGCTTGGGCGTGATCTCTGTGCGAGCGCTATCGATTTCGAACGCATCGTAAATCTCATCTTTGACCGGCAATCCGTCGGGATGCCTACCCGTCGAGGCCATCGATTGCGCAAGATAAACCGCGGGCGCCGCATAGGTCGCAGTTACACCGCCTTCGAACTTGTCGCCATTGCCGGGAATGCCATCGCAACCAGCATTGAACAAGGACAGATCCGGACGCCGCGTGACCTCGCCGGTGAAGACGCTACCGGGCTTACGCCCCTTCTGAAGCCGAGCGTATACGGTGACGTTTCCGGGTGCGATCGCACCACCTTGCACAGGGTCCGCCGTCTGCGCGGCAAGAATCTCGCACGTATGCTCTCCCTGAAGAGTCGGATCCGGGATCACCCATACGATTCCTGAAATCCAGGCATGGTGCGGGAGGTTAAACGTGACCGTACCGGAAATCGGGTCACCAACGGGATTCGGCTCCAACACGGCCGTTCCCTTTACCGTCACCGCTTGCGCTCGGCCGGCCAGAGACCCGATCAAGAAAATCGCCATGGAAGCGCCCAGAATGGCAGTGCGCTTCCCGCCTCTACGGACTGCACTCATAAGCATAGCAAACTCCTTCGTCCCTTGGGCACACAAGACGGTACCGAAATCTTTCGGTCGATTCCGCGAGTATCAAAACCCAGAACCACGGGCGCTTGCGTCACCGTTGGAATGTTCACTTCCTTGAGCTTTACCTTGTAATCGAAAGAAACGATCTCGGTTTTGTCTTCGTTCCAGATCGGTTTGAATGCGGCCGTTCCGGCACGAGAAGGCAACTTGCAGACATGCTTGCCCGTGCGCGTCACTTTGCATTGCGTGGAAGTGAATACCGTCGTGTGATCGATTGAAACGCCATCGACTGTCTCGGCGAACAGCGTGACCTTGATTCCGCCAGTGGGATCAAAGACGTCGGCAGCCGCGTCACTCATCACGCCAACCGGGAAAGAACCCTTGGCTACGAAAGAGCCCAGCTTCGAGAGCCACGAAAACTTCAGCTTGAGGTACTGCGCCGTCATCGTTCCTTCGTCTTCGTCGCAGTTGTCAAACTGACTATCGCCGTCGACATCGCCACCATCACAACCGCAGAAGCCATCCACGCAACTTTCTCCGGTGGTGGCGGGATCACCGTCGTCGCAGACTGTATCCTCCGCGACGTAAGTATCCGCCGGGCACTCCACGCTGGTACCATTGCAATTCTCGGCGAGGTCACAACTTGGATCATCTGCGGCGCGACATTCGAAGCCGTCGGGCGAGATCACATCCTCGGGACAAGCAGCATCGATGCCGGTACAGGTCTCCGCGGGGTCACAAAGACCCTCGGAAGCGTTACAAACGGTCGTATCCGGCTCAAACGCATTCACCGGACAATCCACGGAAACTCCATCGCAAAACTCGCCGATATCGCAGGGGCCGGCTGGGCGGCGACAACGTTTCCCATCTGCTCGGATCACATCCGCGGGGCATTCCTTGTTAAACCCGTCACAACTCTCGGGAAGGTCGCATAGGCCGTTGGTGCCGCCCCTGGAACGACAGAGAAAACTGGAGTTCTGAACGCGATCCACCGGACATGTCGGCTGCGTTCCGTCGCAATATTCTTCCTTGTCGCAGTCGTCTTCCGCCTCACGACACTCCCACTCGTCATCTGCTGGCACAAACTCATCGACGGGACACTCGATGCTCTCACCGTCGCAATACTCCTCGATGTCGCAGCAGGTATCATCGTCAATACTGTCCTGATCACATTGAAGATCCCGACAGACATCCCCATCGAGCAACTCGTCATCAGGACACTCGAAATCCGATCCATCACAAAGATCCGGCGCGTCGCAGGGACCTGCGGGCGCGCGGCAGACAACGGTGTCAGCTTCCGCCTCATCACTGGGACAGTCGTCATCCACACTATTGCAAGTCTCCGCTGCATCACAAAGATCAGTGCTTTCTCGGCAGACAACGGAGCTATCGAGCTTCACGTCCTGCGGACATAAGCCCGCGGCGCCGGTGCAATACTCCGGTGTATCACAGACGCCTGCAGTCGGATTGCACTCCAGGGTGCTTGGTTGAAAGGCATCTCCCGGACAGGTTCCGGAAGTTCCGTCGCAAACTTCTTCAATATCGCAAACACCCACAGAACCGCGACAGACGACGCCGGCGTCAAACACAGTATCCGTGGGACAGAATTTGGAGTCACCGGTACAGGTTTCCTCCAGATCACATCCCTCCAACGTGGTCCGGCAGACAATTCCTGCAGGACGTAGATCATCGGCCGGACAACCTGCGGTGAAACCAGTGCACTGGTCCGGCAAATCACAAATCCCCGTGGCATCCCGGCACGTCACGGTCGCGGCCTCGTAGTTGCAAGAAGCATCGCAACACAATCCACCGTCACATTGCTCGCCCGACTCGACGACACCGTTGCCGCAAACTGCGGAGGCGACCGATGGGACAGCCAATGCCCCGAGGAGGACGAACCCCATCAGGATCAGAGCCGGGAAATGCCAGACATGCGATCCTGATCTTGCGGGTCCATATTTTTTCTTGGGTTGGTCCATCCGTTACCTCGAAATCATCGTGATCGGTGTTTTGATGTCTTGACGTCTCCCCGCTCTCAGAACCAGAATCTGGAGGATCCGCCTTAATACGATGCCCAACCACGGAAGCGGGAGCAACGTAATAATTTCAAAAACTTTGTCTGCTGTTGGACTTTTTTTGTCGCGACCACCTCCGGGAACCCTGGATCTGGCAGACCAGCGACGCGGCCGACCCCTGAAGGGGCCGGGATCGGGCCAGGACCACCCAAATTCCGTGCAGATACGCGAGACATCGCATTAATGCCTTGCCTGCGCGTGCCCGAGCATGGCAAAATTAACCAAGTCGAGAGGGTTTTCCGAAAACCCATCATGGTACGCTGCTTGCGTATCTTTAGAGCCATCAACGGGGCCTCAAAAACGGTATCATCCTCCGCCAGCCGACAAATCTTCTCGAAACCCATTGCCGCGTCCCAATTCACTCAGATTCAATCGTCAGCAATGGCACGAGAACTTCAGGTCGAATGATGCGAAATTACCCCCACGAAAAACCAAAAAACATTCACGAGAACGCTAAAAAAGCACTTACATTGCTGGCTTTCTTCCTGGTCTGGCTGGTTTGGGCCGCCCCAGGCTCCGCCCGCGAAATCCGCGATCTTCGGATTCACCCCCTCGAGATTACTCTGGCCCCGGGCGCCTCGATGAACCTTCGGGCCTTTGCGATATTCGACGACGAAACCGAAGAGGAACTGCTCAGCGGCGTGGAATTCGAGGTCAAGGACGACAAGGTCGCCCGGATAGAAGGCTTTTTGCTGATCGCAACCGGCGGCGGCGACACCCGAATCGAGGCCTTCCACGAAGCTTCGAATACGAGGGAAAAAGACCCCGCAGAACTTGATGTCCTGAAGGTCGAGCGACTCGAGATCACCCCGACAACCCTTGCCCTCGAGGTCGGAAGCCGCGGCCAGCTGCGTGCTCTGGCGACCCTGGAGGACGGCCAGACGGGGGTCGATATCACCGAAGGTGTTGATTGGGAGTCCCGCAAGGAAGGCGTTGCCGTCGTCTCCAATGCTCCAGGGTCCAAAGGCGAGGTAACGGCGCTTTCCTCCGGCATCGCCGAAATCTCGGCAGAGGACCCCGAGTCCGGCGAAAAAACCGAGAAAAATCAGATGATTGTGACCGTCACCGGCGACGGCGATCAGGAAGATGCACTGGAGATCGAGGAGCTCTATTTCGACGACGAGAACAACAATCTGATCCCGGGAGAAACGCGCCAGATCATTGTCACGGCCGAGTATGAGGATGGCTCTACAGCGGATGTTACAGCAGACTGCCTGTTCCGGAGCCGCCGCGCCAAGGTAGCGCTCGTGTCCAATAACGGGCTGGTCACCGCCGGCGAGGCCGGAACCGCAAAGATCGAGATCGAACACCTCAGCGGCGAAGAACCTCGCAAGGATCTCGAAATTTGGGTCGGCGAGGTTGAGCAGCTTACCCTCCAACCCAAAAATCCGCGGCTCGAGGTCGGCGAGACGCTCGCCCTCAAGGCGCTGGCGACCTACGACAACGGCCGTAATGCGGATGTCACAAAGACCGTGAGCTGGACGTCCGGCAAGACTCGCGTCGTAACGGTCGGAGAAGGTGGCAACGCCTCCGGACGCCTCACCGCAGTCAGTCGAGGCGAGACCACAATCATGGCTCGAGATCGATCCTCCGGAGCCAAGACAGAAAAACGCGATGGTGAGGTGATCGTCAGCAACCCGGGCGAGTCGCCCGAGGATGTGCCGCCCGACCCCGACGCCGAAAGATCCAACCGGGATATCAAGAATCTGGTCTTTCAGCCCGGGTCCTTGTCGCTGCGACCAGGTGAAAGCCAATCGGTCCGGGTCTCGGCAATTTACAAGGACGGCTGGACGGAAGATGTCACCGATCTGGTCGAACTACGGGTACGCAACCGGCGCGTCGCCGCGGCCGATGCGGGCGGACTCATCACCGCCATCGCCGGTGGCGAATCCGAGATTCGGGCACGCTACGCCGACGCGGGCCGCAGTTCCCGTGTCCCGCTTCAGGTACAAGTTGCCCAACTTTCGAGCCTGAGGATCTCGCCGGCGCGGATCCCCATCGAGCCGGGCGAAACTATTCAGCTGCGGGCGCTGGCCAAATTCGACAACGAGTCTGCCGAGGTCGACGTGACGGAATCCGTGCAATGGAGCTCGGACCGCGAAAAGATTGCGACTGTCAACGATAGCGCTCTTCGGGGACTCCTCACTGCCGTGCAGTCAGGCTCGACCGAGATCGAAATTCGCGATCCCGATAGCGGCACGCGCAACGATCGCTCCACCGGACGGGTCGAGGTCGGATATGGACTCGACCCCACCGGACCGGCCGGCTCTTCGGACAAAATTGTCGGACTCAGGGCGGTTCCTGATGCCCTGACGTTAAGCGTTGACGGCTTCGCCGAGTTTGTCATCAATGGCGTCGCCGAGGATGGCACCTTGATTCCGCTATCACAGGAAGATCTTCGACTGCGGGTTTCGTCACGGCGGGTCGCCTCGCTCACCAACGATGGCAGGATCGAAGGACGCCGCGGCGGGTCCACCATGCTCGAGATCGAGTATCGCGAAGAGGACCTCGAAGCAAAACTTCCGATCATGGTTCGCGAGATCATCCGGCTCGAAATTTCTCCGGCCGACATATCCCTGCGCGTCGGCAGCGAGCTCCAGCTTCAGGCCATCGCGGAATTCAACGACGGCACCACCGGCGTCGATGTCACCGATCAAGTGGATTGGCGCAGCCGCGATCGCTCGAGCGTCTCCATCGACGACAAGGATCAGAAAGGCCTCATCCGGGGCGTGGAACCGGGGTCTGGACGAATTGAAATTCGCCATCGCTTCTCGCAAACCATGTCGGACGCCTCCACAGGAAACTTCCAGGTGGTCAGCGGACTGCAGAAGATTTACATCGTACCGGAAAACCTGCTGGCCGAAGTTGGGGAACAGTACGAAATGACCGCTCTGGCTCAGTTTGCTGACGGAGCCACCGTCGATGTCACCGACGAGGTGATCTGGAGCGTCAGCAATCCCAGCGTTGCCAACATCAACGACTCCGGTCGCCTGACGGTGCAATCGCTGGCCCCGAGCACGATTTACGTGAAGGCAATCGACCTGCAAACCGGCGTATCCTCCACTCTGAGCAATGGAGACGCAGCGGTCTCCACCTCCAACCTCAATGGAGGCGGGAACAACGATGACGACGGAGACGACGACGGCGACAACAACGACGATGGCGACGATAATGACGGCGGGAACAATGGTGGTGGGGGCCCCACTCTGCTGGGACTGCAAGTCTCGGCCAGTCCCGACACCATCACACCGACCATGCAGCAGGAGATCCTCTCGCCTGGCGAGTCCCGGCAACTATACGCCCTGCTCGACGTAGCCGAGGAAAACGAACCCTACGACAGAACCTCCAGCGCCCTTTGGTTCTCGACAAATGAGGATGCCGTCCCCGTGGAGCAGGGACGAATCACATGTCGCGAGATCGGCATTGCGCAAATTTCCGCTGCGCTTCCGGATGGCTCCATGACCTCGACGGGAACTCTGGGTGACTTGCTTGTGGAGTGCACGGCCGCCGAGTTGGTCGAACTGCGCGTCACTCCGGCCGACGTGGATCTGAACTACGGGAAGAGCAAGCAGCTCCGCGCGTACCGAGTCTATAGCAGTGGTGCCGAGGTGGAGATCACTTCCAAGGCAATCTGGGAATCCGAGGATCCCGCCGGCGTCAGCGTCATCGAGAGCGGCGCGCAAGGTGGACGAGTCACGGCACACGAAGACGCCGTCGTCGAGATTTCCGCTTATGATCCGGAGTTCGATATTTCTTCAGAGGAAACCGACTCCAACGCTCGCGTGAGTGTCCGCAAAACCCGAGTCCGCCTCCAGATCTATCCGTTCATCCCATCGGTTGATTCCGATGGGACGGTCCGGGGCCGCGTCGGAGACCCGATGTCTCTCAAGGCGAAGGTCTGGTATGCCAGCGGCGCGACACAGGGTGTGAACCTGCTGGTCAACTGGACCTCCTCGGATGAGTCCGTCGTCGAGATGGGCACCGGCCGCACCTCCAGTTCGGAGTTCAAGGTCAATCAAGGCCGGTTCCTGAGCTCCGGAGAAGTCGAAATCACAGCCACTTGGCCTGCCGACGAATTCTCCGACGAACTCACCGATACCATCGAGGTCGAGGTTCTCCCCTGACCGTTCGCATCTGGAGGTAAAGCGCATCGGAGCGACCCGTTATGGCCGCTTCGATGCGCAGCCAACCAACGAGATGCGACCTACCCGTGCTGAATTTTCACTTGCTCGGGGGCCTCGAACTTTCCACCCGCAGCGATCCAGGCCTTCATGACTTCCGGAGCATCCTTTTGGGGGTTGTAGATATCCTCTTCGGACTTCCAGAGACCTTCGCCCGCGTACACAATCCGGGTCCAGTTCGGGAACCGATAGGGCGAACCATCGGGCTGAAACGGCTCGGGAAACGCATTCCAGGATTCCCAGACCACGGCCCCTCTTTCCTCATCGATCACCGACCAACCTTCGGGAAACGTCATGGTGGGAAAAGGTTTCATCACCCCCACAATCCACGCCCGAATCGTCTCCCGGCCATGCATCTCCCCATAGGCATGTTCTACATAATGAGCATCTTCGGTGAACATATTGGCCCAGGAATCCCAATCGCCTGTTCTTGAGGCCCGATCTCGGACCTGACGATAATTCTGGAACGCCTCCAGCAGTTCCTCGCGCGAAAATTTACCCATGAATCTCTCCCCGGTCTGGCCCTCGCGCCGGCTCATCCGGCGCTTGGGCATTACTCACCGGTTCCGGCCTTCCCGTCAATCCACACACCGGTAGGCCGCAACCACGAATTTCAGCAATCGATATCGCGTGAGTGCGGATCTCGAAGGTGTCGATCTCCAGTCGCGAAGTTCGCCAGAGCTGGACGAAACGTCGAGGCAGCCGAGACCGATGGCCGACGAGAACCGCGAGCCGAACACCGCGCGGTCCGCCAGCGCGCACCCCGGGGCCTGAGGAGATGCCATCCTGCCAGCGGCCGTTTTTTTTCAATTCCGGCCGGGCCAAAGAAATCCTTCCGAAATAACTTTACAGTAGTAACTTTCTATTGTAAAGAAATATCGAGACGTCAATTCGGCGTCGCTTCAACAAGGAGAGAGGAATATGAAAAAACAAAATTGTTCCGGGAAACTATTGAGAAGTTTGATTTCAGGGGTGGCCGTTTTGGGCTTCAGCTTGATCGCGGCGGGAGACGCATTCGCGATTCCGGACCATCCACGAAGCGCGACGGGGTTTGCCTCGGATATGGTGAAGGCCTACCGCGACTGCAAGCCGGCTGACGCCAATGACCTCACGCAGAACAGCTTCTTTCCCAGGCCCGCGTGTACGCCACCGGTCGTCGAATCCCCAGGGTGTCTTTTTTCGCCCAACGGCAAGGGGAAGGTGAAAATGATTGTCCTTCCGTCCGGCGATGTCCGCTACAAGATGAAGATCAAGCGCCTTGATGCTGCTTGCGAGGGCGAGACCCTCGATTTCGTCGTGAAGTATCAACAAACCAACGACGATTGCACTGGAGGTGTCTCCTGCACGGCACAAAACACGGAGCTGATCCTGGGCAGTTGCACGGTGAGCTCGGGGACATGCAGCATCAATTCCACCTTCAATGCCGATACCACGGCGAATCTTGGAGGCCCCGCGTTCCAAGCCGGCCTTGAGACAAGTCTTTCACTCGACGGTTGCGGTTTGTTCCTCGGTTCGGAACTCGCGTTTCGCTGCGGACTGTATCTCCCCTGATTGCCGAATGGGCCGGTCGTCTGGATGGCGCAGCCTCTGGCGCATCGGACTACCCGGGCAATCGAATCAGCGAGCACGCAATGGGTCGGCTAGCGTGGTCGGGACCAGTGATCCCCGACCACGCTGCCGCGCTGGCGCCAAGCGCCATTCGGGCGGTTATACTCGCCGCTTACGCATCCCCCCACGCGGCAGGCGATTGAACGCGGGCTCGAGATTTTATTCAAAAAACAAGCCGGGTGCTTCGCGGAGGTCGGGCCGCTCTCACCTACTCAACGGTGATACCATCGGGGCCGAAGGCGACGGGGTCCCCATTGGCTTCATTGCCGCCCAGGTCAATATTGTAGCGACCGATGGTAAACTGCGTGGGACGGTTGCGGTAGCTGCCGTTGCCACCGATCTCATTTTCGATCCCGGTAACCACAAACCCACCGCCCTTGCTGCCGTTACCGCGTCGCACATCGCCAGCACTGTTGTTCGTGACCAGATTCGCATTGCCGGTAATGGCAAAGGCTGCCAGGCCGTTACTCTCGGCGACGTTCCCATTGATCGTATTTCCCGAGCCTCGGATCTCCAGACCAAATCCCTGACGACTATCCCGCAGAAGGTTCCCATCATACAAGCTGGACTGCGTATCCGTCTCGAGTCCGGAATAACGAGAACGAGTGATCCGGTTATCCAGGATTCGATGGAAGGCCCCCACTACATCCACGCCGATCCCGTTATGCTCGAAAAACAAATCGCGAACCTCGACTGCAACGCCATTCTCATCCGCGTCAGCGCCGCGCACGACCAATCCGATCCCTCGGCTACCGTCGCAACGGCGGATGATCGAGTCCCTGATCGTGATATTGTCCCCGTCGAGAACGGTGCCGATCTTGTTACGATCCGCGTAAAGACCCTCGATCACAACATTCGGGGAATAAATCTCCATCCCGGCAATATCGTTGCGTCGGAGCGCCACATTCTGGATCCGCAAACCATCGTTGGATCCGGAATCTGCGATACCCACACCAAAACGTCGGACGGATTTCAGATTCTTGAGCGTGACGTTGGTCGCCCCGGGCAGCAAGCGAATCCCTGCCCCCGTCCTGTAGCGACTCCGGTCCATCCCGATTACGCCGTACTCGTCACGTCCGTCGATGGTCACCCCGGAAACGCTCACCATGACACCATCGATCGCCGCCTGGACCGCGTCGCAGTTGATATTGCTGTCGAGCCGAAGAATTGAATTTCCTTCCATGAAGGCGGCATCGACCACGGTGCCACACCGTGCCGTAACCGCCTTGCCGCTTGGCAGCAGCGTGGCCGAGGAAGGTACCGTCTCGACCACAAGATCGGTCTCTGACCGACAGATCGAGTGAAAGACTCCCAAATTGAGCAATTCGGACATCTGCAACATATCGGTGCCGATCGCATTCGCCAGCGCCTGAGAGGTTGCCTGGCCATCCGGACAGCCCAGTTGGTCGACGCCTTCGTCGGTGCACTTCCGATCCATGGTCGAGAGGTAGGCGTTGATTTCCTTGGTCACACAATCGCGGACCTTGGTCGTACCGGGCGCCCCGGTCGAGACGTCGACGCAAGGTGCTTCGACGTCATCCTGTTTCATCTGCTTCAGTTCGCAGTCGGCAAAGCATTCCTGCAATTCCTCGAGAAGCTCTCCCCCATTGCGCGCCAGAACCTTGCTGCATTCCTCGGCAGGCCGCTCGGCGCCCCAACCGGGCCGCGGCGAGCAACCCGCTGCCGTCGGGGAGACAAAGACTCGCTGGACGAGGTTATCAAGCTGCGAGCTGATCGAATTCGGATCCGACTCATTGGCCAGAGCCAGAGTCAACGCGGGACCCGTGCGGGCCCCCAAAGGACAGAGGTTTGCAAGTGCGCCGTCTTCGCAATTGCGCAATTCACGCTCAAGCCGCTGCCTTGCTGCTGCAAGGTCCTTGCTTTTCCGCTCGTCCTGACCGCAGAATCTCGGTCGCGAGCTCTGGATGCGTTTGGATTCGCAACCAGCCTTGGCTTCGTAGACGCGCGTCGTGAAGTCCACCATCGCCTTCGAAACCGCTTTGGCGCAACGAATCGTGTCCTCATCAGCCTGCCCAAAGGCCTGGCGTGGGGACACCGTCGTGAGCAAGATTGCGGCGGCAACTGCGCCGAAAAAGTAGAATCCGGTCCTGTACATGATCACACTCCCCAAGAGGCAGAAGGCAGGAGGCAGAAACCTCCGATCTTCGGAAGTCTACCTCCGGTGCCGGAATTTCCGCAACCCCATAAAATCGGTGTGTTGCGAATAAAAATACCCGCTGGAATCCTTCGCAAGAATAGGAACTTGTCAACAACCCGGAACGTGAGAAAAAAGTGGCACGAGAGCGGTCAAATTTACTCGAAAACTGCTCCGAGGGGCCCGTTCTGGAGCCAATCCCGGGGAGGGATCAAAGCAACCGCCCAGACGACGCAGACTCTATGGCAACCCACAAGGTCCGTAGAGGAGAAGCCGCGCTCGCGGATCTATCCAACGCTCTGCGTCAGAGGACATTCCGACGGCTCGAATGCTCCGTCGCATGCTCCATGGGAGGAACCGCAAATCGCGGCACTTCCTGCGTCAACGAACACCAGAGCTTCAAAAGGCTTCCGTTTGCGCAGCAGACGCGCCGAACGTAGCCGCTTCAGGAAGCAACCGACGTCGCGTCGTACTCTTCCTCGGTATACCCGAGGGCATCGAGGAACGGGGCTTTTTCCTCGCCAGGCATGATGTAAATACCTTCCCAGCCGCAGACTTCTTCGCATAAGCGACAGCCCACACAGGTCTTTTCGTTCACGATCACCTTGCCAAGGAAGTTGGCATCATTGCCCGGCGCCGAATCCAGAGAGTCGAAAGGACAAACGTCCACACAAACGCCGCAACCGTTGCAATTATCCGGATGCACGATGGCTACGGGGCGCTGGGCCTTCTTCAGAACCGAAGTCATGTTCCCGAACGTGTCCAGAATGGCTTCGTCCGGGCAGATCACGCCACAAGCACCGCAGTCGATGCACATCGAGCCCTCGATCAGGTAGGCCTTTTTGGGATCGCCCGAGATCGCTCGCGTCGGACAACGCTGTTCACACGCACTGCAGCCAGTGCAATTCTCGGCAATGATGGTGAAAGGCATGGATCCTGGTCTTTCTTTCCCGTGAGAACTCGGGCTACTCCTGCATCTTTCGCAGGATTTCGTCTTCCCGTCCCTGGCGGATCAGCTCGTCATTCTTGCGAGCCTCCTTGAACCCAAGAAAGGTAAATCCGAAAACCAGAACAAACATTCCGATAATCGGAATATTGTCAGGCCGGATCAACATAAGCATGAACTGCGTAAGTGCAGGCGTATTCGGGTCGTATAGAGACGCCGCCAAAGCTTCATAATGCATGCCACGAGGGTACCAATGCCAGCGCCCGACGTCAAATATCTCCCAGCTGCGGTAGCTTTTCCTTTAGATCCAGCAAATCCGCCATTTGCCGGCGCATGGCACGCAGCCGACCGAGCAAACCATGGACCCGCAGCAATCCCGCGTCGATCTCCTCCTTGGCGACTTCGTCGGTCGCTGCCCGCATCTGCCCATGCAGAGTGATCAGGTCAGTGACACCACGGAAACCGGATTGCCCGACCCGGCGGTCAATTTCGGCCCATATCCGCAAGAGATCTTCCGCCTCTTTCTTGATCGCCCCTTCGTCCACGCCCTATTTTCTATAGCGGAAAACGCTCCGAGGGAACCGGTCGAAGCGAGAAATCGGTCGACCCGGCATCGGGGTGTCCGCCATCCGCGGCGTTGCCGACAACCCGCAAGCGCGGCGCCCCCGCCGCCGCCCGCGAGCATTCCAGCAAAGGAACGGTCAGCTGGTCCCAGGAATGATCACGCAAAACCCGCGCGTATGCCGCCGCCCCGCGACGAGCTGCCTCGATCGGGTCCGCAAAAGCCTCAAGCATCGCTGTGGCCAGCGCTGCGGGCCGGTCCGACCCCACGACCCACCCCGTCTGGCCATCGTCCACGCCCTTGGCCGAACCATGCAGCGCAATGGTCGGCAGCCCGGCTGCCATATAATTCAGATTCTTGATGGGGAATCCCGACCACGACCCCCTGGGCGAGAGCCCGACTCGTGCCCTGCCCAACTCGCCAGCGACTTCCGCAAGCCCGCCAGCCTCGACAATCCGAACGCGAGCACCGGAGGCGCGAGCCCGCAATCTTCTGATCGCAGCACCTCGGGCGTGGGTCACGATTCGCAACTCGGCAAGCGGATCTTGGGCCGACACAATTTCCCAGGCCGAAAACAAATGTTCCAGATTCTGGTAGCCGTCACAGTTTCCGGCAAAGACCGCCGCGCGCGAGCGCGTGGCCTGGCGCTGTGATTGAAAGGGGGCCGAATCCAGCCCGGGAGGAATCACCCAGACGCGATCTGGCGATACGCCTCGACGGATGAGATGGTCGCGAACGTCCGGGCTCAGGACCACCACAGCATCCGCCAGGGGCGGCAGGGAAGTATCCATCTTTTTTGCCGCCGAGCGAACGGCGCCCGACAACCATGGCGGACTATAGAGCGGCAACTCATCCTCAGCGACGTTGTGGGCGTGGTAGACGACCTTGACCCCAACCATCCGGCGCACCAGGAGCGAGGCCGCCAAAGCCTCGTAGTTGTGAGCATGCAGAACCTCGAGGCGCTGTTGACGGACGACCTGAAACAGCCGCGCTGCCAGAAGCGTATCGAAAAACGGTCTTTCCAGTAGATGTAAACCGCTAACGGATGGCCGTGGCCGGAACTTCGCCATCGGGCTCAAAGCATGGCGCTGGTAGAGGCATTTCGGGGCTCGCGGATCCAGAGGCGCGACCAGATGAACCTCCTCGCCAGCACGCGCAAGCGCGTCGGCCATCTCGCCAATATGAATCTGAGAACCGCGAGGGGCCGGAAATCGCGAGGCCGCGACAATTCCCACCCTTCTGGGTGAATCCGACTGCGGGGAAATGCTTTCCCGGGCCGTTTCCGACAATGCCGTCTGTCCAACCACGTTCAATCCTGTTGCTCAGAAGAGGGTGTAGACAAAGGGCGAAGCGCCATCATCGGGCGCAGATAAAAGAAGTGCTGCGGTCAAGCCGACCACACTGATCAAGGGCACCAGCCACCAGATCTTGTGCCGCCACAGGAAGGTTCCAATTCCTTCTTCCACATTTTCTTTCATTGGATTGATCGTCTTCAGGAGCTTCCCGAGACAAGCCCCTCAGAATTTCCTGAAGAACTTCCCGACTTGGCCTTACCCTTGGAGCGAAACTCGTCTCGTTTCAAACCGTATGATTTCATCTTGCGATGCAAAGTCGCTGCATCGACCAGCGCATGCTTGGCACTATTACTGATAGCTCCTTGGTACTTCTTTAGCACATGTCCGAGGTAATCCCTCTCGCATCGCCGCAAAAACTCCTTCAGGGGAATCTCGTAATCGTTTCCTCGGCTGGCAGCACTCGCACGGCCCCGAGTCTTTGCGTTGGCAGGCAAATCGACGACCTTCAACACGTCACCGCTCGTCCGAAGGATCGAGCGCTCGAGCACATTGCCCAGCTCTCGAACGTTACCGGGCCAATGATGACTCATCAGCTCGGACAATGCCTTGTTGGAAATCCGCTCCAACCCCTTTGTCTTGGCAGAATCCGAGTTCTGCAGAAACTCCGCCACCAGCAGGGGCACGTCCTCGATCCGGTCTCGCAAAGGAGGGATCCGAATCGGAACGACATTGATCCGGTAATAGAAATCTTCGCGCATCTTCCCGCTGGCGACCAATTCCTCGAGCTCCACGTTCGTGGCAGCAATGATCCGCAGATTCACATGGATTCTTCGATTCGAACCCAGGCGCTCGAACTCGCATTGCTCCAACACGCGAAGGAGCTTCATCTGCATGTTCATGGAAATGGCCTCGACTTCATCGAGGAACAACGTTCCGTCCGAGGAAAGCTCGATCTTGCCCACCCGATCCTGGACTGCGCCCGTGAAGGCACCACGATCAAATCCGAACAACTCGCTCTCCAGTAGCGTGTCGGGGAACGCCGCACAGTTCAAGGCAACGAATTTTCCGCTCTTGCGCTTGCCCTGATAATGCACCGCTCGTGCGCAAAGCTCCTTGCCCGTGCCCGACTCTCCCATAAGAAGTACGGTCGAATCGGCCTGAGCAAGGGCCTCGATCTGCGAGAAGATGTCGTGCATCTTCGGATTGCGCGAGACCATATTGGCAAACGAGTAGCGCTCCTCGAGCTGCCCGCGAAGGTAGCTGATTTCGTCGATCAATCGACGTTTTTCGAGCACCTTTTCCGCAGCAAGCAGGATCTCCTCATTCTGAAAGGGCTTGGTGATATAATCAGCCGCCCCTCGCTTGATCGCTTCCACCGCACCCTTGATGCTCGCGTAGCCGGTAATCATGATCACATCGAGGTCGGGCTGCCGTTCGCGTAATTCCACGGTGAGGCTGAGCCCGTCCGTTCCCGGGATCTTCAGATCCACCAAGGCCAACGAGAACACGTGGTTCACCAAGGCCTCTTTTGCCTCGGGCCCCGAATTCGCGGTCACCACAGCGTAGCGCTGGCTGGTAAATAACTCCTCGAGTTGCCGGCAGATAAACGGGTCGTCATCGACAATCAGAATTCTTGTTTCCATTAGGTTTCAGACATCCCAGGGCAGAACCAGACATACCTGCATGGCGCCGTCCTCCAGCTCGCAAAGAGACAATGTGCCTCCATGAGTTTCGATCGTGCGCTGCGCATTGGCCCAGTCCAGAGTTCGGACTTCCTGGGCGACAGCAGACTGCAGCGCCGGGGCTGCATCCATGCGGAACTCGAAGGCGCGCAAACTCTCGGCGGTCGATACCGTCATGCGGTACCCCAACAGAGAACCATCACTTGCCTGGTTGAGCGCCCGTGCAACCGTCTGCACGGCCGCGGAAAATTTCCCCGGGTCGATCTGAACTCTCTCATCGGGCACTCCGGGAAGTGTCTCGACCTGAACCTTCGCTTGAGGAACCTCGGCAACCAGAAGTTTCTCGATCGCGCAGGTAAGCTCGGACAGATTCATACCCACAGCCTCGAGAGAGACCGGCGTGAGATACTGCATGGCGCGATTGAGGAAATCCTCCAACTTCTGGATCGCTCCCGTAAGGGGATCGCCCATCGGGTCGGCATCGTCGCCGCCTGCGGACTCCTGCACAAAATCAGCCCAATAATATAGCTTGTGGAAATGGTTGCCCAACTCGTGGCGAATCTCGCGAAGCACCTCCTCGTCGGACCCGTGTGGGGTGGCGACTGCTCGAGAAACATTCTCGGCTACCGCGACCAGGTCAAAATTGGTCGCAAAATCCGGTTTGTTGGACTCTCGGCTTCCTGAACTTGCTCCGCGCATCAACCCCGCCTCCCTTTCCCGGCGCCATGATCTTGCACCGCTGAGAGATATGTCGGCATCAAACTACCGACACTTTACTGCAAAGCTGCCACGTTTCGAGGATTAATTGCGGAACTGCGAGACAAGTTCAGGTTGGGGGGGGCACAATAAAATTTTGGTGGTGGGAGAAGTGGGAAGACTGAAAGGAACAGCTTCAAAAATTTCTACATCAAATATGGAATGGAATTCAGTGAATGAGACCGGCGAGCCACAAGAGCAAATGCGTCCCCAACACAACAGCGGCAATCGCGACAACAACCACGAGGGTTGATCCGCCCTCGCGCTTGACCGCCCGCTTTCTGCGTGGGGGATGAAACTCTATTCGAACCGCCATACTGTCTGAAATAAAACCTAAGAGGCGATTCTGTCAATAACTCAGTTGACGGCGCATTGCGTTATTGCACGAAAACAGGCAGATGCGTTGACAAGTTCTATCCCCCTGTCTCGCGAGATCGCGAGGGAACTAGCTCCGCGGGAAGAGATCCACCACCTTGGAAGACCGTTCCGGAGATTCCTTGCCAGTGGCATCGGTGGCATCGGTGCCGTCAGTGCCGTCAGAATCCATGGGGCTCGACTCCTCGACAACTTCCGGCTCTGCAGCGGCTTCGTGCGAAGCTCCCAGATCCGGCAACCTTTCCAGCCGGATCGGCTGGCCGCTCATTGTAAAATCGACGCCATCAATCTGCGCCCGCTCCAGAATCCAGGTGATCGGCCGCGGCGGAATTGCCAGAAGAAGAAGATCGCAATGGTACCAGCCTTCAAGTTCGTGAGCACGGATCGCCTCCACACGGGCGAACCCGGCAGGCTTGCCGTCAGACTGGATGAGGACCAAATCCCCCGGGGTTGTCTCACGAGACAGGCTCATGGAGATGTCCTAACGAGTCCGGGACACGAAATCACCGCAAGGAAGATGGAGTCAGCCGAGGAGTCCGAAAATTTCGTCACGCAACGAACCGTTCATCGCAATTCCGGAAAGCCCATGAATCGTCCGATTCCCCCGCCAATCGACAAAGACGCCGCCAGCCTCTTCCAGAATCGGCAGCATGGGCGCGCAATCCCAGGGAGCCAGGATCGGATCGAACATCGCCTCGGCCTGCCCCATGGCAACCAGGGCATAGCCATAGCAATCGCCCCACCCACGTTGCCGCCCACAGCCCTCCAGAATCCGCTGGAAGGCGCCAGCTTCGGTGCCAAAATGACCCGGGCTGGCATCCGTGGTGAGCACCGTTGCTTTCTTGAGGCGGTCGACTCGAGAGACACTGATTCGTTGGTCATCTCTCCAGGCTCCTTGCCCCTGCACGGCCCAAAGGTTCATCGAGAGCGCAGGAAAACCCATGAGCCCCAGAGGAACATCCTCACCTACCTCGAGAGCCAGAAGTGTCCCGTAGAAAGGAACGCCTCGAATAAAGGATTGGGTCCCGTCGATGGGATCGATAATCCAGCGCCGCCCGCTCGAACCCTTCTGCTCACCGTGCTCCTCCCCCAGAATGCCATCGTCGGGAAAAGCAATTTGCAATCCTTCCCGAATCAGAGCTTCCGCGCCACGATCGGCCACAGTGACGGGGGAATCGTCGGCCTTGGTTTCCACGTCGATATCCTTGCCGAAGTAGCGCAGCGTCAACTCGCCGGCCTCCTTGACCAGAGAGAGCGCTATTTCCCGTTCTTTCTCGAAAGCGTCCATGTCTCAGGTTCCGCCATGCGGGGACGGTCAGGTCAAATGCTCAGTCATAAATTCCGGCCAGAAACCAATCTGCGCCACGCTCGGCAGCATTCAGATCCTGATAAATCCGGCAAAACCCGCCCTGAAGAAGCTCCACATCATAATAATCCCGGCAGCAGGGGTTTTCCGACCACCATTCAACCTCGATGCGCCAGGGACCGCCGGTGCGCACCACCATGGTCGAGACTCCATTTCTGACGATCCCGGAAAACGCGGGCCCCTCCCGGATCACCTCGATCCGCAAGGCCGGGCGTAGCAGTCGCAGCAAGGTCATGGATCCCGCCCGGGATGCCGGAGGCGTAGATTTTTCGGACGGCACGCGCCTGGGTGCGCCGGGGATAAAGGGCGCCAGACCGGTCCGTTCCGGCCGATACCCTTGTGGTGGCAAGGGGCGCCCCACGCGGCCTTGCCCACAGAGGGAATCCAGCCGGGCCAAGGTTGTCGCCAAACGCGCAGGAGCGGGCCCCGCGGGGCGAAACAGGTCCAATTGTTCGGGACGCGACTCTCCCGGAACAAAGATCAGCGTCACTTTGGCCAGAGGGGCATGGGGGGGCCGACGTTCCAACTCCAGGCGCAAAGCTTCCAACAGGACTCGGGACTCCCGTGTTGCGGTCAAAATCCCCAGCGATCGTTCCTGAACGACACCATCGACCATTTCCAGACGCAATCGCATGGCGGATACAGCCAGGGAACGAAGCTCCAGACGATCCAGCAAGCGCTGCAGAAGGCCTCGCAAAATCAGCACAATGGCCTCGAGGGAATCCACGCCCCACTCCAGCGAGACGCCTTCCATCAAATCCACCTTGGGAAACGTTCGCTGCAAGGGTTGTGCAAAAATCCCGCAGGCCTTCTCCCATAGGACGACACCCTTGCGACCCAATCGCGTCGCGACCGAATCGCGCGGGACGGCAGCGAGTTGCCCCAGAGACTCAATACCGATGCCCTCGAGCCATTCCCGCATTTCCTCATCCGGCCCCAGCGCTCGCAGGGGCCGTAGCGCCAGCCAGTCCCTGTCGCCGCCAGGCGACACCAGAAGCACCTCGCCTGGTTGCCGCGAGGCCTCTTGTGCGGCCGCCACCGCGGTCACCAGACGATCCGCGATTCCGACTCCCGGTAAAAACCCACCTGTCGTCAAACGTGCCAGAAGGGCAGCCGCCAACCCCCCCGGTGTGGGAAAACGACCTCCGGAGGCCGGGATCTCTACATGAAGGAATTGCAGAGAACCTTCCGAAAGCTCCGGGATTTCCACGTGAGGAACCAGAGTAAAGGCGGATTCGAAATAGGCTTCACGTGCCGCCGCAATCACCTCCGGATCCATCGGACGCACCAGGAAGTCCGAGGAGCGGGCCAACGCCTGAGCCACCGTCATCCCGACGCTCGCCCCACGACCGATGGCCTCGGCCGAACAGGAAAGGATACGCGATTCAGGCTGAGGCACTTGTCCTTTTCGAGTCAAAAGAAGCGAAACGCCCCGCAGTTCGGGCTCGGCACGACGCAGGGCGACCACCGGGAAATCCCGGATACAAAGACTTGCGTATCGAGGCATCAGAGAATTGCAGAAATCCCGAATCCGCCCCCGGCCGGCGATCGATGCACCTTGATTGTCGGCTTGAGGCCGAGGAGAAAGCTGCGTTCCTCAAGTCCCGAGGCCCATAGCCCCTTCACCCCGCAACACTCCAGACGAACCGCGGCGGGCACGCCTTGCAGGCGGGCTTGTGTCCCCGAAAGCAACACCAACGTCGCCTTGTGTCTGGCCGCGGCACGACTCAATCGGACCCCCACAGCGGCGCCGATCTGTGGGGAGGTCTCCGCAACGAACTGCAGCGCTACTTCCAGACGTGGCTGGAGATCCAAAACGACCAGAGGAAAATCTCCGCTCTGCAAAAGCAACTCTGCGGCATCCAGCGCTTGCGCCCGACTCCTTGGACGAACCTGCAGGACCTCGCTCAAGCGCCCCCCGAACCGGGTGCAAGCTTCGGCATCAAAGACGTTGCCAGGATCCACCCAGCCGACCGAACGCCCGTCGGTGGTCACCTGCGACAGCAAACGAAGCGCCAGATTTGTCGCACCACCGGAGAGGGCTCCGAAGATTTCACTGCACCTGCCGACGGGCAAGCCGCCGCCGATGCGTTCGTCCAGCACCGGGAGGCCCGTGGGCTCCCAGCGCGCTTCGCTCCTGCGCGCCGCCAAGGCACTTCCCGGCAAGATGGCGCCGGGCAATTCCGAAAGGAGGTTTTCAACGGAAGTACGCATCCGCAGATCTTCGCTTTTTGTTCGCCTTAATGCAATCGCTATTTCGGGGAATTCTCCGGAACGAATTGCGGCAACCGAGAGTGGATGGTACCCAACATCCCGCAATCCCCGGTAGCTCAGTTGGTAGAGCAGTCGGCTGTTAACCGACTTGTCACTGGTTCGAGTCCAGTCCGGGGAGCTCAAAAAGCCTCACGCATCTGCGTGGGGCTTTTTTTCATGGACTTCAGTCGTCCACGCCCATGACCGGATGACGCTACTGATCGTCCAGCCAGCCCTGTTCTGGCGCATCTGCCAGGATCCAGTCGCGGATCAAGTCGCGCAGATGGCCCGGAATCCGATTGCCGTCGGCCGGCATTCGCCCGCCAAAACCAGCCCCGAGCCCCCCTTCCAGCTTGCCCAGCAAAAAGCTGTTTTCCGGATCTCCCGGGTCCACCAGCAGAAGCCCTGCCGCACGAGCTGCACCGTTGAGAGGCGCTACCTCGGCCAGCCCCTCATAACTGGCACCAAATTCCAAAAGCAGCCCGCCTGCGGTGGACTCGGAATCATGGCAGCCGCCCACCGCGCAACCCTGGTTGAAGACCTGACGCTGAATTCGGTCAAAACTACTGGAAAAGAAAAGCTTTTCATCGCAACCGTCCGGGGCCGGGCGACAGCTCAGCTGCAGGCGATCCCGGTCCAGAACGGATTGCCCCTGCTCGAATGTCGACCTCGACTCCACCCGCACGGTCTTGCGGCCCGTACGACAACGCCCACCACGCCGCGGCCCATCCACCGGGACAATCACCGACGACCGCGGCATGCATTGGTCCGGGGCCTCTTCGGGGAAATCAAAAAACGCCTCGGCCTGAAGCTGCAATGCCTGAAAATCAGGGTCGAATTCGCGGCTACCATCGTCCTCGGCATCCAATACCGTGACCCAACGGACGCCGCTCCGGTCACACCCCGGGGTCGCTGTGTGATTCACGCAGAGGCCCACCGAGAACACGCAACGCCCGTTCACGACCCCGTCGGTATCGCAATCGGGGTCGCCGTCGCGACAGACCAGCCGACGACCGACAATCCTCGAAGCCGCCTGGACATCGAATACCGTCAGGCAATCGGTTCGCCGCGGTCCACCACCGGCAAAAACATCCTGCGCCCCTGTAGTATCGGGAAGCCACAAGGCTCCGATAAACCACATGAATATCCCTATCGACCGCAACATCAAAGTCTCCTCACGAGGTTTGACGCAAGCCCCTCGGGGGAATTCGTATCGGGAATCGGATTTCAGAGCGTCAGAAGTCCGCCCACAATCGTCCCGGCGACCGCGAAGAGCACCAGAAGATCGGAGAAGCGAAGCTGACCATTTCGGTTGGGGTTTTGCATGAGTTCAAAGGACGCATCGAACGTCGACGCATCTGTACCATCGCAGACCCGTACCTCCTCGCGCAATAGGGAAATATACAGCAAACCAAATCTTCACGAGCGCCCTGAGCGAGGACCTCGAGCGGGGGCCTTGAACGAGGGCCTCGAGCGGGGTCCTCGCAGGGGCCTTCGCGAGAACCCGAACACGGATCTAATCAGGCAAGGCGGCCGCGTGAACCACGACGCCCCGGCCCACGGACACCTTTCCCGCCGCCATGCCACGCTCTTTTCGGACATCCGACCGTTTGGCCAGATGCACCGCGACCTTGCCGCCAGCCTTGGCCCGGGAGTGCCGCACGGCCACCGCCGCCGCAAAACGTGCGGTATCGCGTGGCAGCTTCGCCAGCCCGTCGGGGTTCCGGACGATCACGTGCGAGCCGGAGTCCCCCGAAATATGCAGCCAGAAGTCCCGCGGCGACGAAAGCTTGAAGGTGAGGAGATCATTGTCGGCTGCGGTCTTGCCCGCCAGAACCACAAATCCGTCCGGAGAAACATACCGACGGGCGATCTGGGTCCCGCGAAAAATACCCTGATCCGCGTCATTGGCCCCACCGTGGTCGGAATCAACACGTCCCAACGGAGTTCTCCCGCACCCCCGGCCAAAGCAGGCGTGTTCTAGATATGAAGGGCATAATTCGCCGCACCCAACAGCGCTGTTTCGGGATTCAGAGAAACCCATACCCCGAGAGATTCCATGAACTCCGCAAACCGCCCCTTGGAACGAAACCCGCGCAAGAAAGCACCACGCTGCAGCAAGGGAACATTCTTCGGCGCAATCCCGCCCCCGACAAAGACGCCACCATGGGTCAGACCCCGCAATGCCACATTACCGGCCTCGGCACCGTAGAGTTCGAAAAAAAGATCCATCGCCGCAAGAGGCAAAGGCGCACCGTCTTGCTGAGCGGCCTCCGAGATCGCCGCCGCGGGATCACCCGCCGCAAGCCTCTCGGCCAGACCCGCTGGTTCTTCTGCCACGCCACGCATGCGCAAGAACTGGTAGATCGCATGAATACCCTGCCCCGAGAGAATGCGCTCCGAGCTCACCCGACCGTCCAGCTGCTCTCGCAGATGCACAAGCAGGTCGACCTCCAGATCCGTACGCGGGGCAAAATCGGCGTGCCCTCCCTCGCTGGCCATCGGATGGTGATGACGGCCATCCCAGTAGAGATAGGCCTCCCCCAACCCGGTTCCGGCAGCGACCACAGCGACATTGCCGCGACGACCCGCTCTGGTGGGGCTCTGCAACTCGAGCAATTCGTTCGAAGGCAAATGCAGCATACCGAAGGAAGTCGCCTCCAGGTCGTTCAGCAGGCGAACCGAGGAGCCGTCGAGACGTTTCTGAAGCCGACTCTCGGAAAGATGCCAGGGCAGGTTTGTTGTCCGACATTCTCCATCGAGCACCGGGCCTGCCACGTCGAAGCACGCACCACGCAGCCGCGGCATCCCGGACGCGAGGAATCGATCCAGAAGCGCGTCGAACTTGGGATAATCCCCGCTGACGAATGTCTCCTGACGTTCAGGCTCGAGACGCCCTCCGTCAACAGCGAACAGGCCCAGAATCGTCTTGGTGCCCCCGATATCACCTGCGAGAATATATTCCGTTTCCGCCATCAGAGCTCACGCCAACTGCGCTCTGTGCTCGAAATCAACCGCTCTCCTTCCACGGGGCCCCAACCCCCTGCGGCATACTCGGGCAACCAGCGATCGCCAGAACCCGCCCAGCCATCGAGAATGCCCGACACCCACTGCCAGGAAGCCTCTACTGCATCACGACGCATGAACAGGGTCGCATCACCCGCAACGACATCGAGCAGCAACCGCTCGTAGGCCTCCGGGGACTCCTCGGCGAAAGCCTGCCCATAATGGAAATCCAGATCGACCGGGGTGATCGCGAGACGAAGCCCCGGTGCCTTGGTCGCAATCCCCAACGACATGCCCTCATCGGGCTGGATCCGCATCGCGAGCACGTTGGGCTTGAGATGCGCCTCGCCCGCATTGAACAAGACAGGCGGTACCGATTTGAATTGAATGGCGATCTCGCTGGCCCGCACCGGCAAGCGCTTTCCGGTGCGGATGAAAAACGGCACACCGGCCCAACGCCAATTATCGACATGCGCCTTGATCGCCACATAGGTTTCGGTTGTCGAGTCCGGCGCAACCCGATCCTCACGTCGATAGCCCGGTACTTCCGTGGCGCCGGCCCGCCCCGCGCCATATTGCGCACGCACCACACGCTGCGCCACCTCGGCCGGGCCGATGGGCCGGAGACAATTAAGCACCTCCATCTTGTGGTCGCGGACCACCTCGGAAGACAGCGTCCAGGGCGGCTCCATCGCGGTCAGACAAAGCAGCTGAAGGATATGGTTCTGGACCATATCGCGCAGCGCGCCTGCCTCCTCATAATACCCCCCTCGCGTGCCGACCCCCTCGGTTTCCGAGACGGTGATCTGCACATGGTCGATATACTTCTGGTTCCACAAGGGCTCGAAAATCGAATTCCCGAAGCGAGCCACCATAATACTCTGGACGGTCTCCTTGCCCAGATAGTGGTCGATCCGGAAGACTTGCTCCTCGGCAAAAACCTCGGCGACCTTGTCATTGATCGCGCGAGCACTTTCGAGATCATGACCGATGGGCTTCTCGATGATAATCCGCGTGGAGGGATGCCCGTCCTCGACGGGACTGACGAGCCCCGCTGCCGCCAACCCCTCGACGCAGGTCTGGATCGCGCTTGGCGGGATCGAGAGATAGAACACCCGGTTTGCAGGCATTCCCTTGCCCGACTCCAGAGCGTCCAGACGGGTGGCGAGCGCAACGAAAGCCTCCGGGTCGTCAAAAGTCCCGCCCACGTAGTGAACATTGCCCAGAAACTGATCCCAATGCTCAGGATCAACCTCACGTCGACTGTATTCGTTCAGACTCGCCTTGGTCAGATCACGAAAGCCGTCGTCGTCCATCTCGCGGCGGGCAAAGCCGACCACCGAAAACGGCTCCGGCAATAGCTCGTCGCGAAACAAATTGTACAAGGCGGGCAAGAGCTTGCGACGGGTCAAATCCCCCGCCGCCCCGAGAATCACCACCGAAGTGGGGGCCAATCGTCCGGCTGTCGACTCTGCTGCAATCATGACCCTACCTTAAATCGATGGCGCGAAGACGCCAGCGACTAGCTCTCCTCGGGTTTCTCGAGATGACCGCCGAACTGGAACCGCATTGCGGAACAGACCTTCTCCGCAAATGTATGGTCCTGGCGGGACCGGAATCGGGCAAACAAGGCCGCACTGAGCACATCCACCGGGACGGCCGCCTCGACAGCCGTCTGGATCGTCCACCGACCTTCGCCCGAATCGGATACGCGCCCCGAGAATTGCTCCAGATTCGGGTCCTTCGCCAGAGCAATCGCCGCCAGATCCAACAGCCACGATCCAACCACACTGCCGCGGCGCCAGACCTCGGCCACATCGGCCACGTTGATGTCGTAGTCGAGGTCCCCGTGCATCGACGGCGCTGTCTCGGCATCGTGGACCTTCGCGCGGGTATCGGCGTCGCCATTCTGGAGAATATCAAAACCCTCGGCGAACGAGGCCATGATGCCATATTCGATACCGTTGTGGACCATTTTCACGAAATGTCCGGCACCCGCGGGACCACAATGGAGATAGCCGTCCTCGGCCGTTCCCCCCAGGGCTTCACGGCCGGGGGTCCGCTCCAGATCACCTCGCCCCGGTGCGATGGTTCGAAATATCGGGTCCAGATGCTGCACGGCATCCTTGTCGCCACCAATCATCAGGCAATAGCCGCGCTCGAGGCCCCAGACGCCTCCGCTGGTGCCGCAATCGAGATACCGGATGCCCCTGGGTTCGAGGGCTGCGGCTCGGGCACGGTCGTCACGGAAGTACGAGTTGCCTCCATCGATCAGGATGTCTCCCGCTTCCATGAATTCGGAGACTTCATCCACGACCGCCCCGGTCACCCCGGCGGGCACCATCACCCATGCAGCACGCGGCGTCTCGAGCGCCCCGCAGAACTCCTTGAGGGAATTGGCGCCGGTCGCGCCTTCCTGAACCAAGGTCGCCACCGCGTCGGCGTCCGGATCATACACCACACAGGTATGCCCGTCTTTCATCAGCCGACGTACGAGATTGGCGCCCATGCGCCCCAGACCAATCATTCCCAGTTGCATGACTTCTTCACCTCAGGAGTAGACTTCGACTCCATCTTCGCTCTGACACAGGACGGCGTCCGCCATCCCGAGGAAAAAACCGGTTCCCACCACACCCGGGATCCGGAGGATCTGCTCTTCCAGACTGCCCGGATTCTCCACCGGATCAATCGCACAGTCCAGAATGAAATTACCGTTGTCCGTGAGGTACGGCCCCGCGTCGGTCGAACGCAGTCCGGGCCGACAATTCATCGCTTCGAGTTGTCGCTCGCAGAGCGCACGACCGAAAGGCACGATCTCGACCGGCAACTTCCCGCGCTCGCCAAGACGGGCGACTTTCTTCTCGGGCCCGACCAGAATCACCAACTGACGCGAGGACGCCGCCACGATCTTCTCGCGCACCAGCGCTCCGCCCCAACCCTTGACCAGCTCCCGGGCGGGCGTGAACTCGTCGGCCCCGTCGAAGGTCACATCCAGGGTCCCTGCCTCCGCCAGTGTGACCAGCGGAATCGAAAGATCGGCTGCGAGCGCTTCGGTGGCGTCCGAAGTCGGCACCGCACGGACGGACAAACCCGCCGCGACCCGCTCGCCCAAAGCCCGCACGAATTGCTCGGCCGCCCGGCCGGTGCCCAGACCAATCGTCTGGCCATCGGACACCCATTCCAGTGCCTTCGCTGCGATCTGGCCCAAGGCCGGCCCTGGATCTGCCACTACGTCACCTCCCCGACAAGTCGGCCACCAGCAGAAAACACCCGCCGCCTGCCCAACTGCTCAGCCTGCAACAATTGCATCTCGTTTGGACGCCACTGAATCCAGCAGAACACCGAAGGCATCCGAGAATTGCTTGACACCATCGGACAACAACCCGTCGGTGATCGCATCCATCGAGATCCCCAACTCCGCCAGAGCCGCCATGATCTCGCGGGCCTCGGCCAGCTTGGCCTCCCAGTCGGTCTGCAATGCGGCCGTCGGCTTTCCCTCCTCACGGTAGGCATCAAAGGTGGCCGCCGGAATCGTGTTGACCGTATCCACGCCGATCAATTCCTCGACGTATTTGAGCTTCGGGTAGTCCGGATTCTTGGTGCTGGTGCTCGCCCAAAGCACCCTCTGAGTAGTTGCGCCGCCAGCCGCCAGAGCCTCCCAACGCTTGCTCGCGACCATCTCCAGATAACTGGCGTAGGCGACCATGCCGTTGGCCACAGCCACACGTCCCTGCAAACTCTCGGTCGCCCGGCGCTTGACCGCATCATCCTGCGCCGCCAATGCGTCGGCGATCTGCTGGTCCGCGGCCGAATCGATCCGGCTGATAAAGAAGCTCGCCACCGAAGCGATCTTGCTCAGATCACGACCCGCGGCCGCAGCATCTTCCAGACCAGCCAGATAGGCCTCGGCGCAATCCTCGTAAGCCTTTACGGAAAACAGCAAGGTCACGTTGACGCTGATGCCCTCGCTGATCAAGGTGCGGATCGCCGGCATGCCCTCAGGCGTGCCCGGGACTTTGATCAGGATATTTTCGCGACCGATCTGCTTATGCACCCGTCGGGCGTATTCCACCGTTCCATCAGTGTCCGCGGCCAGATAGGGAGAAACCTCGAAGCTGACGTAACCATCACGCCCCTTGGTATCGACAAAGACAGGGTGCAGAATATCAGCGGCGAGCTGGATATCCTCGATGGCCAGAGCCTCATAGAGATCCATGGGCTCCTTGACGCCATTGCCGACCAACGTCCGCACGTCACCATCATAGTCGTCGCTGCCACCAACCGCCTTTTCGAAGATCGCCGGGTTGGAGGTCACGCCCAGAAGGCCGTCGTTATCGACCAAGCGCTTCAGTTCGCCCGAGGTGAGGATACCGCGGCGAATATTGTCGTACCATATGCTTTGACCGTACTTCTGGACCTCGATCAGAGGATTACTCATTTGCTGCTCCTGAGGGTTTTTGGGGAACTTCTGGCTTCCGGACGATTCCCATGGTCTGCTCTTGGGCAGACTCTGGTCACCACTGCGTTATGGCTCTCAGGTCTGCCAAGACAATTCAAACCACAATACCAAGAAGGTAGAACTTTCCCGATGGACAATATCGCCAAATCCGAACAGGACAGGCTCGGAGCCAGCCTCATTCCCGAGGACCCGCATGATCAGCGCCTTCTCGGCCATGTCCGGCCGGAGGACTGGAAAAATCCCGAGCCGCAAGGGCGGTACAATCTGGTCGTCATTGGCGGTGGGACGGCGGGCCTGGTCACCGCGGCCGGGGCCACCGGATTGGGCGCCCGAGTCGCCCTGATCGACGCAGGACTGCTCGGAGGAGACTGCCTGAATGCCGGGTGCGTCCCCTCGAAGGCCATTCTGCGCAGTGCCAAGGCGCGGCCCGAGCCTGTGGCCAGCGCGGATCTGGGATTCCCGACCAGCGGCGAGCCGGATTTCACCCGCGCCTTCGAACGAATGCGCGAACTCCGTGCTGACCTCGCCCCGGTGGATTCGGCCCGGCGCTTCCGCGACGAGCTGGGCGTCGACGTCTTTCAGGGGCGTGCCCGTTTCCAGGCGCCGGATGTGGTCGAGGTCGGCGGACAACAACTGCAATTCCGACGGGCGGTGATTGCCACGGGAGCCAGCCCCTCGCTGCCCCCGATCCCCGGGCTCGCCGAGTCCTCTCCGCATACCAACGAATCGATTTTCACCCTGACCGAATGTCCGGCACGCCTGGTCGTGATTGGCACCGGGCCGATCGGCTGCGAGCTGGCACAGGCCTTTCAGCGGTTGGGGGCAGAGGTCACCATGGTCGCGCCCGACGAGCATATCCTGCCACGCGAGGATCGAGACGCGAGCCTGCCGGTTCAGCGCGCACTCGAAGCCGACGGCATCGAATTGCTTCTGCGCCACTCGATCGAATCGGTCCGATGCGAGGGCCAGCAGCGAATCTTGCAGGTCGGTGACGAAAACGGCAGCCGCGAACTATTCGCTGACGAGATCCTTGTGGCCACCGGTCGTTCGCCCAATATCGCGGGATTGGGACTCGACGAGATCGGGGTCGAGGCCGACCCACAAAGGGGCGTTCTGGTGGACGACCGCCTGCAGACCACCAACCCGCTGATCTACGCGGCCGGCGACGTCTGTTTGGAGCAGAAGTTCACCCATGCAGCGGACTTTGCCGCGCGGATCGTGATCCAGAACGCGCTGTTCCGGGGATCGCGAAAATTATCGAGTCTGCTGATTCCGCGGGCGACCTATACTGACCCCGAAATCGCTTCGGTCGGATTGTCACGTACCCAGGCCGAGCAGGAGAAAACGGCGATTCGCGAATGGACGGTACCCTTTGCCGATCTGGATCGGGCTCGCCTCGACGGCGAAACCGACGGGTTCGTCCGTATTCTGACCGCCGCGAAGTCCGACAAGATCCTCGGCGCCACGATTGTCGCCCGCCACGCGGGTGACATGATCGGCGAGGTCGCCACCGCCATGAGCGCCGGCATCGGGCTGGGGAAACTGGCCAACGTCATCCACCCCTACCCCACGCAGGCCGACGCCATCCGCAAGGCCGGGGATCTCTACAACCGGACGCGGCTGACGCCGCTTGTGAAGCGCGTATTTTCGCTCTGGTTCCGCTGGAATCAATGATATCCCGCACCGAATACAGCGAGTCCTGTCGACCGACGGCACTCGCCAAGGCACCTGGCATGGCACGCCTGCGCAGGAAAAACTTGAAGCATCTCCGGAAAGCCGCGAGGATAGACAAATCAGGTTGAACGAGCGAGGGCGACGCCGCCCTGCCATCGGGAGTAAAAGTTTTGAAGCAAACCACAGCGAAACCGATCCGTACCTTGATCGCGGCCGGTCTGGTCGCCATCGGAATCTGCCTGCCGGTGGCCTCCCATGCGACAGGGCCTGTTGACGACCGTACGGAATCACCGAAGGTCATTGGCGGAGAGCCGATCGACGACCCCGGAATGTTCCCATTCCTTGTCTACGTGGAGTCGGTCGGCAACGGGGATGCCTCCGCCTGCACAGGGAGCCTGATCGCACCAACATGGGTGCTGACGGCCGCCCATTGCTTCGATGGTGGCCTGGAGACGAACTTTGTCGCCGCGACGCCAGCCAATGCGGCCGTCGTGATCCCGCAACCGGTTCCCGCCCTGCGCACCATCCTGCACCCGGGATATGACATCGACACCAACCGGGATGACATTGCCCTGATCGAGCTGGCGGCCGATCTGCGACAATATCCGCCGCTGGATCTGGAAACAGGCACCCCTCTCTACACGCCGAGCTTCATGCTTGCCCCGAGCAACCCTCCGGCCACGACCGCCAACGGGGTTGGGCCTGTCTATCTGGCAGGTTTTGGATTGATCTCGCAAGATCCCGAAATCACCCCCGACATCGCCAATTGGGCCGGCCCGGTGGAGAGTCTTCCCAGCGGACAATGCCAGGCCTTCGACTCCTTTGAAACCATCGACCCGCAAACACAGCTCTGTGTCAGCGGCCAGCCACAGGCGACCTGCCAGGGCGACAGCGGCGGTGCCGTCTTCGGGATCCAGAACAACGCCTTCGTACAATACGGAATCGTCTCCTACGGGGGCGACCCGTGCGATAGCGGCCCAACCGTCCATACCTACCTTCCCGACTATGTCGACTGGATCAATGAAGTCCTGAACGCCAACAGCGCCGACAGCACCGGGAACCTGGAAATACCCGCGGCAGGCTCCATCCAGAGCGGCATCGGAATTGTCTCGGGATGGAAGTGTTCGGCCAACGGCCTCACGGCGCGCTTCGACGGTGGCGACGAGCTACCGATCGCCTATGGCACGCCTCGCGGGGATACTCTGGGCCTGTGTTCCAACCCGAACCAACAGAACACGGCTTTTGCCCTGCAATGGAACTACTCCAATCTGGAAGACGGCGAGCATGTGCTCGAAATCCTTGATGGCGGCGCGGTCTGGCGATCGGTGACGTTCCGGGTGCAACGCGTTGCCGGCGAGAAATTCCTGCGCGGCGTCGAGAAGTGCACGGCTCTCGCCGGGTTTCCCGACAGCGGCAATATTCAGCATGTCGAATGGCAGCAGGCCAGCCAATCCTTCGCTCTGGTCAGCGACTGCGACGATGCCCTCGAGAACATCCTTTCCTCGGGAAATCAGGAGTCCCCGCAACAGACCGTACCCGGAGCCTTGGAGAACCCTGGGCCCGGCGCCAAGATGAGTGGCATCGGCATCGTTTCGGGCTGGCGGTGTTCGGGCAACAGCATTACCGCCCGGTTCAACGGCGGCGACCCGATCGAGGTCGCCTATGGAACCCCGCGCGGAGACACCCGCGGGCAATGCGCGGACCCCGAGCAGGTCAATAACGCCTACGTCCTGCAATGGAACTACGCCCTGCTCGGCGACGGGGAGCATACTCTGCGGATGTATGATGACGGAGTCGAATTTGCCGCAAGCACGTTCGAGGTCCAGACCCTGGGCGCGCCCTTTGTACGCGACCTCGCAGGCGATTTCCTGATTCCGAATTTCCCCGTGGATGCCGCCGAGGCCGTCATTGAGTGGCAGCAGAGCAAGCAGGGCTTCGGCGTTATTCTGTCCGAGACCGACCCGTTCGCCTACATGAAGCCGGCCGAGACCTTCTGTGACCCCCGGGCCTATGCCATGGAGATCCTCGGCGGGCTCGAGACCTTCGAAGTCGACAGCCTGGGCTGTAACTACCTGACGGTCAGCCAACCCTCGCGGCTGTCGATACGAGCCGGCGACAAGCTCTACCTGCGACTGGTGCACTTCCCCATCACCGCGCCCATCGGCACCGAAGCGTATATGGGAATCCAGATCGGCAACCGGCTGATCTGGGAGGTCACGATCCCCCTGCCGGCCAATACCAGCATCAACAATCCGATCCCGTATACGCTGTACCTGAACGGCGAAAACGGGGTGCCCGCGGAGATTCCGGTGACTTTCGATGCTCCCGCCGGCACCCCGATCTACTTCCACTTCCAGAACCACGGCGAGAACACCTACAACGTGGTCAACATCAATCGCGGCCAGAGCGATATCTCACCGTCACTGATCGATGCGACCCGCTGGGAAGTCGTGAGTCGCGGAATCCCGTTGCCCGACGACTACACGCCGCTGGAGTAGGATCGCACTGGATCGAACCCCATCCAAAGAAAAGCCAACGAGGCTTTGCTCCGGCTCGCGGATGCCCAAGGGGCAAGACTCTGCCTATTTGGGATCCGAAATCACGATCTCGCCCGCTCAGGCATCACAGAGGTTGCGCAGCTTGTCCATGGTCTGGACGCGCTCGGCCGTGCTGTCGCCCACCAGGCTGACGTTGAGCGAGGTCACACCCGATTCACGATAGGCCGCGATCCGCTCGCGCACAAAGCCTTCGGGGCCGATGAGCGTGGTCTCTTCGATATACGACGCGGGAACCGCCGCCGCGGCTTCCTTCTTCTTGCCGGAGAGATAGAGGTCCTGAATCAGCGCCGCCTCTTCCGGATACCCACAGCGAGAAAAGATATCGTTGTAGAAGTTCTTCCCACGCGCGCCCATGCCGCCGACGTAGAGTGCGGTGCCGTGTCGTCCCGCGTTGCGCAAGGGCTCGAGGCCCTCGCCGATCCCCACCGCACCGCCGGCGTGGATGTCGAGCGGACCGCGAGACGGGTCGCGCTTGGCACGTCCACGAGCGAGCGCATCCCCCCAGACCACGTGCGCCTTGTCCGGATGGTAGAACACCGGCAGCCAGCCGTCAGCCAGCTCCGCGGTCTGTGCCACGCTGCGCGGGGCCAGAGCCGCAACAACGATGGGAATATCCTCGCGCACGGGATGGGTCAGAATCTTCAGAGGCTTGGCAAGCCCGCTTCCCTGCCCCTCGGGCAGCGGCAGAGGATAGTGCTTGCCGTCGTTGGTCACGATCTCGCGACGCCAGACCTTGCGGCAGATCTCGATGACTTCGCGAATGCGAGGCACCGGCGAGTCGAAAGGAACTCCGTGGAAGCCTTCGATCACCTGCGGGCCGGAGGTACCGAGCCCGAGCACCGCGCGACCTTCGGAAAGAAAGTCAACGCCGGCAGCCGTCATCGCCAGCAGACTCGGCGTGCGCGTATAGATCGGAAGGACACCTGAGGCGATCTGCACGCGCTCGGTCTTTGCCGCCAGATAACCCATCTGGCTTACCGCATCGAAGCCGTAGGGCTCCGGCACCCAGACGCTGTCGAGCCCCGCCTTTTCGAGTTCCTGAATTTCCTCGACGGCACTGCGCATGCCGGCCGCGTAACTGAGCATTGTTCCGATCTTCATGAGCCCATCCCTAGCAGACTGCATCGGCCGATCGCATCCACGCAGGCCGACGCTGCCCGACGCGAGGCCAACGCGGTCCCAAAGCGAGCCCTGCGCGAGGTCAAAGAGAGGCGATCACGAGGCCTATGTACTCGGACGCGCTAGTACTGACACTCGCAGGCACCCGCTTGCGCGATGCAGGTCCCGCCACAAACCGAGCACGGCGCTCCGGCCGCACACGGCCCCGCCAAACAGACGCCCGCATTGCACGTATCGGTGCGGGTACAGAGGATCCCGTCACAGCTGGCCGCCCCATCGGGCTTGAAGGCACATAATTTCGTGCAACAACTGCTGCCGGTCCCGTTGAGGTTGCCGTCGTCGCATTGCTCGGCTGCCTCGACATTGCCGTTGCCGCAGATCCCCTGACTACCGATCACATAATTGCCGTCAGGGATGCGCGTGGGCAGCCCATAGGCCGGGTCGGTGAGCAGCGCCTGCAGCGTCGGGTCGGTGGAGGTGAGCAAGGCTGCCGTACAAGGCTCCCACTCATGACTGATGTCGTCGCAGCGCCCGGCTTGTGCGCCCAGCCATGAGGTCAGCCCCCAATAGAAGTATTCGGCCGCATGGCAATCGTATTCACAGGTCTCGTCGTCGTAATGGTACCAGGACGAGGCCGGGTATTGGTTAGGCGTGCCATTGAAATAGCCGCCCCGGGCGGTGTCCATGGCATTGCTCAGAGCGCTGCCGCGCACGGTCCGCAGGGCCGGATACACCGGGGCAAATCCCGCGGTATGGACCAGATGCAGGACCTCTTCGAGACTGGCATCAAAGCCGGTTGCGGGGTTGGTCTCGTTGCCCAGGCAATCCTGCATGAAGCGATCGTCGAGCGCATTGGTATCAAAGATGCCCGAGGACTCCAGCTGGTTTACATTGCGGAACATCACCAATGTCGCCTTGCGATCGACCATGGCAGCGACCACCGCCGGCTGGTCGGCCACGCCGTCTTCGTTGCCGTCGAGGTACTCGGCCATGACGCTGGCCGCGTGCAGGATCTTGGCATCGGTCACCGACGAGCTGCCCACGACCTCGACCCCAAAGACCATCACGCGCTTATTGAACCATGTGGAGAGGACATCGCTCTGCGGAATGGATTCCACCGTCAGGCTGCTGGCCAACACGGCGGAGGGCGGTGCAAACACGACCAGAGAGGCCAGCAAAAAGAGGTGTTTGATCACTTTTGAAAATCCCATCCTGTTTCCTTCCTCGGGCAAAGGACTCGTCCGCGGCCGCCCACCAGGCCTCCGCCCCAAGACGTAGCATAGACAACCCCTGCGAGGTGTGGATTTCTGCCATCGGAACGGCATCCGGCCGCAAGGGCTGCGAGAATCAGACGTCCGGACCATGGCAAAACGCCATCGTTGCGCTAGAAATCCCGGAAAAGGAGTCCGCAATGCTGGAAGTGAACGAATATTTTGACGGGAAGGTGAAATCGATCGCCTTCCAGACAGCCACCCTGCCCGCCACCGTCGGCGTCATGGCACCCGGAAACTACGAGTTCGACACCAGCAAAAAGGAAGTCGTCACGGTGGTCTCGGGGCAGCTGACCGTAAAGCTGCCGGGCGAGGATACCTGGCAGGACTTCCAGCCCGGCGATTCGTTCACCGTGGCCGCCGGCCAAGTCTTCCACCTGCAGATCGCCGTGGATAGCGCCTACCTCTGTACGTACGAGTAGGCACGCGAAGGGCCCCGGCTTGCTGCGCACCGAGGGCGATACGTTCCGGGCCTACCGCAATGGCGAGCCGGTACTGGAG
>CBFHUR010000014.1:0-67137 GCA_965658895.1 Binatia bacterium
ACTTCTGAGCCGACGCCGGAACCGACTCCTGAGCCGACGCCGGAACCGACTCCTGAACCGACGCCGGAACCCACCCCAGCAGGAGACACATGTACCGGAACCTATTCCGTTGTCATGGAGACAACGGCCGACGCTGTCAGCGGCGTGATCTTTTCGATGACCTTCCCGGGGGACAAGCTGCAGGCCATTGGCGAGGCGGTAAACCAGACCTCGGTTTCCGGACTCTTCCAGCAAGATCTTCGCGATGAAGGCAATACCGGGTACGAAAACTACCTCTCCGTCGGTCTCGTGGCACTGGGGCAGGAAATCGAGGCCGGTCCGTTCGCTCAGGTAGAACTTCGATGTCGCAACGGGGCGGCCGAACCGATGGCAAGTGATTTCACCTGCACCGCGGAAGGATCCGACGCCCAGGGTGATGATATTGTTGTCGGTTGCGCCATCAGCAGCACACCGCCATTTGGTGGCGTGCCGGAGCCCACACCGGAGCCTACACCGGAGCCCACACCGGAGCCTACGCCCGAGCCCACCAGTGCGCCAACGGGAACCACGTTCATTGCTTCATCGATTCTTCCTTCCAGTCGGTCGGTTTCGGTGGGTGGATCGGCAACTGCGTTTGCCACCATGATCAACTATGGCGCCCACGATGGTGTGGGGTGCACGATGAGTTTGCGGAGCGACATCCCGGCGACCTTCACCAGCTGGACAACCGCCCCGCAGACAAACGCGACCAACAGTGGACCCAACCCCTCGGTCAACATTGCAGCCGGCGCAAGCCAAACTTGGGTCTTCCGAATCATCCCGCAGGCAGAAATCGCTCCTGAGGAAATCGAGTTCGACTTCGCCTGTGTGAATGCCGAGGCCGCCGATGCCATTCAGGGGCTCAGTACCTTGCTGCTTTCCGCGTCGGCCACCCCGGTCGCCGACATCATTGCTCTTTCGGGGACCCCGACGCTGGACGGTGTCCTCCGGATCGAGGGACCGACAGGTGCTGGAGCCTTCGCCACCGCCACCATCAACATCGGCACCACCTCCGAAATCACGGCTTCCGTCAGGGCGACTGCACTCGCAACCCGTATGGGCCTGACAATCTGCGAATCCAATCCTCTGACCGGCGTATGCATTACGCCTCTGGGAGAATCGGTTACCACGAGCATTGCCGCCAATGCCACGCCAACCTTTGTGATCGTCGCTCAGGCCCGATCCACGATTCCCTTCAACCCGGCAGACAATCGCCTGGTCGTGGAATTCCGCTCCTCTGACGGTATCGTCCGGGGGGCCACGAGCGTCGCCATTACAACAGAGTAAACGAATCGATATCGAGAACGACAAAAAAGCCGGATCTCATCGAGCCTATCCCGATTGAACATTCGCTTTCCACGTTACACCCCCAAGCAAACAACCTCTTTACATTGGCGCTTTTCGGGATACTTCCCTAAAGGGATCTCAGGTTGCTTTGTGCGCCGCCCAGCAGGCGACGCCCGCAAGCGATGGAGGATCGATTCATGGGAAAACTCGATGGAAAAATAGCAGTCATCACAGGGGGCGGCAGCGGGATTGGCAAGGCCATCGCACATCGGTTTGCCGAGCAAGGCGCGACGGTTGTTCTCGCGGCCCGCGACAAGGCTCGGCTCGAGGCCGCCGCAAGCGAGATCGGAGGGGCCGCCTCCGCCATCAGTTGTGATGTTTCCGATGAAACTCAGGTCGAGGCCCTTTTCGCGCAGGTCGACAAGCAACATGGTCCTGTCGACATTCTTGTGAACAATGCCGGTCTCGCCGCGCCCGGCCTCACGCACGAACTCGAACTCGAGCGGTGGCAAGAGGTCATCTCGGTAAACCTGACCGGAGCCTTCCTCGGATCAAAGCATGCGCTGAAACGAATGATTCCGCGCCGGAGCGGGCGAATCCTGAATATCGGCAGCATCAGCGGACAAATGTCCCGACCTCATTCGGCAGCCTATACATCCAGTAAATTCGGCCTCGACGGACTTACCCGCTCGATGGCGCTCGACGCTCGAGAACACGGGATTGCTGTCAGCGTTCTGCACCCCGGCAACGTCGATACCGACATCTGGAAGGGCATGCGCGAGATGGCCGAGCTTGAGGGCATGGTCCCTCTCACCGACGTTGCCAATGCCGCCCTGACGATGGTGGCGATGGAGGACGGGGTCAATATGCTCACCTCGGTGCTTCTGCCCGTCACACAACCCTACATCGGCCGAGGCTGACATCCGGCCGGTCTGACTCTCCGGCCAGCGCAACGACACTTGCGAGGGCTGGCAAGTTCGTGGCACCCTCCGGGCCATGCAGTCAAAAGGAGCGCGCCTTTCGCAGAAACTCTCCGCAGGCACGCGGGTCAATCTGGGCAGCAAGGCGTTCATCTACAACAAGTACGAGTACTACGCGTGGATGCGGGACCATGCGCCGGTCTGCCCCGGCAAGATCAGCCTGTTCCGGTTCAAGATGCTCAGCCGCTACGAGGACTGTGCCAAAATCGCCAAGGATCCGAGATTTCTCAGAAACAGGACCAGCGCGGTCGGAGGTGGCCCCTTCCCCATCCCGCTGCCAAAATCCATTCAGGCGCTCGCCACGAGCATGATCACCGAGGACGACCCCGAACATCGCCGCCTGCGCGGTCTGGTCAACCAGGCTTTCAAACCTTCGGCCGTCAATCGACTCGGCGACCAGATCGAAGATCTCACCAAGGGGTTGCTCGACAAGGTCGAGGGGAAAGAGACCATCGACCTCCTGGAGGATTTCGCTCTCCCGATTCCTGTCACCATGATCCAGCGGCTGATGGGCGTGCCCGAAGGCGACATGCCGGAATTCCGCAAAGTTCTCTCTCACCTGACCGACGGGCTCTCGGGGTTGGCAATGATCCAGACTCTTTTTTGGGGTCTGCCGCGAGGCATGAAGTTCATGCGATCGATGATCGCGCGCAAGCGGCAAAACCCCGAAGACGATATTCTGACCAGACTGATCCATGCCGAAGAGCAAGGCGATGCGCTCTCGGAAGAAGAGCTTGTGAGCATGTGCTTCTTGCTGATCATTGCCGGTTTCGAAACCACCTCGCACCTGATCACGAACGCCACCCTCACACTTCTGGAGCACCCTGAACAACTCAAGCGCCTCAGGTCGGATCCCGCCTTGATCGGGCCCGCGGTGGAAGAGGTGCAACGCTTCAATGGACCGGTCTATGGTGCCAAGTTCTCGTATGCGACCGAAGACGTTGACTGGGACGGTGAAATCATCAAACGGGGAGAGGCGGTCATGCCCCTGTACGGCGCAGCCAACCATGATCCGACAGCATTTACGGATCCCGGGACCTTCGATATCGGTCGAGAGGACAACCACCATTTCGGATTCGGCCACGGACTTCATTTCTGCCTCGGCGCTCAGCTCGCCAGAATGGAAACCCGCACCGCCCTGACCCACCTCTTCGATCGCTACCCCAATTTGCGACTTGCCGTTCCCCGCGACAGCCTGCAGTTCGACCGATTGCCCGGGTGGAATCGCTACAAGGCCCTGCCGGTCGCGCTGACCTGATCCGGACTTTTTTCAGCTTAATTAATGGGTTGACTCTCAATCCAAGGCCATGCATGATTGGAAGGATGCTCCTGCGCTGCACGATCTCTCTGTTTTTCATTCTCGGCCTGGGCATGGGCCCCGGGTCACAGGAGGCTCTTGCCGACAACTGCGCCGGAGGACGATATCTTTTGGGCGATAGGCCCGAGATGAATCAGCCGCTTGTCGGAAATGCCGTCATCGTGCTCAGTGGCGAGACGCTGGCGCTGGCGCCGTGCGGCGAACCGGATCGGCTGCGGATCAAACGCCACCCCCGTGGCACGGTCGTGCGCGCCTCCTGGCGTCAATGCAATCAGACGATCGGCAAAACCAAATTACGCATGCGGATGAGCGCAGATTGCAACAAGGCACGAGGGACCCTGATCACCCAATCGCCCCGGAGCCGAACGCGCTTCAGCACGAATCGAGGCTGCGAGCTGGCAATTCTCTGCACACCCGGTGCCCGGCCGATCGACAGCAACGGGGACGGCTGCCACGACACCTGCGAGTACCCCTGCCCGGCGATCGATTGCGTACCGGGCCAAACCCCCGTCGATACCGATCTGGATGGCTGTGACGACACCTGCGAGGTCTCCCACGAAGTAGAATGCGAGGTCGATCAGGACTGCTGGTGGGACAGCCGCATGTATTGCGCAAAGGCGCCGGGCGTTTGTGGCTCTCCAGCCCAAGGCCTCTGCCGCATCCCACCACAAACTTGCACAGAGCAGTACGACCCGGTCTGCGGCTGCGATGGCACCACTTATGGCAATGGATGCAGTGCTGCTGCCGCCGGTGTCAATGTGGCTTCCAGCGGAACCTGCGAGCAAACATGCGGCGGTCTGCCGCAGCCCGGCGTCCCCTCGGGCTGCGCCAGCGGCGAGATCTGCGACCTGCCTCCAAACACCTGTGACATCGCCGACCTACCCGGCATTTGCGTGACCCGCCCCGAGGCTTGTGCGGAAATCTTCCAACCCGTTTGCGGTTGCGACAACCAAACCTACGGAAACGATTGCGTGCGCCTGCAAGCCGGAGTGCCGCTTCAATATCCCCGTGCTTGCGGCGAACCATGCGCCGTCGTGGATTGCCACCCGGATAGTCGCCCCGTCGACAGCAACGGCGACGGCTGCGAGGATACCTGCGAGGTGGCCTATGAAGTCCCGTGCGCCGACGATGGCGGATGCTGGTGGCGAAGCAATCTCTACTGCGCCAAGGACAATGGCACCTGCGGTTCCTCGACGCAGGGAATCTGCAGACAGACGCCGGAAGCCTGCACGATGGAATATGCTCCTGTCTGCGGTTGCAACGGTACGACATATGGCAATGGCTGCGGTGCGGCAGCCGCGGGGAGCAACATCGACACCGTCGGCGCCTGCAGCGGCGACTGATAAAGTCCGCCCCTGGACTGTCAGGCCGCATCATCCCCGAATGGAATCATGGAATGGGAAAAGCCGTGCGACCATTTGCCACGCAAATTTCGGAAGACGCCAGAGCTTTGATCCGGTAATTTGTGCCGTACGAGGTGGATCACACCTCCCCGGGGTGCAAGGAGAAGCAATATGGTTTCGACGGCGACGACAGCATACGGCGAGCGGAGAGCACGAGACAACGCCTTTCCGATCCTGAGTTTTCTTCTGGTATTCCTCCTGGCCTCCGGCTGCGGAGGGTCGAGCCAAACCGAAGACTCCTGCGATCCCGAGACGGGCCTCTGCGAGCAAGTCTGCGGAGGGTTCACGCGGCCCGAATTGAGTTCCTTCTGCGATGCCGACCAGGTATGTGAACGACCGGCCGGGAGCTGTGACATCGCAGACGTGGAGGGGATTTGCGTGGAAAGGCCCGAGGCCTGCGCCGAAATCTACCAACCGGTCTGTGGCTGCAACGGCCAAACCTACGGAAACGACTGCGCGCGCCTGCAGGCCGGTGCCGATCTGGATTTCGCGGGTGCTTGCGACCAGCCCTGCCCGATTCTCGATTGCCTGCCCGGCGACCGGCCTGTCGACACCAATGGTGACGGCTGTGAGGACACCTGCGAGTACGCAGAGGACGTGGTTTGCAGCACGGATGAAGATTGCTGGTGGCAGGAGGACCTCTATTGCGCCAAGGCCGCTGGAACCTGTGAGGCCGGCGAGGGCATCTGCACGGCAAGGGCCGAGGGCTGTCTGAGCTATGTCGATCCGGTTTGTGGCTGCGATGGTGTCACCTACGACAATGACTGCGGTGCCGCAGCCTCGGGCATGAGCATACGCGCCCCGGGCTTTTGCACCGACAGCTGCGGCGGGTTCCCCGAACCGGGCGAGTATACGGGCTGTGAGGAAGGTCAGATCTGCGACCTGACGCCCGGCGCATGCCGCATTGCCGATCTGCCGGGGACTTGCGTGGACCGACCCCAGGCGTGCCCCCGAATTTACGCCCCTGTCTGCGGCTGCGACGACCAGACCTATGACAATGACTGCCTGCGCCTCCAGGCCGGTGTTGCGTTGAAATACGAATTTTCCTGCGGAGATCCCGCCGCCTGCTCGATCGCGATTGATTGCCTGCCCGAATTTCTTCCCGTCGACATCGACGGCGACGGTTGCGATGATAGCTGCGAGCCAGCTCCCTGAACGAACCTGCAGGACCAAGGTTCTCGTCGAAAGGTCAAGTTGGTCCTGCGCCGCTCCCGAGCGAGCGGATACGTGCCCGGAAACCCGCCAGAAGCACCAAGGCGGCCGGCATCATGACGCCCGAATAGACAAAGAGCGGGACATTGGGATCAATTTGCGGAAAGGCTGACGCGAGAACCACCATTCCGAGAAGGACGTTCTTGACGCAGAGTTCGATCGCAATCGTGACCGCATCCTCGAGGGTTTGCCCCAGCAGTCGCGGCACGACAACGCCAACCACCGTGCCCAGAAGTGCCAGACAAAGTACCGGCCAAAAGACCTCCTCCAAAAGTGCCAACGGCGCCTCTGGTTGATCGGCGGTGTCCCAGATCATCACGCCCAGCAGGGCCAGTCCGCTGATACCCGTGACTCGGCGCTCGTAGTTCTCGGCCCCGGGATAACGGTCGCGCACCAGCATGCCCAGGCCCACAGGCAGAACCGTCAACATTCCCAACTGCAGTGCGGTGTCCAGAATCGGCACGACGACGGCTTCCGCATCGGCCCCGATCCAGCTCTGTGTCCCACGGATCCACAAGGGGAGCGTAAACAAGGCCCCGAAAGTGGCGGTCGCGGTAAGCGTGATCGACAAGGCCGTATTGGCGCGACCAAAATGAACAAGGAGGTTTGAACCTGCGCCTCCGGGCAGCGCCCCGCAAACCACCATGCCCAGCGCCAGCAGGGGGGGAAGATCAAAGAGGATCGCCAGCGCGCCTCCGACCACGGGCATCAGGAAGAACTGCAGGACCATCCCCGTCAGGACGGGAGCTCTTACCGACAGGACCCGGCGAAAATCCTGCACCGTCAGCGCGAGACCCATTCCCAACATCAGGCTGAACATCAACACCTGAGCGATCGAGGAATTCATCGGATCCTGCACAAACGCTCCTTCTCCGCAGATCCGGCTCTAGGACGACTTGGCCATCGGAATCGAAAACCGCTCCCGGTAAGGTGCGTAATGTCTTTCCAGCTCCCCGGCATCGAATCCGAATTGCGCGAGGCTATGGCGATGTCGGCCATGCTTGTTCTGCTGATTGCTTGTCATCCACCGAGACATCTCGTCGAGAGCCTGCTCCGATAGATCCAGATCAAAATGACGGTAGACCCGCTCCACTTCCCTCTGCCAATCGTCATTGATGTCCTGATAAAGAAGATCCATGATCTGTCCGTCGGCTACCAGATCGCTGTCACGGACGGCGAGATAGTTGCGTATCGAGGTATCCTGAAAACGCTTCCACTGCCCACCGATCATCGCTGGATCCAGTTCATCATAATCGCGCACCAGAGACATCCAGGCCATCGACATCAGAGAACTCAGCACCGACAGAGGGTCGCGATGCGTGGAGACGATCTTCGCATCCGGAAAGCAGCGCAGCAGAGGCGCAAAATTCACCATATGCTCGGGCGTCTTCAGGATCCATGGCTTCTCGGGATCGTCCTTGCGAAACCAGCTGATCAGCTTCATCAGCTTGACCATATATTGGTAGGAATCATCGCAGGGCCGGTCGATATACCAATCAAAATAGCTGGGCAGGGTATTCATGGCCGAAAAAAGCGAGGTTTCGAACCCGTGCTGGATCAAGCCGGCTTCCTCCTCCACCTCATCGGTCCCCATCGGATGCACCGCCGACATATGGGGCATCAAATAAAGAACCAGCCGCAATCCATATTCGGTATTCCGGTAACGGGGATCCACAGCGGCGGTGAAACTCTCGGGCCCCGGTGCCGGCATCACCGACTCCCAGGTTTTCAGATGCACAAATTGGGGATCGCTGGCGAGCAAGCGATGCGTTCGGGTCGTCCCCGAGCGCGCCAGACCCACGACCGCGATCGGCGGCCGGAGTTCGCGTGCCAGAATTTCGGGATGCCGTGAGAAAAGAGCCTGAGCAATCAGGCGGTTCTTGAGCAAGCGGACCAGATTCGTGCGGGTCATGAACTCGCCGAGTGGATTCAGGGCGGACTCATGCTCCAGCCCATACAGCACCTGGCGCATCGGCTCGACAAAGCAATCGTCGCCGAAATCCTGAAGACCAGTCTCCCGGCGGGCTTTGGCCATCAAGCTGTTTTCGTCGAGCTTGACCTTGCCGATCCCGAAACGGTGCAGGACCTCCCAAACGCGATTGATTGCCCTCGCGGGGACACGTTGTAATGATTTGGGTGCGGGAAGTGCGCCTTCAAGGGTAGACATGCAGGACCTCTCGTGATGCTGTTTCAAAATAGGAAGGTGGGGTCAACCGGACCATCGTCCGGGAAGAAAATCTTTCCCCCAAGCACTCAAACATATCTCGCCAGATCAGGAGAAAACGGGAATGAGCCAGGATCCGAAAACCGAAATCACCGACATGACGAGCGCTCATGCTGCCGTGGCTTCTCAGGGTGACGCCGCAGCCAAGGCCTACGCCGAGCTCTCGAAAACGTTACTCCTCATCGAGCAGGGCTATGTTTGTGCCGACCCCACACTCACCGCCCAGCAGCGTTCGGCCCGCCGCTATCTGGTCGCCAACGCACTCCAGCACGGCTTTCATTGCTGGTTCGACAGCGACCCACGCCGCCCCTGGTTCCACCGCTGGCTGAGTCCGACCAAGAAATTGCTCGGCGACAACCCCGACGCGGTCTACTACGGATGTGTCGTGGACCCGGCGTACTCCTACCGCATTCACGGAAACACCATGGATGCTGCCTACACATCCTTCACCGTCGAGCGCGGGGTCGAGAATGGGCAATTATCCGCCGGCCTGACCGCGACACTCAACGACGGCGAATTCGAGGTCAAGCCGGATGGCAGCTTCGAGATCATTGCCAGCCCCGAACCACAGGAGAAAAACTGGCTGAAACTCGAACCCGGCGCCGGCGGCATTACCACGCGTCATTATTGGGAAATGGAACGCCAGATCGCCGCCGACCCGACATTCCATGTTCCCCTATGGATCGAGCCTATCGAGAATCCCGGCCCCGGCCCGCTGATGGACGATGCCGCCGTCGCCGCCGGCATCCAGCGAGTGATCAATTTCGTACGCGGCGCCACCATCGACTTCCCGGAAATTCCCGAAGAATTGATGCCGGCCTGGATCTCGACCGAGGTCAATAAATTCTCCGGCGGCGACAACGACAATGAGTTGATCGGCTATTCAGCCAAGGACATCGACTACCGCCAAACCATCTACGACCTCGGACCTGACGATGCTCTGGTCATGCGCGGTCGCTTTCCTCGCTGCCGAATGGGGAATGTCGTCATCTGGAACGAGCAACTCCAGACGCCGCCCTATATCAATCGAAACGTTTCCTTGAATCGACGCCAGATTCAGTATCTGCCCGATGGAAGCTTCGAGATCGTTCTGGCGCACAAGGACCCGGGCCAGCCGAACTGGATCGACGCCGCGGGGCAGAAAACCGGCATGATTTTCTGGCGCTTTCTTCTTCCCGAAGAAGAGGTGCCGCCGATCGAGGCGACTGTCGTCAACGTCGACTCGCTTCGCGGCTGAAAATTCGATTCTGGCAGGACCTCAACTGGTCGACCCGCGAAAGTGGCCCGAATAGAGATCGCCTTGCAGCCATCTATGATGATGTTCGGGATCGCGCACATCCCACTCGGAGCCGCGGAACTCGGAATCGGGAACCTCGAGCAACAGCCACGCAAAAAACGCCCCGATCGTCTCCGCAGCGATCGTCTCCCCACGATCGGCCATGCCAGCGTAGACTCCACGCGCCGGAAAATCCTCGGGCGAGGCGCTTAGCGAATCGGTGAGCATGCGGGTTTCCACCAGTCCGGGTTTTGCGATGGCAAACCCGATGCGGTCACCCAGTTCCAGACAGAGACACCGCCAGAGCATTTCGGATGCGACCTTCGATACGGAATAGGCGGCCCCGCCCGGTCGCGGCTGCCGAGAGGCGTCCGAGCCCGGGAAAAGCACCCGCCCCCCGGCCAGAGATGCGCGTAGATCCATAACCAGATGAAGACGCGCATCCAGGTTGGTTGCCATCGCCATGCGCCATTGCTCGAGATCCAGAGTTTCGAGTCGACCGCGCGGAAAGATACCCGCTCCGTGCAGCAAACCGGCCAAAGGACGCCGAGCCACCGCCCGGCGAATTTCGGCACGAGCGAGACCGACGGTAATATCGGCCTCGACCCCGACAATCCGCCCCGCCCCGAGTGCCGTGGTTTCCGAAAGAGCTTCCGGGTCGCGGCCGACAGCAATCACGCCGCAACCGGCGCGGGCCAGAGCCAGGGCGGTTGCGCGGCCGATCCCGCGACTCGCCCCGGTCACAAGAAATAATGGGTCTTGCATGGAGGATTCGGTTTATCGTCACCACGGGTCCTTGTCGATCATGCAATCCCTCAAAAAAGATGATTCCAAAAGAGAATCTGATAGAAGTTTTAACGTGCTGCAGATGATCCAGAAGCTGGTCGCGAATGATCGCACGCTGCAACTCCTTGGCCCTTTGATCGGCCCGGTGAATCTGGTCTCGCCGCGATACCGGCGGGACCCCCATGCAACCTGGCGCTCCCTGCGGGAGGAGAACCGTCTGGTCTTCAACCGAACCTTTCAAAGTTGGCTTCTGACTCGATACGAAGATGCGCAGACGGCATTACAAAGCCCCTACCTCTCCTCGGATCGCAAGCAAGTGCCCGCAGTCCGGATCGCTTTATGGTTCAATCGCAATGAACCGGCTTTGCTGGATTTTTTGCAACGAAACCTGTTGATGAACGAGGGCGAGCAGCACCGACGCCTGCGGAAGATTGTCAGCAAGGCCTTCACCCCGCGGCGGGTGAACGAACTACGCCCACGGCTCGAAGAACTCGCGGAAGACCTGCTCGATCAGGCGTGCCACGGGGGGACGATCGAATTGGTCGGCGACTTCGCCTACCCCTTCCCGGTGGCCGCGATCGCTGAACTCCTCGGGATCCCGATCAGCGACCGCGAGAAGTTCTTCCAATGGACCGGAGATCTCGTCCAGATCCTGGATCCCCTGCAAGGGACCGAGGGCGCCGAATCCATGCGCCGGGCCACTCAAGATCTATATGCCTATTTCCGCCCTCTTCTGGCCGAGCGTCGAGCGAGTCCACAGGAAGATCTGATGTCAGCCATGATCGCGGCCGAAGATACCGGCGAATCACTCACCGAGGGCGACATGATCGCGTTGTGCGTGCTTCTGCTTGCCGCGGGACACGAAACCACGGCCAATCTCATTGGCGTCAGCGTGCTCAATCTACTGAGGCACCCCGAACAACGGCAGCGCCTGCAAGATGATCTCGGACTCCTCCCGACCGCGGTCAACGAGTTCCTTCGCTTCGAGAGCCCCGTCCAGATGACGGATCGAGCCGTCGTCGAGGACTTCGAAATTGCGGGGCGCCGCTTCCGTCGAGGCAAGGTTCTGGGTATCAGCATTGTCTCCGCCAATCGGGATCCGGCGCAGTTTGAAAATCCCGACGTCCTGGATCTGGGACGGGAGCATAACCCGCATCTGGCTCTCGGCCACGGCGCTCACTTCTGCCTGGGCGCACAACTGGCCCGACTGGAAGGCGAAATTGCACTCGGGGCGCTTCTGCGTCGCTTTCCAAACTTTCGCGGTCCGACAGATCCTCCCGCGTGGCGCCGCTCAACCATTCTGCGTGGGCCGAGCCAACTTCCTCTTTCGCTCGGAACCAGCTGACCGATCCGGTCCGCTCGGGCATACACGAAGGCGATGTCGAGCGATCGAGATGGCGGACGGAATCCGATCGGCCAAGAGGCTGCCGACTCGCTCAGATATGATCCATCCGAACGGGGATTCCCTGTGCCTGCAGATACTCCTTGCAGGCCCCGATCTCGATTTCCCGATAGTGGAAGATGGATGCCGCCAGAGCGGCGCTGGCCCGACCTTCCTGCAGGGCCTCGGCGAGGTGCTCGACGGTTCCCGCACCGCCAGAGGCAATCACGGGAACGGTTACGGCATCTGCCACCGCACGCGTCAGCTGGATATCATAGCCATCTTTCTGTCCGTCACTATCCATGCTCGTGAGCAGGATCTCCCCAGCGCCGTTCCCCACCAGGCGCTGCGCCCATTCGACAGCATCGAGCCCCGTTTCGCGCCTGCCTCCATGCGTGAATACTTCCCAGCGGCCCGGCTCGACGCGCTTGGCATCAATGGCCACCACAACGCATTGGGTGCCGAATTTCTCGGCGGCGCGGGCGACCAGATCCGGGTCGGAAACGGCCGCGGTATTCATCGAGACCTTGTCGGCACCGGCAGCCAGAAGCGTGCGAATATCGGAGAGTTCGCGCACCCCCCCGCCAACGGTCAGCGGCATGAAACAGCGCTCGGCGGTCTCGCGCACGACGTCCAGAATAATATCGCGCTCCTCATGCGAGGCGGTAATGTCGAGAAAGGTGAGCTCGTCGGCACCCTCGGCATCATAGCGTTCGGCGACCTCCACGGGGTCACCCGCATCCCGAAGACCCACGAAAGAAACGCCCTTCACGACGCGACCACCTTTGACGTCCAGACACGGAATAATCCGCTTGGCCAGCATTATCCTTGACCCTCTGCGATGCGAACCGCTTCGGCCAGATCGATATGGCCCTCATACAGAGCGCGCCCGATAATCACCCCACAGAGATTGGCGCCGGCATCAAAAGCCGCTCTCGCCAACCGCACGTCTTCCACCGTCGCAACACCCCCCGAGACGATCACCGGAACCTGATGCCCGGCGGCAAACGTGACGGTTGCCTCGATACTCGCCCCCTCACCCGTGCCATCACGGCTGATGTCGGTGTAGACAATGGCAGAGGCACCACCTGCCTGAGCGGATTGGGCAATTTCCAGCGCTGTGGCGGCCGCCTCCTCCAACCATCCCTCGGTCGCAACCTTGCCCGCTCGCTCATCGATGCCCACGGCAATATGTCCCGGCCACTTCTCGCAGGCCGCCTCGATCAGTTCCGGCTGCTTTGCTGCCGCGGTTCCCAGAATGGCGCGATCGGCACCAGCATCGAGAACCGAAGCGATCGAATCCAGGTCGCGGAGCCCCCCGCCCACCTGCACCGGAATGCGCAGCGCCTTGCAGATATCACCGATCACCGAACCATGGTGTCGAGAGCCGCGCGCCGCGCCGTCGAGATCCACCACATGAAGCCGACTGCCACCCTCATCCTCCCAACGGCGAGCCATCGCCACCGGGTCGTCTCCGTATTGCTTTTCCCGGGCGAAATCCCCCTTGGTCAAACGCACACATTTTCCGCCACGCAGATCGATTGCCGGCAGTACTTCAAAAATTCTCATAAATCCCTCGGAGAACCAGCCGCGTCCGCGATGCGACTCACAAAATCTCGCAGCAATCGGATGCCGGCTCCCTGACTTTTTTCGGGGTGAAATTGGGTCCCGAAAACGTTTTCCCGCGCGACCGCGGCCACGATGGTCTCGCCACCGTAACGAACTGAAGCCGCGACATGATCAGTCTCTGCAGGATGCGCGGCATAGGAGTGCACGAAATAAAAATACGTCCCGTCTTCCGTCCGGCTCAGCAAAGGGCTTTTGCCGTGACATTCAATGGCATTCCAACCCATATGGGGGATCGGCACGTCGACCGCTGCAAGTCTCTCGACTCGACCGGGAAGAATTCCCAAACCGGCAACCGGCCCGAATTCATCTGACTCCTGAAAAAGAATCTGCATCCCCACACAGATACCCAGAAACGGCTTTCCGGAAGCGGCGGCCGACTGCACTGTCGGCCGCAGGCCCGAAGTCTCGAGACTTTGCATGCAGGCGCCAAACGCCCCGACTCCGGGCAGAACGACCGCGTCGGCCTTCTCCAGGTCCTCGGGGTTCGACGTCACGAGCACCGCGGTGTCGACGCCTTCCTCCGTGGCCGCTCTTTCGAGACCCTTGGCTGCGCTACGCAGATTGCCGACGCCGTAATCGACAACCGCGATCACAAAGCGCCCTTGGTGGAGGGGACTCCTTGCACCCGAGGGTCCACCTGAATCGCCGCATCGAGAGCGCGAGACAGGGCCTTGAAAGCGGCCTCGATCATATGATGGGGGTTTCGACCCCGAATACAATCGACGTGCAGGTTCATCTTCGTTTCGTTGACAAAGGAAAGCAGGAAGTCGTGCACCAGACCGGTATCGAAATCACCGACGCGCTCCTGGCCGGGCTCCAATTCATAGACCAGATAAGGGCGGCCACTGAGGTCGACCACAATCTGCACCAATGCCTCGTCGAGCGGACAGGCATAGGATCCGTAACGCCGGATTCCGTGCTTATCACCAAGCGCCTGCGCAAAAGCCTGCCCAAGAGCCAGACCCACGTCCTCGACGGTATGATGCTGATCCACTTCGAGATCGCCCTTGGCCTCAACCTCGAGGTCAAATAAGCCGTGCTTCGAGAACAGCTCCAGCATATGGTCGAGGAAGGGAACGCCAGTGGAAATCGCCGACTGGCCACTTCCGTCGAGATTGATCGAAAGCGAAATTTGCGTTTCCCGGGTCTCCCGGCGCACCTGAGCCGATCGTCGACCGGAAGTCTCTTTCCCGGAACCGTCCCTAGCCTCTTTGGAAGTCGCTGCAGCCATATCTGCAGTGTCGCATAGGTTTCCGGCGAGTTCGACCCACCCAAATTCAACAAAAGTCGACAAGCTTCGAGGGGGCTATTTTTCCTGATATGAAGGCTGAAGTTCCGCAAGGAGGATCCCATGCAAACCATCGACCCATCCGGCCAGACCATTTCCGCAACCGAAGCCTACCGAGCCGCTCTGGCGCATTTCCGAAGCAACTGGCTGGGGCTTTTGCTGATCATTACCGCCTATACGTTTGTCTCGATCCTCACCAGCACAGCAACCGGACCTCTGGCGTTCCTTCTTCAGGTACTTCTGGTCGGCCCGATGGGTTTTGGCACCGCCTACGCGTTGTTGGTTGCCACTCGCGGTGAAACCGTGGAACTCAACCAGATCGCCGTGCCCTTCCAGCGCTGCTATGCGCAATCGGTCTGGGGTTCGCTGCTGCTCAGTTCGGCCCTTCTTGCCGGCGTCGTGTTTTTTCTGCTGCCGGGCATTTATCTCGCTGTTCGACTGGTCTTCGTCCCGTATCTGATCGTCGACGAGGAACTCGACGCCATTTCCGCGTTTCGCGAGAGCTGGCGGCGCAGTCAATCCTGGCAGCTCGAGATCTTTCTGACCATGCTTCTGGCTCTCCCCCTGATGGGTCTGGGCCTTGCGTTTTTCGGGGTCGGCTTCCTTCCGGCAGCCGCTTGGTCAGGATTGGCGATCGCCTACCTCTTCGAGGCGATCTCCGAGACGCTCGGCCGCGCCATCCCGGTGCCGCCCGCCCCCCGGCGCGATCAATTCTGAGGAACCACCCCCGCGACCATTCGAACCGCAAGTTCGACGGTTGAGGAACAACGAAGGTGATTTCGAGTCCCGAAATCCGCTAGGAAGCAGAGAGGCTCCCTTCTGGGGGTACGGATGCGAGAAATGAAACCTCACGACCCCGACACGACTGCCGAAACCGCAAAAACCGAGGCACCCATGCCGCTGAGCCGCATGATCGCCTACGGCGCTCCGGGGTTTGCCGGAGCCGGCATGGCGATTCCCATCGGAGTCCTCATGCCGGTGTTCTACAGTGATGTCGTGATGGCGCCGCTCGGCACGATCGCATTGGCCATTGCCATCGCCCGCGGCTTCGATGCACTCACCGATCCACTCATGGGCTGGTTGAGTGACCGGACGCGCTCGCGCTTTGGCCGCCGCAAGCCATGGATCGCTCTGGGTGTCCCCTTGTGTGCGATCTTCTTCTACCTGCTGTTCGCGCCGCCCGAACAAATTACGGGACAGGCCGCAGGGTTATGGTTCGGGGTCACCTACACCGCGTACTTCCTCTTTCATACCATCTACCAGGTGCCTCATGGTGCGCTCGGGTCCGAACTCACGCTCGACTACGATGAACGCTCCCGCCTCTTCGGCATCCAGTCCCTGTTTATCCTGGTGGGCGTGCTCGCCGCATCGGTCGCCCCGAGTATTCTGACAGCCGGACTGGGCATCGAGAACCAGAGAACCGTGCACGCCCTGATCGCAGGTATTTTCGCCGTCGCTTTGGTCGTGCTGTATGCCGCACTGCTGCGCTGGGTTCCGGAACGGCCCGAATTTGCCCATTCAGAGCCCAACCCGCTGGTCCCCGGCGTCCGCCGAGCACTCCGCAATCGTCCTTTCCGAATTTTCTTTTTTGCCGGGATGATCTCGGCGATTCCGGCTGCGATTCCCGGCATTCTCATCCCCTACTACACGACCTATGTTCTCGGGGTCCCCGACCCCGAGGCCTGGCTCGGAATCCTTCTGGTCACCTATTTCGGAGCAGGGCTGATCGCGGTTCCCATCTGGATGCGCCTGGCCGAGCGTTTCAGCAAGCTCTGGACGCTGATTGTCAGCGCCATGATCGGCACCACCGGCGGCACCTGCCTGTTTCTCATCGGCGACGGCAACACCACTGTCGTGACGATCATCTTTCTTCTCATCGGACTGGCCTCCTCGACCGGGATGGTCGTGCTGCCTTCCATGGTCGCCGATGTCATCGATTACGACGAGTTTCTGACCGGCCGACGTCGCGAGGCGCAGTTCGGCTCGTTTTGGGCCATTGTTCCCAAGTTCGTTGCGATTCCGGGAGCTTCCCTGCCGCTCGCTCTGCTCGCATGGGTCGGGTACGTGCCCAACGAGGTGCAAAGCGATGACGTCGTCCTGACGATCCGGCTCCTGCTCGGGATCTTCCCCGCGGCATTCAATATCGTCACCGTCCTGATTCTCGTGCGTTACCCTCTGTCGCGCGAGGTGCATTCCTCGATTCGAGAAGGCATCCGCGCCCATAACCGCCACGAGGCTTTCCCGGATCCCCTCACCGGCCGGATCATCGAACCGGCGTCGCGACGCCTGATCGACGATCCCGACGGGTGGTTTCTCGACACCTTCGCCCCCGCAGAACTCAATCGCGTTCTTGTCGCAGGTCCGCGTCGCGCCGCGCGCGATGTCTGGCGCGCGGTGGTTGCCTCCGGCCTTGCCGCGACAGCCTGTATCTGGCTTGCCTGGGAAACCGTCGGCGACCTCGACAGCGAGCCGGGACCAGCCACCATTCTGGCCGTGGTCGGCGCCGGACTCTCCATCACCGCCATGTGCTTCCATCTGCTCCGCGTCCGGCCGGCCAACCAGCTGGCGGAGCGGAATATCGATCGGCAGCGCATCGAAGCCCACCTGGCTGACCTTTAGGGCATCCCCCGCAAATCAGCGGATCCGGCGCGCGACGGCCGCACCATGCGCCGTCAGACCTTCCATCTCGGCCAGCTCCACCACCGTCTCGCCCAGCGCCTGCAAGGCGGAACGAGGCGCGTGAATCACTCCGGTCCTCTTGGTGAAATCATAGACACCGAGAGGCGACGAAAAGCGTGCCGTGCCCCCGGTGGGCAGCACATGATTGGGTCCGGCGAGATAGTCCCCAAATGCCTCCGGAGAATAATGGCCGACAAAGATAGCCCCGGCATGGCGAATCTCCCGAACCAATTTCTCGGCGTCACGAACCGCAAGCTCCAGATGTTCGGGCGCGATTTCGTTCGCGAGGGCGACCGACTCCTTCAAGCTGCGCGTCACCACGATCGCACCATTGTCGCGCATCGACTGACGTGCGAAGTCGGCTCGCGGCAACTGCTCGAGCTGCGAGAGGACCTCGCTCTCGATCTTCTCGGCCAGACGGCGGCTGGTAGTCAGACAAATGGCTGTGGAATCCGGCCCGTGCTCGGCCTGCGCCAGCAGATCCGCCGCGACATGCTCGGGGTTTGCCGAGGCATCCGCGATCACCAGAACCTCGCTGGGCCCGGCGACCATATCGATGGAAACAACTCCCGAGACCAGCCTTTTGGCCGTAGCGACCCAGCGGTTTCCCGGGCCCACGATCTTGTCCACCTTGGGGACGGTTCGCGTCCCGAAGGCGAGCGCTCCGATGGCCTGTGCGCCACCCACGCGAATGATTTTATGAACCCCCGCGATATGAGCGGCCGCCAGAAGCATATCGGGTTCGCCGCCGGCATGCGGCGGGGTCACCGCGATGATCTCGTCCACGCCGGCCACCGAGGCCGGAACCGCGTTCATCAGAACCGAGGAAGGATAGAAGGCCTCGCCCCCCGGCACATAAAGCCCCGCACGTTCTACCGGGCGAATCTCCTGGCCGAGAGAGACTCCGGTCTTGTCCGTATAACGGAAGGATTTTTCGACCTGATGGCTGTGGAAGTCGCGAATCCGACGCGCCGCCAGCTGCAGAGCTTTGCGCTGGCGAGCGGGCAAACGCTTGGCGGCCGCTGCCATTTCCTCGGGGCCAATCACAAGATCCGCCGCGCGCATCTTCACGTCATCAAATCGCTTGGTGTAGTCCAGCAGCGCACGATCGCCCCGCGAGCGAACGTTGTCGAGAATGTCGCGGACAGCACTTTCCACCGAACTGTCCTGAGCCATGCCGCGCGCCAGAAGTTGTTTGAGCACGCGCGCAAATCGCGGCTCGGAACTACGCACCACCAAATTCATTCCCGGCCTCCCGGCGAAGCGCTACGGGTGGCCTTTTGCGACGAGGGCGAGGCCGCCGCTCGCGCCAAACCGCCTCCGGCCGCCATGGCACGGGCCATCTGCTTGCCCTCGGGGGTTCTTCCATCCACCCGCGCAATCGCCGCTCCCAATGTCGAGAGCTTCCGCTCGAGATCCTCATAGCCACGATCGAGATGATAGACTCTTTGCAGCCGGGTCGTCCCGGTTGCGCCCAGAGCGGCAATCACCAAGGACACACTGGCGCGTAGATCGGTTGCCATGACATCGGCGCCCGACAACGCCCGGCCACCATGCACCAGGGCCGACCCACCATCGATCACGATATCGGCGCCGAGCCTCGCCAGTTCCTGGGCGTGCATGAAGCGATTCTCGAAGATCGTCTCGCGGATTCGGCTCTCACCGTCGGCAAAACAGAGAAGGGCCATCAATTGGGCCTGCAGATCCGTCGGAAAACCCGGATAAGGAGCCGTGACAACGTCGACGGGGCGCAGTCCCCCCGGGGCCGATGCCCGGATCGAATCGCCAAAGACCTCCAGATGGGCACCCATCTCGCGTAATTTGTCCAGGAAGGCCCCGAGATGTTGCTCGCGGGCTCCGTGCACCAGAATCTCCCCGCCCGTGGCCAATGCAGCCGCCAACCAGGTGCCGGCTTCAATCCGGTCCGGGATCACCCGGTGGTTCATCCCGCCGAGTTCGCCGCGACCCTCGACCGTCAGGGTCGCACCACCGTCGCCCGTAATCCGGGCACCCATCGAACGCAGCGCGTTGGCAAGGTCAACGATTTCCGGTTCACGAGCCACATTATCGAGCACGGTGGTCCCGGTGGCCAGACACGCGGCCATCATCAGATTCTCGGTCGCGCCGACCGAGGGCACGTCCATCCGGATCTCGGTACCCTGCAAGCGATCGCACGAGACTTCCACATACCCCTGGGCCATCTCCACGCGGGCGCCCATCGCTTCGAATCCCCGCAGATGCTGGTCCACAGGACGACTACCGATGGCGCAACCAACCGGCGTCGCGACGCGGGCCCGTCCAAAACGAGCCAGCAACGGACCCATGGCCAGAAACGATGCTCGCATCGTCTTTACCAGATCATAATTCGCCTCGTGATCGGTGATGTTGGCCGCGGCCACCGACACAACACCCTTCTCGACGGAAACCTCGGCTCCGAGCTGTTCGAGCAAGCGACCGGTGGTTCTGGTGTCGGCAACGTCCGGAACATTCTCGACACGGGAGGTCTTTGCCGAAAGGAGCGTCGCGAAAAGAATCGGCAGGGCAGCGTTCTTCGCCCCACTGACTTCGACTTCGCCGACCAGGGTCTCTCCTCCCCGGATAATGATCTCGTCCATTTTTTGCCTTCCCGTATCGGCGAATCTCGCCGGCTACCCCTGGTCGATCTTCTCCGCCCGGACCACGCGATCCTGTCCGGCCAGATCGCGCAGCACAACGACCTGCCGAAATCCCGCTTCGCTCACGACCGCCGCAGCCGCCGCCCCCTGATCCGCGCCGATCTCGAAAACGATCGACCCACCCGGAGACAGCTGCACCCAGGCAGATTTCACCAATCTCCGAATTACCCCGAGACCATCGCAATCGCCACCCACGAGAGCCATTTTCGGCTCGAAAGCGAGTTCCGGCATGCTGTCTGCCAGCGAACTCTCCCGGATATAGGGAGGATTCGAGACCACCAGATCCCATCCCCCCATACCGCAGGCTTCCAGAAGATCCCCTTGAACCAAAGGCAGCCGGGCTGCCGCCGGCAGCAAGGCCTCGGCATTGGATGTGGCGACGCGCAGGGCCTCTCGGGACAGATCGAATGCTGCGAGCTGCAGCCCGGGTAGACCGGACCGCTCGAGTGCCAGCGTGAGCGCGACCGCCCCGCTTCCGGTCCCGACGTCCACAACCCGGAGCGCTCCGGCATCAATGACCTCGAGTGCCGTCTCGACCAGGAGTTCCGTCTCGGGCCGGGGCGCCAGGACGGCGGAGTTCACCACAAAGGGTCGCCCGTAAAATTCGCGAACTCCGATCAGGTGAGATACCGGCTCTCTGTCCAGACGCCGCTGACAGAGGGAGGCAAAGGCCTCCGCGTCAGCTTCGCCCAGAGGATCGGCGCGACGCGCCACCAATCCCGCGCGGTCGCGCCCCAGAACAAAACCGAGAAGTACCTCGGCATCGAGCATTGGGGTATCACAGCCGGCAGCCTCGAACTGTCCGGCCGCGGCATCGAGCGCCTCGCGCAGAATCAATCGATCGCCTTCAGCGCCTCGGCCTGCGTGAAGGTAATCAGAGGTTCAATCACCAGATCCGCCTCGCCGGCAACGATTCTGTCGAGGGCATGGGTCGTCAATCCGATGCGATGGTCGGTGACCCGGTTCTGCGGGAAATTGTAGGTACGAATCCGCTCCGAACGGTCGCCCGTCCCCACCATCGCCTTGCGATCGGCGGCAATCGCTGCGTCATGCTCCGCCTGTGCTTTCTCGAACAACCGTGCACGAAGAACCTTCAATGCCTTGGCCTTGTTCTTGTGCTGCGACTTCTCATCCTGACAGATCACGATCATCCCGGTGGGCAGGTGCGTGATCCGGATCGCCGAGTCGGTGGTATTCACGCTCTGGCCACCCGGGCCCGAGGCGCGGAAGACGTCGACGCGCAGATCCTTGTCCTCGATATTCAGCTCGACTTCGTCGGCTTCCGGAAGAACCGCGACGGTGACCGCCGAGGTATGGATACGACCCTGCGTCTCGGTTGCCGGGACTCGCTGCACCCGGTGAACACCGCCTTCAAACTTCAGGCGACTGAAGGCACCCGCCCCCTCGATCGAGGAAACAATCTCCTTGAACCCACCGATGCCGGTCGGACTGGAATCCATGATCTCGACCTTCCACCCGCGCTCCTCGGCGTACCGGGTATACATGCGGAAGAGGTCCGCCACGAAGAGTCCTGCTTCGTCACCTCCGGTTCCCGCACGAATCTCGAGGATCACGTTACGCTCGTCGTTCGGGTCGGTGGGCAACAGGAGAATTTTCAGGCGCTGTTCGAGTTCCGCCTTGCGGTTCTGCAAGTCAGGGAGCTCGGCGTCAGCCATCGCGCGCATTTCGGAATCGTCGTCTTTTTGCAGATCGAGCAACCCGGATTCTTCTTCCTGCACAGAACTGAATTGCCGGAAGACCGCCATGAGCTCGGTCAAACTGGCATGCTCCCGCGAGACGGCGACAAAGCGCGTGCGGTCCCCGATCACCTCGGGGTCGCCCAGCATCTCCTCGAGCTCGCCGAAACGCCGCTCGACTTCGGCTAGTTTATCGAGCATCAATCCCGCTCAACTGACCCGGACTCCTCCGAGCCCGGTCGCGATCAGGAGTCGGCCTGTTGGTCGGTAGCCGGCGCAGACTTCTTGCCATATCGACGCTGGAATCGCTCGACGCGTCCCGCCACGTCAATGATCTTCTGCTTGCCGGTATAAAAAGGATGGCAAGCGGAACACAACTCCACCTGAATCTCGGGCTGAGTGGACTGCGTCTCGAGGACGTGGCCACAGCTGCATTTGATTTTGGACGGACCGTACTCCGGATGAATTCCCTGTTTCATGACCCTGTTCTGCTAGCAATCGATCCCGCGGGAGGAAAGCCCCCGCCCCCAGAATCAGAGAACTCGTTTCACGGCAGCCTGCCACCCGGAAAAGAGTGATTCTCGCTGACTTTTCTTCATTTCGGGAGCAAAAACGCGATCTTTCAGGCGCATTTTCTCCAATTGTGTTGGTTTCCAGAGGCCCACGCCCAACCCGGCCAGAAAAGCGGCCCCCATCGCCGTGGTCTCGACCACCTTGGGCCGATTCACCGAAACGCCGAGCTGGTCGGCCTGAAATTGCATGAGGAAATCATTGGCCGCCGCACCCCCATCGACGCGGACCTCTCTCAGCCGGGTCCCGGTATCGCGGGCAATCGCATCAACAACCTCGCGCGACTGGTAGGCGATCGCCTCGAGGGCAGCCCGCGCCAGGTGCGCCCGCGTATTGCCGCGCGTCAGACCGACCATCGCGCCGCGCGCCTCCGCATTCCAATACGGGGCGCCCAGCCCGGTAAAGGCCGGCACCATATAGACGCCATCATTGCCCGCAAGAGAGCGCGCCAGAGTCTCGCTTTCCGCCGCGGTCTTCAGAATCCCGAGTCCGTCGCGCAACCACTGAATGGCAGCACCTCCGACAAAGACCGAACCCTCGAGAGCATACATCGGCTCGCCGGCAGGCCCGCAGGCGAGCGTGGTCAACAAACCGCTGCGAGACGGTTTGGGCCGCTCGGCTACCGGCATCAGGGCAAAGCAACCGGTGCCATAGGTATTCTTCACCATTCCGGGACGAACACAAAGCTGGCCAAACAAGGCCGCCTGTTGGTCTCCGGCAATCCCCGCCACCGGAATTTCGGTCTGCCCAAAGAGCCCCTTGGCGGTGCGACAGAATTCACCGGACGAGGGCCGCACCTCGGGCAAGATCTCCATCGGGACGTGCAACAGGGCACAAAGCTTCGGATCCCAGCGCCGTTTGTGGATGTCGTAGAGCATCGTGCGCGACGCGTTGGTGTAGTCGGTGGCATGCACCTGCCCGCCCGAAAGTTTCCAGACCAGCCAGGAATCAATCGTTCCGAAAGCCAGCTCCCCGCGCACCGCACGCCGGGCCAGCCCCTTGGCGCTCTGCAGGATCCACTCAACCTTGGTTCCGGAAAAATAGGGGTCGAGCACCAGGCCGGTCCGCTTGCGCACCCGAGACAAGGCACCTTCGGTGCGCAGCTGCTCGCAACGAGCGGCGGTACGGCGGTCCTGCCAGACAATGGCGCGGTGTACCGGCTTGCCTGTCTTGCGATCCCAAACGACTGTCGTTTCACGCTGATTGGTAATGCCAATGGCCGCCACTTCCGGCGGCTTGATGCCCGCGCGGCGCAGGGCGAGCCGCATCACCCGCAGCGAAACCTCCCAGATCTCCTCGGGATCATGCTCGACCCAACCGGGCTTGGGGAAGTATTGGGTAAATTCGCGATAGGCGCGCGCGGTCACCCGGCCCCGAGAATCCATGACCAATGCGGTCGAGCCCGTGGTTCCCTGATCAATCGTGAGTACGTGTGGCATAAGGCTCTCTCCCATACCCGGCGGGTATCTGGCAACGACTTTCGGCCGATCGGGCACCCTTGCCCTGCCGGCGAGTGATCAACCTCCCGCAGCCAGGCGGGCGACCGCTCCGACCAGAACCACAACCAGGGCTTCGCAAAGAAATGCACCGGCGCCCAAGGACACGGCGGAAACGCCCCCGTGGCGGCTATGGGTCCAGATCCGCAGCAAGATCGTCAGACTGGCGACCAGAAACAGGACCAGCGTGCCGAGCGCATTGATCAGCATCAAGGAAAGCGCCATTGCCGAAACGCTTGCGGTCGCAAACTGTGTGAACTGCATATGGCGCACCATCATGGCCGCAAATCCGTCCGGTCGGGCCGGGAGAGAACCATATGCCTGAACGACATAGGCCCAGCGGCCCAGCATCGGGGCCAGGACCAACGCGATGACCCGGAGGTTCCCCGCCAATGCCTGAAACGCCCAGACCTCACTTGCCAGAACGCCGAGAAGCAACACCATTCCCGACAGACCGCCGCCAAAGAAACGCATAAAATCGACGGCAGGCCGGGCCCCGGCCAAAACGACCAGCAGGACAACAGGTGCGATCGCACTCAGCTCCGGCTGCTGAAGATCGAGGAGCGCCAGCACCTGAGCCACCAGAGCACCGCCGGCAGCCCCGAGCAGCGGGAACCACAAGGCACCTCGGGCCACCGCCGCGCGGATCTCATTATCCGCCGGCCGCCACCCCACCAGAAAACACCCGGCGTAGATGCTGTCTCGCAGCCAACCGGCCACGGCAACTCGCGCCATGGCAAGGCGCGATGGAGGTTGTTCGAAATCGGACACTCTCAGACCTCTCGCCATTGCCGACCATGAGCGCAAGCCCGGTCTCCCGACGCCTGAGGCCGAAACCTGCTTGCCGAGGTTTGGCTCCGGCCCTCCGGTACGCGATACTCACACCCTATGGAATCTCGCGCCCCCACCAATCGCGGCACGTTCCGCAGCAATCTCGGCTTTATTCTCGCCGCCTCGGGCAGCGCGGTCGGCCTCGGGAATATCTGGAAGTTCCCCTATATCGCGGGCGAATACGGCGGCGGTGCCTTCGTCCTGGTCTATCTGGCCTGTATTGCGGTCGTGGGCCTGCCCCTGCTCTATGCCGAGATGATCATCGGCCGTCGTGGTGGCCGAGATGTTCTGGGCAGCCTGAAAAAATTGACCGCGTCCTCGGGCGATGCCGGCCGGATCCTGAGCGCGGCCGCCGGAGTGATCTCGGTCGCTTCGGGCTTCTTCATTCTCTCGTTCTACTCGGTGGTTGCCGGCTGGGCGCTACACTATCTCGCCATCTCCCTGCAGTTGGCCGGTACCCATCCCGACGGGGCCGCCGCTACCTTCGAGGCTCTGGCGGGTGATCGGGAGACCTCGGCGCTATGGCACTCGTTGTTCATGGTGATGGTCGTCGCGGTGGTTGCCGGCGGGGTCCAGCAGGGGATCGAGCGGACCTGCAAGGTCCTGATGCCGGCGCTGATGGCCATCCTGATCGGCCTGCTGTTCTATGTCGCGGCTTCCGGCGGACTGGGGACGTCCACCACGTTTCTCTTCGCTCCCGATTTTTCCAAAATTACATCCGAAGCCGTTCTGGAAGCTCTGGGCCATGCCTTCTTCACACTATCGCTGGGTATGGGTGCGATGATGACCTATGGATCCTACCTGGATTCCGAAGAGCATCTGATTCGCGATCAGGTCGCCATCGCTTTTCTCGATACCGCAATCGCCATCATCTCCGGACTGGTCATCTTTGCTGTCGTCTTTGCCATGGGCGCTGCTCCGGGGGCCGGCCCGGGTCTGGTCTTCATCACCCTGCCGGGTCTTTTTGCCGAAGTGCCCGGGGGTACCTTCGTCGCGATCTCCTTTTTCGCGCTACTCATTCTGGCCGCATGGTCCTCGGGGCTCTCGCTGCTGGAAGTCGTGGTTGCCGTAGCCGTCGATCGATTCGCCGTCCCCCGCCCGGTGGCGGCCATCGGCGTGGGTATCGCAATCTGGGTACTGGGCATGTTTTCCGCCTTCGATGGCGCGTTTCTCGACTTCATGGACAACCTGACCACGCGCTATATGTTGCCGGCCGGCGGCTTGCTGGTCGCTCTGGCGGCCGGATGGCTCATCCCCCGAGAAGATCGCGAGGCGGGTTTTCGCGCACTGCCGGGAGGGGGGCAACGCCTGGCCGCAATCTGGACCTTCACGATCCGCTGGATCACACCGACATTGGTGTTGCTGGTGATTCTCCATGGGCTGGAAATCCTGTAAGGAGAACCCATGCCAAACGACAAGACGTCCGACGTCATCGACACTCTCGGCCAAACTCTCGCCCAGGGGTTGGGCAAAAACCTGGCCTGCCTCGCCGTATACGGCAGCGCGGCGGACGACAGCTTTCGCCCCGAACACTCCGATATCAATCTGGTGGTCGTCCTGCAGAAGGTGGAGTTTTCCGACCTCGAACTGATCGGGGAGCTGCTCCGCGCACAGCAGAAAAACCAGAAACTGCGCATTGCCACCCCGCTGGTCATCGCCCCCTCCTTTCTGCAGGATGCGCGAGACTCGTTCCCCATGGAATTGGCAGACATCGCGCGGCGCCACCGGATTCTCGCGGGGGAAGACCTCCTCTCGGACGTGCAGGTCTCGGCGCAAAGACTCCGCGACGAAGCCGAACGGGAGGCCCGCGGCAAACTTCTTCGCCTGCGTGCCATGGTCATGCACCGCCCTGCCGCAGACGAGATCCGCGAAGGCCTCATGGGGCTGCTCTCGAGCTTCACGGTGATCGAAAGAGCTTTGATGGGCGAAGAAGCCGGCGGTCTCGACCTCTTTGACAGAATCGAGGCGCGCCAATCGATTCGCCTGATCCATATGCGCAAATTGCAGAAAATTCGTGACGGTGCCGAGAAATGGCCCGACGAACCTTTCCTGCATGACCTGCTGCGAGACACGACCCTCGAAGTCGAGAGCCTCGTACAATGGGTGGACCAGCATGCGGAGTAAAACCCTCCGCTCGCGCCGCGTGGCCGCCGCCGCGGCGATTATCTGGACCCTTCTTTCGGCTGCCACCAGTCTGGCGGCCATCGAGATCCCGCCGCCTGAGGGTACGGTCACCGACACCGCAAAGATCATTCCCGCCAACGCACGTCGTCAGCTGATCAACCTCAACCGGGAACTCCGGCAAAAAACCGGGGCTCAAATCGTGATCGTTACGGTTCCGACGACCGGCCAGGAGCCCATTTTCGACTATGCAATGGCCATCGCCGAGTCCTACAAGCCTGGCGACAAGGACAAGGACAACGGGATTGTCTTTCTGATCGCGGCGAAGGATCGGAAATTCCATATTCTGACAGGCTACGGCGCCGAGGGCGCGCTGCCGGATGGTTTCATCGGTGAGCTACGCGACAAGGTGATCCGCCCGGCCTTTCGCGCCGGAGATTATGGTGGCGGCATCGTGGAAGCCTCCGCGATCATGGCCCAACGCATCGCCAAGGACAGCGGGGTGCAGTTGACGGGCATCCCCAAGGTATCGGCGCGAAAGCAAAACCCGAGGGAACGCAGCGCAGGGAGCCTCGTCTTCGTCCTTCTGTGGGTTCTCTTCACGATGTTCGGTGGCCGACGCTTCCGGACGCTACTTGCCGGAACGATGCTGGGCGCACATCTCGGCCGACGCTCGCACCATGGCAGCTTCGGTGGCGGCTTCGGCGGTGGTTTTGGCGGAGGTGGTGGCGGTTTTGGCGGGTTCGGCGGCGGCGGTTTCGGCGGTGGTGGTGGCGGTGGTAGTTGGTAGTGGGTTAGCATCAGGAATATTGGCAGAAGGCGAACACGTGGGTTCGCACGAAAAAGAGAGACTGTAATGACGACAAAACTGCGCAATTCGCCCTTCCTTCCAGCACTGGCCATCTTGATGGCCACGATGTTCTCGGGGTGCGGCTACAACACGATGGTTCAGGAACGAGAAGCAATCGATGCCGCTTGGGCGCAGGTTGAAAACCAGCTCCAGCGTCGCAATGACCTGATTCCCAATCTGGTAGAGACCACCAAAGGTTACGCCGCGCAGGAAAAAGACATCTTCACAGCGGTGGCCGACGCCCGATCGAAATTGATTGGCGCGGGCAGCCGCTCCCAGCAGATCGATGCCTCCAATCAACTTACCGGGGCACTCTCGCGCCTGTTGGCCATCTCCGAGGCCTACCCGCAGCTCAAATCCGATGCTCAATTCATCCGGCTCTCCGACGAATTGGCCGGCACCGAGAATCGAATCGCCACCGAGCGACGTCGCTACAACGAAACCGTGCGCACCTACAACGTCACCATCAAGAGCTTCCCGACCAACTTCTTTGCCGGGTGTTTCGGATTCGAAAAACAGACCTATTTCGAGGTTCCGAAATCGGCACAAGCGGTTCCCGAGGTGAAGTTCTGAGTCGTCCAAAGACAGAAGGGGTCGCCAATCTCGACAAGATGCGCTTGGCCTACCGCACCGAGGGGGATCCGGCGGAAAAACCTCTCGTGCTGATCCGCGGCCTGAGCACCCAGATGATTGAGTGGGGGCGCCCTCTGCTTGACTCGCTTGTGCTATCGGGCCATCACGTCATCCTTTTCGACAATCGGGACGCCGGCCTTTCGGGCGATGGCATCGACGTCGAGGGAGGCGGCCTGGCCTACACCATCCACGATATGGCATCCGATATCATCGGCTTGCTCGACCACCTCGAGATCCCGTCGGCTCATATTGCCGGGATGTCGATGGGCGGCATGATCGCACAACGCGCCGGCCTGTCGTTCCCCGATCGGATCCGCTCGATCACCTCGATCATGTCGTCCAGCGGCAATGCCACACTTCCCCCACCCACAACCGAGGCCATGTTCTATCTGACGGCCACGCCGGACGATCCCGCCGACCGCGATCAGGTGTTGGCTCTCGGGGTCGAAGGCCGTCTCTGCTTTGACGGCAAAGGCTATCCGGTGGAACCCGCCATTCACCGCGCCAACCTCGAGCGGGCGATGGATCGGGCCTATCGGCCCGAAGGCGTCCGGCGGCAAATGGCCGCGATTGCAGCCGATACCGACCGTCATGAGAAGCTGGCCGATCTGCAAATCCCCACGATGGTGATTCACGGCACGGACGACGCGCTCATCCCGCTGGCCCATGGCCTGGATACAGCCAAAGCCATCCCGGGGGCGCGGATGGAAGTGGTCGAGGGGATGGGCCATGCGATTCCCGACAGTCTGGCACCGCTGATCGCCGACCTGATCGAGTCTCATACCGCCGAGACCGAGACCAGCACCCCATCGTGAGCCACAGCGGTTCTGTTGCGCCCGAAAGGAAAAAAACAGAACCAGACAGAAGGCCTGCCCGAAGCAAACCCGGGTCAGTCCGTGGAATGTTCTCGGCTACCAATGACTCGCGCGGGAGCGCCGGCAACAATCGAATAGGGCTCGGTTGAAGTCGTCACCACCGAACCGGCACCCACCACAGTCCCCTCGCCCAGCGTCACGCCCGGAGTCACCACCGCGTTGGCACCGATCCAGCAATCGTCTCCGATTTCGATCTTCGCCTTGCGATGGCCCTGTTCGATGATCGGCAACGTCGTGCTCAGGTCCCAGCGGTGCTGGGAGCTCACCACAACCACGTTGGGGCCGAAAAGCACATTGTCCCCGATCACCAGACCGCCACGCCCATCAAACGTACACCCGGTGTTGATATGATGGTTGCGCCCCATCGAGATGCCATAGCTATGGATGAATTGAATCCCGCGCATCATGTAGCCGAAGCCACCGAGGCGCTGAAAAAGAACCCTGTAGAACAAATAGCGGAGAAAGAACCCGAGCAGACTGGGGATCGGGCGCAGCAACGACCCCACCCATTCCTCCGCATAGACAGTGACGGCCTGACGCAGGGTCATGCTGCCGAGCAAGCGCCGAAACTGGCCGGAAATCGTGGGCCGGGAAGAGCTCACGAGCTTCCTCGCCGTCCCGTGACCAGAATCTCGCCGATGGGCAGCGGCCAGGCAAAGCCCGAGAGGCGCTGCGGCAGAATGCGGGCGACGCCGCCGACCACGGGCGCCAAGGCCGGCAGGAAGTGGCCCAATTGCTCCGCCGCATAATCCATCGTCAACGGTTTGTAGGATGGCTGAATCGAGATCTGCTCCAGGGAAGTCTCGCCCAGAAGCTGCCGAATGGTTGTGGGGGTAAAATAATGGATGTGATCGGGCGGTGCATAGAAAAACCAGCGAGGTCCGAGAAGCCGCGCGGCGAAACTCGCAATATTGGGCACGGTAATCGCCATCAAACCGCCCGGCTGCAACCATTCACTCATCTGCCGCACGAAGGGTACCGGATCCACGAGATGCTCGACCAGATCAAAAGCGGTCACGACAGCGTATTCACGCTCCGGTCGGTAATCTTCCACGGCCGAACGATGTACCCGCAGCCCACGGGCTTGGGCCTGCGCCACGGCAACCTGAGAGATCTCGAGGCCTTCCGCATCGAGACCGGCTGCCGCCACTTCCCCGACAAACGCACCGGTCGAGGCCCCGACATCCAACCACGGTCCCTCCGGCGCCAGGGGCCGTACCGCCGATAATCGGCTTGCTGCGATTCCCTGACGAACATCCTGGGCGGACGCAAAGGCTGCATACTCGCCGTCTGCATAGCTTTCGTCATGATTGGATTCGACTTCCGAGGCCGTGGGGATCGGGTCGATGGTTACCAGACCGCAACTTTTGCAACGCAGAAAGTCCCAACCCTGCTTGGCAAAGAGCTTCTCGTCCTGCCGATCTCCGCAGAGCTTGCAGGTGGTGAAGCCCACCGGGGTTTCCGAACACAGCATCGGGGGCACTGTACCCGCGTTCGGTCGAGAAATCACTGCGAATTCTGCGAGAATCGGAAAACTTGGCTCACGTGGCCCGAATTGACGAACTTCCCCGTGTTCCCAAAGGCCCGCACCTCCACCGCTCCTCCGGAGCGGCGCATCAACTATAGCGGATCGCCTTGCCCCGAGATTCTTCATGGTTTGCGACAGCGGACCGCAAATCCTCCAGAAAAGGTTCGATAATTTTCTCGTGCTCCGGAGAGACCATCATATGCAGGGCGTCGGGGTCCTTCTGGCGGTCGAGATGCCAACCACGATCATCCATCACGTCGCCGATCCCCATGATGTCGAGGTTCTCGGAATGAAACGCCTGGATTGTCACGGGCGGATCTCCGACCATCGACAGTCCTTCAATCGCCTCGATCCCCGCTCGGAGGAGTTGCGCATTGCGCAAGGTCTTTCCGGCCAGACGCAGATATCCCTCTTCGCCAAGATAATTCATGACCGCCCAGGCGGCCGCACTCGGCGCGGCGGGGCGCGCACCCGCCAATGCGGGCGATCCATACCCGCCCCCGGGCCATGGGTCGAAAAGGAAGATCTGATGGCGCAACATGGATTTATCACGATGCGAAATCACCGAAGCCCCCTTGGTGGAGAATCCGTATTTGTGGACATCCGCCGAAATCGTCGTCACACCCTCGACTCGGAAATCCCAGGGAGGCACATCGTGCCCGAGTTTCTCGAGAAAGGGCAGAAGAAACCCGCCCACGCAGGCATCCGTGTGAAAGGAAGCCCCCGCCTCCATCGCAATCGCGGCCAACTCGGGGATTGGATCAATCATGCCGTGCGGGTAATTGGGTGCCGAGCCCACAATCAGGACAGTCTGCTCCGTGACCAGAGAGCGGACCGCCTCGACATCCACGCGCAGGTCATCGGCCAACGGCGCCTGGCGCAGCTTCAGACCAAGATACTCCGCGGCCTTGGCAAACGCCGGATGAGCCGAGATCGGTGTGATCATCTCGGGATGTTGAATGTCGCGCTCTTCACGGGCACGATTGCGCGCCGCTTTCACCGACATCAGGATGCTCTCGGTCCCGCCTGAGGTCAGGGTGCCACCGGCCCCCTCCGGTGCGTGGAGAAGATCACGCGTCATCTCGCAGATCTCCTTTTCCATCTCCGCGAGACTGGGAAACCGAAACGGATTCAGAGCATTCTCGTAGACATAGAGTTCGTTGGCGGCGCGCAGAACAGCGTCCACATCTTCGCCCGCGGGATAGACGAGACTCCAGGTGCGACCGCCCTGCCAATCAGCATCTTCACGTTTGCGCTCACGCATCCGATCCAGCACCTCCTGCGGATCGGATCCTTTCAATGGCAATCTCATTTCATACTCCCTCTGGCAGGATGCCCGTTGCGAGCATCCGCACAACTATAGCCATGCATGGCCGCCTCGAAAAAGGATCCCGAACCCGGTAGTTTCAGAGACATGCGCCTTATAGCCTTTTTGCTAGCCCTGTCGTTCTTTTACGCGCCGACCGCGGCGGCCCGGCCCGATTTCGAGGCCGCCGGGAAATCCGTCCGGGAACTGCTGGGCGCTCTGGTTGCCGCGGACACCACAAATCCCCCCGGAAACGAGGCCCGCATCGCCAAAATCGGCGAAAAGAGGCTTCAGGCGGCGGGAATCCCGTCGCGCCGGACCGAATTCGCTCCCGGGCGTGAGAATCTGGTTGCCCGACTCAAGGGCAGCGGAAAGCAAGACCCGCTTCTGCTGATCGCCCATATCGATATCGTAGGCGCGCGGGCAGACGCCTGGAGTACACCCCCGCACCAGATGACCGAGAAAGACGGGTATCTCTATGGCCGTGGGGTTGCCGACGATCTCGGCATGGCGGCCGTGGAACTCGTGGTCCTCGAACTATTGAAAGCCAACAAGGTTCCTTTACGGCGCGACGTGATTCTCGCCTGGACGGGAGACGAGGAAAGCGGCGGCGCGGGAATCCAGTGGCTGCTGGAGAACGAACCCGAGAGCATTCAAGCCGCAGGTGCTCTCAATGAGGGCGGCGGCCTGCGGCTGAACAGCGAGGGAGTACCCGCCCGGATCGACCTCCAAACCGCCGAGAAGACCTACGAGGATTTCACCCTCACGACGGTAGGCCCCACCGGCCACTCCTCGACCCCTTTGCCGGATAACGCCATCTACCGTCTCGCTCGTGCGCTGACACGAATCGAAGCCTATTCCTTTCCGCCGCGCCTGCTCCCGGTAACGCGCGCCTGGCTTGCGGCCAAAGCGCCGCTGGAGAATGAAACCCGCTCGAACGCGATGCGATCTCTGGTGGAGAGCAAAGGCGAGCTCCCCCAGGACTCGCTCGAAATTCTGCTGGAAGATCCTCTACTGGCGGCCAACCTGAGAACGACCTGCGTGGCCACCCTCCTCGAGGCGGGGAGTCGCGTCAATGCACTCCCGGGCAAGGCCACGGCCAATGTGAACTGTCGGATTCTTCCGGATAGTTCGACCGAGGCCGTCCAGGCCCAGCTCGTAGCTCTCATCGATGACCCGAAGGTCCAGATCGAGGCTACGGGCAACTTCGGCTCGGGGGCCCCGTCGCCGGTGGGCGGCGAAATTCCGGAAGCCATCGTCCGACGCGCCAAGGCCTTCTGGCCCGAGATGCAGCTGGTACCCTTCATGTCTCGCGGGGCAACCGACTCGCGCTTCCTGCGTGCCGCGGGCATCCCGGCCTATGGCATCAGCCCGATCCTCATCTCGGACGAAGATGGCTCGCGCCTGCATGGGATCGATGAACGTATCCCGGCAAAAAGCCTGCAACCGGCGGTCGAGTTCCTCTACGCGCTGGTTGTGGACCTTGCTGGAGATCCCAACCCCTAGCTGCCTGCGGGCGCTCGAAAGCGAGGAGCCGCCTGGCGACCGCCCGGCCTGCGGGCCTCGATCTCGGCGCTCTCCTCGAGCAGAGCCCGATATTGCTCGACTGTCCCCAACGCGGAATGCTTCCAGGTCCAGCGCTCCAGAACGCGCTGGCGGCCAGCCCAGCGGATTCGCTCACGAAGATCCTGATCATCCAGAGCTTCGCCGATGCGCTGCGCCAGCGCCTCACTATTTCCGGGCTCGACCAGAAGTGCTGTCTCACCATCGGGACCCACCACCTCGGGCAAGGCACCGCCTGTCGTCGCCACCAAGGGCACCCCGCAGCACATCAACTCGACGGCGGGCAGGGAGAAGCCTTCATAAAGCGATGGCACCACGCCCACCTGGGCCTCGTTGAAGATTTCGATCAACCGCTGATCGCTCACCCCCTTGACGAATTTGACGGCCCCCTCGATCCCGAGATCCTTGATCGTACGCGCCGCGGGGCCATCCGGCCTGAGTTTACCGATGACCACCAAATCGACGTCCCGGTCCCGGCGCAACATCGCCAGCGCCTCGAGCAGATATTTAAGCCCCTTCATCGCCGCGTCCGCACTCGCGGTCGTCACCAGCCGCCCCTTTTTGGGTGTCACCTCGGGTAGCGGTCGAAACAATTCCTGGTCAACCCCGACGGGCACCACCTGCAAGCGATCCAGAGGCACCCCATGGTCACGATGAATATCGGCTACCGAATTTTGGGACACCGTGAGCACGCGCGAAAGTTCGCCCGCGACCCGTGTCTGCATATCGGTAAAGGAGTACCAGCGGTTTTTGAAAAACCGTTCCCGCCAGGTCGCCGCAGCCTCCAACTCCAGGCGTCGATCCACCGTGGTTGGATGATGGATCGTTCCCAACACCGGCAAGCCCGCGCGCTGGATGCCCAACAATCCCGAACCCATCGATTGATTGTCCTGCACCAGGTCGAATTCATTGATTCGCGGCAGCAAGGCGTCTCGCGCGCGCACGCTGAACGCCAGAGGCTCGGGGAATTGACCGGTCAAAAATTTGCCGAACTCCACCCAATCGCCACGAGTCTTGAGTTGGTGGGGGCGCGGCAGGCGTAGCGGATGTTTTTCGTTGTAGAAATCGAGACTCGGCAAGGCATGCAATCGGACGCGCGGGTCGGTCTCGGGCCATTCAGGACCGGAGAAGACCTCGACCGAGTGGCCCAGATCGGTGATGGCCTTGGTGAGCTGCCGAGTATAGACCCCCTGACCACCTACCGTCTTCTTGCCCCTGTAGGTCAAGAAGGCAATGTGCAGGGGGAGATCCTTATCCATCTTCCCACTGTCGGGGTTGAGACCGCTGCGAGCAAGCCCGAGACAATCCGGGCGTCAGTGGGGGCCTCGGTGGCGCGTCCGGACACTCCGGAGAGGGACTCGCCGGCCTCAGCCAGCTCCGCGGCGGCGCGTCAGCCATCCGACCACGACCACCCCGATACCGCCAACTGCACACATGAAGAGAAACCTTTGCCATGGCCAGCTGCGAGCGCCGGGGATCCGGGGGATCGCCGGGGCCTCGATCATATCCCCAACCAGAGTCGCCGTCGCCTGGTCCTCGCGACGCGCCAAATCGCCGAGCGTCCAAACCAAACCCTCGTCGGGTGCCACCCCGACCATCGAATCCAAGCGAACCATGTTGGTTGGCATATCGTCTTTCAGACGCTCGACGTAGGCCGCGCTGGACGCGCCCCCCGGAACCAGCAAACGCTGCATCCCCGGAAGAGCCGACTCATCTGCGCGAGCCAGAAGCACCAGGCCCGCACGAGACCGCACCGGCTTCATTTCCTCGGCAACCGTCTTGACCTCCATGGTCAAAGAACGCGGATAGGTTTCGAGTAATGCCGCGAGATGGAGATCCTCGGCCCCATCAGGCACCGCAATCGCCATCGGCGTCGCCGTCGTCAGAAAGCTGCCGTTGAGCAAAAGGATCCCGATCTCGGCCAGCGAGATCTCCGGCATCGGCCACTGCTCCGGCAAGGTCTGGATCGCCAAAGCCTCGCGTGCGCGGGCCTCCGCCTGCTGGCCGCCAAAGCGTCGCACGGCCGCCAGCGAAGCATCCAGCGCCGCAGTCACGCCAACCGAACTGATCAGGCCATCCTCTTCCAGATAGCGCGCGCCGGCCACCCAACGGGTTTCCGGATAGTTCCTTGCCATACTCGACATCGACCAGAAGTGTGTCGTCGCCCGTTGCCCATCCAGCAGGCCGGCCGCGGCCAGCGTCCGTGCCCCGTCGCTTAGCGAAACCAGCGGTACTCCCAAAGCGGCCTGATCGCGAATCCAATCCATGAGAACGGGCGAATTCGCGTCCAGAAAATACGGGACAACCAAAAAGGCGGGGGCTTCGGGATGAATCTCGGTCCAATCCGCAAAGGAATAATCGGGCAGAACATCCAAGCCACCCGTCAGCGGAGAGAATCGACGCTCCGGGGCCACCGTGATCACGTCAAATGCATCCGAGGCCCGCAGAACCGCGTACGAAAGCAGAACGTCGGCCGCCTCGGTGCCACGATTACTCAACAAAATCAGCGCGACCGGTCGACCTTCGAGGGCCGTTGGGGGCGGAAAGGCAACCGCCGGAGGCGGCATGCTCGGATATTGCACCATGCGCTGCATGGCGCCGAAGCTGCGCCAACCGGCGACGATCAGGATGGGCAGGATAAATCCAAGCACCAACAAAATCGGGCGAGCGAGTCGACTCATACTTCAAGGTTGCGCGCGGTCAGCCGCGGCGCAAGCCCTCTCCTTTCTCGGAGCAGGCCTCGGATCGACAAGCTTCCGGCGGATCAATTTCCGTCCGCGCCAATTTCATCGCGCTTCCGGTAGCCCCGCAACATCGGATCTTCTGCGAGAACAAACCGAACGCGCCGCCTCTCGAGCGAAGCATCGACCGCCTCGACGCGCAGCCGATCCCCCAGCCGGAAGCGTTTGCCCCCACGAATCGATGTCAGGATCTTCAATCGCTCATCAAACCGAAATCGTCCGGGCAAATCGTCTAGCGCGATCAATCCTTCCACCGGGCAAGAATCCAGCTCGACAAAAATGCCGAACTTCTCCACGCCCACCACCGTCGCGTCCTCTTCTTCGAGAAGGTGGTCCAGCATGAGTTCGGCTTTCTTCAGATCGACCATCGCACGTTCCGCATCCATGGAACGACGCTCCGCATCCGAGTTCTCGCCGCACAGCCGCTCGAGTTCCTCGGCGCAATCCTGCGCCGCCTTGATTTCACCATCCAGAACACGTCCGATCTGACGGTGAACCTGCAGGTCCGGGTAGCGTCGGATCGGGGAGGTGAAATGGCAATAGGATGAGAATGCCAGTCCGAAATGGCCCTCATTCTTCGTCGTATAGCGGGCCTGCTTGAGACTACGCAGGACCTGTCGCGAAAGAACACGTGAGAGTCGGTGCTCGGCGACATCCTGAAGCGCACGCTGGACATCGCGCGGCTTGATCTCGCCACTGTAGTGAATACGCAGGCCCAGCGGCGCCAGCAGCTGATTCAATTGGTCCACCGAGTCCTGGTCGGGAGATTCATGAATCCGATAAGGCTGCGGCGCCCGGTGCTGTTCGAGAAACTCGGCGACCGCGCAATTGGCCTCGAGCATCATTTCCTCAATCATCCGGTGTGCATCATTGCGCGGAGCCAATCGCGCCCCGACCGCGCGCCCCTCTTCCGAGAGATCCAGCAAGGCCTCGGGTAAATCCAGGTCCAGAGAACCCGCGCGGACACGGCGACGATGCAACCTCTGCATCAGCTCGCGCATAGATCGTAACATGGGAAGAACACCCACGAGCTCAGCACGCTGTTGTTCAATCTTCGGCTCTTGTGCTTCCGAGAGCACCGCGGCCACCTGAGAATAGGTCAGGCGCGCGTGACTGCGGATCACCGCCCGGTAGATCTGCACATCGAGCCGGCCGCCGCGTCGGTCATGAACCATCTCGGCCACCAGAACAAGACGATCTCGATCGGGCATCAACGAGCATAGCTCCGTAGAGAGCCGCTCGGGCAGCATCGGGATGGCCCGGTCGGGGAAATAGGTGCTGGTACCCCGGGCCACGGCCTCCTGATCCAGAACCGATCCCGGACGGACATAATGAGACACGTCCGCAATGGCCACACTCAACCGTGTGAGGCCTTCCGAGAGTTCCTCGAGATGAACCGCATCATCGAAATCACGCGCCGATTCTCCGTCAATCGTCACAAAAGGAACCGTGCGCAGATCGCGCCGTCCCGGAAAATCAGCCGGGTCGGGGTCGGTCGGCAAATCAGCTGCTGCCTGCTGCACCTCCTCGTCGAACTCGAGCCGCAAGCCAGCTTCCAGAGCAATATGCAGGACCTGCACCTCGGGGTCTTTCAGGTCCCCGAGCAAACGGACCACCTCGCCCTGCGCACCGCGGCGCGCCGACGGGGCCTCCGTCAGGCGGACCAGAGCGTTGCCGCCTTCGGCCGAGGCCGTCAGTTCCTGGCCGCCGACGATCTCGAGGATCGGCAAACGATCATCGTGAGGCACCACTCGGAATCGCGGGGCGCCTGTACCGTCGCGCCGGAAAACGCTCTCGACCCGACCGAGGATATGCTGGTTTGCCTGCTCGAGAACGGCCACCACCTGCCCGGTCGAGCGGCCGGTTTCCGGGTCGAAACGACGGACTTCCACGCGAACCCGATCGCCATGCAGGGCTGCCGCTTCGCCACCCCGGGGCACGAAGACATCGCCTCCGATTTTCTCGCGATCGACGCCCGAGGTCGCCACAAAGCCAAACCCTCCGCGCGCGCGAGTATAGCGCCCCTCCATCACCATCGGCTCGGAGCTCGGGGCATCCTCACGCAGCCGATTGCGGCGCCGCGGAGCCCGTTTCCGCGCCACCTCCGCAGCCGAGCGCCAACGACTCTTGCCCACGCGGGTCAATCGGCCCTGGGCGGTTTCCTGGCTGAGGACAGCCTCGAATTCGCGACGATCCCAATGCTCGAGTCCCAGATGTCGTGCGATTTCCTTCACCGACAGCGCTCGCGGGGCCTCTCTCGTCAGTACCTTTTGCAGGTCTTGAGCCAAATTCGATGGGTTTTTCCGACGCGCCACCCTACTAGCTTAGCCTGCCAGCATCCATTCTGCTTCCGATTCGCATCCGAGCCGCTCGGCGCGCTATATACCAGCCGCATGCGGTTCCTGATTCTATGGTTACTTCTGATCCCCCGAACCGCATTCGGGCTCCCGGTGCTTGCGGTCGACCCGGATGCCGGCGGGCATCTCGACGCGACAGAACGTGCCCGGGTCGAGCAAGTCATTCGCATCAACCAAACCCTGCTGGGCGCCGAACAACGAGAATATTGTCCGAAGGGTGCTGCGGGTTGTCTGAAGAGTATCGAGGCCGACACCGGGCCCACCTTGATCGCACCGCAACGCGTCGAGAGCATCTGGCCCGCGGAAAAAGCCGGCACCGAATGGCCCACTCGGCTCCGCCCGGAAAATCCTCGCCGCTTGCAAGTACGGGTCCATTGGCGCAAGGGCGAGGGAACCGCATCCCGCAGCGTTCCACTGCTGCTCTTTACCGCCCCGACAGCCAATACGGATCCACAACAGGCGCCCGGTACTCCATGCGTCTTTCCGATCGAACACTGGGAATGGTCCGGCATGGCTCGCCCGGAACGTTTCGCCATGGCACCACGCGGGATCTGTGGCGACAAGGAGTTGAGTGTGACAGACCTGATCGCCCGGCTCGAACCCGCACAACCGATCTGGGCGATCCGCTTCCTCTCGCTCGAAGAGGGACGAAAATGGCTGAGCGATTCGCTTGAGGAACTGCGTCAACCCGGCACCTGGACCGCCGACCATGGCTACGCCAAATTCTTCTTTCTCCAATCCATGCGTTGGTGGCGTGGCGGGGGGGCCCGGCCGTCCCCTCGCTATGGCGCCGCCGTCCGGATCAACGAGGTGCCCCTGCTTGATCTGCAGGGTCTGTCCACGAGCAAGGATGCCTTTCTCGACCTCTACGAAGATGGGGCGCAGATCGAATTGACCGTGGTCAGCCGCAAGGGACTCGGCGAGGTCCTCGGTTGGCCGATGGAATTGCTCCTGGACGCATCCGGGCCGGAGGCCCCGCGCCCTGACCTGCGACCAGCCCCCGGAGGGAAAACCAACTCGCCCGGGAGCACGAACCCGGAGTGAAGCCCCCGCGCGCGAGATTCTCCGCGCTCAAGATCTCCAACCGCCGTATGGATCTCGGAGAGGGATGAGAATCGCGTCCTCCGGTACCGAATTTTCCCTCAGCTAGCCCAGCCGATGTACTTCTTCTCGCTGTAGGTATCGAGAGCAAAGCGACCACCATCACGCCCCTGCCCGCTCATCTTGAAGCCACCAAAGGGAGCCTGAGGATTGGGGGGCGCACCATTGATCTGGACGGTCCCGGTGCGCAAGGCGCGAGCCACCCGCATCGCCCGCAGGGGATCTTTTGTCCAGACATAGCCGTAGAGTCCGAAATCCGAGTCATTGGCGATCGCGACCGCCTCGGCTTCATCCTTGAAGGGAATCGCCACCACGACCGGGCCAAAGATCTCCTCGCGAGCGACCTTCATTTGATTGTTCGCCTGCGTGATCAGGGTCGGCTCGTAATAGAAACCCTTCTGCATCGACTCTGGTCGACGCCCCCCGCAGGCAATGGTCGCACCTTCAGCCCGAGCCGACTCCACATAGGCCTCGATTCTGTCGAGCTGGGCTCCGGAAATTACCGGACCTACCTGAATGCCCTCCTCGTAGGGAGCTCCGATCTTCAGCTGGCCGGCGGCACCAACCAACTTGGCGGTAAATTCTTCGTACAAATTCTCCTGCACGAGAACCCGCGTACCGGCGATGCAGATTTGACCCGCATGAAAGGCGAACACACTCATGGCACCGCGCAGCGCGCCGGAGATGTCACAATCCTCGAAGATGATGTTGGCCGATTTGCCACCAAGTTCCTGCAAGGTGCGCTTCATGGTCCGTCCGGCCACCTCTTCGATGCGCGCCCCTACACCGGTTGAACCGGTGAACGAAACCATATCGACATCGGGGGACGTGGTCAGTGCCTCACCCAACTCGGGCGACGGCCCGGAGATGAAATTCACCACGCCCGGAGGCAGAACTTCGGCGACAATCCGCGCCAACTCGGTCATCCCGAGGGGATCCTGCGGCGGCGGCTTGATCACGACGGTATTGCCGCAGGCAAGCGCGGGCCCGATTTTACCGGCACAATTCGTCATCGGGAAGTTGTAGGGACTGATGCAGGCCACAACCCCGACAGGCTCCCGCACGACGATACCCGCTGCCAGCGAGGCGCTGGAGCCGGCCACTGGTTCGCGGCAAATCGGGGGCAATCCGGTCGTATCGTCCTCGCGGGCGTAATAGGCGTACATCTCGAAACGCTCGGCGACGTGAAGGATCTGCAGGGACAGCGCGTAGCTTTTCAAGGCACCCGTCTCGGCGATCGTCATTTCCTCCAATGATGGCGCGGCCTCGCGAAAGGCTGCTGCCACCCGAGCAAGAGCATCGCCGCGCTCGGCGCCGGTCATCCGGGGCCAGGGGCCTTCATCAAACGCCTTGCGCGCAGCGGCGGCCGCCGCCTGGACCTGCGCGACCGAGCAATCCGGAGCCTTCCCGGCCAAATCCTCGGTTGCCGGGTTGATGATATCGTATGTGCCGCCATCGGCCGGGATCCAATCCCCGCCAACAAGAACCTTGCTGAAATTTGGTGTCGCCATGACGTTTCTCATAACCTCGAGTGCATTTTCGGGCAAAGGGCAGATTCACTCGATTTTCCGAATCCTTATTCGGAAAATCAATTTGCCTATTCATCCAGAGCTGTTGTAGTCCTGAAAATCTCTGGAATTCCTCTCATGAATGCAAGCTCCGAACAAAAAGTCCTGCCTGCGGAGCACCCGCGTGAAGCGGCTCGCGAGGCCAAAGCCGCCCTCTACCGGGAGCATATTCTGGCAATGGCCGAGCAGGTCTTTGGCGAGGATGGATACCAACGCGCCAAAGTACAGGAGATCTCACGCCGCGCCGGGCTCTCGATGGGATCGATCTACGCACTCTTCCCCGGCAAACAACAACTATTTGCTGCCATCATGGAGAAACGGCGTCTCGAATTATTGCTGATTATCCGGGACCATACCGGCCGGTACGAGGCACCGCTCGCATGCCTCGAAGCGCTATCCCGTGCCTTTATCGGGTATTTCCATACCCACCGCGATTTCTTGCGGATGCAGCTCCAGCTCGGGGCGGCCTGGGCCGGCGGCGCGATTCCCCCCAAAGCCCACAACGACTCGGACGTCGCTACCGAGATCCATCAACTGCAGCTGGGCATCTTCGAAAAAGGGGTCGCCGAGGGCATCTTCATTCAGGAGGACCCGGCCTACCTCGAAACCCTTTTCAGCGGCATCGATCAGATCCACCTTGGTCATTGGCTTTCGCATGGCGGCACAGAATCCGTCGAGGAGCTCACCAATAGCTTCCTGCGCATTCTGCGTCGCACCTTCGTCCGCACAGACAATTAGGAGAGAAAAATGGAATTTGGAATTTTTGTTCAAGGCTACGCCCCGGGAGAAAAGGCCCACGATTCAGAGGCCGAACACGCGGCCATTCACGACGAAGCGGCCTACGCCCGCGTGGCGGACGAAAACAACTGGAAGTATTGCTGGGTGACCGAGCACCATGGCCTGACCGAATACAGTCATATCTCCGCCAACGACGTCTATCTGGGCTTTCTTGCCGCGCAGACCAAAAACATTCACATCGGGTCGGGGATCTTCAACCTGAGCCCGCGCGCCAACCACCCGGTCCGTAATGCAGAGCGCGCCGCCATGCTCGACCACCTCTCGAACCGTCGCTTCGAATTCGGCACCGGTCGCGGGGCCGGCTCCCATGAGGTCGGCACCTTCAATATCGACGACACGTCTTCGACCAAATCCGAGTGGGACGAAGTCGCGCCGCAACTCATTCGCATGTTCAAGGAAAAGGACTACACCTTCCAGGGCGAACACTTCCAGATGGACAAGCCCCATAATATCCTGCCCAAGCCCTACCGGGGCACTCATCCGGCCATGTGGATGGCGTGTGGCAACCCTGCCACCTACGCCAAGGCAGGCAGCTTGGGCCTGGGCGCTTTGGGCTTCAACTTCTCGTCGGTCAGCCAGATGAAGCCGCAGATCGATGCCTACAAGGAAGCGGCCGAAAAATGCACGAATCCGATGGGCGAATACCAGAACAACAACGTGATGATCACCAACGCGGTGATCTGCTTCAAGGATCGCGAACGTGCGATCGCGTCGGCATGCCAGCCCAACCGCAGCGACCTCACCAGTCTGGTCGGCCTCTATCACGACACCTTCCCCAAACCCGATGGCTTCCCGGTCTGGCCGGAGAAACCCATGCAGATGACGCGCGAGATGGCCGAGATGGCCATGGCAAACGGCGACATGCTCTGCGGCACCCCCGAAGATATCTGCGAACAACTCTCCAAGGGCTACGCCAATGTGGGCTTTGATCAACTCGTCTTCGGCATGCCCAACCATCTCAGCAAGGAAGAGACGCTGGAATGTATCGAACTTTTCGGCAAGGAAGTCATCCCGAACTTCGACAAGGATCCGGTGCACCGCACCACCCGCTTCCGGGAAGAAGCCGAGTCCCGCCTGGCAGCCGCCTGAATCGCGACGCCAACAGCACGCAGGTAAAGAAAAAGGGCCACCGGAAATTCCGGTGGCCCTTTTATTTGGTCTGGTCCCGAAAGATCAGAGCGTTGGATCAGAACTGCGCGTTATCAAGAAACGCACCGCTCGGAGACGGAGGAGGACCGTCACACTGCGAAGGATCGGTCGCGGTGGCGGGGTCACAGCAATTACCCGTCGTCGTATTGCAAGATCCGCTGTTGCAATCGCTGTAATCCGTACAGGTCTGGATCTCGCAGTTGCCGGCATTACAAATCAAAGTATCCGACCCACCTGCGGTGCAGTCGGCCGTTGTCGTGCACGACGGGCTGGCATCGGTACCCCAAACAAAACCTGCCACTGCGATCTCGGTGCCGATGCAATCGGTCTTGCCGATAATCACGGGATTGGCATCACAACCGGAAGTCGGATTGTCCGGGTCGGGGCCGAGGTTGTTCAAGGTCGAGTGCCCCCAGCTGATCGAGGTACCATAGAGAACCGAAGCCGAAGCATTCGTGCTTGCGTTGGCCTTGTTCTTGCCGGTGGAATCAAAAACGATCTTGCCCTTCTCGATGTTGATACGCTGAATGACCTCGACAGGAATCGTTCCGAGCACGTTCCAGTTGCTCACAGAAACAGCCGGCACCGGCGAGCCCTTGGGGCCGCAAACGCCCTTCTCGTCATTTGGTGGGCAGGTCAGCTTCGCGTTTCCTGCAATCTGGAACACGGCTCCACCTTCGCCGTCCTTGGTCGACGGTCCACCTTTGATCTTCAGCTTGCCATTACGATCCGCGGGAAAAGTAATATCTCCGCCACCCGTGTTCGAGCGAACGAAGGTCAGCTGAATCTTGCCTGCGGCGGGATCGCTCTGCTGCGCATCCGCAATCGATGGGGCGGCCAGGCCAAAAGCAGCCAGACAAGCCAGCGAAATTTTCCAACTAGAATTCTTCATACTCTCTTCTCTCCTTGGGGGGGGGATGGAAACGAGATGTTTCCCGATATTGCCTGCGAGAAGCTGCAGGCCCGAAAATCAGTCTGGCGCTTTTGTCCCTCATCTGGGCGCTGCGGGTCAATCAATTAGTTATTCGAATTTCAGCCAGCGCCATATTTTCTGCTCCAGCATCCCACATAGTGAGAGAATCAAAGAGAGCCTCCAGACTCGCCGCATCGCGTCAGCCCAGCAGCCCTGCTGCGTTATGGCGTAGCTCTCCACGCGACAATCCGGGCCCAAACAAAAAGAGGCCGCCAGATTACTCTGGCGGCCTCTCTCGCTAGACCCCGGTCAAGCCGGGATATGTGGTCAGATTAGAACTGCACGTTGTCCAGGAACGCACCGCTCGGGGACGGGTCAGGGCATGCGCCCGCGTCACCAGAAGCCGCATTCGGATCACAGCAGTTACCGGTCGTGGTGTTACACTCACCCGAGTTGCAATCGCCGTCGGTCGTGCAGGTCTGAATGGCGCAGTACCCGGTCGCGGTGTTACAGTACAGGGTCGGTCCAGCCAGCTCGCACTCGGCGTCTGTCGTACACGAGTTGCTCAAGTCGAAGCCGTACATGAAGCCGGCCGACATGGCGTCGATCGCGCTGTAGCATTCGGTCTTGTAGACTGTCGGGGCGCCAGCACAACCGAGGATCGGGTCCTCGTGGCCAGCCGCGCGGTCATTGATCGTCACATAACCGGTCGCAATCGGCGTGTTGTAAACCGTGCTGGCAGCAACGTTGCCTCCGGCATTCGACTTGTTCTTGCCGGTGTCCAGGAAGACAATCTTACCGCCGGTGACGCGCAACTCCGAGACGTTTTCGATCTCGATGTTGGCCAGAACCTTCCAAAGCAGGACCAGCACAGCAGGCTGCGGGTTATCCTTGGGGCCACAGAGACCTTTGCTGTCCGGGTTCGACGCACAAGTCAGCTTGCCGTTACCAGCAACCTGAACCTCGTAACCACCGAGACCGTCCTTGTCGGCGCCGCCGAACTTGATCTTCAGCTTACCGGCACGATCCGCCGGCATCTGAATGTCCGAAGCTGCAGACAACTGTCCGGGGACAAAGGTAACTTGGCCCTTACCTGCGGGCTTCGCCATGGCCGGAGCCACAAGCGCGACGGACACCAGGGCGCCCAACGCAATTTTTCCGATTTGTTTGTACATAATGCTCTCCTTAAGGGGATAGGGGGACGATAACGTTGTAGTTCTGTAATGTGGCCCGCCCCCGGGCCTGACTAAGTCGATCATCGTTTTCGCCCGAAACGGACCCCGCGGTCAATCAATAAAGTGTCTTCCTGTGCTCTGAATTCCGGAAAAATGAATTTCGGCCCATTGAGTGAGACAAACCGCTCATGCCGCATTGCGTTACGGGAAAGTGGCTTCGTCCAGAGGGGAGGCTTGTTTCCAGAGCCTCTTTTTTCCTCCTTCATTCCAGACAGACTCTACGATAAAGGATCTCCACCATGCAGAGTTTCAGAAATAATTTTTCCGCACTTCGTTCCACCAGCTGGCTTGTCGGCCTGCTGATCCTCCTGGCTGGCTGTCAGAATAGCGATAATCCCTCCGAGCAAGCCCCTGCAGCGAAATTGATGCAGGGACATGTCGACCGCCTGACCCTCGCGCTAATGGGAGACCCTGAAGACGAGGTCAACCAGATGGGCCTGATCGCGCTTCAGGGCGATAGTCTTCCGGGCGTGCAAAAACTTCTCGCCAGCAATGATCCGGCAGTTCGGTTTGCGGGGGTCGAAATCCTCGAAGAGATCGTCGCTCCTGGTGCGATCGAGATGCTGATCGCCTCGCTGGAAGATCCTGACGAGTCCGTGCGCCTGGAAGTCGTGGAAGCACTTGGCACATGGCAAAACGCAAAGGCGACCGATCCCCTTCTCGCACTCTACCCGAATGAGACAGACGATCAGGTGAAGTACGAGATCCTGACCTCGCTGGGTGCAATCGGTTCTATCGAAGCAATTCCGGTCCTGCAGGCAGCAACCAAGGCCGATGACCGTTATCTGCGCATGTGGGGCATGGACGCGCTCTGCACCATGCGAGCGCCCCGTGCCACCCAACGCGCGATCAAGCTGATCCAGGATCCCGATCGTTACGTTCGGCTTCAAGTTCTGCAGTCCTGCAAAAACCTGATCGTGCAGAATACACCGACCGAAGAACTTCTCGAGACGGTCCTTGTTGCCGATTCGTTCACGGAAGCCAGCTTGGGGCGCGCCATTCTGACCGAACAGATGGCAGGCACTTATGGTGCTCCCAACCGGGCGATTGTTCGCGAGGTAACACGCAAGCGACTCGGCGCAGACGACAATGTCATCGCCGCACTTCTTCTTGCCGAGGTCGGAGACCCGGCGGCCATTCCCAGACTTCTGCAGAGCGCGGCAGATCCGGACCCGCAACTCCGTCACAATATCGCCTACCGTTTGGGCCAACTCGGTGACCCGGCAACGATCCCTGACCTGATTGTCCTGCTCGGAGACCAGAGCGATCTCGTGTCAGGAACTGCGGCCGGGGCCCTCCAGCAATGGGACAACTCCTCGTTTCCGGCCGCGCAAACCGCGCTGCAAAACTATGCAGGACCCAAACTGCCACCGCCAACCGGCCCGCGTTTGCCAGCTGAATAGCTGGCGTGCGGACTAGCGCAACGTGAGAAAAGAGGCTCGCGCGAGGTCGAGCGCCGAATCCGGGAAGACCCCGAAGAAAATCGTCCCGGTGAGAGCGATCAGCAAAGCTCCCACCAGATAGGGCTTCGGCTCGATCGTGGGGGCTTCGGTTACCGGATCGCGCATGAACATCTCCACAATCACGCGCAAATAATAATAGCCCGAAACCACGCTGGTCAGAATCAGGATAATCGCCAGCGGCACGTAGCCGACCTGCACCAGGGCCTCGATGATGTAGAGCTTGCCGATAAACCCGGCCATCGGGGGAATGCCCATCAAGGAGAGCAGGAAGATCACCATCACCCCGGCGAGAATCGGACGACTCTCGGCCAAACCGGCGTAATCCGAAATCGACTCCCGGCGGTTCCCGGGCACCGCCATGGAGGCCACCACCGCAAAAGCGCCAAGGTTCATGAAGGCATAGGCGATCAGATAAAAAAGGATCGCCGCCCCCCCGCGAGGCGTTCCCGCAACGAGAGCCGCGACCACATAGCCCGCATGCGCTACACTGGAATACGCCAGCATGCGCTTGATATTATTCTGCGCGATCGCCGTGATATTGCCGACCACCATGGTCGCGACCGAAAGCACCCATAAGGCGACCGACCATTCCGCGTGCATCGGAGCCAGAGCCGTAAGAAAAAGTCGCGCCATTCCGACAGCCGCGCCGGCCTTGATTCCCACGGCCATGAGCGCTGTCACCGAAGTCGGTGCTCCTTGATAGACATCGGGCGCCCAGAAGTGGAACGGAACGATGCCCACCTTGAACCCCAGACCCACGATCAACAAAGCCATCGCGCCCAGAACAAGCCCGCGGTCTGCCGTGGGTAATGCGGCTGCAATCTCCGCGTAGGAGAAAGAACCGGTGGCTCCGTACATCAAGGCAATGCCGTAGAGCAGGAAGGAGGAAGCCAAGGCGCCGAGAATGAAATATTTCAAGGCGGCTTCCGAGGAGCGCTTGTCTCGACGGTGCAATCCGGCAAGGACATAGGCCGGGATCGACATGATCTCAACGCCGATGAACAAGACGATAAGATCGTCGGCGCCGCCCATGATCATCATGCCGGCCACGGTGAACAGGACCAGCGGATAGACCTCACGGGCCTTGATGCCCAGGTCTTCGAGATGGCTCAAGGCCATCGCCAAACTCAATCCTCCCGCCAGACAAGCGATCAGATTGGTCATCATCGCAACGCCATCGTTGGTGAAGACACCACCAAAGGCGCTGCTGCCGTCTTCCCAGACATAAATGGAGACCGCGCTGGCAGCCACCAGACCAGCTATCGAGAACCAGAATGGCGTTTGCGCATCATGTTTCTCCCCATTGAAAGCCTCGTTGAGGAGGATCCCCATGGCAAAAAGTACCAGCGTCCCTACCGGAGCGATCGACTGCCACTCGGCAGCGCCATAAACGATTTCGATCATCGGGAAGCCACCTTCGCTTCAGAGAGCAGATCCAGCTTCGGTGCCTCGATATATTTGGTCGCGCCCGCCTGGTGGAGACGCGCCAGAAATACATCGACCGTAGGCTGGATCCTGGAGAGGAACGGTTTGGGATAAATACCAATCCAGAACACGAAGAGCAGGATCGGCAAAAGGCTGAGCACCTCGCGCGGACTGAAGTCACGCAAGGTCTCCTCGGCCTCCGTCACCACTCGTCCCAGCGAACCGAAGACAACCTTCTTGTACATGGTGAGCATATAGGCTCCCCCGAGAATGACCCCGGAAGTCGCGATCGCGGCCGCCCATGGATGGGTGCGGAAGGCGCCCAGCAAGATCAGGAACTCACCAACAAAACTATTCGTGCCCGGCAGACCGATCGACGCGAACGTCAGGATCAGAAAGATCACCGAGAATGTCGGGGCCACCGTCCATAAACCACCGTACTCGGCGATCTGCCGTGTATGCGTGCGATCGTAGATAAAGCCGATCGTCAGGAAGAGACCTCCGGTGACCAGGCCATGGTTGACCATCTGCAGGACACCTCCGGTGACGCCGATGGCGTCAAATGCGTAGATACCGAGGAGGACAAAGCCCATGTGGCTCACGGAAGAATAGGCGATCAAACGCTTCATATCCTTCTGCGGATAGGCCACCATGGCGCCGTACACGATTCCGAACACCGAGAGTCCGATCACCACCGGGAAGGCATCCTCGGCGGCGAGCGGAAACAGCGGGATCGCAAACCGCAAGAAGGCGTAAGCGCCCATCTTGAGGAGGATTCCTGCCAGATCGACCGAGCCACCCGTGGGCGCTTCCGTATGCGCGTCGGGCAACCAGGTGTGCAGGGGGAATAGTGGCACCTTGATGAAAAAGGCGATCGCAAACGCCCAGAAGAGCCAGGTTTGCTCCGTATAGGTCAACTCCGTTCCATACAGAGTCATGATGTCGAAGGTCAGCTCACCGGAAGCTCCGTGCACGAGCACCAGATACAGCAGAGCGACCAGCATCAGAGCACTACCGGTCATCGTGTAGAGGACAAATTTCACCAAGGCATAGTGTCGGCGCGGCCCACCCCAGATCCCCAGAACGAAAGCCATCGGGAAAAGCATCAACTCCCAGAACAAGAAGAAAAGGAAGAGGTCGATCGACACGAGCGCGCCGAGCATGCCCCACTCCAGAACCAGGATAAAGAACATGAACTCCTTGACCCGATGTCGGATATCGGTCCAGGAACCCAGAATCACCAGAGGCGTGAGCATGGTCGTGAGCAGAATCAGCCAGATCGAAAACCCGTCCACGCCCACCGAGTAGGTGATCCCGAGAGACGGCATCCACATCACACTCTCGACCATCTGGAGATGGCCGCTGCTCGCATCAAATTGAGAGAGCAAGACCAGAGAAAGGACAAACGGGATCAGGGAGAAAGCGAAAGCCGTTCGCTGCGCAATCGCGCGCGGCTCGCTGGGAAGGAAGAGCAGCACAAAGCCCAGCAGAAGAGGCGAGAACACAATCCAGGTCAGAATCGGAAAGTCCATGATCATCAACCCCCGACCACCAAGTAGGTTCCCACAAGGAACGCCGCTCCAAAGAGCAATCCCAACGCATAATGCTGCACGTTTCCAGTTTGCATCCGCCGGATAATGCCGGACAGAAGCGTGATGGTCGTCGCAACGCCATTGACGATGCCGTCCACAATCACCACATCAATTGCCGCCCAGAGGAATCGCGAAGTGCGCTTGTAGGGCGCGACAATCAGACCGTCGTAAATCTCGTCAAGCCAGTATTTGTTCCACAGGATCGGATAAATCGGCTTGGTCACCCCATAGACAGCATCCAACGTGGCGGGGCGCTTCACATACAATAACCAAGCCCAGAAGATACCGAACAGGCCCACCCCCGTGGCAACCGCCATCAAGACCAGAACCTCGCCAGTATGGTGCCCTCCCCCGTGAATGAAGGGGTTGGCCGCCAGCGCGGGTGCCAGATAGTGACCGATCGCATCACCCCAGAGAAGATGGAGCGGCATGCCGATCCAGCCACCAAAGGTGGCCAGAATGGCGAGAATGATCATCGGGACGGTCATCTGCCAGCCCATCTCGTGGAGATGCTCTGCTTTTTCCGGGTCGACATGACTCTCGCCGGTGAAGGCACGGAAGTAGGCCCGGAAAATGTAGAAGGCCGTGAAGCCGGCCGCGATCGTCCCCAATGCCCAGGGTCCGATGAAACCACCCATATAAGCATTCTCGAGAACCATATCTTTGGAGAAAAACGCGGCGAAGCCGGGAAAACCGGCGATCGCCAAACAAGCGATAAAGAAGGTTCCCGCCGTTTTGGGCATCTGCTTGCGAAGCCCACCCATATGCGACATCCGCAACTCGCCGTGCAGAGCGTGCATGACAGCGCCGGCACCGAGGAAGAGAAGACCCTTGAAGAAGGCGTGCATCATGACGTGGAAGATACCGGCCGCAAAGGCACCGACGCCCACACCCAGCACCATGTAGCCGATCTGCGAGACTGTCGAGTAGGCCAGAACCTTCTTGAGGTCTTCCTGAACGATCGCCATGGTCGCAGCAAACAGGCAGGTAAAGCCACCGATCCACGCAACCACATGAAGCGCGTCCGGAGACAGGACATAGAGGAAAGACAATCGGGCGATCAGATAAACACCTGCGGTCACCATGGTGGCCGCGTGAATCAGGGCCGAAACCGGCGTGGGTCCGGCCATGGCATCCGGCAGCCATACAAATAGAGGTACCTGTGCAGACTTTCCGGTCGCGCCAAACAGCATCAGCAAGCAGACCACCGTCGGCATCCAGGGCATCGCCTGGGCCAGCGCTCCGGCGTTCTGGTTGATGCTCTGCAGGTTCAAGGTCGGAACCCCGATCTCGTAGAGGCCCCAGAAAAGAACGAACATGCCGATCAAAAAGGCGGCGTCCCCGATCCGGTTGACGATCATCGCCTTCTGGCCGGCGTCAGCGTTGCCCATATCCTTGTGCCAGAAACCGATCAGCAGGTAGGAGCAGAGACCGACCCCTTCCCAGCCGATGAACAGAACCACCAACGAGTCGCCGAGCACCAGGATCAGCATCGCCGCGACAAAGAGGTTCAAATACGCGAAGAAGCGCGACACATCCGGATCGTCTTCCATGTAGCCGACCGCGTAGAGGTGAATCAGCGAGCCCACACCAGTGATCAGGAAAAGCATCACGCTGGTCAGAGCGTCGAGCCGCAGGGTGAAGTCGACCGTCAGGGGGCCAGCGGCAATCCAGGTAAACACCGGATCGATCAGCGAGCCTTCGCCCAGATGCTCCACCGGGAGACTCCAGAGCTTTCCGACACCGGTCATGGCGATGGCAAATGCCGCAAACAGCACGCCGGGGCCGATAAATTTCGAGGCCAGAGGCTTGTCGAGCTTGGCGCAAACCACATTGGCGAAGAAGCCCGCCAGAGGAAGCAGCACGATCCAGCGCAGCAAGGATGTTTCGAGTTCGGGCATGGTTCGCTCTCTCCTCTATCCTTGCATGACGCGGATTTCGTCCGCGTTCAGAGTCTTGCGACTGGCAAAATTGACGAGGAAAATCGCCAACCCGACAGCGGCTTCGGCGGCCGCAACCGTCATGACAAAAAACACGACCACCTGACCATCGAGATCCCACATCCGGCGCGCCAGGGCGACAAAGGTGATGTTCACTCCGTTGAGCATCAACTCGACCGACATCAACATCACAATCACATTCCGACGGAAGAGAACGCCAAAAACGCCGATCGAAAAGATCACCGCGGCGAGCACAAGATAATGATCGACTGGTACATCCATGTTCAGGAAGCCTTGCGTCGCGCCATGACCACCGCGCCGACGACGGCAACGAGGAGCAGGACGCTGGTTAATTCAAACGGGAGCATATAGGCCGAGAAAAGCTGGCGGGCGACGGCCGCGGTTTGCCCAAAGCCCTCGGGCATCGGCTCGGCCAGCTTGGAGATCCCGGGCAGATAACTCAACGTGGCCAACTCGATCACCAGCAGGAGGCAGAGGATTCCGGCGGAGATACGCAGCGGCAGGTTGCCCGCCAGCGGTTCCTCGGGCTCGACCGCAAGCAACATGATCACAAACAGAAAGAGCACCACAATCGCGCCCGCGTAGACGATCACCTGAAGAAAGGCGATCAGGAACGCATCGAGAGCGAGGAAGATAATCGCCACCTGAAACAGTGTGAAGACCAGAGCCAACGCCGAGTAGACCGGGTTGCGGTGCAGGACTGTTGTCAGGGCACCGGCGATGGTCAGTATCGCAAGAATCCAGAACAGAACCATCAGACTGTGAACCCCTCCAGAGCGAGGATCAGGATCGCGGTAATCACCACATTTGCGAGCCCGAGAGGAAGCAATCGCTTCCAGCCCAGATCCATCAATTGGTCATAGCGGACACGTGGGAGGGACCAGCGCACGAGAATCTGAACCCAGCAGAAAAAGAACAGCTTGAGGATAAACGAAACAACCTGAAGCAAGGTGACCAGCAATGAGGGGAGATGAATCTCCCAACCACCGGGGAATTGAAACCCGGATTGGTAGAGATAGGGCACCTGCCAGCCGCCGAAGAAAAATGTGGTCATCAGAGCAGCCACGATCGCGATCTCCACAAAATCAGCCATCATGAAGACCAATTGTTTGGAGCCGGAATACTCGGTGTAGAAACCAGCGACGAGCTCCGACTCTGCCTCGGGCAGATCAAAGGGTGCGCGTTTGGATTCGGCCATCCCCGCAATGAAGAGAATCACCATCGCCAGGGGTTGGTAGAAGATGCCCCATGCCGGCAGAACCCCCCACATCAGCTCGCCCTGCGCCCGGGCAATCTCCTGCATGTCGAGCGTTCCATAGGTGAGCACCACAGCCACAATGGAAAGGCCCATCGAGACCTCGTAGGAAATCATCTGAGCGGTTCCGCGCACGCCACCCAACATCGAGTAGCGGGAATTTGAAGCCCAGCCCCCAAGCACGACGCCGTAGACACCCATGGAGACCATCGCCAGAATCAGCAAGATGCCGACCCCGGTCTCTGCTGCCTGCAGATTGATCGTATAATCCCCGAGAATGAGCACGTCACCGAAGGGAACGACGGCAAATGTCAGAAACAGCGGGACGATCCCGACAATCGGGGCCAACCAATGCAGAAATTTATCGGCCCCCGCGGGCACGATATCCTCTTTATGAAACCCCTTGAGGGGGTCTGCCATAAAGGTATTCACGATTCCCAGATTGAACGGCAGGATTCCGCCGAAGATATTGGCTCGGTTTGCGCCAACCCGGTCCTGAATCAGAGCCGATCCCTTACGCTCCACCCAGAGCAGGACCAGAACCATCTGCAGCATGATGACAAACGCGACGATGACTTTCGCCAGCGTGAAGAGCACTTCCATAACGATCGCGACCTCAGCTCATTCCCAGGCCAGCGCTCCGACGCGCCAGACATAGGCCAAACCCACAGTGAGGATCCCGACAAAGACCCCCATCTCGGCGAGACCAAACCACCCCAGATCGCGGAAAATCACCGCCCAAGGGTACATGAAAACCACCTCGATATCGAAAACGATGAAGAGAATGGCGACCAGATAAAATTTGATCGGGAAACGCATGCCACGCAGGGTACCGACCGGCGGATTGCCGGCTTCGAAAACCTCGAGCTTGGTCTCACTCGGGTTTTGCGGACCGATGATGCGGCTCGCAAAAACCATAATTATGGCGACCAGCGAGCAAAGCGCTGCGCTCATCAGCAATGCAACGTACGGGTTGATCAATGGCTCCTCCCGGCGTGTCGTCGTGCGGAAAAACCCCCCGAATTTCACGCCGAACGCTCCCCGAGAAGCTAGGGTTTGAACCGGGTCCTGTCAACGGGCGGGCGCGGGTTCCTCGGGAGGGCCGAGCGGAATACCGGCGACCGGGAGGTGAATTTCGGCTCCATCCGCGCTAGCTGTGCCGCGGTGAGCAGCGAAGTCCTCAAAGATCTCATTGCGCGGCGCTGGCCGGGTTCGGAAATCGACGCCGAGCGCCCCCTGACCGGGGACGCCGGAAATCGAAGCTATGTCCGCCTCCACCTGCGCGGGGCAGAGGCGCCGGCGACCGTTTTGGCCATGCTCTTTGCCGCGGATGGCTCGGCACGAGCCCCCGAAGAGGGCAACGGGCCCGCGCGCGAAGAACTTCCGTTTGTGAACGTCCAACGCTTCCTGGCCGCCGATGCGGTCGCCGTTCCGGAGATCTATCTGGTCGCCGAGGCCGAGGGCTGCCTGCTGTTGGAGGACCTCGGAGACACGCCGCTGGCCCAAGTAGCTGAAAACTCTGGGGATTCTGAACGAAAAGCACTGATGTCACAGGCGGTTATACTGCTGGCGAGGCTTGCCACCGCCGAATCTCGGGCGACCATGACCTCCTTTGCCCTCGACCAGACCTACGGGTCCGAGGCCATCTCGAGGGAGCTGACGGTAACCGTGACCCATGGATTGGGGCATGCACAGGGCCTCGGGGCCCGACCGGCCGGGGCCGACCCGGAACTCGAAAATGCTTTGGCCAGCCTGGGCGAGAGGATCGCCGCGCAACCCGTCGGCCTGATGCATCGGGACTATCACGCCTGGAATCTCCACGTGGACCCCCGGGGCCGGCTCTGCGTTATCGATTTTCAGGACGCCACACGCGGCCCCCTGCTCTATGATCTCGCCAGTCTCCTGACCGACCGGGACACGGATCGTTTTGTGGACCCACGGCTGGAATCTGAACTCATGCAAGTTTGGCGAGAACAGATGGCCGAAAACGGGTGCCCGGTCTATCCCGACGATACCGCCCTCAGCGAGGCATATTTCACGGCGGTGGCCTACCGGACCCTGCGTGTCCTCGGCCGGTTCGGTGTTCTGGCCCTCGAGCTGGACAAACCCGGGTATTTCGAGCGCTACGGACCGAGAATGGCACAACAGACCATGCGCGCCCTCGATGCTCTGGGCGAAGAGCATCTGGCCGACCTGCTCTTCCAGAGGAGCCCGATTTTCTCATGAGCACGCCCCCGGCACGCGCGATCATCCTCGCTGCGGGACGTGGCTCGCGGCTTCGCCCCCTGACCGACACAACACCCAAGCCGTTAGTGCCAGCGGGAGAGAAAACGTTGATCGAGCATGGTCTTTCGTTGCTCAAGGCACACGGAATCACCGATGTGGTGATCAATGTCCATCATCTGCGAGAGAAAATCCTTGCGGCACTCGGGGACGGCAGCCAGCTTGGAATGCGTTTGCATTACTCCATCGAGGAAGAATTACTCGACAGCGGCGGTGGCATCCGTCAGGCCGCCGAATGCATGGCCCGAGAGGCTCCCGACACAGATCCCGACGCACCGCTTCTGGTCCTGAACGCCGACGTGGTCACCGATGTCTCGCTCACCGCATTACTGGAGGAGCACAAGCAAAGCCGGGCCGGAATCACCCTGGTCCTGCGCGACGACCCGAAGGCGGCCAGCTACGGCCTGTTCGGCGTTGATGCGGAAAACCGCATCCGAAGATTTCTCGGCCAGGGGGAACCGGCCGCGGATCTGCGCGAATATATGTTCGCCTCGGTGCAGGTCCTGCAACCCGAGGTACTCGATCGCATGCCACCCGAAGGTCCGTTCAGCACGATGCGAGGACTCTACCCTGAACTTTTCGCCCAAGGCCTCGCCTTTCAGGGGTTCGTCCACACGGGGCGCTGGTATACCTCGGACACCCCCGAGGACCTGCAGTCTCTCGAGGCAGGTCTGCGCCGCGACGGCCCGCTCGTTTTTCCCCAGAAGTAGAGATCTCGGGCATTGTTGCCGGGCTGAAGACTTTCAGCGAACCTGCCGATGGTCCCCCGACGCGGGCCCCTCAACATGGGAATCACCTTCATCCAGAAAAGTACGCCGGCCAACCGCCCGCCAAAGCCGCAAATCGGATTGGTGCTTGCGGGCGGGGCGGTCACCGGAGGAGCCTTCAAGCTGGGGGGCATCTGCGCCCTCGACGATATTCTGAGCCGCCGGAAAATCGTCGATTTCGACATCTATGTCGGCCTCTCGGCCGGTGCTCTGCTGGCGGCACCTCTCGCCGCCGGCATCCCCCCCGCTCAACTGATGGCCGCTCTGGGTGGCGAGGGGGAGCTTGCCGATTTTCGACTCCGGGATTTCTACCGACCCAATTTCAGCGAAATGGTGACCAAGCCCATCGAGTTCGTCACCGACCTCCTGAGCTATCTGCCCGGAGCTGCCGCCGAAGTCCTGCTGCGCAGCCCGGCGACCTATCGCCGCCTGCAGGAGCCCCTGGAGGCGTGCACGCGCGCACCCAGCCGCGACGCCCTTGAGCGATTGGCAAACGAAGTCTTGCGCGGGCTCCGGACCCACCGGAGTTTCCCCTTTGCGCTGGACTATCTTCCCGCTGGCGCCTTCGACAATTCCGGAATCGAAAGTTTTCTTCGCCGCGGATTCGCCGCGCGCGGCCTCAGCAACAATTTCGAAACCCTGCTTCGCGAGCGAGGCAAGAAACTTTACGTCGCCGCCGTCAACCTCGACACCGCCGAGCGAGTCATTTTCGGACCCGAGCAAGGCGAATTGCTCTCGATCTCCGAAGCCGTTCAGGCCTCTACGGCGATGCCCGGCTTCTACAAGCCCGCCCGCCTTCGAGGCGTGGATTATGTCGATGGCGGCGTGCGCCGCACGGCCAATATCGACATCGCGATCGAACAGGGCGCCGACTTGATCATCGCCTACAATCCATTCCGACCTTTCAACAACCGCCCGCAGATGCGGGGCGGTCGACTCGCGGACGGCAGCACATTGAGCGACCGAGGGCTTTTCGTCGTGATGAATCAGGTCTTCCGGGCGATGCTCCACTCACGGCTCCACCTTGGCCTCCAGCAATACCGCGAGGACCCAGGCTTTCAGGGCGATATTCTTCTAATCGAACCCGGGGATTCCGACGAAACTTTCTTTCGTATGTTTCCGCTGGACTTCAGAGCACGCCGCGAGGCCGCCGAGCACGGCTATCTTTCCGTGACACGTTCGATCAGCGCCCATCGCGAACGACTTGCCGAGGTTCTCGAACCCTATAGCGTCGAGCTTCATAAAGTCCCTACTGGCGAGGGCTTTTCCCCGATCGGCAGCGAAGAAACGTCGCTTTCCCGGGCGGCTCGGTCCTGATTTCCACAGAACAAGTGTGAAAAGTAAGAAATTGCCGCGTTTCGGCGCCTATGGTAGCTGTTGAACCGAATCACCGGAGCCAAGCCCTTGGATCTGAAAATACAGAACGAGATTGCGGAAACCCAGACGCCGGAAGAAATTCTCCGGTGGGTAGCGGACAGCTTCGCCCCGGATGCGGTGCTGACAATGTCCTTCCAGCACGAAGGCGTCGTGATCGCGCATATGCTGCGCACCATCGCACCGGAAACGCCCGTGCTCTTTATCGACACCGGCTACCACTTCTCCGAGACCCTCGCCTACCGAGATGAATTGGTCGAGAAATTCGGACTGGAGATCCGAAACCTGAGTGCCGCCATGCCGCGAGGAGAATTCCTGGCCACCCATGGCGACAATCTCTACGAGACCGACCCCGACCTTTGCTGCAAGATCAACAAGGTCGACCCCATGCAGCTCGCGCTCAATGGCGTGGCCGCCTGGATCAACGGTCGCCGTCGGGATCAAGCCACAACCAGAGCCGACATGACCATTCTCGAGCGGCTCGGCGGCGGGATCGTCAAGATCAATCCGCTGGCCAATTGGAAAGCCAAGGATACCTGGGCCTACATGCAGAAGCATGAAATCCCCACCCACGCGCTTTTCGATCAGGGCTACGCCAGCATCGGTTGTGCCCCCTGCACGCGCCCGGTTCTTGCCGGAGAAGACGAGCGCGCGGGCCGATGGGCCGGCCGCGGCAAGACCGAATGCGGTTTGCATACAATCGGGATGGCCGAGGAAGAAACCGACCCGAACGAGCCTCGCGAATCTTCCGACGACAAGAACGCGGCACCGCGCTCCTGAATCTGCGCTCCTGAATCTGCGGAGCCGCCTCTATTTCTTCCCGGAAAAGACGCGCTTGAGGTAAGAGGCCGCCTTTTTCTGGCCCTCGGGGTCCCGCAGCCCTGCCACCAGAAAATCGGCATCGAGCACGGAGCCGGGCAGCCCGACCATGCCGGCGGTAATGGCATGCGTCTGACGTTTTGTGGACAGCAACGCATATTGCGATTTATCCATCAGGACTCGCGCCATTGCCTCGACCTCCGTGTCGAGCGCGTCCTCCGGGACGACCCGGTTGAGAAACCCGATCTCTCTGGCTTCGGCCGCATCGAAAACACGGCACGTCATCACCAACTCGCGCGTCATGATCGCCCCGATGTCACGCACCAACCGTGGCATCCCGCCCCACGCCAGAGGAATCCCCAAATCCACCTCCGGAATCCGAAACGAGGCGCCGGCGGCGGCCAGGCGAAGGTCGCATGCCGTTGCAAGGACCACCCCTCCCCCCACGCAATGTCCATGAATCTGTGCAATCGTCACGGCCTGAATACCCTCGATGGCGTCGGCCATTTTGCGCCCCAGATCCGCCATCTGCCGGGGACCGGGAGCCCCCGGGTCGGCCTTCGGCCCCACCAGCTGGACATCAGCTCCTGCGCAAAACGATCGCCCACGACCCGCAACCACCACGACCTTCAACTGTGGCTGCTGATTCAACCAACCCGCGGCATCGATCAAAGATTGCAGGGTAACCGCGCGAAGAGGATTCAGAGAATCAGGCTCGTTGAGGAAAATAGTCGCTCGCTCGCCGTCGGCCAGCACTTCCAGATTTGCAAAATCGGGCATGCGCGGATGCTAGCAGATCTCGGCTGGATCCGGACACGTCCAACGCGATCAATTCGCGCAAGCGTCCCGGGGCCAGGAAGCCGCAAAGGGCCCGGCGGCCAGACCAGCCTCATTGAATAGGTTTGCCCAGCGTGGGTTCACCCGCCAGGCGTAATTCATATAAGCGGGGTTGCGGATGGTCGGATGAAATACCTCGAGAACCTCGCCGTCGATGGCGGTGTTCGCCCAGACACGGGCCTCGGGATCCGTGCCGATTTGGACACCTTGCAATGCGGTGGCCGGGATCCCCTTGCGCAGGACACCTCCGGCTCTCAAGCCAAGACCGGTATCGCCCTTGAAATGGATCCGCAGGGTATCACCCACCCGTTCCATGCAATCAAAAACAGGTCCGGAATAGGCAAACGACTCGCCGTAGACATCATGCCGCACCACGTCCACCAGACGTTGTGCATAGACTTCACGATCCGAGGGATGCGTTCCGCCCGGGAGGTCCTTGGTCAGCGCCAACCCGACAAGGGGCGTCTCCCTGGAGGTCGAGAGATAGGCATCATACATCAATCCGGCGGACCGAGCTTCGGGTGGCCGAGATCGCGGATAGCCTCGCACCAACTCGTCGATCGCCACGCCCTTTCCGTTGGGGAGCATTACAGCGGCAAAGAATAATTCATCGTTCTCGAAGTCGATCCGCCAATCCTCGATCAATCCCCGGAAGCGCTCGGCATATTGCGGCGCGCCGGAACCCTGATGATCCGACTCTCCCTGCCACCAGAACACGCCCCGGGCCGCGTAGGGCAAGCACGGCAGGAGCCATGATTTGTAGTAATCGCCGACACCTTCGGGAAGAACGCTCCGGTCGCCCGATCCACTGCCGGCCCACCGGCGAATGGCGGCCCCGGGAACCGCCAAATTGACGATCCCCACCGGGACAGGTGCTCCTTCCTGCAGAGCCAATGCCTCGGCCAGACCGGTAGCCAGCCAGCCGGCCGTATCGCCCGGCCGCGATTGCCAACCCACGCCGTTGCGCTCGTTTCCATTTGAAAAAGCCCGCACCCAACTGCCATCCACCGGGCCTGCAGGGTCAGCGAAATCAAGATTCCAGGAGGCATCGGCCGGGAACCGCCCCGGGGCCAGATTGGACTGCCCCACGGCAAACCAGACTTCGCCCACAAGGATATCGACGACCTCCCGAGTTTGGCCCCGGGAGTCGCTCACTCGCAAATCATAGGGACCGCCGGTCTCCAGAGGCGCCAGATCGACGCGCCAACTTTTGGCCACAACCACCGTGGAGGCCTCGGCGACCAAACGACCTGTTGTCGGATCGCGCAACTCAACCTCCACTGTTGTCCCGTCGAGTCCTTCCCCCCAAATCGGCACGGCCTGACCGCGCTGCAGGACCATATGGTCGGACAGAATCGGGGCAGCCAGTCGTCCCTCATCAGACGAGGCCAGTCGCAGATCGGCGGCCGCGGCAGCGCCCGCCATCGCCAGAAGGCAAAGAATCGTAAGCGAAGAAAATAGCGTCCGAGCGCAGCGAACCAGTATCGTTTCTCGAGTCATGGGAGCATCCCTTCATCCTTCTTTCCACGCCTGAACTCCCCTGAGCCCGGGTGTGAAACTTGCCCCTCGGACGATCGAAAACTGGATCCATTCACATCGGAAATGATCCCCCGGCAGCTGCCATGCGCCCTGCACGTGCAACCCTCGAACGCTCTGAAACGGTGCGCTCTGCCCTCACCGAAACAAAAAGGAAGCAGGATGCCTCAGGAGTCAGGAAGCCAGGTGACGTCGGCGACCCGCAGCAAGGCGGTGACCATGTCCGAAAGGGGCGTCGGGATCCCATGCTTGCGGCCCAGTTTTCCGATGATGGCGTTGCGTGCCTCCCACTCCATCGGACGGCCCTCGCGTCGATCGACAGCGATCGAGGTCCAATGACCGGGTGCTCCCGCCAAAGCCAGATGCATTGCCTTTTCGGGAGCATCTTCGGGAAGTTCAGCACCTTCGGCGCGGCCGACAGCGGCGGCTTCCCGCATCAGCCGCAGAGCCAGTTCGCGAATTTCGGGATCGTGCTCCGCGCGGTTATCGCGCACCACGAGCGCGCAGACCGCGCCGGATCCGGCATTCATGACCAATTTCCACCACGCCTGCGTATGGAAGTCCTCGCGTGCCTCCGCATGCGTGCGCGCGTTATCGAAATGAGCCGCGAATGCCTGCCCATGTTCATCGGCAACCGTCAGAAGCGCTCCCGTGTGCTGTTGCCGCACGTGTCCGGGTCCAAGCCGTTGCGCCGGGATCTGGACGGTGACGGGGATGACGGCCCGAACCTCCGGAGCCAGAGGTTGGACTCTCGCTACTTGATCAATCCCGTTTTGCAGAACCGCGATCCGGGTTTCGGGGCCAAGCAGCTTCTGAATCCACGGGGCCGCGTCGGCAGATTGGTGCGCCTTGGTGGCGAGCAAAATCCAGTCCGCGGGACGATCCGTCCGGAAAGTCTCAGGATCAATGTATGGAGACAGCGCATGCTGGCTGGTGCCATCGGGATGCTCGACAATCAATTCGGCAAATGGGCTCCTCGCCATGAGCAAGATCTCCGCGTTTCCGCAGTCGAGAAGATCAGCGGCGATGGCGCCTCCAATCGAGCCGACGCCGACGACGGCGATGCGAGTGGAATTCATGTTCTCGAGCTAACAGATCCCCGTCGGGTTACCGAATCTGTTCGAGGAACCAAAGATCTAGAAGAGCACAGCGGCGGAACCGAGCCGCTCATTTCTCACCCAGCAACTGGAGGATCAGATCCCCGACGGTGGTTTCGGCTTCGGTAAAGCTCAGCAATTGCACATCGCGCAATCGGTCCCAGGTCTCGGGCCCGGCCAGCATTTCCACTCCATGGGCCGAGACCGACGAACTCGATTGCAGTTCGGGAATCACATGCTGGAGATCCTCGCGAAGCTCCAGATTGTTCTCGGCCTCAAACTTCTGCAGGACTGGCGACCGCCATAAATGCGCTGTGTTTGCGCGCCGAAACGGCGCGAGCTCCTCAAAGAGAAGAGCACGTCGCGAGACCATTTCTCGCACCCGCTCTTGCACCGGCTGCTGCCGGTCGACGGGCACTCGCCTCGTTCTCGCTTGATCACGTACCTGCGTGGCCACCTCGGCGAATAAACTTTCCAGATCGTCAAAATGCCGGAATACAGTTCGGCGACCCACGCCAGCGCGAGCGGCCACCTGATCCGCTGTGGGTCGGCAATACCCTTCTCGCACCAGAGAGAACAAGGCGTCGGCGACCCGCTCGCGGTTGCGCATGCGTCTTTGCGTGCGTCCGTCACGGGTGTCGGGTTTGATTTCGGTGGGCAACGTCATCGAAGGTAGGGTGCGAAGTCTCATGCCGTGAGAGGAAGATGTCAAACCATTGCGAGAACGTAGGCCAAATCAAATCAAGGCATCCGGATCGAGATCTTCTTCGCCGTCCAACAACAACAAGTCCGGTCCGGCATGACGCACCAACCAACGCTGGACCAGACTTGACCAGCGATCATAGGGCTCCTCCAGCATCCCGAAATGGCCGCCGGTGCGTTTCAGATAGGCAGCCTCGATCCCCTGTGCCGTGATCGCGGCGAGCGACTCGGGGACCACAGGATCTTCCGGGGAAGCGATCAGAACGGTCGGCACGCCCGGACGCCCTGGTTGCGTCGCTCGCCCATGCAAGGAGGCCACCAGCCGTGCCCCCTCGGGAACAAGAGCATTCAGGACGCGGGCCTGCCCGGCCGCCGAGGCCACCTGCAGCATCGGCTGAGCTGGCGCCGGCGGCGGGAGATGGACATTGCGCCACCGGGCTACCATTGCCGCCAGACGGGGCTGCAGTTGCGGTGCTCCGGTCAACAGCGGAGCATCGGCCACCACCGCGCGTGGCAAGGAGCGTTCGGCCAGAAGCAAGGCGACCAACGCGCCCGCATCATGCCCGATGAGAACCGGCGGCCGCTCCAGATTGGCCATGAATTCTGCGGTCCGTTGGCACCATTGCTCCAACGAGTCGACGTCGCCGCCTGCGCGCAGGTCGAGAAGGTGACAGCGCCAGCCTCGATGAGCTAATCCCAACGCTGCTGGCTCCCAGATGTCCGGACCTGTCCAAAGACCGTGCAAAAACACCAAGTCCGCACGATAACGTCCGTTCTCCGGCTCGAGACAAACCGCCTGCGTCACTCGGCCAGCTCCTGGCGATCACAGCGACACTTGCCGAATTCATGCAATTCAATCACGTGGCCCGCCGGATCACGGATGAAGATCTGATCGACTCCGGTCGCATTTTTTCCGGGTAGAAAAAGGAAGGGCACCTCGCGAAGTTCCAAATCGCGTCGAGCCTCGTCGAGACTCTCCACGGCCATTGCCAGATGGGATTCCAGGGGATTGGGTGGCGTATCGGCACCTCCCGTGGGAAGAACCGCATTCCCCACCAAATGCACCTGACTTCGGCCCTCCGGTCCCACGAAATACCAATTGCCCTCGACACCAAAATCGGGACGTCTGGAATCATTCTGCAGTCCGAGCAGGTCGGTATAAAAAGTGCGCGAAGCCTCCAACTCCTCGGCGCTCGAACCAGCGGCGACCGCTTGATGATGAATCGCAAGGACACGGATACCCATCATCACTCTCCTACCAGAGAGGCTGAAGCCTCCAACTCGGCGGCCCCGACAAGGTATTGATGACCGCAGAAATCACAGACCACTTCCTCGACCCGGCCTTGTGCGACCTCGGCGAGTTCTTCGGGCGAAAGAGTCCGGACAGCCCCGATGGCGCGATCCAGAGAGCAGCGGCAGCGATACACCAGAGGATCGTGCCCGAGCACGTGGAGGTCCAACCGACCGAGCAGGGAGGTCGTGGCCTCGGCCGGCGCTTCGCCGGCTCGCACCAACGCAGAAAATTCTGCCTGCTCAAGGCAGCGGGTCACTGCCTCCAGATGTTCGGGTTCGCAATCGGGCATCGCCTGCACGATCATCCCACCCGCACTCTCGATCGCACCATCGGCTCCGGTCTTTGTCGCCAGGGAGAAGAGTGTCAGAGTTTGCTCGGACTCGAGACAAAATTGTTGCAGTGCTGCGGCAATGCTCCCCCCGGTCACCGGCAAGCGGCTCTGGTAGACCTGCCCTCCCCGGAATCCATGGCGCGAAATTCGCAACTCGCCGGTCTGGCCAATCAGCGGTTCCACGTCAGCTTTCGAATACTCGACCCGCCCACGCACCTCGGGGCCGGGCCACACATCGGCAACCAATTGGCCTGCGCTACCTCCATGATCAAACGCGCATTGCACGCGCTCGACCGGACTTTGTGCCAATTCCAGAAGTGCTACGCCCGTCAACAGGTCACCGAGCACCTCGGAAACCGCTGGAGCAGTCCCGGCAACGCGCGCGGCCTCCCGGGCCATGGCAGTGCTCGTCGCCGTCAAAATTCGCACCGTGCCTTCGCCGGTCATCCACCGATCAATTCGATCCCCCATGCCCGACGGTCTTCGCAGACATCGAACGAGTTCGCCAGTCGTGGACGACTTGCGCCACGGGGCCGTTAATGATCGGAGAATCAGAAACCTATGCCAAGGAGGAAATTATGGGACTGCTCGACGAAAAGGTAGCAATCATCACGGGGGCCGGCGGCGGCTTGGGAAGAACCCACGCCCTGCTGCTTGCCAGAGAGGGAGCCCGGGTCGTGGTCAACGATCTCGGTGGATCCCGCGACGGAACAGGCGACGGGGTCGCCATGGCCGATCAGGTCGTCCAGGAGATTGTCGATGCCGGTGGCTCCGCGGTTGCCAACCATGACTCGGTAGCCACGGTCGCAGGCGGCGAAAATATTTGTCGCACCGCCATCGACGCCTTTGGCAGAGTCGACATCCTGATCAACAACGCGGGAATCCTCAGAGACCGCACACTGGTCAAGACTGAGGAAGAGGATTGGGATCTCGTGATCGCCGTCCATCTCAAGGGCACTTATTGTGTCACCCGACCCGTCTTTCAGCATATGAAAGACCGCGGCGGTCCGGGCGTGATCATCAACACAACATCTACCTCCGGCTTGCTCGGCAATTTCGGCCAATGTAACTACGGTGCCGCCAAGGCCGGCATTGCCGGGTTTACCAGAACGCTTGCGCAGGAGGGCGCGAAATACGGAATCCGCGCCTGGGGACTGGCGCCCGTTGCCTTTACTCGACTGACTTCCGATCTGATGGGCGAGGACAATTCGGAAATGGCCGAGGCTCTGGATCCGGCAAAGATTTCGGAAGCGGTTCTCTATATGTCGAGTGATCTATCAGGAGACAAGACGGGCAAATTCCTGTTCGTCAGCGGCTCGAGGGTTGCCGAGATGAAGATCACCGGCCCTTTGGGTCTGCAAAAATCCGGCTTCACCGCTCGCGACATCGCGGATGCAGAGGAGAGCGTTTTCCTGCCCGAAGATCAGGGCTTCAATATGCGCGCCTGAGAAGTTTCCACTCGAAAAAGGGTGTATCCCGAAGGGGTACACCCTTTTTTTTGCTTTACAAAATGACTCTGTTCTCGGGACCGCCCTTCCTCGGAAAATCCGGGCCAGACTGCAAGCATTCCATCCAACGCCGACCTCAAATGACCCCGCAACTCGATTGCGCGTTGCGTAGGGGATTCTGACATCTTTCAGGAATTCCGAAATTGAGATCGTATGGTCTTTCCGCTGTACCGACTCCCGCGCTGCTTCCCCATGTTTTCAGCGGACACGGAAACACCAACGATAAGGGGATTTGATATGTGGCAAGACAAACACGGAAGCTCTTTCTCTCGTTATGGGATGCTCGCCTTGTGCGTCGCTTTTGGCTCAGCCTGCGAAACACAACGGCCGTGTCATGTGGATTACGACGTTACCAACACATGGCCCGGCGGATTCCTTGCAAACGTGGAGATTCATAACGAAGGCGATCGAGATCTGGATCTGGAAAACGGTTGGAATCTCGCATTCGAAGTTCCGGAGCAGCAGGAGATCGTGGAACTATGGGACGGCATCGCCCAGGAAGACGTCTGGGGATTCCGAGTAAATAATGAAGAATGGAACCGGGTGATTCCAGCCGGCGGCTCGGTCAGCTTCGGATTCCAGGCCGGCTTTGCAGGGAACCCACCGGCGGCACCGACAGCCTTCCGACTCAATGGCAAAGCCTGCTCGGCCAATACGGCGCCGGACGCCGGCCCCGCAGACGAATCGACGAGCCCGCCGGTTTCAGACTCGGGTTCGGTACCGGCAAACGATCCGACCAACACACCGCAACCGACGCCTACCGCAGCGCCGACACCGACGCCCGCAGGCCCCGAGCCAACTCCTTTGCCGACCAATGCGGCGCCGGAGCAACCCGATGAGCACGATGGACATGAAGGGCACGACGACGGCGCGCACGACCATATGCCGCCACCGCCGACCAGCGGTAATTATATGGACATTACCGTCTGGGGCACCTTCCATGGCTCCAACCACAACTCCGAGCATGATGAACTCGTCGGTGGTCGCACCGCCATCACCACCGAGGCTCATGAGGCCTATAATGATCTACGGGCCTTCCTCGGCCTGCCGGCGGTCACCATCGAGGACGTCGGGGCCTGGGCCTTTGCCGAATCTCTGACCAACAATAGTCAGGCATGGGGCAATGACCTGCTTGGTGTCGGACTCTGGTACGCCATGCAGGGCGCCAAGGTCGGATGGATTGCGGACGAAAAATACGATCCGCAGATCCTCGCCGATATCCAGCGAACCGCACGAACCGTCACCAACGAGACCGCGATGCGCAATCAGGTGATGGATATGGTCCGCCAATACAGCCACGCCGGATATGCCGACTACCTCGAGCAGTACGGCATCGTGGATACCTTCATCAACACGCTCAAGATGGAACCACATTATGGAGGATGGATGCATGGGCGCACCCATG
>CBFHUR010000015.1:0-24917 GCA_965658895.1 Binatia bacterium
TTCGGCGCTGATTGTCCTCACCGCGTTTCTCCTTTATCGGCTATTCGCCGGCATCCCGATGCTGCGCCCGCTGCGTCTGGTCGCACCCATCCTCTATGTCCTGGGGACCTCGACATTTCATAGTGCCCGACTGGGGAGTGTCTGGCTGCTCATGCACAGCGAGGGAAACTTCTTCCTCGCGGCCGCCCTGCTTTTCGCGGCCGTCCGGCGGCAATTCGTTCTCGCAGGCATTTGCTTCCTGATCGCTGCGCAAATTCGATATTCGATCCTTTTTGCTGCGCCCGCCTTTGCCCTGCTCGCCTGGTTGGAAGCGGCCGACCATCGCGAGACCGTCCGCAACCTGTTGCGCTTTGCGGTCGGGTGTCTACCGCCGGGCCTGCTGATTGTGGGCTACAATCTGGCGCTCTTCGGAGACCCCTTTCAGATCGCCTACACCTCCACCTGGTCGGAATGGAGCCATACTTCGATCGACTTCTCGACAGACCATATCGGGCGGAATCTGGAGTTCTACACCACGGCATTACCCGAGGTTCTTGCCGAAAAGCCGTTTCTGAAATTCCACTCCGGCGGACAAAGTCTCTTTTTTCTGAGTCCCTTCCTTTTGGGAGTCCTTCTGCCGCGCTGGCGGCCGCATCTGATCCGCGCCGGTGTCCCCGCATTGCTTTGCATGTTCGGGTTCTACCTCTGCTATTCCTTTCAGGGCTCGACGCAATTCGGATCGCGCTACATGCTCGACCTCCTGCCGATCCTCTTCCCCGTGGCGCTCTCGGCCTTCACGCGACCCGGACGCGGTTGGTACCCCCTGCTGGCAGTGACGGGCACCGTCGCCATGGTGCTCAACATATGGGGATCGTTTTCCACGCTCCCCTGAGCGGGCTAGCCAGACGGCTTGTCGTCCTCGGCGCGCACCACACGTGCGCCCGCAAAGCCACCGGCGTCACGCCAACGAATCAGGTAATCGATATAGTGCTGCAGGTTCCCCGGGTAGGTCACGTTACGCGCAGAGGCCTTGGTGATCGTCCCCTCGCCGTTGTAATAGCCCGGCGTACAGACCGACGAATAGCGGGCCAGACCGCGGGCCACGCTCCATAGAGTCATGATCCACTCTTCCTCGGCCTCGGGCGTTGCCTCGATACTCTCGATCTTCTCGGCACCGCAGGCCGCCACCAGCCAGGCGACATGCTTGGAGGACTCCGAGAGGAAGTGCACAAAGTTGGTCCCGAATCCGGCCTGGACTGTGCTGATCACCAGCATGTTGGGGAATTCCGCGGTCAGAATCCCGTGCAAAGTGAGGGCGCCGTCCTCCCAGCGCTCACTGAGAGTCTGGCCACCTCGCCCCACGGGGTCGAAGCCGAGCCGCTGCACCAGAGGTGTCGTCACCTCAAAGCCGGAGGCAAAAATCAACAGATCGATCGGATACTCGGTGTCGCCGACCACCACTCCCTCGGGCGTGATCTGCTTGACCCCGAGGCCCTCGGTATCGACCAGATGCACATTGGGCTCGTTGAAAGCCCCGAGATAATCGTCGTGGAAGGTGACGCGTTTACAATGCTTGCCGTACCACGGCTTGAGTTTCTCCGCGGTCGCGGGATCTTTCACAGTGGCGTCGACGCGGTCCCTCAACTTCTGCATGACCTCGAAATCGATCCGCTCGAGGTCTTCATATTCAAGCCCCTCGTTGACCGCCGGATCCTGTGTATTCACCCACAAGACGTCGGTCCAACCGTCAGAAACGAGATCCACCTCGGGCTTCTCCCCGGTTACAGCTGCCGTGAAGTTCGACATCCGCTCATCCTGCCAACCGGGCTCGAGCGACTGAAACCATTCGGCATCGGTAGGCCCGTTATCTCGCACGCCGACGCCCGAGGGGGTCCGCTGAAAGACATAGACTTCCTTGGCCACGCGAGCGAGTTGCGGGACCGCCTGCACTCCAGTGGCACCCGTGCCGATGATGCCGACACGCTTGTCGGCAAGCTTCTCCATGGGCTCGGTCGCGCTACCTCCTGTGTAGGCGTAATCCCATCGGCTGGTGTGAAATGTATGGCCTTCGAAATCGTTGATCCCGGGGATGCCGGGAAGCTTTGCCTTGTGCAGGATTCCGCCGGCGGCCACGAAAAATTTCGTTTTCAGCGAATCGCCGCGGCTCGTGGTGACCGTCCAACGTCGCTCGACATCGTCCCAGACCGCTCCTTCGATCTCGGTCTGGAACAAGGCCCGCCGATAGAGATCGAAATGGGTACCGATCCGCTGACAATGCTCGAAGATCTCGGTCGCACTGGCGTATCTCTCGGTCGGCATATAGCCGGTTTCCTCGAGCAGCGGGAGGTAGGTGTAGGACTCCACATCGCACATGCATCCGGGATAGCGGTTCCAGTACCAGGTCCCGCCGAAGTCCCCGCCCTTCTCGACGATCATGAAGTCCTCGACGCCTTCGCGAATGAGATTGGCCGCCGTCAGCATGCCCCCGAAGCCGCCACCGACAATGACGACCTGGGTCTCGGCCGTAATGGGCTCTCGGGAGAAGTCCGGCTCGACAAAGGGATCCTTGTCAAAGGAGGCAAAATCCCCCTTGAACTCCTGAAATTGTGCCATGCCATCAGAGCGAAGCCTTTTTTCTCGCTCCTGACGATAGCGCTCGCGCATCTCTTCCATGGAAACTTCTGTTTTCGACTTATCCCCGCTCATGGTCAATCAGCTTAACTAAGAATGGGGAAATGTGAACGGGCAATTCCCCGGATCGGGCGATATGGGTTTGGGCGCGCGATAGGCCCCCCCCGGAGAGAGATTTCTTGCCGGATGCAGCAATGGCCGGTGGCCGACCCGGACCAGCCCTGATCAGCCCTGATGCTTGCCCGGTGCTTGTCCGGTGCTTGTCCGGTTCTTATTCGGTTCTTATTCGGCTTTGCCGGAGGGGGGACCGGCAGGCTGCTGCTGGGTGAGGCAATGGCAGGCCCCCAGACCCAGCACGAGGTCACGCGCCGGAATCCCCACCACCGCTCGGTCCGGAAACAAGTCCGTCAGAATCCCCAAAGCCCGGCGATCTTGCGGATCCTCGAATGTCGGCGCCAGTACCGCTCCATTGGCCACGTAAAAGTTGGCATAGGATGCCGGCAAACGAAGCCCCCGGCAGACCACCGGCGACGGCATCGGCAGGTCGATAATCTCGAGAGCCTGGCCGCCGGCGTCCTGCATCCCCTCGAGGCGCTCCCGATTCTCGCACAAAACCCGGTAATTTTCGTCCTCCACCCGATCCTCAACCACCGTCACCACTCGCCCCCGAGCGACAAAACGTGTGAGGTCGTCGACATGCCCGTCGGTATCATCCCCGGCAATGCCGGCTGCCAGCCAGAGTACTTTCTCGGCGCCCAGATAGCGCCGAAGCTGCTGTTCGACAGCCGCGCGATCCAGCTCGGGGTTGCGATTGGGGTGCAGCAAACAGGACTCGGTGGTGAGAATGGTCCCGCAACCATCACCCTCGATCGAACCGCCCTCGAGAACCATCCCCGGGCGCAGCGCCTCGACTTCGAGTTTTTCAGCGACCCGCCGTGCGACCTGCGCATCTTCGGCCCAATCCGGGTATTTGCCCCCCCAGGCATTATATTCCCAATCCAGAGCGAACGGCTTGCCGGACGCACCACGCACGAAGACCGGCCCATGGTCCCGAATCCAGGAGTCGTTGGTCACGATATGATGAAAGCGGACGCCCGACCCCAGAGCGCGATGCTCGGTCAGCACCAATTCCGCGGCAGCTTGTTCCGCCGCATCGCGCACCAGAATCTCCACGGACTCGCCCGGCAGAAGCGCCCGCACCATCTGCGCAAAAATGGCAGGGATACGCGGCAACCGGTCTGGCCAGGTGTCGGCATTATGCGGCCAGACAAGCCACGTCGCGGCATGCGGTGCCCACTCGGCTGGCCAATGAAGTTCGGAGGCGGGCGACGGCATCAGCCCCGCGCGTCGTCGTCATCCGCCAGACGCAGGAGTCCGGCATAGCGATCCACCCGGCGATCACGCAGAAAGGGCCAATGCTGGCGGGTCTCCTCGATACTGTCGAGACGACAATCCGCGAGCAGAACTTCCTCGCGGTCCTGCGAGGCCTCAGCCAGAATCTCGCCGGAGGGCGCGGTGACAAACGAACCACCCCAAAACTCCAGAGTGTCTTCGACCCCGCATCGATTGGGAGATGCGGTAAAAATCCCGTTCGCAATCGCATGACCGCGCTGCACGGTTTGCCAGGCCGAAAATTGCGTGGACCCGACAGATTCCTTCTCCGCAGCGTGCCAACCAATGGCAGTGGGATAAAAAAGGATTTCGGCGCCTCCGAGCGCGGCCAGGCGCGCAGCCTCGGGAAACCATTGATCCCAGCAGACGAGAACGCCAATGCGCCCGAAGCGGGTCGGAAAGGAACGAAACCCGGTATCTCCCGGCGTGAAATAGAACTTCTCGTAATAGAGCGGATCATCGGGAATATGGGCCTTGCGGTAGATCCCGACCAGCTCGCCATCGGCATCCAGAACGCATGCGGTATTGTGGTAGAGCCCCGCTGTACGCCGCTCGAATACAGAACCGACCACGACCACCCCCAACCGCGCGGCCACCTCTCCGAGAACCTCGGTTGTCGGTCCGGGAACCGACTCGGCCAGAGCAAAGTGTGCGTGGTCTTCGGTCTGACAAAAATACCGGTTGCGGAAGAGTTCAGGCAGACAAACGACCTGCGCCCCCTGGCCCGCCGCTTCCTCGATCATCTCCAACGCCCGACGCAAATTGAGCGAGGGATCCTCCTGGCAGACCATCTGCACCAGAGCGATTCGAACAGAACGCGCATCGTTGGACACCAACCCTGCATACATTGCCGCCGAGCCCCATGCGAGCGCCCGGCCTTCGGCCAATCGGGTCAGGGGGTATCGCCAAGGTGCCAGGCGCCGCTTCCGACCGGTGCTGCCGTCCGGAGCGAATCGCGCACGAAACGACGCGCCTCGACCACCGCCGCGCGCACAGGCAGCCCCCGGGCCAACCCTGTGGCAATGGCTGCCGAAAGAGCGCAACCCGTGCCTCGGACGTCGGGAACCTCGAGCCGAGGCGCCGAAAACTTCTCGGCTCCCGCGTCCGTGAGAAGAAGATCCACGGGGTCCCCGGCGAGGTGCCCGCCCTTGATCAAAACCGCACCAACACCGGTATCGAGCAGCGCCCGGCCCGCTGCGGCCATCGAATCGACATCGGTAACCGGGAAACCTGCGAGCGCCTCGGCTTCCGCCAGATTGGGCGTGACCAAAGCGGTGCATGGAAGCAATCGGGCCCGGAGGGCCTCGGGGACGGCCGCTTCCACCAAAGTCTGGCCGCCGGTGCTGACCAGCACCGGATCAACCACCAGCGGGCCCAACCGCTTGCCAAAAGAAGCGACGACCGCCACCGTCTCGGCAGATGGCAACAGCCCTGTCTTGCTCGCATCAGGAGGCAGATCGACCAGCAGTGTCTCGATTTGTTGCGCCAGAAAAGTTCCGGACACGGCCAGCGTCTCGACAACCCCGGTCGTATTTTGAGCGGTCAGGGAAGCCAGACAGCTCGTCCCCGAGATCCCGAGCGCGGCGAAGGTCATCAGGTCACGCTGAACACCACCGCCACCACTGGGGTCCGACCCCGCAATGGTCAGAGCCCTCACTCGGATATGACCATCCGAAAGGTCTGTCCCGCGCCGAAGGGGCCCACAGCTTGTCCGTAGAAGGCCACCAACGTTACCGAGGGATCCGTCGGTTTGACCACCAGAGTGCCCGACAAACCGGGATTCGTTTCCGGAAAGAGCTCCTCGATCGTTGTGAACAAAGCGCTTGCCGACAATTCCCGCACCGCCTCGTCCCTGGACGGATCGAATGTCGCATTGCTTTGCAGGGAGATCTGCAGTCCGAGAATTTCCTCGCCATCCTCGGGAGCCAACCCCTCGGTCAACGAGGTGGGGACGAAGCCGAAGTCGTCAATACCGATCACCACCAAAAGGTTGTCTTCAAGATCATTGATCTTGAATGTTGATCCGACCGCGCTATCGCCGGGGAGCAGAAGGCCATTGGCGCCCAAACCGATACCGGAAGCACCCCACGCAGCCGATGTCGCGATATTGGCCACCGTGAAATTCCCGATCAAACGCGGCTCGTCATCCTCGGCGCTGACCACCACAAATCCGTTTCGACCCGCCAGCGAGACGGGCGGCCCGAGAGTGCCATCCTCGTCCTTGGAGCGAACCGCATTCGGATCGACGACATCCGTGCCGCCCTCGCCCAGAACATAGCGGCTCACGCTGGCGATCAATTCGCCGGAAGCATCAAAAAATTCCCAGTTGACCTCCACAGGCTCGGGCTCCAACCGGGAGCCATCGGATTCGCCCACGTTGCTGATCAGAAAAAACGTCGTGTAATTTTCCTGAACGACAAGAGGCATGACAACCGAGGAGTCTGGCAGACTCAGGTTCGGCCCGGAATCTTGGGCATTTGCTGGCGCAAACGCCATCAGCGGGAGAAAAACTAAGACAAGGGCAAGAATTGGGGTTTTCACATATCCAAATAGCATATAACACCTATATTGATCGCGCATTTCCGCACCCTGAGGCAGAACTGCACGATTTATGAAGATTTCGGGCAAGGAGTTCCCTGCCCTTGATTGGCGCCGCCTTTGCAACGAAAATCGTGTTGAAATGAGCAGAAGTTTTGTCAAAAGCTGGGCCACCGTCGTGACGATCATGGCATTGGCCTGTTTTGCCTTTGTGCAACCAATGCCGGAGAGTCCCCGCGGGGTGGTTCTGGCCAGCGATGCCGGTGGCCCGAACGCGGCCCGTGGCGCAGCGGTGCACCTCAATGAGGCGCCCCCTCTTGTCGATACAGCCTTTTCCAGCAAGACTTTTTCGTCGGTTGCCATTCTGCCCGTCATGCTCGCGACCTACCTTGGCGGCAGCCGACCGAACGCGCAAGCGTTTCCAGACGGCAAAATTCCGATTCGAGCCCCCGAACCGCTCATACGACCGGGCTGACCCGCCGATACACCCAATAAAGGCGTCTGGCCGCCCGGGTGCGGGACCTATCGCACGCTGGAGAGCCTCGTGCTTTCGCGTGACGCATCGTCCGATAGCGATGTGAGGTCTGCGGGCAGCTTTTCGCCTAGTCTAAGGGTAGAATCGGGAATACCTCCGGTGCCTGTGTGGGTAACAGGATCACCGGATGTGCGAGGCCGACCGTGGGCGGACGGCCAAGATTCCCGAACTGACTAAGTCATCCGAGGCGGGAGGCTCAGTACCATGGGGGTCTGAGCCTCCCGGTTCCTCGGTAAATGTCGATTTCAGGCGCGAATTCTACCCCAATTGCGTCGTCATAGTTTCAGCCGAGATTTCATCGAAGTGCGTAATTCCAGAAAAATACAGCCGGCATCTGGCCGATCCAGAAAAGTGCAGCGGACCCCGCCGGTCCGATTCCTGCCCCTTTTCTTGCTGGTCTGTGGCCTGCTGCAACCGACATCCTCGCGGGCACTGGATTTTCACGTAAACCAGGACACCGGATCCGACGCCGCCACGGCCTTGCAAGCCCAAAACCCCGCCGAGCCATGGGCAACGATTCGGCACGCCCTGCGGTCGGTCCCCGACATCGGGGGGCCGCATACGATCCATGTGGCGCCCGGCACCTACAACGAAAGTCTGGAATCCGCCTATCCCGGCATTACCCTGAAAGGGAGCCCCGGGACAGTCCTGCAGGCGCCTCCGGACAAGACCATCCTCTATATCGAGCATGCCGACTTCACGCTCGACGGAGTCGAATTACGCGGGGGACTCCATGGCGTGCGTGCCGATCAGGCCGACCGGCTCACGATCCGCAATTGCATCGTCCGGGACGCGACCAAAAACGGCATCCATGCCACCCGATCGGAAAGCGTGCTGGTCGAGAACTCCGAGATCCTCGGCAACGGTTCCCGCGGCGTGCTGATCGAAACGGCGCCGAACGCCTACGTTCGGAACAACCTGGCGGCTTTCAACCGGGAGTGGGGCATCGAGATCGACGGTGGCGATCACGAAACGCACGCGCCCTCCACGGGACACATCCTTTCTTTCAACACGGTCACGGAAAATGGCCATGTCCCCACCAACGGAGGGTTGCGATTCGAGAATGCCACCGGCGAGATGCGCTACAACGTGGTTGGCGCGAATGCCGGCCGTGCCATCAAGGTCGATACGCAGCCCACATGGATTCACCACAATCTGGTTTGGGATCAATCGCTGGTCGTGGACTTCGAGTCCGATCAGCCACCCCTGGTCTGGAGCATGATCGAAGCGGACCCGCTTTTTGTCGGCAACGGCGACTATCGCGTCTTGCCGGAAAGCCCGGCGATCGATGCCGGCAACCTGAATGTCGGCGATTCCGACATTGGCGGATCGATCCGAGTGGATCTGGAACCGGATACCGGGCTGGCCGATCTCGGCCGACACGTCGAGGCGGCCGCTTCGACTGGCGTGCCGCCACCGGCCCAAACACCGGCCCCCACGCCCACGCCAGCCCCACCCAGTGATATCGAATACTTCGTCAATTGCAGCATCGGCGATGACAACCGCAGTGCCAGCACTGCCCGCAATCCGGCAACCCCATGGCGTTCGATCCGGCGCGGGGTTCTGGGAGCCGGCGCCCGCAACGTCGTGACCATTCAGGATGGCACCTGCGCGCCCGACGATGAAATTGAAATCGATCGCGAAGCCGTAACCGTCCGCGCCGAAAACCTCGGCGGTGTGAGCGTGGTCGGCGCCAGCGGAACCAATGCGTTCCTGATTCAGAGCGATGACGTAACGCTCGACGGCCTCCATATTCGCACGAGTCAGCGGGGGATTCTGGTCGCCACGAGCAGCGGGGAAAAAATCAGCGGCGTCACCTTGCGAAACCTGCGGGTCGAAGCCCCCGAGGGCGAACTGCTTCGGCTCGATGCCATTACCATCCGCGAGGGCACCGATATCCTGGTGGAAAACAACCGGATTCTGGGCGCTGGCGGCCGCGGCGTCCAGCTGCGCTTCACCGACCACAGCATTGTGCGAAACAATCTGATTACCGGCGGCAACATTCACCCGGAGGCCTCCTGGGCGATCGACTTTGAAAACGACCCCAATACGACATCCGTGCTGCCACCACTTTCCAGAGGAAATCTGGTCATTTTCAATACGGTTGTCGGAAACCGACAAGGGATCCGATTCAACAACGCGGAAGGCCAGATCCACGACAATATCGTCACGGATCAGACGGCCAGCGGAATCCGTATCACCAACCCTGGCGCGGCCAGTCTGGTGCACCACAACAACTCCTGGAACAACGGCCAGAACGGCGACAACAACTACAGCATGCCGAGTGGCTATTCGCTGTGGGCCAGCAACCTCAGCGTGGACCCCCTGTTCACCAATGCTGCGGGCGGCACGTTCCACCTGCAACAAATCGACGCCGGTGACCTTGCCGACAGTCCTCTGCTCGACCTTGGCAGCGCCCCGATCGGCATTGCCGAAGTCATTGGCTCGACGCGCGCCGATGGCGCCGCAGATACAGGCATCGCCGACCCCGGCTTTCACGACAATGGCGGACGGCTTGGCACAGATGTCTCTGTCGTGCCCGAGCCCGACCCCACCCAGATCTATGTTGACTGCGCCAACGGGGACGACAGCCGCAGCGCATGGGAAGCGAATCGCCCGTGGGATGGCTGGGCGACCATCGCCAAGGCCATGGCAGAGGCGGTCAGCGGTGACACTGTTTCGCTGGTTGGCGGCTCGTGTCAGGAAGCAGTGGAGATCGAGACAGCTGGTGTCACCTTGCGCAGTGAAACGCCCGGCGCCGGCCTGATCGAACCGCCCACGGGGCGCACCGGTATCCGCGTGGAAGCCGACGACGTCCACGTCGTCGGCATCACCATTCGCAGCGACAAGGAAGGCATCCGGATCGCCTCGGAAGACAGCGACCGATCTCTGCACCGGGTCCATCTCGAGTCGGTGCTGGTCGAAGCCCCATTGGGCACTTCCCGATTCTCCGGGGAAGCGATTCTGATGCGGGATGCCTTTGACTCCATCATCGAAGGATCAATTGTCCGACAAGCTGGAGGCGACGGCATCGCCGTCAATGCTGGCGAGGTCGCCGAGGCCATCGGTGGCGGAAGCAATTGGATCCACAATAATCTGGTGACCGACTGCGCCGATTGGGGCATTCGCGTGTATGTGCGCAGCGAGGTTCTCGGGATGATCACCGAGGCGAACCTCCTGTCGTCCAATACCGTTCATGGCAACGGCTCGGGCGGGATCGCCCTGGGCAGCGCGACCGGTGAGTTGCGTCACAATATCGTGACCGGAAACTCCGGGTTCGGCATCAAGACCGACACCGCCCCGCTTCTGCTCCACCACAATCTCGTATTCGGAAATTCCAACGGATACGATACCGAGTCCGACGCAGAGCCTCTGGGCTGGGCAAATCTTTCGCAGGACCCGCTCTTCAAAGATAGCGCCGCCGGCGACTTTCGACTGCAACAAATTGCCGCAGGAGATCCCACCCAAAGTCCGGCCGTCGACGCGGGATCGGGTTCGGTTGCCGAGAATTTCCTCTCGGGCTCCACACGAGCCGACGGCGTGGCCGACCAGGCAGTGGCCGATCTCGGCTACCATGCACAAGCCAACGGAAACCTGACCAAGGCGAATCCCGGAAGCGCGCCTGAAAATCTGACGCGGACGTTCTACGTGGACGCGGGCACCGGGGACAATACCCGCCATGGCCTGGAGGCCATGGACGCAGCCAGCCCCTGGGAGACCATCGAGCATGCGCTGCGATCCAAAGGCGCGCAAAGCGGCGACATCGTGGCCGTCCGTGCCGGAACCTACAACGAATCTGTCGAGACCTCCATCGACGGCGTCACGATCCAGGCCGAGCCGGGCGTGACCCTCGACGCCGGTGGCGACAATGGGTTCTTCATCGAGCACGCCGACATCACGCTCGAGGGCTTCCGGATCGAGAATGCCCGTCACGGCATTCGCGCCAATCAGGCGCATCGTCTGAAAATTCGGGCGAACGAGATCGCTGCTCCTTCCAGCACCGGAATCAAGATCACCCGCACCAATGATGCCATCGTCGACAGCAACCTCATCGATGGCGCCGTGTCGCGCGGCATTCACGGCACCGACAGCCCCAATTTCTACGTACGCAACAATCTGGTGACGAATACCGGAGACTGGTCCATTCAGGCCGATACCGCGCAGGAAGAAGACGTTGTGGGCGGCACAACGATTGCCTTCAATACGGTGGCCGGATTCGGAACCGGCGGCATTCGCCTGGCCAATGCGACCGGGCGCGTTCGAGATAACATCGTCTTTGGAACCGGCAACGTCGGCATCAAGACGGATACCGCGCCCGTCGACCTGCATCACAACAATATCCTGGGGCCCAACTCCCTTTTCGATGAGTCCTCCGGTGAGGAGCCGCGCCGATGGTCAAACCGCTCGGAGTCGCCCGGCTTTGTGGACCAGGCCTCCGGAGACTACCGCTTGATGTCGTTGGCTGCCGGCGACCCCGGCAACAGTCCTCTGCTGGAACGTGGATCCGCTGCGGCCGAGAGCCCCGAGGCCGATATTTCGGGAAGCACGACGCGCGACGGCACTCCCGATACCGCAATGGCCGATCTGGGCTACCACGAAATGGCCTCGGCGAGCGTACAGCGCCCGACGGCGACCGTCGACTTCCAGGCTCGGGCAGGCACCGGTACCGTGTTTCACGTCGCGCCGGATGGCGACAACAGCACCGCGACAGGAAGCGCCATAGACCCGAGCACACCCTGGAAAACCCTTCGCTATGCCGCACGCCAGTTGGCTCCCGGCGACACCCTGCAGATTGCCGCGGGCGACTATGCCGAGAATATCAGCCTGCAGAGCGCCGGCATCCGCCTGCGCGGAGATCGCACCCCGGGGGCCACACGAATTTTACCGCCCAGTGGGGTTTTGGGCATCAGCATCGAAGGCCACGACAATGTCGAGATTGAAGATGTGACCATCCAGGGTGGTGCGCAATCCATCAAGGCGGTCGGAACCTCGGGGCTACGATTGCTTCGGGTTGCTTCCGTCAATCCCGAGACCACCGGATTGAAAGCCGAGGACAGCAGTGATGTCTGGATCGACTCGTCGGTGGTCACCAACGGCGGCGAAACGGGCATTCTGCTCCTCCGTAGCGATCGCATCTTCCTGCGCAACAATCGAATCTACACCAATGGGGGATGGGCCGTTTCCATCGACAACGAAACCGGCTCGGAAGAAAAACCGCCACTGGCGACCTCCGCCGGGAACCTGATCGCGTTCAATACCATCCACGCCAACAATGATGGAGTCCGCGTGGTGGGCGCCAGCGCCGAGATCCGAGACAATATCATTACCAATCATCAGGGTCTCGGACTCTATCTCAAGGGCAACGGGATCTTCGCACACCACAACGTCTTCGCGTTCAACCAACGCAACCACGATCGCGAAAACGATGCGGAAAATATCTTCTTCTGGGATTACATTGGGAAGAGTCCCAAATACGTCGACCCTGCGGGTCCCGACGGGCTGCTCGGTGGCGCGGAATGGCTCGACGATAATTTCGCGTTGGCCACGATTCGGACCGGCCAGTCCCGCAACAGTCCGATCATCGACCAAGGATCCATGGAGACCATCCTCGCGGGGATCGATGGCTCCACCAGCACCGATCTCCAGGCCGATACCGGAATCGCCGACCCGGGATTTCATGCGAACGCGACTCCCGCGTCCTCCGTTCCCGCAGAAACCAATGTTGATCCGGCCAGTCTGCGGAGCACTTTCTTTGTGAGTTCGCAGTTTGGATCGGACGGTACCGAAGACGATCCACGGACCTCGGCCACCGCTCGTGACCCGGCAACGCCATGGGCGACACTCCACTACGCCGTCAGTCGCGCCACGGAAGGGGATACCATTATCCTGCTTCCGGGGGTCTACCGAAATTCGATTCAAATCGAACGCGACGGAATCACCATCAAAGCCGAAAGCCCCGACAGCGTCCTGCTCGAACCTCTGGCTCAGGAGAACCCCGATACCGGTGTTCCCGAGCCGACCACAGGCTTCACCATCGAAGCGCGCAACATCACGATTGACGGGCTGATGATCCGCGGTGCCTCGACCGGCATCTCGGCGCTCGGCGGAGCCGATGGGCTGCGCATTCGCAACTGCGCGGTGCTGGAATCCAAAGGTGACGGCATTCGGGTATTCGAATCTCGTGATATCGGAATCGAGAACACGATTACCGCCAGCAACCTCTATGCGGGGATCAAGCTCCGCCGCTCCGCAGAAGCAGAACTGAGAAATAATCTGATCTACGGCAATGGGGAATGGGGCGTTTCGATGGATAATACCAGTGCGAGCGACGACTACACCCCGCCAATTTCGGATGGCAATCTGCTGGAGGCCAACACCATTGCGTACAATGCCGTGGGTAACCTCAAGCTCGACAACTCAGCTGGAATCGTCAGAAACAATCTCCTGACCGATGCCGACGGCTTCGGAATCAAGGTGGAAACATCGGAAATCATTCTGCAGCACAACGGATTCTGGAGTCCCGCCGGCCCCGCGCAGGCGATCTCTCCGGCCGAGGTCCTTTTCTGCACAGAGTGCTTCGGAAACATCTGGGCCGATCCTCTATTTCTGAGCCCCGCAGGAACCGATGGCACCCAGGGCGGTTCTGGCTGGCGCGACGATGATTTCCGGGTCCGCCAAATCGGGGCCGGACAAACCGAGCAAAGCCCGGCAGTCGATGCCGGTTCCGACCAGGCTCTCCTGCTCGGACTGACCGGAACCACCGCAACCTCGGGCATCCCGGATTTGGGGATGGTCGATCTGGGCTACCATTATGCCAATGGCGAGCGCGCGCTGCGCGCCGCTCGTTGGCGGGCCGCCGACACCTCGGCCATCGTGTACGTCGACGCGCAGATCGGAGACGACCAACGCAACCGGAGCGAAGCGATGGACATGAACACGCCGTGGGCCAGCCTCCGACACGCACTGGGCCAGGTGGTACCCGGCGACACATTGATCGTTGGCGCGGGCGTCTGGAACGAATCGATGGACATACGCGTTTCGGATATCACGATTCTCGGTAGCGATTCTCTGGGATCGACAACAATCGCACCCGGCGACCGCCGCGACGCCATCCGGGTACGAGCGGCTCGCGTCGAAATTCGCAATCTGGCCATCGATGGCGGGCGACGCGGAATCAGCCTCTACCGGCAGGCCGAAGACGCCCACCTCGAGGACCTCCGGATCGAGAACGTCCGCAGCGACGGCATCGCGATGCGGGCCACAGCGGGCACAACCATCGAGTCCACGGCGATCACAGGTTGCCGGCGCACCGGGATCTCGGCGACGCGAGCAACCGGGTTGTCCATCCAGAATGTCGAGATTACCGCTTGCCGCCGCGGCGGCATCAGCATGTCGCGCAGCTCGGGCGTCGTTGCCTTTGCAACCATTCATGAAGCCGGGCGAACCGGGATTTCCGTGCGCCAAAGTCCCGATCTGGAGATTCGCGACTCGATCATCACCGGACACAGCGGCTGGGGGATCCATATGCGCTCGCGGGATGGCCAGGAAGCCTCCCTGCGCCACCTGCTTCTGGGCAACAATCGAATGGACCTCCAACCAGAGGATCAGGAGAATTCCCCGGATATATTGACGAATTCGAATCCTCTTTATCTGGATCCGGAAGGAGGCGATTTTTCGCTATCGCCAGAGAGCCCCGCGATCGATAAAGGTTCAGACACGGCCCTCGCGCTCGGGGTCGACCAAAGCTCGACACAGGCCAGGCATGGCGCGCCCGACACTGGCATGGCAGACCTGGGAGTACACCGATGATTCCAAGCAAGAAAATAATCGCTCTGGCCCTCGCCTTCGCCTTTTTTCTGGCGCCCGTCGCGAGTCTGGCTGCTGGTGGCGGTCGCGTGGGGGATCCGAAAAATCTGCGGGTCAAGAAAACACAAAAGGAACGCGGGAGGATCATGCGCCGCCCGCCGATCCCCGATCCGCGCCCGAAACAGCCCGCCACGCTGCGCGCCACCATCCCGGATCCGACAGCCAAACCCCGGGGCGGCAAGGCCTATAACCGCCGCGGACGCTACTACTACGAGAAACCCAAGCCGATTTACGCCGGTCGTGGCAACAAGAAGCGCTTGCTGCCACCGGACCCCACGTACCGAAAAACGCGCTGATTCTCGTCGGCTGACCGCAGACCAAACAACCTCGGAAACCGAGAAATTGAATGGTGCTCCGCTTTCCGCGATAACCAGAGCATGCCGTCACTGGAAGGAAAGAGAGCTCTGGTCCTCGGAGTCGCCAACGAACGAAGTATCGCGTGGGGGATTACCCGAAAACTTGCCGCCGAGGGTGCCGACGTCGCTCTGACCTACCTGGGCGACACTCTGGAGAAACGAGTGCGCCCGCTCGCGGCGAAAGTCGGTGCCGATCTGGTCCTGCCCTGCGATGCGTCGCAGGACGATCAGATCGAGGCCATGTACCAGACCATCAGCGAGAAGTGGGGAGGATTGGACATCCTCGTGCACGCCATTGCCTTTGCCGATCGTGAAGACCTCACGGGCCGCTTTGTCGACACCAGTCGTGAGGGGTTTCGTCTCGCGCTCGACATCAGCGCCTACTCGCTTGTCGCTCTCGCCCGCGGTGCACATCCTCTGATGACCTCCGCTGGAGGTGGATCGATCATCACGCTGACGTTTGATGGCAGCCAGCGCGTCTTTCCCAACTATAACGTCATGGGAGTGGCCAAGGCCGCTCTCGAGTCGGCCACCCGCTATCTGGCAGCCGACCTCGGGGCCGACAATATCCGCGTCAACGCCGTCAGCCCGGGGCCGATCAAGACCCTGAGTGCCGCGGGCATCCGAAATTTCCGCGACATGTTGAAAATTTCGGAAGCGCGCTCACCTCTGGGCCGTAATATTTCAAGCGACGACGTCGCGGAACTCTGCGCGTTGCTGGCCGGCGACGGCGGCGGCGGCATTACGGGTCAGGTTCTGAAAGTCGACGCCGGCCTGAGCATTCTGGGAGTCTGAGGAAAAACCATGGCTATCATCGCAATCACTCTGCTTTCGGTCGGTTTTATCGCCGGACTGGGGCTCGTCTGGAAACTTTCCCAGGCCGACCCGACACCACAAGAGAAACGAATCCCTCCCGAGTACGAAGACCAGGCCTGAACCCGTTCGACTATCGGTCCAACAGTGGTTCGAGGTCGGAGGCAAGAAAGACCGGATCCAACTTCCAGCCAGGATAGAAATTCGGGGCCTCCCGCAGGGCACGCTCGCGCAGGCGGCGCTCGGTCGCCGCGAGAAACGGCAAATGAAATAATCCGCGGATAATTTCCGCGATGGGATAGGTCGATATCGGATTCTCCGCCACCTCGACCGGGGCAAAACCGACCCGATGACCGCCCGCGATTGAATCGTGAAAGAGTTGCAGCTCCCCGCCGTAATAAGGCCACGAGTCACGAGCCAGCCCGGCCAACCGATGCCCGGCAAAGAGGTGTATCCCACACTGGAGGTCTGCACCGGCAAACGCCGAATCCGCACTTTCGCCCAGAGAAAGCAGGGTCAGCGTGTTGGAGTAGGCTTCCAGGTGGCGACGTAAGTGGGAGCCATCGGCACCCACCGCGCGCAGATCAATCGCGTCGGGCGGACGCGAGCCGATCATATGGGAGCACGAGCCGGCGGCCATCGCCGCTACCAGAGGAGCCAGGCAGCGACTGGGGAATGCACCGTCCGCATCCAACACCGCCACCCAGGGTTCGTGCCCGTCGAGCCGTTCCAGCCCGGCGGCAAACGCCGGCCATTTGCCAACCCCTGAGGACAGCGAGACCACTTGCAGACCTTCGGCATCGGGCAATTCCGACAACGAAGGCAGACCCGCGGGCCCGGGTTGCGCGACGACCACCCGGCGGTCGACAATGCCGGGCAGGCCGGACAATAGATCGACCAGGACCGACACATCGTATTCGTCCCGCAGGTAGGCAGGTATGACCACCGCCCCGCCCGACAAGGCCTCGTTCACGGCGCGGAACTTCCCGGTCCGACCCAACGATATCCCGGAAGAATGCCCTCAAGCACCATGACCTCTTCGCCGGTCACCCGGGTCAGATGAGCGAGCGCCATATCGTAATGCCGCACGCTATCGTAATAGCTCGACGATACCCGCGCGTAATTTCCCAACGCCTGCAAAATCTCGGAGGCATCACCGATGCCGATATCGAAATTGGTGACCGAAAGGGTAAGGATCGCGCGTCCGGCCTTGCGCCCGTCCTCGAGCACCTCCAGCGACTCGCGAGCCTGAATCACTTCGTCGTATGCCTTTTGGAGTTCCAACTCGAGTCCCGTCCGCGCGCGACGACTCTGTGCATGGAGTTTCTCGACCTCAGCCTGTGCCGCTGAAACACGAGCCTCGGTGAGATGAAAATTCAGGGGCCAGCGAATGCCCAGAACGCCGCCGGGGCCACGCAGGTAGTTGAACTGATCCCAGGCAAAGGGATTCAGCTGTCGCTTGCGCTTGGGAGCATAGCTGTAGGCAAACGTGCCGCTGAGGAAAAAACTCGGGTAATAATCAGCTTCCAGAGCATCCTTCTGGCTGGATTTTGCCTCGATCCCATATTGAAGCTGTTTCCACTCCGGACTCTGGGAGAAAAGTTGCTCCTCATAGTAGGCGAGTTCGCGAACCTTGGCCGGCACCGGATCCAGAAATCGTTCGGCGACGTCGAGTGGGTCGCGCCGAGGTTCTCCCGCCAGAATCCGCAAAGCCTCAAGCGCGATCCGCTCACTGACTTCGAGCCGTGGCAATTGCTTTTTGATCTCCGCGCGCCCCACCCGCAGGTAGAGAATATCCAGCTCCGTAATATCGGCGTCGCCATCTTCGCGTCGCTCGCGAGCCGTCTCGAGCGCATCATCAAAGCCCTTCGCTGTTTCCGAGACAATACCGGCCAGCGTGCGCGCCAACAGGACATTGAAATAGAGTTCCTTGGTCTGCTCGACAATCGCGTTGGCCGTACGCTCGCCGGCGGCCATCTCCGCATCTACGGCGCGCGCCGCTGCTTCGATGTTGGAGGTGATCTTTCCCCAGGTAAACAGAGGTTGCACGAATTGGACCTCGACCTGGGTGAAGGGACCGTAGGCGTTGGTGTCGACTGTATCGAGAGGATCATTGACCGTGCCGCGCGCGCGCTTGCTGATCCCCGAAATACTCAGGGCATGAAATTCCGGCAAGAATCGGGCGGCCTGCGCTGTCCCCAGACCTCGTTCCCGAATGGTGACCTCACTGCGCGCAACGATCATCTCCGGGGCGGCTTTCAGAGCCCCCTGAATCCAGACCGGCAGCGGGCGTTTCTCCAGACGGATATCCCGAGCCTCGGGGTCAACCGGTGCCGCTCGCACCGCGAGCACCGGGAGTGCCAGCGCGCAGCCAACCATCAGCATCAGTTTGGTGCCGATCACCCGTGGCCTGTTCCATCTCGAAAACATGATCTTCCTGCTCGATTCCCTCTCTAGCGCGCACTACGGCGAACCCGGAAAATCCAGAGCCCGACCACCAGAGTGCCCAGCCCGAAAAGCATCAGGACACCGACGGAGTCTGCAATTCCCGCCAACCCTTGATCCCTTAGCACGAGATCATTCATCCCCCGCATGGCCCAGGTCGTAAAAAACCCCTCACTGAGCACCCGCAAGCCGTTGGGCATCATCTCGGGGGGCCAGAAAAGCCCCCCCATCCCGGCCCAGATCATCATGGTCGCCAGACCGAGGGATTGGGCCTGCTCGCGAGTCCCCGAGATCCCCCCGACCATCAGCCCCATGGTCACGCAACAGAACGCAATGGCCGCCGAAAGCACCAGAAAACCGGCCACCGAGGGCCCCAACGAGACATTGAAGAGGAAATGGGCCCAGAGCAGGAGGAGGACAAGTTGGGCGAAGCCGAGAACAAATTGTGCCCCCAACTTCCCGCATAGAATCCAGGTAAAACCCGCCGGCGCGACCAGCAGTCGGGGCAATGTGCCCCACTCGCGCTCTTCATGCAGTCCCATCGAGACTCCAAAGATGATGGCCAGAAGCGTGAACATGATCGTGAAGCCCGGGACATTCGCCTCGAAATCCGAAATCGCCGTCCGGTTGCCCGTCAGGTTGCGCTCCTCGAGAATCATCATGTCGTCCGAGAGGGGGTCAGCCAGGGCAGCCGCCTCCTTGTCCATCAACAGAAGCAGCACCTTCACCGCCTGCACACCTTCCGCCTCAGCGGGGTCGGTGAGCAACTCCACCACGCTCGGACGCCCCTGCAGGTAACGCCGACTCAATCCGGGAGGGAAAACCAGAGCGGCAGGAGCCCGATTTTCGACCGCCACCATCGCCTCGGCACGGGTTCGGTCCATGACCTCGACGATCGCATGCTCTGCCAATAGCTTGCGAAAGGCACCAGCGACCGGTCCGCGATCCTCATCGACAATCGGAATGGTAATGCGGGGCGTATCATCGCCGCTCGAGAACAGCGCACCCGCAATTACCGTAATCACGAAGATCGGCACCAGCAGTGCGAAACCCAGCGCCCAGGGATCCCGCAGGATCAGGCGCAGGTCTTTCCAGAAAACCGCAATCATTGGCTGGGTGCGGGCTTTTTCTTTCCGTGGAGTTTGCGCTCCAAGCGATCCAGCAGCCCATCGAGGCTGTCCTTGGAGAGAGCGCGATCGAATTGCGAGCGAAAATTGGCCCCCAAACTGACGTCCTCGATTCGGATATCGGTAGCCGCCCAGCCGTCAGCGGTCTTGCGAAGGTCGTAGTCCACACCAAAACGGTCGCGGTCGGTGACAATCTCGGTCTCGACCTCGGCGGTTTCCCCCGTGATTCGCTCGTCCCCATAGGAGAACTCCGGAACATCGAAGAGCAGGAGACGTTGCACGTAGGTGCGTACGAAAAGGTCCCGGAACAAGGAGAGAAATCTCTCTTCCTGTGCCGGACTTACCCCTTCGAGGTGCTTGCCCATCGAGCGCCGACCGAGAGCGTCGGTGTCGAGGAAATCACGCAAAAGAACCTTGAGCTCGACCAGTTTGGCATCTCGATCGCCGGGGCCCGTCACGATGACATTCGAGCTCTGCAAGATCTCCTGTGTCTGTACCATCGGGCCGGCCGGAGCATAGGCATCCGCCGCTCTTGCAGCTCCGGCCTCGAGCAGAAATGCTCCGGAAACAACGACCAGCAGGAGCATCCTCATGGTCCGGAAGTGACGCCTCGGGTGGAGAAGACCAATCATCAATCGCGCAGCTCCTTGCCGGTAATTTCCATGAAAATCGTCTCCAGAGAGACGGGCGTGACCTTGATCTGGATGAGCTCCATATCCAGAGCGCCCGGGGCGCAGACCGTCGCCAGCAGCGCTTGCGCGTGTCGTGCATAGACACGCACGAGCGGACCATGAAACTCGACCTTCTCGACCTCGGGATGATCTTCCACGATCGGCAGCCGTGAGATCGCGGTGGGAAAGCGAAGTTCCACGACCTCGCGAGTACGAGAGCCTGCCAGCAGCTCGGGAATCGTACCCAAGGCCACAATCTTGCCCTCGTCAATCACCCCGATCCGATCACAAAGCTCCTCGGCCTCGGCGAGATAATGGGTCGTATAAAGGATCGTCAGCCCCTCTTCGCGCAGACGCCGAACGGCATCAAAGATATGCGCCCGTGACTGTGGGTCGACCCCCACGGTCGGTTCATCGAGCAAAACCACGCGCGGGCCGCTGACCAGAGCACAGCCAAGATTCAATCGCCGCCGCATTCCTCCGGAGAAAGTGCCGACGCGATCATGACGGCGGCCCTGCAACTCCACGACGGCCAGAGCCTTTTCCACCAGAGCTGCCCGCTCCGCTGCCGGAACGCCATAGAGCCGGGCAAAAAATTGCAGGTTCTCCTCGGCCGTCAGCGTCGGATAATGAGCTTCTTCCTGAGGCGCGACATTGAGAAAGCGACGGGCGCGATGGACTTCCTTGACCACGTGCTTCCCGCAGACCCAGGCATCTCCGGATGTCGGCCGGATGCGCGTGGAAATCATCGAAAGCGTAGTGGTCTTGCCCGCGCCATTGGGCCCGAGAAGACCAAAGATCTCCCCCTCGGGAATCGTCAGCGAGATTCCTCGCACCGCTTCGCGCCCCTCGTAGGTGCGACGCAGTTCCTCGGTCACGACAGCGGCGGCCATACCCTTCGATTAACCGTCTCCCCGCAAACGGTCAATCTTGCCGGGCGCAGTCTCGATCTCGCCGTTTTCCCTCAAACCGGGAATCAAACCGGGAAGGGGTCCCGCAAAAGGATGGTCTCGTCGCGCTCCGCGCCCACCGAAATCAGAGTCACGGGTGTCGCCGTCAGTTCCTCGATCCGCTTGATATACAGGCGCGCCTCGCGTGGCAGATCCTCCACGGCCCGGGCCCCCGAAAGGTCACCGGTCCAGCCGTCGATTTCTTCGTAGATCGGCTGTGCCTCGGCAAGGCCCTGCACACTGGCCGGCATGCGATCAAAGCGAGTGCCGTTACAATCGTAGCCCACGCAGATCTTGAGCTTGCCCAGGCCCGACAGAACATCGAGCTTGGTGAGTGCTATGCCGGACAACCCCGACAGGCGCGCTGCCTGACGGACAACCACCGCATCAAACCAGCCACAGCGACGTGGTCTTCCGGTGGTGGCCCCAAACTCGCCACCGGCTTCGCGCAGGCGCTCGCCGGTTTCATCCTCGAGCTCGGTCGGAAACGCTCCTGCACCCACGCGGGTGGTATAGGCCTTCGCAATCCCCAGAACGCGACCGAGATGGCGCGGCGCAATACCGCCGCCCGTCCCCACCGCACCCGACAAGGTATTGGAGGAGGTCACAAAGGGATAGGTACCGTGGTCGATATCCAACATGGCCGCCTGAGCGCCCTCGAAGAGGATCCTTCGGTTGGCCTGACTTTCGGCAGCCACGTAGGAAACGGTGTCGGTGACATGCGGCGCCAGACGCTCGGCGTAGGCTGCATATTCATCACAGATCTCATCGACCGAGTGTGGAGGCGCGCCGTAGGATTCCAGAAGGAGATTTCTCTCGGTCAGAATACCGGCCACGCGTTCCCGGAAAAAGTCCGGCTGAATCAGATCGATCATGCGCACACCGCGGCGAGCGGCCTTGTCCTCATAACAGGGACCAATCCCGCGCCCGGTCGTGCCGATGGCCCCGGCGCCCGCACCTTTTTCGCGCGCAGCATCCAGGGTCCGGTGCACGGGCAGAATCACGTGGGCGCGTTCGTCGATCCGCAGTTGGGCTGTCTCGGATAGATAGCCACGAGCCTGCAGGCCATCGATCTCTCCGACCAGCACGCTGGGATCGATCACGACGCCCGGGCCGAGAACGCAAACCGTATTCCCGTGCAGGACACCGGCCGGGATCAGATGGACTACGGTTTTTTCCTTGCCCACCACAAGGGTATGGCCGGCGTTATTGCCCCCCTGAAACCGCACGCAGACGTCTGCGTGGGAGGCGAAACGGTCCACGACCTTCCCTTTTCCCTCGTCACCCCATTGAGTGCCAACAATCACCAGGCTCGACATCGACTTAGGTCTCCCTTTCAGAAACGAATCACGCCCGCAGACACGACTTCGGTGGCGCCGCGAAGCTGTTCCAGAACCTCTTCGGGAACCTCGTCGTCGACATGAAACAGGGACACAGCCATTTCACTATCGGCATCGCTCGCCAACTCCAGGCGAGCAATATTGACGCCGTTGACCCCCAACAATGTGCCCACTTTCCCGACCACGCCTGGCACATCCCGGTTCTGGAGCATCAGGATAATCCCCTCGGGAACCGCTTCGAGATAGAAATCGTTGATCTTCACAATCCGCCCGAGATGCCCCGCAAAAACTGCGCCGGCCACATTGTGCCGCGAGCCTCCGGCAAACTCCACCCGGACCGCAACTCGATTGCTGAAGTCACTGCGTTTGGACGAGAGGATCTCCTCGACATCAATCCCGCGCTCGCGCGCCACAGCCGGCGCACTCACGTAGTTGAGATCATCGCCGAGAATCGGACGTAAAAGCCCCCGCAGAATGGCGGCCGTGAGCGTCTTGGTGCCCAAATCCGCGGCATCGCCCCGATATTCGATTTCGATCTTCACCGGGGTGCCGGCCTCGGCACCCTTTTCGTTGGCTGCGAGCTGGGCGGCCAGGGAACCCAGCCGTTCGCCCAATTCCAGATACGGCCCAAGAACCTCGCGTTGCTCGGAGGTGAGTGGCGGCATATTGATCGCGGCCGTAATCGCACCCGTCTCGAGGTAATGAGAAACCTGTTCGGCAATCGCGATCGCCACGTTCACCTGCGCCTCGCCGGTCGAGGCACCCAGGTGCGGCGTGGCCACCACCTGAGGCATCGCCAGAAGGGGATGTCCCAGCGGTGGCTCTTCGACGAATACATCGAGAGCCGCACCGGCGACCTTGCCGGACTCAATGCCCGCGGCAAGAGCCGCTTCATCCACAATGCCCCCGCGCGCGCAATTGATGATGCGTACGCCATCTTTCATCTTGGCGATCGCTTCGGAATTGATCAGCCCGCGGGTGTCGTTGGTCATCGGCACGTGAACGGTGACGAAATCAGCCCGCGCGTACAAATCGTCCAGGGACACCAACTCGGCATCCAGTGGCATGGTCTCGGGCGTGACGAACGGATCATAAGCGATCACCTTCATCGAAAGCCCCGCGCCACGATCTGCGACAATCCGCCCGATATTCCCGAGCCCGATCACCCCCAGAGTCTTGCCGGCCACTTCGATGCCGGTAAATTTCGACCGCTCCCATTTTCCCGCCGTCAACGATGCATAGGCCTGAGGGATATGGCGAGCGAGAGAGAGCAGCAAGGAAATAGTATGTTCGGCCGTAGTGGTATTATTACCCCCGGGCGTATTCATCACCACGATCCCGCGGCGGGTGGCCGCGGGGATGTCGACATTATCGACGCCGATACCGGCTCTTCCGATCACCTTGAGGCGACTGGCCGCCTCGATCACCTCGGCGGTCACCCGCGTGCCGCTGCGGATGACCAGACCGTCATAATCGGGAATCGCGGCCAGCAATTCCTCGGCGGAGAGACCCGGCCGATCATGCAGCTCGAGGTCCTTCCGGGATGCCAGGATTTCGAGCCCCTCGGGGGCCAGCTTGTCCGAAACGAGAACGCGATATGCCATTCCGATTTTATGAACCTCAAAAACTTGCAGGGCCGTTTGCCAGCCGCGGGAAACAGAGAGTACCCCTCGTGGGGAGAAACGCGGAATCATTCGTGAAATCGAGCGATTCCGAAGGGCAGATGCCCGCCCTACTGGCTAGCAGACCCCGAATGGCGTTCAAGCGATCGACCGACGACCGCCCGGATCCGCGACACCCTCTTGGGAGAAATTGACAACCCGCCCCGGCGCCGATACCCGAAAAGTTGTGTTCACCATGCAACTTCGACGGAAATGTCTCGCCCCATGGGCGATAGCTTTGGGAATCCTGGCTCTCGCAGCGCCTGCGGGAGCGGCAGAGGAAGCCCCGCCGGCCAATGAAACACTAGCCGCCTCGGGGCTGGTTGCGGGAGCAACCGAAGCCGACAAGGCCTCTCTGATCGAAAACCCGTCGGTCTGGGCCATGCTGAGCTCGCAATGGGAGTACCCGGCGCGCGAGCAAAGTCTGCCCTTGGTACCCAACGCCCCTTTGCCTCCCGCAGAACTGACTCTGCGCGAAGTGGTCACGACATCGTTGGCACACAATCCACGCTTGCTCAGCGAATCCTTGCAGCCACTATTTGAGCAGCAGGGGATTCTGGCGGCCACGGCACAATTCGACCCGATTATCGGTGCGGATACGAACTTCGGCCGA
>CBFHUR010000015.1:25316-59228 GCA_965658895.1 Binatia bacterium
AAGACCGTGCGCGACAATCGCACGCGGGTGGACGTCGGCGTTCTACCGCCGGTCGCCGTCAAGGAAAGCGAAGCCGAGGCCGCGCGACGTAATGAAGACGTCATCGTCGCGGCCAATATGCTCGAGCATGCCAAACGGAATCTGCAGAATCTGGTCTATCTGCCCGGGCAGAGTGAATTCTTTCCCCGGCGCGTCGACCCGGTCGAAGATCCGGCGCATTCGCCACAGGAACTGCCCAAACTGGCCGAAGCGATTGAAATCGCCATGCAGAAACGCCCCGAAATCGAGGCCTCGCGGCTTGCGGTCCGCGGTGGCGATCTGCAGGTGGCCCTGAACAAGAACCAGGTCCTGCCGCGCCTGGACGTCTACGGCATGGGGGGACTCAATGGGCTTGGGGGTACGGTGCGACCCGGAAATGCTCCGTCGTTCGTTCCTGGTGAACCGAGACCATACAATGACCAATTCGCCGGTAGCTACAGCAAATCCCTCGATCGCATGGTCAGCGGGGATTATTATTCCTACACCGCCGGGGTCCGCATCGAGGTGCCGATCGGCAATGCCGCAGCCGAATCCGGCTACCGGCAGGCCCGCATTCAACGCGAACAAATGTCCGCGCGCTACCGCCAGCAGATCTCGGACGTGGCCCTCGACGTCAGCCAGTCGCTGGGTGACGTGCAATCCGATGTCCAGCGCATGTCGGCCACGCGTCTCGCGCGAGAATTAAGCGAAGAGAATCTGCGCAACCAGATGAAACGCTACGATGTCGGCATGGCGACCACCACGGACCTGCTCAAGTTCCAGAATGATGTGGCGGCCGCAAAGCTCGCCGAGATCCGGTCGGTGATCGACTACAACAACTCGCTGGCCCGCTTCGAGCGCTCGCAGGGAACCCTTCTCGGGCGCTACAATGTCGAGATCGCAGGTCGGGCCGAGACCGAATTCCCGTGGTGGTCCTTCTGAGCGGGAAGCCCTACTCCGGCGGGAACTTCGCGAGGATTTTCGTCACCGCGTCCTGAATCTTTTCGGTGGTCGACTGCGGCGTCGGTTTGCGGGAGAGCTTTGCCGAGAAAGAACCGCGCCAGAAGAGTTTCTTGTCGCGGTGGTCGAGAAAGTCGATGATCAAAGTGCCTTCGTCGTAGGTCCGCACCGTCTGCTGCGGCGGAATCGCGACACCGTAGCCGTATCCGCCGTAGCGTCCATAGCCGTAGGGTGAGTAACCCACGCGCCCGTAGCCATAACCGGGATAGGCACCCATGCTGGTGCCAACGTAGCCCGGACTCGAGGTAACTGAGGTCTTGTGTTCGATCACGGTATCGAAGGCAATCAGGAAATCAGCGTCGTCGATGAAGGCCTTGGTATATCCCTTGGCGCCCATGTCTTCGCTGATGGCAGAACGAATCCGTCGCTCCACGAGGTCATTGCGCTCCTCGCGCTTTTCCGGATGGCGCTCGCCGAGGGGCAACCATGCCCATTTCTTCATGGCCTGGTAATTCTCGTCCGGATCAAAATCGACCCGGACCATCTTTCCGCTGCACGCTTGTGCGAACACCAGAACCAATGCGGCGAAAAGGAACTTTCTTTGCTTGCTCACGATACCACCTCTCACCCCGGCAGCGACGACGATGCGCCCCCTGCCCGGGTCCTGCCGACCTGTTTGCGGTTGGCTCTTGGCTATTTCTCAGGACGACTTGGCCGCTTTGGCGGCTCGTGTGGTCGCTTTTACCTTCTGGTAGCGTCGATAATCGTAGCCCGTCGCCATGGCCAGCAACAACGGCTCCATACCCCCATCGCGCTCGCGACGAAGGATCTGCAAGCGCGCAAGGTACTTCTCGAAACCGATCATCTTGCGCGTCACGGCCGCTTCCGGATTCTTCTCACCGACTCGCTCCTCGGTGATTGTCGCCAAACAGTCCTCGGCATTGGGACGGCGCGCCAAATCGACCAGGAACGCAATCGAGAAGCGGAGAGCGGAGAAGCGTAATTCATTGGGGAAGGCATCCCACTCCGCCAACGAGAGTGTCCGGACTTGCTCATAGCCGGAGATCAGCGTCTCGAAGCGCTTCAGGTCGTATTCACCCTTGATGAAGCAGACCGCATTGATCGCGCAGGCCAAATCATAAATCAGCTTCCCGCGACAGGCCGCGCCAAAATTGAGGATTCCCACCAGGCGCTCGCCCTTGAGCAGAATGCCCTCGTCGAGCATCTCGCCGTGGATCACACCCTTGGGCAACTTCCCTTCCAGATAGCCGCCCAGATATTCGACCTCTTCATCGAAGGTCCGCTTGATCTTCTTGAAGTAGGGAGGCAGGCGATCGCGAATTTGCCCGTAGGATTCCGCGACGCGGGCGTAACTGAACCGCGAATCGATTCCTTTTTTATATCCCTTGCCGATGACGTGAAGCTCGGCCAGCGACCGCCCGATATTCTCGATCTGCGCCGTGGTCAAATCCTCGGAATTGCGCACGCGACCATCGATGTGGCGGTAGGCGACAACGACTTCATCGCCAACGGACTTCAGGTGTCGACTGTTACGGTCGGGAAGCGGCTGCGGACAGGGAAACCCGTTCTTGTTCAGGAAGATCTGCAAATCGACCTCCCGTCGCAGGTCGACTTCCGGGCGCGCGGCCTCGAAGCGAACGATGTATTTGCGACGCCCGGCGGCAACGAGAACATCTCGTCGCCCGCTGGTATTGGGCGACCAAGGCTGAGGCGCCTCGGCTACCGACTGGATTCGTCCAAATCCGTACCCGTCAAGCATTTCTGCCATCGCCTTCTTGTCCGGGAGATTCTGCTGCATGCTTCGCGACCCTTCCGCGGGAAATTCTGAAAATAAGAAACTCGAAGAATGTGGCGAACTCTATGTCCCTGAAGAAGACGAATGCCTCCGACGAGATTTCAGGATTCAACCACAGCTCTCCACCGAGTGGTCAGGGACGCTAGTATTTTAAGCGAGATTTGTCAACCAGCAAAACGTTCATTTTTGAAAATCATTTTTTTAAAACAATGTTCTCACTACCGGAACGCAGGGCGATCACCAGATCCCCGACATTGGTTCCGGTGGGACCGGTCACCACCAGCGCCCCGGCCCGGTCCAAAACCGTCGCCGAATCATGGTCCCGAAGCCCGCTACGGACCTCGGAGGCCCCCAGGAAAGAGAGCGTATCCGGACCCACCAGCGCCCCTGTGGCGCCGCCCACGCCATCGACACCATCGGTTCCTGCCGCGAGTAAAACCCAGTTCCTCCTTGCCAGACCCGGCACTGCTGCCAGAGCGAGCTCCTGGCTTCGCCCCCCCGTCCCGGCGGTCGGGCCCAGTGAAACCGTTGTCTCCCCGCCAAACACGACGCAAGACACGGATTCCGGCTGAGCATCAAGCCGCAGCAGCACCTCTTCGGCGGCCACAGACGCTTCGCCGCAAAGTCGGTACCGCGAGATCCGCGCGCTGTAACCCGCCCCGCGCGCAGCCGCAGCCGCAGCCCGACGTGCCCGCGCGTTATCCCCCACCAGACTCCAGCGACCCGGGGCCAGATCACCGGAACGCAGCAACTCAGGCAGCGCGTCAGGCCCCATGATCGTGGCCAGAGGCTCAGGCAACGAGGTTACCCCGAGCAGCTCGCGCAGCCGAGGAGCGAGATCCTCGCGCCAAATTTGCTCCGGTGGCAAGCATGTCGGACCCGATCCGATCTCCCAATCGGCCCCGCCGGGAACATCGGAGAGAACCAGCGAGCTGACCCGCCGCGGGGCCACCCGTGCCAGAAAGCGGCCGCCTTTCAGCGCCGACAACCGCAAACGCGCGCGGTTCAAAAGGCCGATGGGCGCCCCGGCGCGCAGCATCTGGTCGGTAAAAGCTGCCTTCTGCGAGCGGGTAACCCCCTCGTGTGGCCGCGCGAACAAGGCCGAGGCCCCTCCGGAGAGCAGAAAAAGGATCTCGGTATCCTCGGGCGTGCGGTCGACGGCGTCGAGCAAAACCTCGGTGGCCGCAAAACTGCCAGGCCCGGGGATCGGATGGTTCCCCTCACATTGCAGGATCTGCCCGGTTTCGAGCCTTGGGCCTCCCGGCGGCGCAATGACCACCCCCGGGACCTCGGGCGCCATGGCGGCCACGGCAGAGGCCATCGCCGCGGAGGCCTTCCCGACACTTGCCACGAAGACTTTGGCCCGCGGAATGCGCACGGCATCCTTGCCTTGGCCGACCCATAAAAATTCTTCGTCGGCGGCGACCGCCCGGCGCACCAATCGAGCCGGGTCTACGCCACGAAGGGCCGCTTGGAAAATTGCCTCGGCATCGAGGCAAAGGTGCTCCGGAACCCCTTGGGGCGGAGCCTTGCGAGACTCGACTACTCGCCCGCCTCGTCGCCTTCGCCGCCGCCCATCCGACGATAACTGCGCTCCTCGTCGGGCCGGCGCGTCTGGCGCGCTTCTTTTTCCTTGTCCGCCTGACAAATCACACACAGGCGCGAGAAAGGCAGGGCTTTGAGGCGATCCTCGGCGATATCGAGTTCGCATTCCTCGCAGATGCCGTAGACACTCTTGTTGATCCGCGTCAGGGCTCCGTCGATCTGAGCCAACTTGTCCCTGTCCCGATTCGAGAGAATCATCCCGATATCCCGATCGCGTTCGTCGCTGGCGAGGTCGTAGGTATCCCGACCATCATCGTTTTCGACGCCCATCCCTTGCTTGGTATCCTCGGAGATGTCCGAAAGAACCTGACGTCGGATCTCCAGAAGGGATTTTTGCTGCTTGTTCAGAAATGCTTTTCTCATAGGTCCGTGGTCGCGGGCTCCAGTAAAACCCGCAGTCGGCGCGGAACATTAGGGGTCCGGGCCGCCCATGTCAACGTTTCGCGATTTAGCCCAAAATCACTCAATCTCGCAGGTTCACAAACTGCAGGGGCCGCCGAAACCCGAGATCCTTGAGCAAGGCCATGACCGACTGCAGATCATCGCGCTTTTTCCCGGTAACCCGCACCTGATCATCCTGGACCTGCGCCTGAACCTTCAACTTCTCGGCCTTGATTGCCTTGACCACCTCCTTGGCAGCCTCCTTGTCGAGCCCCTGCTGGATCCGCACCAGCTGGCGGGCCCGCCCCCCTGCGGCCGGCTCGGCCTTCTCGTACTCGAGGAATTTCAAATCCACGCCGCGCTTGAGCAATTTGCTCTGCAATACGTCCACAACCGCCGTCACCTTGTAATCGTCCGCCGAGGTGATCTTGATGCCCTCGTCGTCCTGCTCGATCTCGGTATTGGATCCCTTGAAATCATAGCGCTGGTCGACCTCGCGGCGGGCCTGCTGCAACGCGTTGGCGACTTCCTGCATGTCTACGGTCGATACGACGTCAAATGATGGCAATTTGCTCTCCCTCCAAGTTCGATCTTATCCGCTCCCGGGCATCCGTTCGACGATTTCGTGACGAAAAATTTCCAACTGCGCCAGGAACCCTTCCAGCGTATCTGCCCGGAAACGAAGTTTGAACCCGGTGACCCCCATTTCGTGATAGCCGACCAGCATCTCGCGGCAGGCCCGGATTGAATCCGCCCCCGAGAGCGCCACCGGCAACTCGGGCTGGACAACGATCTCCAGGGCCGGGGCCGAGCGCTCGACCCGGGCACGGGCGGCCGGCAGATCCCGGCCGCGCTCGAGAAACCTGCGCAATCGAGCCGCCGACAGACCAAAGGGGATCCATCCCTCGCCAAAGAGCAGCGCGCGACGAAAGGATCGCTCGCTGCGCCCGCCCAACCAGATCGGCATGCGAGGCTGGACCGGGCGCGGCTCGAGAACGAAATCCTGAAACTCGAAAAACCGCCCCTGAAACGAAGGCGTCGGATGGTCCAGGGCCACCCGCAAGGCCCGCAGGGATTCCTCGTAGCGCTCCCCGCGCGAGGCGAACTCGACACCCAGGAGCTGAAATTCCTCGGCGAGACTGCCCACACCGACGCCGAGGATCACCCGGCCATCCGAGAGCGTATCGAGCGTTCCGTAGCGCTTGGCGACCTCCAACGGATGCGTATAGGGCAGGACCACCACATGCGGGAGGAGACGGATCCTGCGGGTTACAGCCGCGAGGTAGCCGAGGGTGGATAGCGGATCATAATACCGGGAGCCCCGAACCTCGACGGCCGAAGTCGGCATGGCAACATGTTCGCTCGCCGTCAGGAAGTCATAGCCAAGCCGGTCTGCCGCAAGAGCGACGGCGCGAAGATCCTCGATCCCGGCACTCTTCTCCCAGGCACCATGCGCCCGAGGGTGCAGGGTCACCACCGGCGTGACGATCCCGAAGCGACGCGGCGCGACCCCGATTCCGAACGGTTCGGAACTCATCGACCCGCGGGTGCCTGCTGTACGTCGGTTCCCGGAGGGCGCTTGAAGACAAAAAGGGCCTCGTCCAGGGGAAGGTTTCGCTCGATCCCCACCAAGGCAACCCGGGTCTGGTTGCCCAGAGGGTCGCGGACCACGGCGGCGCGAAGATCAAAGGACGTCGGGTCCACCTCAAGCACCAGAACACCCCCAGCACCTTCTTCTCCGTCTCTGGGGTGCAGGCGCAGGCGCAAGGAGCCGTCGTCGGCGGGCGCGAGGAGTTCGGCGGTGAAATCCTCCTCCAACCGGGCCACGCCAAATAAAAACGATACCGGTGTGCTGGAAGCAAAAGCCTGCGACAAGGGGGCGCGCAACACCTGTGCCTGCTCGGGTTGGTAGATCCATAAAGCCTCTCCGTCGGCAATCAGGATCTGATGTTCGGAACCTGCAGAGGCCTCATACTCCCAACGCATCCGCCCGGGCTTGTGAAACTGCAGAGTTCCGCCGGAGCGAACGACCCGTCCGCTGACCCCGACGGCGACCTCCTGCACGAATCGACCCGAAAACGTTTCCGTTGCATCATAACGCTCCTGCACCCGACGTACCGTGCGGGCCGCAGGGGATCCCTCTCCCGCCGTTGCCGCCGCTGTGGTCGTTTCGGCAGCAGCGGCCTCCGGGGACCTGGCGGCAGCGCCTTCGGCCCGGGCCCGAGACAGACCGATCGCATTGACCAGCAGGACCAGGCAGCAAATCCGGAAGATTTTCCCCATGCCCCTCAGTCTAGGAGCTGAGGGCTCCCGGTGCACACGAAAACGTGCCCGTTGCGAAAAATTCAGGCGTCGGGGTCAATCCTCTGAGCGATGATCTCACGCACGCCACGATGATCCGGACTCGACAGGGCGCCTTCGCGCTCCATGGACTCAATGATTCGAGCGGATCGATTATACCCGATCTGCAGCCGGCGCTGCAGGTAGGAGATCGAGGACTTGCCCGAGTCCACCACAATGGACAAGGCCTTGTCATAGAGGTCATCGAGTTCGGCTTCCCCACCGCCCTCGCCGCCGGCTTCATCGTCGGCGCTGGAATCCTCCATCATGAGCATATCGTATTGCGGTTCTTCCTGCTCTCGCACGAATTCGACGATCCGCTCGACTTCCTCATCGGAGATAAAGGCGCCATGGAGCCGCTGCAGAGACGAGACCCCGGGCGAGAGGAAAAGCATATCACCCATGCCGAGCAGGCGATCGGCGCCGCCGACATCCAGAATCGTACGAGAGTCCACCTTGGACCGAACCTGAAACGCAATTCTTGCCGGGAAGTTCGCCTTGATAATGCCCGTGATCACATCCACCGACGGACGCTGGGTCGCGAGCACGAGGTGAATGCCGGCCGCCCGTGCCTTCTGGGCCAGAAGCGTGATCGGCTCCTCGGCATCCTTGCGCGTCATCACCAGATCCGCCCACTCGTCGACGATCACGACCAGGCGTGGCATATGCTGGTGAATTGTGGGCTCCTCGTCCTCACCGCCAGTCCCGGACACCGCGGCGCCGCCTTCGCCGGCGGCCTCTTCCTTCGCGATTTTCTTGTTGTAGGCATCGATGCTGCGGACGCCCTTCTCCTTGATCATCCGGTAGCGCAACTCCATTTCGGCAACCAGATTCCCAAGAACGATGACCGCCGGTTTCGCCTTGGTGATCACCGGCACCAGAAGGTGCGGGATGTCTTCGTAGGGTGCCATCTCCAATTGCTTGGGATCGATGAGAATCATGCGCACATCGCGCGGCGTGCTGCGCAAAAGCAGGCTGGTAATCAGCGAATTGAGGAAGACCGATTTACCGGCGCCGGTCGCCCCGGCCACGAGCAAATGCGGCATGCGCGCCAAATCCGAACAAAACGGCAAACCGGTCGTATCGTGACCAATCGCCAACTGCAGGTGCCCCTTGGACTGCGTGAACTCGTCGCCCGTGACGATCTCGCGCATCGCCACCATATCGCGGGTCTCATTCGAGACCTCGATCCCGACGACGGATTTACCCGGAATGGGGGCAACGATGCGCAGGCTGCGCGCGCTCAGCGCCATGGTCAGATCATCGACCAATCGTGTGATCCGGGCGACTTTCACGCCGGCCGCTGGTTCGAACTCATAGGTGGTAATCACCGGGCCCGGGTAGATCTGGATTACTTCGCCGGCGACACCAAAGGTCGCGAGTTTGGCCTCGAGACGCTTGGCCTGGCCCTGAAGAGCCTCTTCGTTGATCGTATCATCCTTGGCCGGGGGGGCATCCAGCAGGCTGGATTGCGGCAGATTATAGTTGCCGTCGTCAAAGTGCATCTCTACCTGACGACGAACCTTCTTCCGGCCCTGCGCCTCCGGTGTGGTCGCAATGACCGGCGGCTTGCGGGTCGGATCAGGCGATGGTGCATGCGCGGGATCTGCCGCGGCAGCCGCCGCAGCGGCCCGACGGCGGACCGGTGCCGGCGCGCCTGCGGGAGTGATCTCCTCGGCATCACCCAATTCGATCGGTACTGCCGCGCGACGACGACGCATCCCGTCCCGCACACGCGAGGCGCCGCCGCGCGCCGCCTGTCCTGTTTTCGTCACCAAACCCCGGAGAGTCTGACCGGTCGCCACCGATACGCTGAAAACGAAAACGGTGCCGGTAATCATCCACGCGCCAGCCGGACCGAAATTATCCGCCAACAGAACCCGAAGAAATCCTCCGACAATGCCCCCGGCTTCCATTTGCTGCCATTGGCCAAGCAACAGCTGCAACAACGTGGCCCCCGAGAACAGGCCCAACCCGACGGCCAGCCCGAAAAGCGGGCCCATATCGGCCCGTGCTCCGCGAAAAACCAAAGCCCCCCAGGCCGCCAGGCCCACGGGAACCAGATAGGCCGCAATACCGATCGCCGAGACAAGAATATCGGCGATCCGGTAGCCCAGCGGGCCAGCAAGATTCTCGCGCGTTTCGGGCGAATAGGACGCGACCGCGACCAGGACCAATGCCGCCAGCAAGCCCACCCCGACACCAAGGACCTCTCGCCCAAGGGTCGCCATCTTGCCTGGCGCCGCAGCCTCCTCGAGGCGCGCCACCTTGGCACGACCACGCGCCTGATCGCGGGCCTGACCGCGCGACTGACCGCGCGACTGAGTTTTGCGCTTGGCCTTTACTTTCACCTTGGCACGAGACGCCGTCCTGGACTTGGTCCGGGCCTTGGTCGTCTTTCTGGTTTTTCCTTTTTCCTTGTCCGCCATTTCACATCTCGAAAACGTGGGGGACGATCAACGGCCGTCGCCGTCGCGCCCGCGAAAAGAATTTCTTCAGAATACGCCGAACCTCGGATTCCACCTCGAGCAAATCAGCTCGCGACTCGGGAGCAATCGCTCGCAAGCCGCTGACCAGATTCGCCTTGGCTTCATCCAGCAGGACATAATCGTCTTCACCTCGGAGAACGCCGCGGGTGACCAGATCCGGTCCGCTGGTGATCTCTCCGGTCTGCGCATGGATGGCAATCACCGCCACCACGAAACCATCGTTCGAAAGATGGCTTCGGTCACGGAGGACCTCGAGTCCCACCTCTCCTTCCCGAGAAGCATCCAGGAGAACGCGGCCGGCAACCACCCGCTCTCCCGTGCGCGCACCGTTGGCGTCAAGCTCGAGAACGTCTCCGTCTTCAAGCAACAGGCATTTCTCCCGGGCAACTCCCGATTCCGCCGCCAGCGTGCGATGCGATGCCAGGTGGCGGTATTCGCCATGCACGGGAACAAAGTATTCAGGCTTCACCAACTTCAGCAGCGTCTGGAGCTCGTCACGATAGGCATGCCCGGAAACATGCACCCCCTCGCGGTCGCCGCGATGCAGGGAGGCCCCGCTTTTGGCAATTCGGTTCAGCAATCCGTGTACCCCGCGCTCGTTGCCGGGAATCACCCTCGAGGAAAGGATCACGCCATCGCCGGGAGAGAGCGTGACGTTCTTGAATCGCCCCTCGCTGATCCGCGTCAAGGCAGAGTTTGGCTCGCCTTGAGAGCCCGACACCAGGACCGTCACCTTGCCGGGCGGCAATTGCATGGCTTCGGTCGCCCGGAGCAGACTCGGTCCCCGAAGTTTCAGGTAGCCGAGTTCCTGGGCGAGACGGGTGGAGTCTTCGAACCCGCGCCCCGCAACCGCCACCCGCCGATCACAAGCCGCACTCGCGTCCACAATCTGCTGCACGCGGTGCAGATGAGAGGCAAAGGTCGTCACGAAAACACGACCCGGGATTTTTCGCATGACGGCTTCCAGGGCCGGACCCACATCGGACTCCGAACCGCAGTGGCCGTGCTGATCCACGTTGGTCGAATCGGAAAGCAGCAGGCGCACGCCCTTGTCGCCCCATTGGCTCAAACGTTTCAGATCCGCTCCGGGGCCATGGACCGGGGTCTCGTCGATCTTGAAATCGCCAGAATGCAGAATCGTCCCATGCGGCGTCTTGATGGCAAACGCGCATGCATCGGCGATGGAATGCGTCACGTGAATCGGCTCGATTTCGAAGGGCCCGATCTGCACATGAGCCCCCGGCGTGAAGGTCTCCAATTTTGCGTGAATGCCGTGGCGCTGCAGCTTTGACTCGACCAGAGCCATCGCCAGACGCGGCCCGAACACGGGCACATCGAGTTCCTCGAGCAACCGGGGCAAGGCGCCAATATGATCTTCGTGGCCGTGGGTCAGGATCACGCCACGCAACAACCCGGGACGTTCGGTCAGGTAGGTGATGTCCGGCAGAAGCAGGTCAATTCCCAAACCTGGTCGCTCGGGGAACAGAACGCCGCAGTCGACCGCCACAGCAGCTCCATCGCACTCGACGAGCAGCATGTTCAGGCCGATTTCGCCCAAGCCCCCCAACGGGATGATTCTCACCGGTCCAGCCACAACCACACTCCCACTCACGCCCCCCACCGACACCACAGCCAACACCTGGAGCGAATCGTCCGGACCGCTCCGGACCCTATGGAATCTAGGCCTCACGCGCCCCGAAGTCAAAGACGATCTGGCATGAACCTTGGTTGGCTTTGCCTGCAGCAGCGCAACAGGGTAACGCGAAACGGCGGCTCGGAATCCCCCGGACGCAGATTTCGCCAAAGTCGGAGGAGTACAGATATGTCAGTAAATAAGGCGATTATTGTAGGGCGGCTGGGAGCCGACCCGGAGATTCGATTCACCCAATCGGGAGCAGGCGTCACGAACTTCAACGTGGCCACCGATTCTGTCTGGAAAGACAAGGAAGGCCAGAAACAAAGCCGAACCGAGTGGCACCGCATCGTGGTTTGGGGCCCGCAGGCCGAGGTCTGCCAAAAATACCTCTCCAAGGGTCGCGAAGTCTATATTGAAGGCGAAATTCAGACTCGCAGCTGGGAGGACAAGGAAGGCCAGAAACGCTGGACGACCGAGATCCGGGCGCGCGACGTGCGCTTCCTCGGCGGCCGCGGCGACCAGGACGGCGGTTCCGGAAACGGGGGCGGCGGCGACTTCGGGCCACCTCCCGCAGGCGGCGATAGCGGTGACAGCGGCGGAGACGTGCCTTTCTGAAGAAAAGGCCCCCGAGACGCCGCAAGAATGCGGACGTCTCGGGGACGTCTCGAGGCCGCCTCGGGGCCGTTCCGGGGCCGCATCGCGCCCGGGCGACAAGCGCATGAAACAGAACGTTTCGTGGTCGGGGCGCTGAAGCCCTGACCGGCGCATCTCGGGTTCGAAAGCTCTCACCCAAAGGACGACGCACTGCGTTGCTGATCGGGAACGATCTTGCGACCGTTAATGTCCCCAATTCGACCGCTCCCGGGATAAGAGTCGTTTTCTCCGCTGGGCTGCGATAGTAAAACCGAATGGATTACCAAAATTCGGGCTCGACCCTCCTGCGCCAAACGCTGCTTGCGTCTGTGGGAATGATGATCTTGTTGCTGACTGCCTGCGGTGGCTCCGGAGGAGGAGGTGCCTCCTCTGTCCTTCCGCCGACCGAGCCCGTCCCGGACGCAACCCCCGAGCCCGAGCCGCAGCCTGAGCCGGAGCCAGAACCAGAACCGGAGCCGGAGCCGGAGCCGGAGGAGCCGACTTGCGACGAGACCTTCGAATCCACCTTTGACGCGGTACAAAAACTGGTCTTCACCCCCGAGTGCGTGGGATGTCATGGCCCCGACAATCCCTCCGGCGGTCTGGATCTTTCTGCAGGCAATTCCCATGAGGCGATTTTCCAGCAACCCTCGCTCAGCTCGGACTTCCTTCTCGTCCGTGCCGGTAGTCGGGACGAAAGCCAGCTCTGGCGAAAGATCGCCGCCTGGACCGACGATTCCATCATCCTGAGTGGAGGAAGCGCCATGCCGCTGACCGGCCCCGTCAGCGAGGAGGCCCGCGAGCTGCTTCGTTTCTGGATTCAATCCGGAGCCCCCGAAGACGGCACGATCGAGGGCACAGCCGAGCGCGTTGCCGGTTGCTTCCCCGAGCCCGAGCCCATGCAGATCCTTCCACTGGAAGAACCGGAAGACGGCACCGGGGTCCAGCTGGTCATGCCCAGCTACAACTTGCCCAAATCCACCGAGCTGGAAATCTGCTTTTGCAGCTTCGAGAATTTCTGCGAACAGATTCCCGACGAATACAAATCACCCGACGGAAAATTCTTCTACTACGATTTCCGCGAAATTCGGCAGAACACCAACAGCCATCATCTGCTGATTAACGCCGCGGTCACGACTCTGAGGGGCGGCGATGACGACCCCGAAGCCTTCAGCAATTGGACCTGCACCGGCGGCGACTCGGCGGGCGAAATCTGCAATCCGCGCGGCAACGACTGCGGCGACGGCGTCTGTCAGACGCCGATCGAAGCCACAACAGCCTGCATCGGCTACGGCCCGGGCAACGGAACCAACACGAGCAGCTTCGCCGGCACCCAACAGCCACAGTCCCGGACGCGCCTCTATCCCGGAGTCTACCAACAGGCCCCCTGCGAGATGACCGTGTGCTGGAATTCTCATGCCTTCAATCTGACCAACCAGGACACCGAGATGAACGCCCGGATGAACTACCGTTTCGCCGAAGACCGGATCTATCCGTCCCGAGGCACATCGGTGCCAGGCGGCTTCGCTATCGGCCAATTGATGTCCGAGGGCGCCAAGGCCTATACGAAAAAAACGATGTGCTGGAGCCGGACGCTGCCGCGTGGGGCGCGTGTGACAAGCTTCAGCTCGCACACCCACCAGCGCGGAGAGCGCTCCTGGTGGACCATGCCCGACGGCGAGACAGTCATTTACGAAAATCTGGTCTATAACGATCCACCTCAGTACTTTTTTGAGGAACCGCTGGAGTTCGACGCCGAGGACGACGCTGACCGTACACTCGAATTCTGCGTCACCTACAACAATGGTGTCGGTCCCGATGGGGAACCGGACCCGGAAACCATCACCCGAGCCTCGCGGATCTCCTACGGCATCGGTGGCCCCGGCAGTCGGGGCCCCGGGACGTGCGAACCCTATGCCTGCGTGAACGAGGGAGCCGACTACTCGATCAATTGTGACGACGGCGCGCGCAACCAAAACGGCGATGACTCGATCTGCGATACGTCTCCGGGTGCCGGCGACGGTTCGTGTGACGGCTGCTCGATCACCGGCGGCGTCACCACGGAAAACGAAATGGGCCAGGGCTCAATCAGTTATTTCGTTGTCGAAATCGACTAATCGGAAAGGCAAGCATCATGAAATCTCAAAGTTTGGCCCACACCATACTCGGAATTCTGGTTTTCGCTCTGGCAGGCTGCGGCGGAAGCCAGGACGCGGCTCCCCCATCCTACGACTTCTCGGAAACCGACGGGATCGTTGAGGCCTTCCTCGAAGAACGACCTGCAATCGAAGGCGCGGGGCTGATCATCGTCCATCAAGACCACGGCGTGGTCCACCACCGCGCCTACGGCGACTTCACTCTCGATCGCATCTCTCTGGTCGCGTCGTCTTCCAAGATCGTTACTGCCGGCATCCTGATGGCGCTCCAGGATCAGGGATTACTCGATATCGATGAACCGATCGAGGACTTCCTCGGATGGGAGAGCCTCTATCCCGTGACGACGGCACAGCTGCTCTCGAACAGCTCGGGACTGGTCGGGCTCGGGCCCGACCCGACCTACCGCCCCTACCTCTGCCAGTACATCTGGGCAGGAGACCTGATGAGCTGCGGGATGGAAATCCTCACGACACCCGACGCGGATGCCAACGTGATCCAGCCGGACACCGCTTTCCGCTATGGCGGTGGCCAATGGCAGGTCGCGGGCGCTGTCGCCGAGGCGGTCAGCGGCAAGAGCTGGGCAGAACTCTTTGACGAAGTTTACCGCCAACCATGCGGCCTCGAATTTTCGGGCTACAACAATCACTTTGCCCAATTGCTCGAAACGGGCCGCGGGAACTTTGACTACCCGCTGCAATTTGCCGGAGACCCGAATAACCTGCTCCCGACGGAAAACCCCAATATGGAAGGCGGGCTCTACACCACGACCGGCGATTACGGGAAGCTTCTCGAGATGCACCTCAACGGCGGGCGCTGCGAAAACGGCCGCGTCCTGTCGGAGGCCTCGGTCGAGCGCATGCAGGAAAATCGCATCTTCGATGTTTGGGGTGGGCGCACTGGTACTGGCTGGGAGGGCTACGGCCTCGGCTGGTGGGTGGACACGGACGCCTGGGGCGTGCGGACCGATGGCGGGGCCTACGGGTCCTTCCCCTGGTTGGACCGCGATCGCCGCTACGCGGCCTTCCTGGTTCTGGAGGCCAGCGCCGGGCTCGGAACAAACCTCGGACTCGCTACGGTTCCGTCGATCGAGGACGCCCTCGAAAACCCGATGTAGACGGATCTCACCGGCCTTCGCGCCAGGACGCAGCCTGGCTTTCCGCCAGCGTGACCAGGTCCCCCATGGTCAGCGTCATATCCACCAGATGCAGGTTGCGCTCGGGGTAGACGATGATTTCGCCGTTGAAGGTATCCGCGCGCGGTCCCGGTGCGGGATTCGAGGAGATCTCGAGCACGTGCCCGACATCGGGATCAAAGACGCATTGTCCGGAAATCAGGCCCGGCACCTTGATGAATGGAGTCTCGACTTTGGGCCGTGGTTCCTTCCACGGGAAGTCCGGAGCCGGTCGCACCAGAACTGCCGCGAATGTCGGATTCAGATCTCTGGGGAAGTAGGCGTCCAACGTCACGAGCCCACCGGTTGGATCTGCGGGGTTCACGCAGACCCGCTGGGTTTCGCCAACCGCGGGCGGCGCCTCGGGCACGAATTGCGCGCGCTGGCGATAGGTTGCGAAACTCACCACGCAGCCGGACTGGTCCCGGCTCCTGCAGGCGGGCGTCATGTCGAAACTGGAGGCGATCTCTGCGCTATCCCCGACGTCGCTCCCCGCAACCACCCGGACGGTACCCCCGATTAGATGCGCCGAGATCAATCGATCGGCCAGGTACTCGTCCTCTTCAATCCACTCATCCACAAGCCGGCGTGCGTAACTCGTGCCCTGCGAATGACTGAGCAGAACGAAGCCACGACCCTGGTTTTCGTGCGCCATGTACCATTTGAAGGAGTCCAGAACGTCGCCATAGGCGAGTTCACGGTCGCCTTGTCCGATATCACCATTCCCCGCCAAAAGCGTGACCTGACGATGGATCGGGGTAAAGACTCGACAAACGCGCGAATAGCGGGCCGCCTGGTTCAAGGTCACAAAACGCTCTTCGTCATTCGCGATCAGGTCCGAGTTGGGCGCGGGATCAATACTCAAGGTCGGGTAGACGTAGAAGCAATCAAACTCCGGATCAGTCGGCCGCTCGTGCACCTCGACCTCGGTCGTTCCATCCGGGAAGACCACTGTGGCATCGAGGTTCTGACGGCAGATATCTTCCGCTTCCGGTAGACTCGGGTGGCAGACCCAGTTGGCCACATTCTCGTACTGCGCACTCGTGAACCCGGCAAAAGGATTCGGCGCTGTAGAGGAACTGCTGCCGCCGCAGGCAGCGGCGAGCAAAGAAAGACCAACGAGGAAAAGATAACCCGGATTCTTCATGATGTGATGTTCCCATCACCAGTCAGCCCGATCAAGTAATCCGGGCTCAACGGCCACAAGACCGGCCCGAGAGTCCCCCGACCATCCCCACCCGCATCGGGGATTTCCGGGCCCCACGATCGCTCCCCTACAAGCGGTTGTTCGGCGTGCCCACGACCTTGTTCGCAAGCAGCGCGCGCACCTGGTCGGGATCGCGGCCAACTTCCGCAAGAATTTCCTCGCTTTGTTCCCCGCGCAGCGCCGGCACCGAGGCTTCCGGTGTCGGGGTCGCCGAGAAGTCCGTTGCCGGCAGAACCTCGCGAAAATCTCCATAGACCGAGTGGGAACGCTCCTGCACGCGTCCGTTATGCACGATCTGCGGGTCCTCGCAGACCGCGTCGATCTCGTTGACCGGCGCCACCGGAACCCCATGGGCCCGCAATTTTTCAACCAGATCCGCGGTGGTCAGATTGGCAAAGCTGTCGAGAACTCGCTGGCCGATTTCAGCGCGACTTTCCTCGCTACCCACTCGCCCCCGCGAGAATTGCTCCTCGTCCTTCCACTCGGGGTGGCCGAGCGCGGTAAAGAGGTTGTAGACATCTTCGGTGGTGTTGGTGAAATAGACGACTTGCCCGTCCTGAGTCATCCACACCCGATAGGTATCGGCGATCATCAAGGTTCGGCGCACGCCTTCGCCCAGCAGACTGCGCGTCAGCATACCGTCAGGCCAGAAAAACGAGAGGGCCACGTCGAGCATCGAAATCTGCAGGTGCTGGCCACCGGCTCCGCGTTCCCGCGCCAGCAAAGCCGCCGTAATCGATTGCGCTGCGGTATAGGCCGTTGCCTTGTCGACCTCGACATTGCGCACCAGATCCCGGATCGGAAACTCGGGGTTTTCCTGCAGCGCGACGTAACCCGACAGCGCCTGCAAGACCGGATCATAAACCCGATGGTCGCTGTAGGGTCCGGTGGGACCGAAGCCGGTGATCTGGCAATGAATCAGATCGGGGCACTCCGAGCGCAGATCGATTTCGCCCAAACCCAATCGCTCAGCTGCCCCCGGCCGCCAATTCGAGATAAATACGTCAGCGCTCCGAATCAGATCGCGGGCGACCTCGATACCTTCAGGCTGCTTCATATCGAGGACGATCGATCGCTTGCCGCGATTGCAGTTCAGATATAATGCCGCCATCCCGTTTCGTTCGTTGATCGCCTGACGGCTCAGGTCTCCAACGCCCGGTGGTTCGATCTTGATGACGTCCGCGCCCTGGTCGGCGAGCGTCATCGCCGCAAGCGGTCCTGCCACAACGCTCGAGACATCAACGACGCGGTAGCCCGAAAGAGGTCCCTTCGAAAAATCCGGTTTCGCCATGCGCCTACTCTGCTTCCTTCTCCTCGAAACTGGCGTGCCGGCTCATCGGTCTACTCTGCCGACTCATCAGAACGCACCCAATCTCCGCTGCGACCGCCCGACTTCCGCACCAGACAGATATCCTCGATCACCATGCCGCGATCTACCGCCTTGCACATATCATAGATGGTCAATGCGGCTGCACTCACTGCCGTGAGCGCCTCCATCTCGATTCCTGTCTTGGCCGTGATCCGCGCCTCCGCCTCGATGCCGACAAACCCCGCCGCAGCATCCACCTCGAGACGAACGTCAACGTATTCCAATGGCAGTGGATGACATAGCGGGATCCACTCGCCGGTACGCTTGGCCGCCATCACACCGGCAATCCGGGCGGTGGCGATCACATCGCCCTTGGCAATCGACCCCTCGGCAATCCGGGCCGCCGTCGCCGGAAGCATGCGGACACGGCCGCGGGCCGCAGCAACCCGGTGAGTTACCGCCTTGCCGCCGACATCCACCATATGGGCCTTGCCGCTGGCATCGACGTGCGAGAGATCGCCTTGTTCGCGCTTGCTCATGCAACGCAGGCTAGGCATCCAGCCGACAATTCGCCAGCGCGACCCTGCCCGGCGGAAAAGCATTCGCTACTGCGCCACGGATCAATCCCGCACCTCGGGGGGATCGGTTGGCGCGCCTGCCCCCGGCACCGCTCGGAGCCAGACGCGCGCTATGGTAGGATGGAGAACAAATGTCGAAAACCCACCGGATTGCATGCGGCATCGCTTCTCAGGGCCTCCATGAGATCACCACCGAGGTCAAAGGCGTTGTCTCCGAGTTCGGACCCGAGGACGGCCTGTGCACCCTCTACATCCCGCATACGTCCGCAAGCCTGACCATTCAGGAAAATGCCGATCCAGCCGTGCTGCGGGACCTCGAGAACTGGTTGAACCGCCTGGTACCCGAAGACGATCCCCTCTACGAACATACCGCCGAGGGACCGGACGATATGCCGGCCCACATCAAGGCCGCCCTGACCTCGACCTCGCTCTCGATCCCGATCCTCGAGGGGCAATTGGCGTTGGGAACGTGGCAGGGAATCTTCCTCTGGGAACATCGGCATGCGCGCAACGACCGCCAGATCTTGATTCATCTGGCGTGACGCGGCCCGAAGTCACCACCGACATCGACCTCCGGGGGGTGACCTCCCGGAAGGAGCAGGTTATGCTGGACCCCATGGCCGCATCTCCTTCTGATTACTACGACATTGACGACCTTCTTTCGGTTGAAGAACGTCAGGTACAGGCAACCGTCAGGCGCTTCGTGGACGAGGAATACCTGCCTCTGGTCCGCGAACACTTCGACGCCGGGACATTCCCCACCGAATTGACCCCGAGGTTGGCTGAACTGGGCTGTTTCGGACCAACCGTACCCGTCGAATATGGTGGCTCCGGCCTCAACAGCGTCTGCTACGGCTTGATGGCCCAGGAACTCGAGCGCGGCGACTCAGGTCTGCGCTCTTACGCCAGCGTCCAGAGTTCGCTGTGCATGTATCCGATTCTGACCTTCGGCACCGAGGAGCAAAAACAGCGCTGGCTGCCACCGATGGCGCGCGGTGAGGCCATCGGCTGCTTCGGCTTGACCGAGCCCGACTACGGGTCCAACCCCGGCGGGATGATCACCCGCGCTACACGTCGTGACGGGGGCTTTGTCCTCAACGGGACCAAGCGTTGGATTACCAACGGTTCGATTGCCGACATCGCGATCGTCTGGGCAAAATTGGAAGAAGATGGACGCGACACCATCCGCGGCTTTTTGGTCGAAAAAGAGCGGGCAGGCTTCGACCGCCCGCTGATGCATGGCAAATGGAGCTTGCGAGCCTCGATCACCTCCGAGCTGATCTTTGAAGATTGCTTCATCCCGGAAGAGAACCTGCTTCCGGAGTCAGGCGGATTGAAGTCCCCCCTGCTTTGCCTCACCCAGGCACGTTACGGAATCTCCTGGGGTGCCATTGGCGCGGCTCTCGCCTGTTATGAATCGGCTCTGGATTACGCAAAAAGCCGCACGGTCTTCAGCCGCCCGATCGGGGGCTATCAACTGGTCCAGAGCAAACTGGTGGAAATGCTTGCCGAAATCACCAAGGCACAGCTTCTGTCTTGGCGCCTGGGACGCCTGAAGGACAGCGGAAAGATGCGCCACGAACAAGTGTCGTTGGCGAAAATGAACAACGTCTCCTGGGCTTTGAAAATCGCTCGCAGTGCCCGCGATATTCACGGCGCCAACGGAATTACCGACGACTACCCGATCATGCGCCATATGATGAATCTGGAAACGGTGAATACCTACGAGGGCACCGAGGACATTCACCGCCTGACGCTGGGGCGCGACATTACAGGCCTGGGAGCCTTTGAATAGGTTGCGGCAACTCAGGCAAGCACAACGGGGATTGCGAGCACCTGCGCGACGAGGTCTCGGCGCGGTCTTTCTGCTCACCGCTCTATGCCTGCTGCCCCACGAGGCCCAGGCCCACCACACCGGAAAACATGCGGCCACCTGGAAGCACCTGACCGATCAGCTGCTCGCCGACGGCATCCCGGCCACACAAATCCGCAAGGCCTTCCGGGACCACCGCGTCGGCCGTTTCGACGGGGTGGAATACGCGCTGGTCGTCAAGGAAAGCAAACGCAGCTACCGCGACTTCACCGGACGAAAGAGTCTGGCCGCGGCACGACGTTGCCGCAAGCGCTACGCCGGTGACTTCGAGAAATTTGGACGTGAGCATGGGGTCGACCCCGATGTTGTCGCCGCGATTCTCTATGTCGAGACACGCTGCGGTGCCTATACCGGCAACCGGGTGGCCCTGCGCCAACTATCCCGGCTGGCGATGGCCAATGAACCCGCGAACGTGGAACGCAATATACGTCGCCTCCAAAAAAAGGAGGCCGGCGAATTTCCCCCGGCGGAAATCGAGAGGATCGCGCGCGAGCGAGCCGAATATCTCCACACCACCTTCTACCCCGAAGTTCTGGCCATCTTTCGCCTCGGCGCGCAGGTAGGAATCAATCCGGCAGGAATCCGGGGATCGAGCGCCGGCGCCTTCGGCCTCCCGCAATTCCTGCCGTCGAGCTATCTGCGATTTGCGCAGGACGGCAACGATAACGGGCGGGTCAGTTTGTACGAGGCACCCGATGCCATTCACTCCGCCATGCATTTCCTCCGTGACCACGGCTGGAAACCCGGCCTGCCTCTCGCCGAAAAACGGGCTGTTCTCTGGCAATACAACCGCTCCGACCCCTACATCGACACCATCTTGCTGGTCGCGGACAAACTCGGGCAGGGCTGAATGACCGCGCCCCGGTCGACCCGGCTCCTCGAGAGCCTGCAAAAGATCTACCAGCGACCGACGCGACCGGAAGAGTGGAAGTTCGATGGTAATCTGCCCTGGACCGACCCCGCGTTCGGAGCCCGCATGCTGCAGGAACATCTCGACGATACGCACGGAGCCGCCTCAAGGGTCGCCCGTGAACGCACACAACAAATCGAATGGATCTGGAATCGACTCGAGCTGCAGGCCGGCAGCCGCGTCCTCGACATCACCTGCGGACCGGGACTCTACGGCGTCGAGTTTGCCCGGTTGGGGGCAACCGTCAGCGGCGTTGATTTTGCCCCCACCTCAATTCGTTATGCGCAGGAACTCGCGCAGCGCGAAGGCCTCGCCGATCGCTGCGACTTCCAACAACAGGATATTCGGGATCTCGAACTGCCCGAGGAGCACTTCGACGCGGCGATCCTGCTCTACGGACAGTTCGGTGTTTTCCCGAAACCTGTGGCGGCCGCCATTGTCGAGAAGGTTGTTCGGGTTCTGAAGCCCGGGGGAAGCCTGCTTCTGGAAATGCTCGATCCCGCAGCGATCGACAAGGCAGATAGCAACTGGTGGTTTACCGACGACGGCGGCGTCTGGGGGGACAGGCCCTTTCTCCATCTCGGCGAGCGATTCTGGAATGATGACGAAAAGCTCTCGACCGAACGCTTCCATACTCTGGATCTCGAGACGGGCGCCGTGCAGGAAATGCAACTCAACGATCAGCTCTACGAGCCAGCCGCGCTGGCCGCGGTACTGCGACAAGCCGGCTTCAGCGAACCGGAAATCGTCCACGGATGGGGCGGTCTGGAATTATACGACGCCTCTGAATGGATCGTCTATCTCACGCAACGGACGTAAGGGATCGCCCGAAGCGAACGGTCGTCCACTCGTCTCAATCGCGCCCGATCCGACCCGATCAAACCGCTTTCAACCGTAGAAAAGATTCGTCCAGCCCGTGCGACGAAAGGGTGCCCAATCCCCCTCGGGTTGAGCGAGGCGATCCGCCACCGCGAGGAAGACGAGCGGATTGAACCCCAACCCGCAGTGGCTGCCCGGGACTTCTATATTTTCCGTATGGTCGGTGGGGGGCTCGCAACAGGCTCGCCAATGCGCGACCCCGTCGGTCCGGGAATAGATCGCAGTGGAGGGCAAGGCCGGTGGTTGGCGCAGGGCCGCCACCATCCCGGGATCCCAGCGCATCGGCTCGCTCGGTCGCAACCAATCCAGCATACGCGTCACATTGGTTCCTTCAGCGATATCCCCAAAGGGGCTGCCCAGAGTCACCACCGATCGAATATCGCGGGGAACCCATTTGGCGATCTCGCGGGCGTATACACCTCCCAGCGACCAACCGACCAGTGAGACTCGGCGACCTGAGCGAGCATGGATTTCGCCGATTCGCTCCTCGAGGCGTTCGGCGAGATGGTCCCGCGGTCCGAGATTGCGGCCGAAGCCCCAACCCTCGACTGCGTAGCCCCGGCCGGCGAGGAATTCGCGCAGGGCGATGGTGGAATAGTCATCGGCCATAAATCCGGGAAGAACCATCACGGGATGGCCATCCCCCCGCGGTGCGCCGGCCAGCACCGGGAGGGCCGGAAGCAGAGATAGACCCTCCCAGAAGGCCCTCTGCGGCTCGAGGAGCAGCCATGGCAAACTGGGCGCGCTATAGCTTTCTGCGTTTTCTGTCACGCTCTGCACATGGACACCGCCCTTCCTTCCCACCCCTTACCACCAACGGGTCTCCTTCCAACCCTACTCGCCTCGCGGAGCCCTAACCATCGCCTTTCCGGAGGATCTCCGGGTGAAAATCCGGTTTTTTGACAGTTGCGTGCCTGATTACTAGGTTTTTTCCATGGCTAATGAACCCAAAGCTAAGAATATTGTATGGCATCCCGGCGACGTGTCCCGGGAAGCTCGTCAGAAAAAGCTCGGACACCGTGGCTGCACGATGTGGTTTACGGGTCTCTCCGGCTCCGGAAAGTCCACCGTCGCGGTCGCCCTCGAAAAGGCACTCTGGGATCGCGGGATCGTCTCCTACATCCTCGACGGAGATAACGTTCGTCATGGACTGAACAAGGATCTCGGCTTCTCCCCGGAAGATCGGACGGAGAACATCCGAAGGATTGGCGAGGTGGCCAACCTCTTTACCGATTCGGGCGTGATCAATCTGACAGCCTTCATCTCCCCCTACCGCGCCGATCGCGACGTCGTTCGCGAATTGATGGAAGACGGTGACTTCATCGAAGTCCATGTCGATTGTCCTCTTGAGGAGTGCGAGAAGCGTGACGTGAAGGGTCTCTACAAAAAGGCCCGTGCCGGCGAGATCCCCGAGTTCACCGGAATCTCTGCACCGTACGAAGCTCCCGAGAACGCCGAGCTCACCTTGAAGACCGGCGACCTGGCGCTCGAAGAGAGCGTCGCTGTCTGCATCGATTATCTCGAGTCCAAGGGGTACATCGCGAAGGCCTAGCTTTGGCGATGGCGATGACCGACCCGATCGACATCGCCCGGATCGGCGAGGAGGTCCCCCTGCTTGAGGGGATTCGAACCGCTTGCGCGATCCGCCGCCTCCGAGACGAGCCTGTCCCCGCCGCATTGATCCGCAAGGTCTGTGAGGCGGGGACGTTTGCTCCCTCGGGAGGTAACCGCCAGCCCTGGACGTTCATTGCGGTCACCGAAGCGGATCGTCGCGCCTGGGTGGCCGATCGTTACCGGGAGATTTTCGCCACCTATATTGCGCCGGGCATCGAGGCATCCCGGCAACCGGGCTTCTCGGAGTCGCGGCGAAAAATTCTCGACGGCGCTCTCTATCTCGCCGAACACCTCCATGAAGCACCCGTGCTTCTCTTCGTGGCGGGCTGGACGCGCCGCGGACAGGAACAGAAGGAAGGACTGTTCCCGGCGATCCAGAATATTCTGCTGGCATGTCGCGCGGTGGGTTTGGGTGCCTCGCTGACCACTCTCACACAAGCCTTCCGTGCCGAACTCGACCCGTTTCTCGGGCTGCCCCCGGAACAACCCACTTGCGCGATGCTTCCGATTGGCTGGCCGAAGGTACAGTACCGGAAGCCTGTTCGTCGCAGTGTCGACGAGTGTCTTCATTTTGAGAAATTCCCCGCGGGATCCGGTGAGGAAGCCTCCTCACCACCAACCCCCGCAACCCCCGCATCCCTTCAGGAGAAATAGAAATGTCCGAATCCAACAAGGTCGTCGTTCTGGGCTCCGGCCCCGCCGGTCTCACCGCAGCACTCTATGCCGCCCGCGCCAATCTCGAGCCGATCGTGGTTGACGGATCACAACCCGGCGGCCAATTGACCATCACCACCGATGTCGAGAACTACCCGGGGTTCCCCGATGGCGTCATGGGCCCCGAGATGGTCGATTTGTTCCGCCGACAAGCCGAGCGATTCGGCACCCGTTACGTGAACGCCAGCATCACCTCGGTGGATACGACCACGCGTCCGTTCCAATTGATGGTGGAAGGCGGGGATCCCATTTTGGCCGAAACTCTGATCATCGCGACCGGAGCGAGTGCCAAACTTCTCGGCCTGCCGTCGGAAGAAGAGCTGATGGGCTTCGGCGTCTCGGCCTGTGCGACCTGTGACGGCTTTTTCTTCAAGGACAAGGATGTTCTGATCGTTGGCGGTGGCGATACAGCCATGGAAGAGGCCCTTTTCCTGACTCGATTCGCCTCGAAAGTGCGGGTGGTCCATCGCCGCGAAGAATTACGCGCCTCGAAAATCATGCAAGAGCGTGCGCAGGCAAATGACAAGATCGAATTTGTCTGGAATTCGACGATTACCGAAATCCTCGGCACCAAGGAAAGTGGCGTGACCGGCGTCATCCTGAAGGACACGCAAACCGGGGACACCCGCGAGACCGCAACCGATGGCGTCTTCATGGCCATCGGTCACCAACCCAATACCGCCATCTTCGGCGACAAGCTCGACATGGACGACGTCGGCTACCTGATCACGGAAGACAAGAGCACACGCACCAATATCCCCGGCATCTTTGCAGCCGGCGACGTGCAAGACTCGACCTACCGTCAGGCGGTGACGGCAGCAGGGTCGGGGTGTATGGCGGCGATTGATGCCGAAAGATTTCTCGAGTCTGAAGGCGAAAGCTGAGTCCGGCCTCAAACGCGAAAGGTAGACCCATGGCAAATTCCCAGATCGGCAAAACTCTCACACACAAGATCCAACTCGAAGAGCGCGAGCACAAGAAACGCACCCGCGAGGAGACCACCGGGGACTTCTCCGAACTCCTCAATCAGCTGGCGGTCGCGGGGAAAATCATCTCGGCCGAGGTCAACATGGCGGGACTCGCCGACATCCTGGGGGTCGCCGGACGCACCAATATTCAGGGGGAAGAGGTCATGAAGCTCGACCTCTTTGCCAACCGCACCATCATCGAAATCCTGCGCCGCTCGGGCAATGTCGCCATTATGGCGTCGGAAGAAGACGATACCTCGGTGGGCGTGGAAGACCCCCATGTTCCCGGCGAGTACGCCGTCGCCTTTGATCCGCTCGACGGTTCGAGCAACATTGACGTCAACGTCAGCATCGGCACGATTTTCTCCATTCATCGCCGGCGTTCGCCCGCGGGAGCCACCGGCAATGACGCCGACCTCCTGCGCCGAGGCTCGGAACTCGCGGGGGCTGGCTACATTATCTACGGCTCGTCCACCATGCTGGTGTATACGACCGGCCACGGCGTGCACGGCTTCACCCTCGACCCCTCCATCGGTGAATTCCTGCTCTCCCATGACAATATTCGGATCCCCGAGAAATGCGGCACCTACAGCGCCAACGAGGGCAACTATGGCAGCTGGAGCGATGGCACGCGCGGCTTTGTCGACCAGGTCAAAGGCAAGGGCGGCCAGGAGCTCTCCGGCATGAAGTCACGGTATATCGGATCCCTGGTCGCAGACTTCCATCGCAACCTGCTCAAAGGCGGCGTCTTCCTCTATCCCGCAGACCGCGAAACCGGCGAAGGCAAGCTTCGACTGCTTTATGAAGCCGCCCCCCTCGCCTTCATCGCCAAGGCAGCCGGCGGCTACGCCTCGACCGGCAAGCAAGCGATCCTCGACATCGACCCCAACGACCTGCACCAACGCGTCCCTCTGATCATCGGCAACTCCGATGCGGTCAAGGCATACGAAGACGCAGTTCGCGGCGAGTAATTTCATCATCAGGACCAATCCCGGCGGGCAAAGCATAACGCCGCGGGCACAAAGGAGCTGAACCATGTTCGATCAGGATCGTCTCGCGCGCTTTCAATTCGCCGGCCAGGACATTCCGTGGCTGCTGCGCCATTGGGCAGAACAAAAACCCGACCATCCGGTTCTGATCTGGGAGCCTAAAGATGGCGCGGATCGACGCTGGTCCTACAAGAGCTTTGACGAGGAGACCTCGCAGATCGCCGCGGGGCTTGCGGCCAAAGGCGTGGGCGTCGGGGACAAGGTGCTGATCCATGCGGATAATTGCCCCGAAATGGTGCTGGCGTGGTACGCTTGCGCCAAGGTGGGCGCGGTGGGCGTGACCACCAACACCCGATCGGTCGGCGCCGAGATCCAGTATTTCGCCAGCCATACGAAATGCGTCGGCGCGATCACCCAGCCACAATATGCCTCCCTGGTGAAAGAACATGCCCCAGACCTCGGTTGGCTGGTCGTCACCGAGGACAATAGCGGCATTGCACCCAGCGAAGAGGAAGCCGGACATGGATTGCCCGCTTTTGCCTCGCTCTATGCAAACGCGGCGGACGCCCCGCAACGCGACCCCGAGCCGATGCTCCCGGTAGGGATCATGTTCACCTCCGGGACAACTTCTCGACCCAAGGCCGTCGTCCATACCCACGCCAATGCTCTCTGGGCCGGCCGGCAGGGTTCTCTCAATATCGAGATGACGACCGATGACACCTATCTGATCTACCTGCCCTTCTTCCACGTGAACGCGCAGAGCTGGTCGATGTGGAGCACCCTGGGCGTCGGTGGCACAATCGTGCTTCAGCCGAAGTTCTCGGCGAGTCGTTTTTGGGAAGTGATCGCCAAGCACACGGTCACCCATATCTCGCTGATTCCTTTCGTCTTCAAGGCTGTCGCGGGCGAACCTGTCCCTGACCATACGGTCAAAGTCGGCGCCTTCGGTCTGGTCATGCCCGAACTCGAAGCCTGGCTGAAAATGCGTGTGGCCCCCTTCTGGGGCATGACCGAGACGGTCATCCACGCAACGCGCACGGACTCGCAACAGACCTACCCCAATGGCACCATGGGCAAACCCACGCCAGGGTACGAGTATGCCGTTGTGAACACGGAAACCGGCGAGCTTTGCGATGACGGCTCGATCGGCGAGCTATGGGTGCGCGGCACCCGCGGCATCCAACTCTTCCTCGAGTACTTCGATAATCCCGAGGCCATGGAAAGTGCCTTCACGGACGACGGCTGGTTCAAAACGGGCGATATGGTGCGACTGGGCGAAGAGGGCTGCTTTTATTATTGCGACCGCGACAAGGATGCTCTCAAGGTCGGCGGCGAGAATGTATCCGCCAAGGAGGTGGAAGATATCTGCCGGACGGTTCCCGGCGTCGCCGACATTGCCATCGTGGGTCGCTCCCATGAAATGCTCGACATGGTTCCGGTCGCTTTCATCATCAAAACGCCCGACGCACCTGCCGACGACGAATTGGCCGCTCATCTGATCGCCGCCTGCAAGGAGAATCTGGCCGACTTCAAGGTGCCGCGCGCAGCCTGGTGCGTGGAGGAATTCCCTCGCGCCCTGCTGGACAAGGTCGCCAAAAATCAACTGCGCGAAATGGCCGAGGAACGCGATCTCCCCTAGGATGACCGAGGGCCCGCGGTCGAACGGGTTTTCAAGGAGAACTTCATGATGTTTCCCAGCTACCGAGTTGCCGTGAGTTGTTTGAGCGTTGCCGCTGTCCTGAGCGGATGCGCCCAACATCCCGAGGCTTCCTACCCCACCGATCCGGCCACCCGCCGAACGACCACGCAGGGCGAAGTACAGGGGTATCGAGCCGCCAATGGTGCGCTGGGCTGGCTGGGAATTCCTTACGCCGCCGCACCGGTCGGCGAGCGACGCTGGCGGGCACCCGAGCCCATGCCTGCGTGGAAAGGGGTTCGCGAGGCCACCAGAACCGGGAGTGCCTGCCTGCAGATGGGGTCCTGGCTGGGCGGCGCCCCCGAGGCCTCGATCGACAAACTCTATGGTGACGAGGACTGCCTGTTCCTGAATATCTGGACACCCGAGACATTGCCGACAGCCGGCTTGCCGGTCATGGTCTGGATCCACGGGGGCGGCAACACCTCCGGCCACGGCGGCTTCTATGACTTCAGCGAAATGGCCGAACGATTCAATTTGGTCATGATCAGCTTCAACTACCGTCTGGGCAGCCTGGGCTGGTTCCACCACAACGCACTGTGGAATGAGAACGACGACGCAGAAGACCGCTCGGGCAACTTCGGTTTGCTGGATCAGATTGCCCTGCTGGACTGGGTTCGGAACAACATCAAGGCATTTGGCGGCAACCCCGATCAGGTCACGATCTTTGGCGAATCTGCGGGCGGGCTGAATACCTTCGCCCTCCTCGTCTCGCCCCTGTCCAAGGGCCTTTTCCGCGGGGCCATTGCGCAAAGTGGCTACACCACCAGCTTCAGCCCGCAGGAAGCCAGTATCGTCTACCCAACCCGGACAGACAACAACGCCGGGACCAGCAACGATATGCTGGTCTATTGGCTGCAGGCTGAAGGCAAGGCCCCGGACCGCAAAGCCGCCATCGAGTATGCTCGCGGCATGAGCCACCCGGAGATCGCCGCCTTTCTGCGCGCGCGCCAGCCCGATCAACTCATCGAAGACTATTCGCAAAACCGGACCCGATTGCCGATCATGATCGAGGACGGAACCGTGCTGCCCACTGCAGGCATCGCCGGTGCTCTGGCAGCGGGCCAATTCCATCAGGTGCCCCTGATTGCGGGAACCAACCGGGACGAGAACAATCTCTGGCTCGCGCTGACACCCGAGCTGGTCAACAATCATCTCGGCATCTTCTACCGCGCCAAGGACGAAGATCGTTACCGGTTCTTTGCCAAATATCGCGCAATGGGATGGAAATCCCGAGGGGCAGACGACCCCAATCGATGGGTGACCTCGGCCGGCGGAACCTCCTTTGCGTATCGCTGGGATTGGGATGAAGAACCGAGCAATGTTTTCGGCGACTTCTCGCTTCTCGTGGGAGCCGCCCACGGCCTGGAAACAACCTTCCTGACCGGCGACTTTCCCGTCGACGGTCTCGCGGGATTGTTGTTCACCGACGAGAACCGGGACGGGCGACTGAGGCTTTCGCGGGAGATGCAATCGTATTGGGCCGAGTTTGCCTACAACGGCAGCCCGAGTCGCGGTCGCGACGGCAAATTACCGGAATGGTCGGCCTGGGACCCGGCGCAAGGCGCCTCCAAGCTGATGATTCTCGACACACCCGCCGGCGGTGGACTGCGGATGTCATCTCTCGAGGTGACCAAGCAGGAGGTTCTGGCCGAGGCGGCCACACACGTCGATGCGCGCGGCCTCGAAGACGTTTGCTGGGTCGTCTACCTGAATCTCAAAGACGAGCCCGACTACAAGCCCGCACAATACCTCGAATGGCAAGAGGGTCGCTGCCGGCAATACCCACCAGCCCACTTCGACGCCAAAAACACCTGAGGCGGTTTCCGCCGCGATACACGGGTGATGAACGAGAGCGCCGAGAGCGCTGTCGCCGTGGCTCCCTTGACGCTGAGAGCGAGATTGATTTGGACGACCCCATCATCAAAGAAGAGCTGGACCTGCTGGAATCCGTGCGCCAGGGCCTCGAGGCCCGGGATGCACGAGCCGACAATCGGCAATACGATCGCGAAAAGCGCGTGCTTGAAGAACTCGATCGGATTCGAACCCTCCTCAGCTCCGGGGAAGAGGATAAGGACCGCGCCGCGCTGCTCGAGCAATGGCACCATCAGTCCTCGCTTCTCGATCAGCTGAAAGCCTCGCGCGATGTCGAAGCCTTGAACCCCGAGGTGCCCTACTTCGGCCATCTGCGCCTGCGAGAAGACGACCAGGAATGGGACCTCTGCATCGGTCGCACCAGCTGCGTCGAGCATGGATTGCGCATCGTCGCATGGCGTGATGCCCCGATCGCGCGCCTTTTCTACAGCTATCGCCAGGGAGAGGATTACGATGAAGAAATCGCCGGACGCGAGAGGGTCGGCGAAATCAAGGCCCGTCGCATGGTCGGAATTCAGGGGGGCGCCCTGCGGCGAATTCAGGCGCCCGAGGGAGATTTCTACAGCGACCCGGAGGATCCCGCCAACTGGCAGAAACGCGACCAGGCCCCACCCCGACTCGCCGGCGGCGAGGCGGCCGCGGTGCGCGCGCACGGCAGCGATACCACGGGCGCGCAACTGGGCACCGCCAACGCAAAAAGCGGCGGGCGTAGTGACCGCTTCCTCCCCGAGATCACTGGATTGATCGATCCGGACCAATATGAGTTGATCACACGACCCTCGAGCGGGTTTCTCGTCGTGCGCGGAACCGCAGGATCGGGGAAGACCACCGTGGCACTGCATCGAGTGGCTTTCCTCGCTTACGAAGAACCGCGCATCGATGGGCCCGAGACGTTGATCGTGATGTTCTCCGAGGCCCTGCGCAATTATGTTCGCCATGTTCTGCCCTCGCTGGGATTGCATGAAGTCCGGCCCACAACCTATCGGTACTGGGAGCGCGGCGTTAGGCGGCGTCACTTCCCGCAATTCCCCGAAAAGGAGCGTGAAGATACCCCGGGGGTGGTGATTCGAGCCAAACTGCATCCCATCATGGGAGCCGCACTCGAACGTCATATCGAGCGGACCGAAGGCCCCCCGACCCCCGAGACGGCTGTCGATGATTGGGCCACCGTCCTCACCGATCTGGAACTTCTGACCGAAATCCGCGACGAGTTCGGCAACGAAGCTTTTTCCGACGCAGAACTCGAGCGCATCGTGAAGTGGAACCGAGACCATGTAGGGGCCTTGCAGGATCATCTCTCGGGGGCCTCGAAGGATGGAGAAATCGATTCCGAAGACGACACGCTGCTCCTGCGGGCGTTTCAATTAAGGGTGGGCCCGCTTCGCGCCAAGGGTAGCCGCCCCTTGCGACTGCGGCATATTGCCGTAGATGAAGTACAGGACTTCTCGCCCACCGAGGTTCAGGTCCTGCTCGGGTGTCTCGACCGACGCGGCAGCATCACGCTGGCGGGCGATACCCAGCAGCATATTGTCGAAAACAGCGGTTTCGTATCATGGACCGACTTTCTCCAGCACCTCGGCGTGGAGGGGCAAGAAGTAGAGACCCTGAAAATCAACTACCGTTCGTCAGCGCAGATTACGGAGTTTGCCTTCGACGTGCTCGGGGATCTTCGCGAAGACGAAGGCCTCCCTCCGAGCAGTCGTCAGGGACCGCCCGTAGAACTTTTTCGTTTTGATGACACCGGGGCCTGTGTCTTTTTTCTCGCCGAAGCCCTCGAGGCTCTCCACAGCAGCGAACCGATGGCAACCGTCGCCCTGATCACCCCCTCGCCGGAGCTCAGCGCGGCCTACTATGCGGGCCTCGAAAGGGCGGAAGTCTCCCGACTTCGCTTGATCGAGGACTTCAACTTCACCTTCTCCCCGGGGATCGAAATTACCGAGCTGGAACCCTGCAAGGGACTCGAGTTCGATTATGTCATCCTGCTCGATGTCAACGGAGCTCATTACCCGAATACGCCCAGAGCTCGGCGTACATTGCATGTTGCCGCCACGCGGGCGATTCACCAACTCTGGGTCATCAGCACCGCCGCCCCCTCACCACTGATCGCGGACTTCGAGACCGGCTGATCCGGATACCGACGCCAGACGCCTGACCATCCCGGGAAAGACACCGCCTGCTTTCCCGGCAGGATAGCTGCCAACGACGCGCTTGCGCGCAAGCCGATCCCTACCAGTGGCTCGCTTCGGCCGAATCCCAGAAGCTTTGCATGATCGGTCCCGCGTTGCCGTCGAGCAACTGGCCGGGTTCGTAGAAATCATACAGGCGGCTCATCGGACGCACGTCATTCATCGCCATCCGCGTCCAGAGATGATCGGGGGTAAACCCGGAGGTATGTTCGAGCCCGGCAGCAGCCGTCACAGCGGCAACGGCTTCCACCGTATTGCGATGGAAGTGATAGACGCGATCGGCCTTGTCCGACACATTCAGTGCTCGTTGCAACAATTTATCCTGCGTGGCCACACCCACCGGGCAGGCGTTGGTATGACATTGCTGCGCCTGAATGCAGCCAACCGAAAGCATGAAACCACGAGCCGAATTACACCAATCGGCGCCCATCGACATAGCGGCCGCTATCTCGAAACCACTGATTCGCTTGCCGCTGGCCGCCACGCGCAGCCTGTCGCGAACGCCCACCCCGACCAGCGTATTCTGGACCAACACCAACCCCTCGCGCAGAGGCACCCCCAAATGGTCGGAAAATTCGATCGGGGCCGCCCCGGTCCCACCCTCGCCTCCATCGACCGTGATGAAGTCGGGCAAGAGATCGGTTTCTGCCAGGGCCTTGCCAAGAGCAAAGATCTGACGCGGGTCCCCGACACATAATTTGAAGCCCACCGGCTTGCCGCCGGAGAGCTCCCGGAGTTCCGCAACGAACTCGAGCAGACCGGTGGGCGAGGAAAAGGCAGAATGTCCCGGAGGCGAGATACATTCCACGCCCAGGGGCACATGACGCGCCTCGGAAATCTCCTTGGTCACCTTCGCTCCCGGCAGGACGCCTCCGTGGCCGGGCTTCGCCCCCTGAGACAGCTTGATCTCGATCATCTTGACCTGCTCGTCCGAGGCCTGTTCGGCAAACATTTCCCGATCGAAGGTTCCCTGATCGCTGCGACACCCAAAATAGCCTGTGCCGATCTGCCAAATGATATCGCCACCTTCCGCGCGATGATAGGCCGAGAGCCCGCCCTCGCCCGTGTTGTGCGCAAAGCCACCTTTTTTGGCACCTGCATTCATCGCGCGTACAGCACGAGCACCCAATGCACCAAAACTCATCGCCGAGATATTGAACACCGAGGCGCTGTAGGGTTTGGCACAGCGATCCTCGCCGACCACCGTCCGCATGTTCCGGGCGGCCTCCTCGATCGGCTTGGTCGGCGCAAGCGATTGCGCAATCCAGGAATATCCCTCTCGGTAGACATCGAGCTCGGTGCCAAACGGCTTCTCGGCCGGGAGGTCCTTGGCGCGCTCATACATCAACGAGCGTTCATCACGATTGAAGGGGCGTCCATCTGTATTGCTCTCGACAAGATACTGATGCAATTCGGGACCGAAATCCTCGAGGATGAACCGTAGATGACCCAAAAGCGGATAGTTGCGCAGAATATTGTGACGCTTCTGCGTGAGGTCGTAGACACAGATCAAGGCCAGAACCGAACAGACAAGGAAACCCCAGAAAAACCCCCGCGAAACATAGAAGGTCAGCAAGCCATTGCTGATGACCAGCAACAAGATGAACGGAAAAACATAGCTTCGTAGTTTGTGAATCATCCGGTGTCCCCCCCTGACCCAAACAAGCTCTATCAGGCTGGTCTTGCCTATCAGAAAAACCGCCAAAGTGGACCCGCGCCCGGCCAGAGTATCGGCCGACAAGCCAAAACCTGCAAAATTCCCGTGCGCCCCCACCCATCCGTTAAAATTCGGTCCCACAAGATAACGCCGCGAAAAGTTCTACCTACTTGTTTTTACTCGATATGGTACACCTCACAGAGCATGAATCGTTCGAGCAGGAGGGCGCAATTCCGAAAATTGGCGGCCAT
>CBFHUR010000015.1:59238-65465 GCA_965658895.1 Binatia bacterium
TCGCCCTCTCGAGGAACGCGGGGGAGATGAATTCCATACCCGGATCGAACCGCTGCTGGCCTACCATTGCTACGAATGTCATGGCCCGAGTTCCCGTGAGGGCGGCCTGCGGCTTAGCAACGCGCGCGACGCCTTTCGCCCCGGTGACTTCGGAATCCCGGTCATCACACCCGGGAGCGCGGAGTTGAGTCCGCTGATGGACATGGTCACTTCTGACGATCTCGAGGATCGCATGCCCAAGGACAGGCCCGCGCTTTCCGTCGATGAAATTGAAATTCTGCGACAATGGATTGATCGCGGCGCGATCTGGCCGGAATCTGCGAATGCGGGAAGCGGGCATTGGGCCTACCGCCCGCCGATGCGCCCGGAAGTACCAGAAATTGAGACCACAGACGGAACCTCGCTTAATCCCGTCGACGCATTCGTTCGGGAACGACTCCAAAGCGAAGGTCTACAACCAGCCAGGCGCGCCCAACCCGCGGCACTGGTACGACGCCTCCATTTCGATCTGACCGGCCTGCCGCCCTCCCCCGAAGTCGTGGAGCGGTTTGTTGCAAACCCTTCTTCGCAGGCATGGGAAGTTCTGGTCGACGAGCTTTTCGATTCTCCACATTTCGGCGAACATTGGGCCGTGCCATGGCTGGACCTGGCGCGCTACGCGGACTCCACGGGATTCATGTCCGAGGTGATGATCAGCAACTGGCCCTACCGAGACTGGGTCGTGGACGCGATCAATGACGATATGCCGTTTGATCAATTCTCGATCGAGCAGATCGCCGGGGATCTACTCGCGGAGGCAACCCCCGCGCAGAAAGTTGCCACCGGATTTCACCGCGCCGCTCCCTTGAACCTCGAGGCGGGCGTTCGCGAAGAAGAGTCGCGAATCACGCAGGTCATCGACCGGGCAAATACGACAGCAACCGTCTGGCTTGGTTCAACCATCTCCTGCGCGCAATGCCATGATCATAAATTCGACCCGATCAGCCAGGAGGAATATTTCCGTCTCCTCGCGTTTTTCAATAACACCGCTCTCGAAGCCCGCAGCAAGGACGAGATGGGAGGGGTATTTCTCATCCCGCAAGGCCCCCAAATCGAACTGCCCCAGAGCGATCGGGTGCGCGCCAGAGCCATCGCGATCGGAGAAGCTCTCGAAGCCGAGGTCCGAGCGAGCCGGGCACAGGCGAGCCCCCCGCGCGACCCGCTGCCAGACTCCGCATGGACCTCCTTGCAAAAGGAGATCGCCCAGGATCGCTACAACGATGTCCTCGACGATCTCACTCGTGTGATTGCGGACAACAATACCAGGGGTTGGTGGCCCGATCCTTCAAAACCCAGCCGGACAGAATGGCAGCAACGCGCGCGTGACGAAATCCTGACGAACCCGCCCCGGTGGAAGTCCGTGCAGCCCCTGCCACCTGCCCCGGGTAGCCGAAACCGCTACACGATCGCCGGCGATGGTGTCATTTCCGTCGGTCGGGATTCGGCTGACTTCCGGAAGTATCGAGTCGTCTTTGAAACGACCGCCACTTCAATCTCCGCGATTCGACTGACCACTCTCGCTCCCGAGAACCCGGAGACCAGCCCCCTCGCTCCGGTTCTGAAAGTTTCGGAAATCGGGCTTTCGTCCCGTGGCGGGACCGTCCCCGCCGGTTTCTCGCATGCGCATGCCTACCGGGCGTGGGAATCCGGTCGCGCGGAGTTCACCATCGACAAAAACCCCGAGACCAGCTGGTTTGTTCTCGGAGAAGGCTCGCGCCGTCGCGACCAATCGATCACGCTCGTCCTTACCCGACCGCTTTCGGTAACTCCCGGCGAGCAACTGATCTTGTCGATTTCGATTCGCGAGACCCCCGAGGAAATCCCGCCCTGGAACAGACGATTCCGAATCGAGACCACAAGCGCCTCAAGCGAGGTCGTGGCCCTGAGCCCGCAGGTCCGCGAAGCAATCCTCGAAAAAGACAGTGCCGCCCTCTCCTGGTTGGAACAACGAGGGCTTGCCAGTCTGGTGCGCTCCTTGAGCGAGCCCGATCTCGACTCGATTTTCACCGCGACGCGGGCCGCGTTGCGGACGCTGCCCGCCGCGCCCGTTGCCCACATTCTGGTCGAAGAACAACCGCCTCGCGAGACTCGAATTTTCGAACGGGGCGACCCTCATTTACCCGGCAAGGTGGTCCAGCCGGGAACTCCTGCAATCCTTCATGCTTTTCCTGAAGCCGGCACGCAAGACCGCCTGCAACTCGCTCGCTGGCTGATGCAGGAAGAGAACCCTCTCACCGCCCGCGTAACCGTAAACCGCTGGTGGGGGAAAGTCTTCGGGCGACCGCTTGTCGATACGCCCGACGATTTCGGAATCCGCGGCTCGCGTCCCAGCCACCCCGAACTGCTGGACTGGCTGGCCACCGAGTTGGTCGCCTCAGGCTGGAGCCGCAAGGCGCTGCTGCGCCAAATGGTTCTGTCGGAGACCTATCAACAGTCGTTGATCCCCGAGGATCCCGCTCAATTAAGTGAGGACCCCGAGAATCGATTTCTTGCCCGCAGCACCCGACTTCGCTTCAACGCAGAAACGGTGCGCGATAATGCGCTGCAGATCGCGGGACTATTGAGTCCGAAAATTGGCGGGGCGCCGGCGTCGCCCCCGCAACCTCCGGGGCTCTGGCGACCCAACGGGGTATCCCCCGCGGTATATGTTCCTTCCGAGGGAAATGAAGCCTACCGGCGCGGGCTCTACACCATCGCGCGACGAAGCTCGCCGTACCCCAGCTTGCTCAACTTCGATGCCGGCGATCGCACCACCTGCAAGGTTGAGCGACGCATCACCAACACGCCCCTCCAGGCGCTGACCACCCTCAACGACGAAGTCTTCAGCGAGGCGGCCCTTTTCTTTGCCCGTCGAATCCTCGAGGAAAAGCCCGAGGCGAATCATTCGGAACGGCTCGAGTACGCCTTCGTGACCGCGCTCTCCCGTAAACCCGATGCCGAGGAAATCGAAATCTTTTCGCGGATCCTGAACGAGACCCCCGATTCGACATCACCGGGCTTCCCGGAGCTTTCCTCCTTGATGGCCCCGTCCCGTTTCGAGATGCCTCAGGACGCAGATGCCGCAGCATTTGCGCGCTGGTTTACCGTCAGTCGGATTCTACTCAACCTTGACGAAACGATCCATCGAGGGTGATGCTGAGAGGCCTGTCATGCGAAACGATCCGGAAAAAGAATTTGCGCTCTCCCGTCGCCGACTCCTTGGAGCGGGCATCGGCGTGGGCGCGATGGGCCTGTTTTCGGGAATCGCCGGACGCGCGGCCGCTCTCGAAAACGGAGGATTTCATCCGGCCGCCCGTGCCAAAAACGTCATCTATATCGATCTCATCGGGGGTGCATCGCAGATCGATCTCTTCGACCCCAAGCCCGAGCTCAACAAACGCGATGGTCAACTCTGTCCCGACGAACTCTTCGAGGGCAAGAGGCTCGCGTTCATTCGGGACCGCCCGAAGCTGAAGGGCTCGGCATTCAAATTTTCTCCCCACGGCGTCAGCGGCACCGAGATATCCGATCTCCTGCCCCACTTTTCCGGAATCGTGGACGACGTGGCGATCGTCCGCTCCATGCATACCGATGAGTTCAACCACACCCCGGCACAACTCCAATTGGTCACCGGGATCGGGCAATTCGGCCGACCGAGCATCGGCGCCTGGGTAGACTACGGCATCGGAACTGCAAACCCGGACCTTCCCGGATTCATCGCTCTCCTGAGCGGTCCCAATCAGCCGGCCGCAGGCAGTGCCGCCTGGGGCGCCGGCATGCTACCGAGCCGCCATCAGGGCATCGAGCTACGTTCGGAGGGGGCGCCCATCCTGTATCTGGAAAACCCGCCCGGCATCTCGCGCGAGCAACAACGCCGCGACATCGCAGTGATCAATCAACTCAACCAGATGGAGTACGCACGCACGCAAGACGAAGAAATCCGCACCCGGATGGCTCAATATGAATTAGCCTGGCGCATGCAGGACACGGTCCCGGAAGCAGCCGCGATCCAACAGGAAAGCGCTGCGGTGCAGGAGGGCTACGGGATCGGAAAGGATCCATCGGGCTTTGGGCGACAATGCCTGCTCGCACGCCGCTTGGTGGAACGCGGGGTTCGCTTTGTGCAGATTTTCGATACCGGCTGGGATCACCACTCCGAGATTGACAACTATCTGCCCGTCAAGGCGCGCGAGATCGACAAAGCCGTCTCCTATCTGATTCTCGACCTGAAAGAGCGCGGGCTTCTGGAGGAAACGCTCGTGGTCTGCGCCACGGAATTCGGCCGTACGCCGATCGTGCAATCGATCGACCAGTCGGGACAACCCGCCGAACCCGGCCGCGACCACCAACGAGACGCCTTTTCGGTATGGCTGGCGGGCGGCGGCGTGCGGCCGGGAATCACCTACGGCCAAACCGACGAATTGGGCCATAAAATTGTTCAGGATCCGGTTCACGTCCATGACCTGAACGCAACGATCCTCCACTTGCTCGGACTCAACCACGAACGACTGACCTTTCGTTCACAGGGGCGCGACTACCGGTTGACCGATGTGCACGGCACGGTTGTCGATGGCCTGCTGGCCTGAGCGAACTTTGAGCACGATGGCGGACCGGGAGACTCCGCCGCGCGAAAAGAGAGCTCGCGCTGACCGAGGCCGTCGTTACCTGCGTGGACAATCGAGCGCCACCGTGTACAGGATGCCGCAGTCGATGGAAGGTCTGGTATAAAAATTTGGGGATGCGTGAAGAAAATCCAATGCCGGAGAACGTCGCGTCTCGACCAGAAGCGCCCGGGGTTCTGGAAAACGATTGGATTCTCCTGCCCGTTGTTGCTCTGACGTTCTTTCTCGGACTTGGACACGCCCCGCTATTCGACCTGGACGAAGGGGCATTCAGCGCCGCGACCTGGGAGATGTTGCAACGAGGCGACTTCATCACCACCTATCTCAATGGGGCGCTCCGGTTTGATAAACCGATCCTGATCTACTGGTTTCAGGCAGCGTCGGTGGCCACTTTTGGATCCGTCGAATGGGCCTACCGCCTTCCCTCCGCGATCGCTGCCTCTTTCTGGGTACTGGCAGTCTATTCCTTCGCCAAACCTCGACTCCCTGCCGGAGACGGCCTGGCGAGCGCATTGATCATGAGCCTCTCGATCATCGTGTGGATCATTGGCAGGACAGCATCCGCTGATGCGCTCCTCAACCTCTGGCTCACCCTCACGCTTCTCGACATCTATCGCTACTGGGAGCACCCCGACAAACGGGTGCTCGACCGGGTTTTTTTATGGATGGGTCTCGGGTTTCTCACCAAGGGCCCGGTAGCGATTGTTCTGCCTGTGGGAATCAGTGTGCTTTTCTACGCCTCGTTTCGGCAATGGCGAGACTTTCTCCGCGGCGCTTTTCACTGGCGCGGATGGCTGATTCTGATCGCCGTGGCAGGGCCGTGGTATTTGCTCGAATATCAGGCCCAAGGTCAGGCTTTCATCGACGGGTTCTTTCTCAAGCATAACGTTGGCCGGTTCACCCAAACCATGGAAAACCATGGCGGAACGATTTTCTATTATCTGCCCATGCTTCTCTGGATGTACCTGCCCTTCACAGGAATGTTGGTCATGGCTTTCCGGAACATCGGAGAGGTCCGCGACCGCCCCCTCGACCGGTTTCTCTGGATCTGGTTCGGCGTGGTCTTTGTCATCTTCTCGTTTTCCTCCACGCAGCTTCCCCATTACCTGCTCTATGGCAGCGTCCCCCTCTTCCTCCTCATGGCAAAGGTTCGTCGGATGCTCTCGAGACGGTGGTGGATTCTGGCTCCGGCGGCAGCCCTCCTGCTGATCCTGCCCTTGCTTCCGGAAATCACTGCCGTGGTCGCCTATTTCACCAAACACGCCTACACGTCGGCCATGCTGGCGCCGATCCGCTCGCTGGCCTCGCTCGATTATCGCCTCTGGACGCTCGCAGGTGCAGCGATTGCCTTGACCCTTTTGATGCGACAGCATCTCGCGCCGTGGCGCACGCTGCTTCTGCTCGGAATGGTGCAAACCTTGGTGCTCACTCAGGCGGCACTTCCTCTCGCCGGAAGCCTGCAGCAGGGGCCTGTTGTCGAAGCTGCCAGATTTGCCCGCGAGGCTCCCGGACGGGTTGTGATGTGGGGCATCAATATGCCGAGCTTCACGATCTATCGTGGCCAGATCACGCCGCGGCAGCGGCCAC
>CBFHUR010000016.1:0-64603 GCA_965658895.1 Binatia bacterium
GGACCTTTGGTCCCGAGTTCACATTGCGGTTCAACGGCCAGCGATCCGCTCAGGTCAACGGCATCCTCTGGCCGTGGTTCAGCTCTGGCCAGGGAATGGCGGCATTCGAAGAGGTCTTTGACCAGACCATGCCGCCGACGATGGGCTACGACTATATGGGGATGTCCTATCAGGAAAAAGTCGCCGCCGAAGGCGTCTCTCCGGCGGTCATCTTCGGGCTGTCACTGCTCGCGGTCTTCCTGATTCTTGCGGCCCTCTACGAAAGCTGGGCGCTTCCCATCAGCGTCCTGCTCGCAACACCGATCGCCATCTTCGGAGCGTTTGTGGGCATGCTGGCACGCATGCTCGTCAACGATGTTTATGCCCAGATCGGCCTGGTCCTTCTGGTCGGCATGTCCGCAAAAAATGCCATCCTGATCGTGGAGTTTGCACGCGACAAACTTGCCGCCGGCGAAACCGTCGAAAAAGCGGCCCTCGACGGTGCCCGCATCCGCCTGCGGCCGATCTTGATGACCGCATTCTCCTTCATCCTCGGCGTGATGCCTCTGGTGGTCGCCACCGGTTCGGGAGCCGAATCCCGCCATATCCTGGGCACGGCCGTGATGAGCGGCATGCTCGCCTCGAGCCTGATTGGCATCTTCCTGGTGCCCGTTTCCTTCTATGTCGTGGAATCCTGGCGCGAGCGCCGCGAGGCCAGAAAAACCGACGCGCCCACAGCGGATGGGGAGGCGAAGTGATGAAAGCGCTGCTCGCCATCACGCTTGCCCTGCTGATCACCGGCTGTCCGGTCGGCCCGGATTACAAAGCCCCCGAGATCCACGAACCGGAGAGCTTTCGCGTCGATGTTCCCGTCGAGAAGGGTGCGTCCCTTGCCGACCTGCCCTGGTGGCAGGTCTTTGAAGATGCCGAACTTCAAAAGCTCGTCAATCAGGCCATCAGCCAGAACCTCGACCTTCGCGTGGCGGCCGCCAGAGTCGAGCAATCGCGCGCGGTCGTGGGAGTCGCCCGCTCGGAACTGCTGCCCCAGGTAGGTTATTCCGGCGACTTTTCGCGCCAGCGAGCGCCTCTATATCCGGGCGGCGACCCCCTTACCTACAACCTCTTTACCGGTGCCTTCAATCTCGCGTGGGAGATCGACCTCTGGGGCCGCATCCGACGATCCTCGGAAGCCGCCGAAGCACAATTTTGGGCCGCAGAAGAAGCGCAGCGCGGCGTCCTGCTGACTCTGGTGAGCGGCGTCGCCGAGGCTTACTTTCAAATCCTGAAACTGGATCGCGAGAAGATCATCGCGGAAGAAACCGTCCTGGCCTTCCAGAAGTCGCTCGACCTATTCCAGCAGCGCTACGAAGGTGGCGTCGGCTCGGAGCTTGCCGTCGCTCGGGCCGAAGCGGCCCTTGCCGACGTCGCCAGCTTGGTGCCCGGCCTTGACGCCGAGATACGAATCGCCGAGAACACCCTCAACGTCCTCTTGGGAAACAACCCGGGCGAGATCGAGCGGGGCAAACCTCTGGCCGAGCAGAAGATCGTACCGGAAATACCCGCGGGCATTCCCTCGGAACTCCTGAAAAGGCGACCTGATCTGAAGCAGGCCGAGGACCGCCTGATCTCGGCAAACGCCTCGGTCGGCGTTGCTGTTGCCAACTTCTTCCCGCGCATCGGGCTCTCGAGTCTCTACGGATCCGCCTCCCGCGACCTGTCCGACATGCTCAACGGCACCCCCGGGATCTGGAATATCGCCGCCGCTCTATCCGGCCCGATTTTCACCGGTGGCTTGAACTACCGGCAATACCAGGCACAGGTCGCTGCATGGGAAGCCGAGGTCGCCATCTATGAACAATCCGTCCTCGAGGCATTCGCGGAGATCTCGAATCTTCTGACCGTTCAATACAACCTTCGCGCCCAGCGCACCCAGCGCGAACGAGCCGTACTTGCTCTGCAAAACGCAGTAGACCTCTCGCTGCTTCGCTACGAGATCGGTCTGGCGAATTACTTTGAAGTCATCGACGCCCAGCAGCAACTCTTCCCCGCTCAGATCAACCTCGCGCGGACCCGAACGCAGCAGTTGACGGTTCTTGCCCAGCTCTATCGGGGCCTTGGCGGAGGATGGGAGCTGAAGACAACCGAGGACTGGGCGCTTCCCACGCCGACACCGTCGGCCACCCCAAGTCCTGCCTCACCGGAGGCGGCCGGCCCTCAGGCAACACCCTAGCCCGAGCGACCGGCCGAATTCCCTCGGTTTTATTAGGCAACTCCTTCGGGGTCGGCTATGCAACGAGGAAAGATGGATCGATCGCTGGCCACAGAATCCGGAGCGTGCGCGCTCTGCGGATCGACCACGGGAGAGTTTCTCGCCGCCGGTTACGACTTTGAGTACCTGACCACGCGAGACGAGTTTTCCTTCTGGCGATGCGCTTGCGGTGGGACCTTCCTCCACCCCAGGCCGGCGCCCGCTGCGCTGCCCACAATCTATCCGAAGAATTACTATAGTTATAATTTCGAGGACAAACTCGGTCCGCTGGTGATGCGCTTCAAGGCCCTCACGGAACGAGCCAAGGTGGCGGCCTACGCACCCTACCTCCGACCGCATGCACGAGTGCTGGATATCGGGTGCGGTGACGGACATGTCCTCGAGCAACTCGAGAATGCCTATCCTGAGCCGTTGCATCTTGCGGGAGTCGAATTCTCCGAGCATGGCGTCGCTGCCACGAAAGCTCTGGGGTATCAGGTCCACGTGGGGCCGATCGAAGACGTCGCGCTCCCGTCCGGGGCTTTCGATCTGGTCATCATGAACCAGTTGATTGAACACGTGCGCGATCCAAAAGCCGTGTTGGAGAAGATCGCCACCGCTCTCGCGCCCGGCGGCCACCTCTTTATCGAAACGCCCAACATCGACTCTTACGACGCTCGACTTTTTCGCAAGCGCTATTGGGGAGGCTACCACCTGCCCCGCCACTTCCACCTCTTCGATACAAGATCCCTTCGAGAGGTTGTCGAACAAGCCGGGCTTCGGACGGTCTCGCAGAAACCCCTCATCTGCCCGCAATTCTGGATTATCTCGATACAGAACTGGCTCAAGGACCGGGGCGCACACAGGCTTTCGGAGTGGATCAACCCGTTCAATCCGCTCCTGCTGGCGCCCGCCACCGTGCTGGAATTGATCCATCAGCGCATCGGCTGGACCTCGAACCAGCAAGTTGTGGCGCAGGCAGACTCTCTGGTCGAGAATCATCCATGAGCGCCTCGAGCGGTCATATCACCATCGGAACCGGCGTCGGCCTTGTTCTGGCCAACATGATTGGTGCGGGCGTCCTTCTCAGTGCGGGTTTCATGGCCGAAACCATGGGACCTTCGGAAATCATGTTCTCCTGGGTCTTCGGACTCGGCGTCGCCCTATGCGGCACGAGAGCCTACGGCTTTGTGGCCGCGGTGAGCCAAAAGTCCGGCGGCGAGTATCGCTACCTCACCGACTACATCCATCCCTTTGCCGGTTTTCTTGCGGGCGCTTCCTCGCTGGTTCTCGGCTTCGCCGCACCCATTGCCGTGGACGCCATTGCCATTGGGGCGTACGCCTCGATCCTGGGAGCACCATGGCCCCCCCGTCTGATTGCCGCCGTCGTCGTGATCAGTCTCGCGCTGCTGCATATCCGGGGATTCCGCACCTCGGATCGAGTTCAAAATGTTCTGGTGCTGGGAAAACTAGCCGCCATTCTCTGCTTTGTCGGGGTAGGACTCACCTATGGTGCTCGCGTATGGCCGAGCTGGGAACCCGCTGCAGCAACCGACGGCTTTCCCGTGCAATCGTTTTTCGCGAATCAATATTGGATCGTGTTTGCCTTCGCGGGGTGGAATGCCGCGATCTATGCAGCAGCCGAGTTCCGCAATCCCATCCGCGATGTGCCCCGAGCAATGTTGATCGGCTGCGCTCTCGTCGGGATCCTCTACCTTCTGGTCAACTGGATTTTCGTGGCCAATATGACCTCGGAGATGGGCCGGGTCGTCTTTGACTACGAGACCACCCGGATCACTCTCGGCCACGCGATCATGGAGAAACTCATTGGACCACAGGGCGCAATTTTCGCCTCCGCTCTTGTCATCCTCGCCTTTCTGGCAGCGATCAGCGCGATGACTTTTGTCGGGCCAAGGGTATACGCGGAAATGGGCCGCGATGGCGTGCTACCCGAGTTCTTCGCCGGCACCGACGGCAACCCGCCCTGGGCCGCCACTGCACTCCAGACGTGCATCGCTCTGGCCTTCCTCCTGCGTACCGATGTTCTGGCGGCTGTGGGAATGGTCGGGGGGCTCCTGATGCTATCGAGTGCTGCGACCTGCTGCTGTGTCTTTGCGATCCACCGCCAGCCTCAACTCCCCGATGCCTCGCGGCTCGACCGATTGGCTGCCGGCGCCTATGTCTTCGCCATGGCCTGGTGCCTCTGGATTGGATGGAGCACTTTTGGCGGAGACGTCCTGTCGGTGGGAGGGGTCATTGTCGTGGCCGCCCTTTTCTTTGCCTGGCGCCGCCGGGGCCCAAAACACCAGCACTAAGCCACTCGAGTTCGCGCCCCTACTCCGAGCGAACTCGAGAACTTTGGCAGCCGGCACCATGCAGACGATCATTCCGCCTATGGCTCGCCGATTCCTCCTTGAATCGGCTCGGACGTGCGACGATGAAACGCCGCGCGTTCCTGCTCAGCGGCCAACAAGGCCTCCCGAAGGCTCGCAAACTGCGGTGAGCGCTGCGCGAAGCTGGCCACAATGAGGGCCTGCGTACGCGAGTCGCGTTTCGCAGCCGGTGTCCGCAGGGCGACCTCGACAGCAAAGCTCAATGGGCGCGGCATGGTCGAAACCAGGCCGCATAGCCTGCCCGGGACCTGTTCGGGCCACTCGACCAAAATCTCCAGAGTATGGCCGGCTACCGCCGTCAGATCCCCGGGCAGAGACATCTGCACGACATCCGGGTCTACCGGCCGGAGACCCATATCGGTCCCGCCGGCAACGAGAGGTGCCTCCGGTGCTCCAGATCGGTACATCGGCGTGCGTGCAAGGCTCTTCCCGACCGAACCGATCGCAGGGAAAAGCGCAACCTCACGAATCCCGACAAGCCCGGCCGCCACCGCGGTGGCTTCCGTGCGCAGACGCAGCGCCGTCGCGCCAGCCGGCAGATCCGGCAAGCTCACCCGGTAGGGCCCTGCAGCCGAAAACTCGACGCAACCGTCACGTCCTGCCACCGCAGGACTCGTGGGATCAAAGGTATGTCCGGAGGCCGCGGGTGCCAACCATGGGTGCGCTTCGAGTTCCGCTCGGGCTGCAGACTCCCATGCGGCAGAATCCGCATCCATAGCAGCCCTGTCCAGCGCTTCGCGGGCGAGCAGAACACGAGAATCCAGGACCTTCAGTTCCGGGTTCCCGCTAACCAGGGACACGTTCTCCGGCCGCCCGGCAGCGCTATGGGTCGCAGGGAGACGGAAGCCATCGGAATCCGGAGCCATAGGTCGGGGCTTGGGACTCTCGACTCCATAGGCCGGAGATGGCGCGAATGAAGCTGCTGCCGACAGGAAAACAAACAGAAACGCTGTCAGGGCAACCCCGAGGATGGAGGACATGAACGAAATATACGGGATCTTCTCGAGGCGTGAAAGGATCAGCACCGACCCGACAGGGGGCATCTTCAGGTCCGGGAGTCCGAACCTGAGCCCTCGCCCGCCAGACCGCGCCAGACCGCGAGATAGGAGGTACGCGACTTGTCGATCTCTGCAGCGAGACGAGTATCCATCAAAAAGTTCTCAAGATCATCATAACGCGTATAGGAAACAGTCGGGTCCCAATGGTGGAGAAGATGTCGCCAGAATCCGGCGCTACCGAAAGCTCGAGCCCCCGTGGTCCGGGCGAACATGCGATTGATCGCTCCGTGGCGCGTGCGGGAGAAATCATCTCGCGCGCCGGCCTCGAGAGATCGATGCTCCAATTGCTGTCGCAGGGCCGACAAATAAGGAAAGACCACTCCCACTCCCAGCACCCAGGCGACCGCGGAAGCCCAGAAACCGCTCCAGATCAAAAGCAGGAGGATCGCCGCGTGAAACCCGATCCCGCGGGCCAAGGCGAAACGATCTCTCGAATGGCCCTCGCGTGCATCCGGACCGAGGCCGCGGGCGCGATGATTCCAAAACACCCGCCACGCGTGCACGCCAACGATGGTCTGGAGGGCGAATCGCCAGTCGGGAGCATAATGATAGGAGACCTCCGAGTCGTCCACTTCGCCCAACTTGAGATGATGTTTCCAATGCAATGCCCGGTAGTGCCGGATATCATCGCCGATCAACAGGCAAACCAGGCCATTGGCAAGACGGTCGTTGCGTCCCTTGTCGGCCGCCAGATTGTAATGCGCCGCTTCGTGCATGAAGAGAACGAGCGTCGCGAACCAGAAACCGATGCCGACGGCGAAGACAGGCGCCAATAGCAAGCCAACAGAGTTGCCCCAGATAGAGGTCACACCACAAGAAATGACGAGAAGCCCGAACATGCATGCGTAGCGGCCGGCAATGTCCAACCAGATCCACGAATAGTGCGCATCGAGCGTGCGTCGGAAGTCGCTCCACGAACGCCCATCCGAGGACGAGAGACCCCTGAGGTCCGGAGACCCCGGAAACATCCGCGATTCCTGAAATGAATCGGAATCCGCAGAGAACCCGGTCTCCGAAGGAGCCGGAGAAGCGGACGAATCCGATGGCTGGGAAAGTGTCTGGTCCATGATTGCCAAAGCTCTACCCAAACCGTTGGGCTCTCTGATTTTACCACCGGAAACCGAGATCGGTCAATAAACTGGATAGCATCCGCGAATGAGAGAGCCCCGCCCTGACGGATCAGCTATCGATCGCTTCGTAGACGCCCCGCAGCAAGGCGCGCGGCCGCGGATCCACCAACCACGAACCTGTGTGCATCAAGTTCATCGTATAGCCAAAACCCATCCTGTACTCCGGATCGGCCTGCCCGTAGGAACCGCCCATGCCCGCATGCCCGAAGGCTTGCGGATTCGGCCCGGTGGGCTCCTCGGCAGGCGGTAGCGCAAACCCGACACCAAAGCGCGAGATCAGCGGTAGAATCGCGTCGAGACCATAACTCTCCTCGGTTCGGGATCTTTCGATCATGTCGGGATGCAACACATGCACTCCATCGAGCTCCCCTCCCGTGGACAGGATACTGTAGATCCGCGCCAGAGACTCCGCTGTACCATGGCCATTGGCTGCCGGAATCTCGGCCGCACGCCAGGCTCGTTCGTTCACCGCCATCGGATCGATGGGCGGGTTCAAAAATGCCTTCGCCAGCATGCCGTCCGGTTCGGCGAAAATTGCCTCCATCAAATTCGGTCCTTCGGACTCATGGACAGGACCTTCGATCAGAGCCACCACTCGATCTTCCAGTTCGGGAGGAAGACCGATATGGAAATCCAGACCCAAGGGCGAGGCCAGTTCTTCGCGAAAGTACGTGCCCAGGCTCCGACCCGTGATGCGGCGGACCAATTCCCCCACAAGAAATCCGAAGCTGATTGCGTGGTAGCCATGCTGCGTACCCGGCTCCCACCACGGCTCCTGTGCCGCCAGAGCCTCGACCATCGCGGTCCAATCGTACAAGGCGTCGGGCTCCATCACCGCGCTGATCGCGGGCAGGCCCGCCTGGTGATTCAACAGGAAACGGACAGGAAGACTTTCCTTGCCCGCCGCGGCAAACTCCGGCCAATACCGGGCGACAGGTGCGTCGAGATCCAGAAGACCTTCCTCCACAAGGCGCAGGGCGCAAAGCGCCGTCATCCCCTTGGTCGTGGAGAAGACATTGACCAAAGAGTCCTTCGACCAGGGCTTCGTGCGAGATTCATCCGTAAAACCCGCCCAGAGATCCACAACGGGTTGCCCCTCCCAGTAGACACAAACCGAGGCGCCCAGATCCGCCCCGGCAGCAAAGGATTCCGCGAAGATTTCCTTTACACGCGCGAAACGAGGGTCACAGGTTCCTTTAATTTCAACCAAATCGCTCATGCAGCAGGACTACTTGTTGGACTCGTCGCTTGCCAATCCACGAGTTCGGCCGAAAGCACTTCCCGTCGCCTGCCCGAATCCGCTACAAACAGACTCGATGCTGACGACAGCCATACCCCCGAGCATCCGCCATTTGCGCGATATGGTCGCGATCCCCTCGGTCAATCCGATGAACCGCGAGGATCTCCCGGACGAGATCACCGGCGAGCAGGCGCTGGCCGAACATGTCGCCGCCTCGCTTCGCTCGATGGGACTCGACAGCGTCCTGCTCGGCCGCGACGGACGCAACAGCGTGATTGCACAAGCCGAGGCTCATCCGGGTGCCGAGACTGTTCTTGTCGCCAGCCATCTCGACACGGTTCCGGTGGACGGAATGGAGATTCCGCCTTTCGATCCCGTGATCCGCGACGAGCACCTTTTCGGGCGCGGTTCGTGCGATACCAAGGCTGGCATGGCCGCCCTGCTGGCGGCCCTCTCCGGCGTTCTGGCGAACGGCCGCCTGAAGCGAAATCTGATTATCGTCGGAGAAGCCGACGAGGAATTGGGAAGTATCGGGGTCGCCGATGTCCTGTCACACCTCGGTCCCCAACGACCGGATTGGGTCCTCGCCACCGAACCCACAGACTTGCAAATCATTCAGGCGCACAAGGGAGTGGTTCATGCGCGGCTATGCGCCCATGGGCGCGCCTGCCATAGCTCGGAACCCGATCGGGGCAAGAATGCCATCGTGATCCTGGCTCGCGCCATCCTGCAACTTGAGGAAAACGCAAAAATCTTTACCCAACGGCCCGACCCGATCCTCGGACCGGCCACTCTCTCGATCGGCATCGTGCAGGGGGGACAAGCTCCCAATATCGTACCCGACGAGGCTCGTGTCTGGGTCGATCGTCGCACCCTGCCCGGCGAGTCAGCGACCTCGGTTCGGGCGGAACTCGAAGCAGCCCTCGCCGAAGCCAACCTGGCCGGAGAGGTCGTCGTCGAGTCCTGCACCGAAGAAAAGCCCCCTCTGGGAGCGACACCGGGAAGTCCCGCCCTCACCGGCATGGGAGAAACACTTCGCGCGTTGGATCTTCCCGACAGTCCCGCAGAAGTCGCCTTCGGAACCGATGCGGGCGTCTTTGCGCAAGCAGGAATCCCGGGCGTCGTGATGGGCCCGGGCTCGATCAATCTGGCCCATACGTCCCGAGAATGCGTCCCGATCGCGCAGGTCGAGACCATGGTGCGGATTTTCGAGGAATTGCTGACCACCGAGAGCGAGGCCCGCGCCTAGTCCTCGCGCATGAGAAATCTAGCCGCGCCCGCCCCGAGCACCTGCACCCGCGGCGCGCCCGCTGTAACCACCGCGGCCCTTGCTGCGATGCTGGCGCGGCCGCCCACTGCGGACCTCTTCCGAACCACCTTGACGACGACGGATCTTGACCGACGGATCCCGCTCATCCGGGCGACGACAAGCGCGCTCGAAAGCCTCGGCCGCGGCCGCAGCCACCTCGAAGGTACCCGAGGAGGGGCCCAGCCGAATCGCACCCACATCGGCGCTCTTCAAATTCCCGCGCCGACAGATGTGCGAAAGGATCCGACTGGCCGTCGCGCCCTTGTTGCGGCCCCAGTTGATCTCGAAGGCCTGATAGCCTCCGGGCGCCGAACGTCGGCGTCCCCCTGCCCCGGCGCCCTCGGCCACTTCCTCAATCGAGAAGCCCTCCAGGGCAGGACGTGGCTCGGCCATCTGCAATAACGCGGCAATGATCTCGGCTGGCTCCCGCTGCTCGAGCAGGACCTGAGCGTAGGCCGCCTGCTTCGGAGAGGTCAGCGAAGGGTCTGCGAGGAGAGCATGCAATTCTCGACGGAATTTCTTGGTATAGCGCTTCTCGATTTGTGCGGGACTCGGCACTGGCTGCCATTGCACCTCGACACCGGCCGCAGAGAGAATGCGGCGCACCCGGTTCTGGGCCTGCACGGGCACCATAAGGACACTGCGACCCTTACGTCCGGCCCTACCGGTCCGCCCACTTCGATGCGTGTAGTTCTCGACATCCGTGGGCACGTCGGCGTGGATGACCATACCGATCTCCGGGACATCGATACCACGAGCCGCGACGTCAGTCGCGATCAGAATATCCTGTTCGCCGTTTTTGAATGCGGCGAGCGTACGCGTGCGTTGTGCCTGATTGAGGTCCCCGCTGAAAGGAGCGGCTGCGATCCCGTTGGCCGACAATCGCTCCGACAGCTCACTGGCATCCACCCGTCGACGAACGAATACCAAAACCTTCTCGCCCCGGGCATGCAGCAGAACGTTCACCAAAGAGCGTTCGAGTTCGTGGGTCCGAATCCGATGCGCCACATGCTGAATATCCGCGTTCGCCGCGCCCAGACGCGTTCCCTCGACATGAAGGGGATTCTCCTGAAATCGATCGGCCAGGCGTTTGACCTGCCCCGGAAAGGTCGCCGAGACCAGATGACTGCACCGATCTTTCGGCAATCCGTCCAGAATGGCTTCCAGCTCTTCGCGGAAACCCATATCCAGCATCTGGTCGGCCTCATCCAGCACCACTTGCCGAATTCCCGAACAAACCAGGTTCCCCGTGCGGATATGGTCCAGGAGGCGTCCCGGTGTGCCGACAAGAACGCACGGCTTCTTGCGTAACGCCCGACGCTCCCGGCCGAGATCCGAGCCGCCCGTCACGACTTCGACCGAGACTCCGGCAACCTGAGCAAAGAGCCAACGAAGTTCGCCCGCGACCTGCACGGCCAACTCACGGGTCGGGGTGATCAGAAGAACGCGTGGACCTGGTGCTTCAGACGATCGGGTATCCACCAGGTCGTCGGCCAATCGAAGCCCGAGAGCCAGAGTCTTGCCCGAACCCGTCTGGGATGAGATCCGCAGGTTCCGGCCCTCGGATGCCGAGGACAACACTGCCTCCTGCACCGAAGTCAGCTTTTCGAAGCCTCGGGCCACCATCGCAGCGCGAAGGGGTGCGGGTACACCGGCAAATGGGTCAATCGTATCCATAGACGTCTCTAAAGTTCGTGCTCGGGCTGTTTTGCCACCGAAATCGGTCGGAGCGACGAGTTGGGCCGAGGTCTTTGCAACCTCGAGCGCGGGAACCAGAAAGCAGTGTAACGATTGAGAACCCGTTTGTCGCGCCCGGCAAATCCGTCAACATCCACGGAGCATATCCGCCCGAACATCCGGATAAAGTGCCGCCTTCGCGTCGGACTCAACGCGCGGCAAATTTCTCGAAGAGCGCTTCCGCCAGCCTGTTCCTTCGTCCGGCGAACGCTGCCCTGTCGGCCACCTCCCCCATGCGTCGGACCAAAGAAACGCCCAACCACCGCAGAGGTTCGGGCTCCCAATTCGGAAATTCCTTGTGCAGAAAGGGCAAAGCCTCCAACTCGTTGGCCCGACCCAAAAGCTGATCGGCAAGCGCCTGGCCCAGGAGTTGGGCTCCCGCCACCCCCTCTCCCACAAAGCCGCCCAGAAACGCTACCCCGGTGCGATCGTCCACTCCGTAGGCAGGCCTCCAGTCCCGCGGCACGCCCAGGGGCCCACCCCATCGGTGCGTGATCGGCACGTCGCGCAATTGCGGCACAAGAGAGAGCATGGCGCGCCGGACCTCTTCAAATGCAGGATTATCCGCCGCGAAATGACTGACCGGCCGCGACCCGAAAAAATAGAGCCCGCGTCCACCGAAAGCGATGCGATGGTCGGCGGTCCGCTGGCCGTAGATCGTGATCCGACGATTGTCCGCGAATGTTTCGCGACCGGAGAGACCGATATCCTGCCAGATCTCCGGCGCAATCGGAGCGGTGGCAATCATCATGGAATGAACCGGAATCAGGCGACGCTTGCGGCCTGCCAGCAGCGGCGTGTATCCCTCGGTCGCCACAACGACTTTTTCCGCTCGCAGCAAGCCTCTCGCGGTCGTGACGCGCCCGGCAGAGATTTCCGTCGCGCGAGAATCTTCAAAAATCCGAACCCCCATGCGCTCCAGAGCTGTGGCCAGACCACGCACCAGCTTGCCGGGGTTCAGAACCGCACTATGACGTGCGTGGAGCGCGCCGAGAAATTGCCGACTATGGATCTTCGTGGCCACCTCGGCCTCATCCAGAAAGGCGAAATCCGAGCTGTCGAAACCCACCCGGCGAAAGTTCCGGAGAGACTTCTCGATCGCCTCCAGATGCTCGGGAAGACTCGCGAGACGTAGTGCCCCGGACTTCCGAAAATCGCAATCGATTTTCTCATCCACAACCGTCTTCCCGATCTCCGCCACCGCAGCAAACATCCGGCGCTGCAATCCGACGGCAGCCGCGCCATGGCGAGGGTCCTGCAAAAGACCCGGCAACCCCGAGAGAGCACCCATACACCACCCGCCATTGCGCCCGGAAGCTCCGGCTCCGACGATATCGGACTCGCAAGTCGCAATCTCGAGCCCCGGATCCCGCTGCTTGAGAGCATAGGCCGTCCAGAGTCCGCCAAACCCCCCACCAACAATGCCGACATCTGCTCGTTGCTCACCGAGCAATGGCGGACGCGGCGAAAGATCCATCTCCCCGCTGGCAAACCAGAAACTCTCTTGGCGATAATCCCGCACCCTCAACTCATAAAGAATATCCGATCTCGACGGAAGCCGTCGGCGGCTTTCCGCAATATTTCCGACTCGTCCGCCCCCCTCCCTATACCGGCTCACTTTCGCTAGACTCGTTTCGAGGGAACGGGGCCACCATGAAGAACGAACGAGAATTCGACATCATTCTTTTCGGCGCGACCGGCTTTACGGGCAGGCTGGTCGCCCGCTACCTGCTGGAACAATACGGCGTGGGAGGCTCGCTGCGCTGGGCGATTGCCGGGCGAAATCTGGAGAAGCTCCAGAAGGTTTCGGGCGAACTGGGAGAAGGTGGAGAGGCGATTCCCCGGGTCCAGGCCGATTCCACGTCCTCCTCCGATATGGAGGATCTGGCCGCCCGGACCACGGTTGTCTGTTCCACCGTCGGGCCTTACGCAAAATATGGCTCTGCCCTGATCCGTGCGTGCGCCGAACATGGAACCCATTACTGCGATCTCACAGCCGAGATTCCCTGGATGGTGCGCATGATGAACGAACATCAGGAGCGCGCGCTCCGGACGGGTGCTCGTCTGGTCCATGCATGTGGGTTCGACTCCATCCCATCGGACCTCGGAGCATTCTTCGTCCATTCGGAAATGAACCGTCGCCACGGTGTCCCGTGTCAACGAATTCAGCTCCGCGTAGAAGATTTCGCAGGAGGGTTCAGCGGTGGCACGGTCGCCAGTATGCTCTTTATGCTGGATGAGGCCGAGAGCAACGACAGCCTGCGAACTCTTCTCGAGAACCCCTACGCACTGGACCCCGAAGGATCCCCGCAGGGACGCGACCAACCCGAATCCCTGGCCCCGCGGTTCGACAAGACTTTCGATCAGTGGACGGGGCCGTTTGTCATGGCCGGCGTCAACACCAAGGTCGTACGCCGAACCAATGCCTTGCTCGAGCACGCCTATGGCGACGACTTCCGCTATGACGAATCCGTCCTGACCGGAGCAGGACCACTCGGGTTGCTCCGGGCAAGCGGGCTCAGCATCGGATCAGGCCTCAGCGTGGGTCTGCTCTCGGTGCCGCCGATCCGCAAATTCGCTTCCACCAAGCTGCCGGAACCGGGCGAGGGACCGAGCAAGGAGCAACGCGAGGCCGGCTACTGGAAGGTTCGTCTGCTCGGCACGCATCCGGTTGATCCTGCACGAAATCTGCACGCCAGACTGACCGGGGATATGGATCCGGGCTACGGCTCGACCAGCAAGATGATTGGCGAGACCGCGGTATGCCTTGCCCGCGACGAACTTCCGGAACGCGCAGGATTCCTGACTACGGCCGTCGCGATGGGAGACGCCTTGATCAAGCGCTTGCAGGAAAATGCTGGCGTGACCTTCGAAATTTGTGAACCTTGAAAGCCGCGACGACAGCAAGTCAGGGCGAAGACTGCGCCTTCCCTGAAACTGGATCGGGCGAAAACAAAATCGAGACACAGGTGGCAAGGCAATCCGAGACCATCGCACTCTACAGCGAAGCGGCCCACATCTACGACCGCCTCAACCAGGTCCTCAGCGCAGGGACCGGAAACTGGTACCGGCGACAGGCGCTGGATTCCCTTGGGCTGGCGCCGGACTCGCGCGTCATCGACCTTGCCTGCGGCACCGGCGCGCTGGCACTTGCTGCCCAGGAACTCCTGCCCGAGACCGCCTCGGTCCTTGCGGTGGATCCCACACCCGCCATGCGAGCGATCGCCCGGCAAGCCGGCGTTGCCGAGATTCAGGAGGGCAGCTTCACGACCATCCCGGCGGCCACGGGTTCCTGTGATGCCGTCGTCAGTGCCTACGCTCTCCGTTACGCCGATCCCCGCAGAAGCGCCTTTCGCGAAATACGACGCGTCCTGCGCCCCGACGGCGATCTCCTTTTGCTTGAAATGATCGTGGCCCCCGCCGGCTGGCGGCGTGACCTCACGCGAGCCCTCCTTACCAGGCTGCTTGCACCACTCGCCAGCCTATTGTGTCGCGATCCCGCTGCCGGAAAACTGATCGGACACCTCTGGGAGAGCATTTCGGAACTCGAGGGCCCTGCCGTGATCCTCTCGGATCTGGAAGAGGCCGGTTTTAGCTCGCTTGAATATCGCCACGCCGGAGGATTGCTGGGCGAGTTTCGGGCACGCGCGACACGTGCCTGAGATTACGAAACCGGCTCAATCCAGCAAATCGAGAATCTCCTCGCGCGTCACCGCGGCCCCGGACAGTCCGCCCTCAGTGAGCGTGGCATCGGCCAGGCCCCGCTTGCGTTCCTGCAAGGCGAGCACGCGCTCTTCGACCGTATCCTTGCTGACCAACCGATAGACCATCACCGGTCGATCCTGTCCGATCCGGTGTGCCCGATCCGCCGCCTGCTGCTCGACGGCCGGATTCCACCAGGGATCCATGAAAAATACGTGATCGGCAGCCGTGAGGTTCAAGCCGGTCCCACCTGCCTGCAGCGAAATCAGGAATACCGACACATCCGGATCTTGCTGAAAGCGATCGACCACCGCAGCCCGGTCACGCGTCGCACCATCAAGGCGCACCGAAGAGAGACCCGCCGCCCCGAGGCTGGATTCGATTCGATCCAGAAACTGGGTCCATTGCGAGAACACCAATGCCTTATGACCACCGGCAACCACGTCCTCGAGTGCGCCCAACAGAGCCTCCACTTTGGACGAACCCGCGGCGTCGACGCCCGGGAGCAAACCACGATGGCAGGCAGCCTGACGGAGTCGCAAAAGCGCCTCCAGGGCACTCATCACGTTGCCTCCGTTGGAGAACTTCGCACCGATCTCCCGGCGAGAAGTCTCCCGGAGAGCCTCGTAGGTCTCGCGTTCGTCTTCGCCAAGCTCCGAATAAAGAGTGGTTTCGGTCCTGGGAGGGAGATCGGCGGCGACCTCTTTTTTCAGACGCCGCAGCACAAAGGGCTCAAGCCGAGCCCGCAGCCGCGCCAGAGCGGTCGCGTCACCGGCCAGAATCGGTTTTTCGTAACGTGCGGAAAAATGACTGCGCCCCCCCAAAAAACCGGGGTTTGTAAAATGCATCTGGCTCCAGAGCTCATCGAGCCGATTCTCGACCGGAGTTCCCGAGAGCGATAAACGAAATTCAGCTTGAAGACCGTAGGCTGCCTGCGCGACCTGACTCTCCGGATTCTTGATCGCCTGCGCTTCATCCAGAACAATCGCGTCCCAGACCTCGGAACTCAACGCCACAGCATCACGTCGCAAGGTGGCATAGGTCGTGAGGGTGAGATCCGCAGGAAGGATTTGTCGACCGGCGCCATGATAGAGGCAGAGACTTCGATCGGGAACAAACGTAGCGGCTTCGCGCGCCCAGTTGTGAATCACACTGCGCGGACAGACCACCAACGTCCGCCCCCGCACGGCACAAAGTGCCTGCACCGTCTTTCCCAGACCCATATCATCGGCCAGCACACCGCCAAGCCCCGCCTGACGTAATCGACTCAGCCAGGAAACTCCTTGCTCCTGGTACCCTCGCAAGGAACCGCAGAAGTCCGGTGCCACATCCTCGGCGGTCTCGGCAGCCGACCCACCCAAAGGCATCGCACCCGAAGTCTTCGCGTCTGCCCACCCCGCCGCCTCCCGGATCATGAACGGAGGGGGTGCGTCGAGCGAATCACAGATCTCGCTCAGTAGAGCCGTAGCCGCTTTGGGCAGAACACCCCTGTTGGCCTCGCGTGCGGCCAGAAGATCCTCGAGCACCGCACCGTTGTGCCGAAGCCAGCCGGCCGGCAACGTTCCGAAGCCGCCCTCCCGGAGCGGAACCACAGCGACGCCCTCCCGCCAGGCTTTGACCACTGTCCGGGCGTCGACCGTGTCGACCCCATCGCCCTCGCCCGCTGACCCAACGGCGGGCGCAAACACAACAGCAACGTCATCCAAGAGCGATGTCTCGCCGCCATGGATCTGCGGCAGAAGGGCCACCGTCGGCGCTGCCGCCACGTTGGATGCCCGATCGGCTGCGCCGGCACCAACCCCGCTATCGAAGGACCGAATGTCGGACAGAAATCGAGCTCCATCGGTAGCAGAGAAATGGGCCCAGCGGCCTGGAACCAGATTCAGCTCTCCTCGCAGGCGCTGGGTCAAGGCCCTCTCGGCCGCTTCATCCCGCGGCGGCACAACCTCTCCTGTCAACACCAGCGCGCCCTGCTCGACCCGAGCCACGGGTGGGCGGCCGTAGACAATCTGCGGCAGAACATCGAGCGCCCCGTCCTGGCTCTCGGTAGAGAACTCAATCCAGAGCGGAACAGCTTCACCACTACTCGGCAGATTTGATGCGTCGATCTGCACGTCGGCTTCGCCCTCGAGTCGAGGCAGAATCCGAGAGACGAGCTCCGGCATTTTCCCACGGCCAAATCGACGTCGGTACGGCAGCTGCTCCCAGCGCTCGCCCAACCGAACCCTCGCCGCCATCGGGCGCAGTTCCTCGCCCAGGCAGACGACACCAGGTGCCAGCTGCCGGGAAACCTCGGGTCGCACCTCGATTGTCAATTCGACATGATCGGATCCGCGGTCCACAACCAGCGCGCGAGGCCGAACGGGTTCCACGGAAACCCGAACCGGGCGCCCCTCGGCAAAAACATCCTCCACACCCACAAGCGCCTGCAATACCAATGAGATCCGATCCTCGGGAATCAGGCCCTGCCGACCACGGACCAGAAGGTCGATGCTCACATCGGGACCGGTTGGCTCAAAATCCGGCTCCGCGTCGGGCCCCTCGAGGAGTTCGTCGAGGGATTCATGCACTTCACGTGATCTACCGCGCGAAACCAGACGTCGCTCCAGGCGGAGCCCGTCTCGGTCCTTGCGAAATTCATAGTGGATACCGCCCATCCGGGCGTCATCTGCGAACAGGCCTTCCAGAGAATCGGGGGCCCCGCAGGCGATGGCGCATGCCGCTACATGCTCGCATGGATCGGTCGGCCCATCACAATCGCAATCCCACTCGGAATCCTCGGGATACAGGATCACCCGGGGGGCGATGGCATCGGACGGCAGGCGCACCCGGAGGCACCACTCCTCCGCAGTTCGGGATTCGCCGAAGACCGCGCCGCGGCGGGCCAGAGAGACCCCCCGAGACCAAACCGCCGGCAGGCTTTCTTCCTGCACGGCCGCGACCATCCTTGCGGCATTCGAGGCTGGCAAAACCCTACCTCGTGGCCGGACTCAGCCCGGACCGGAAAATCTTGCGCCGTTGCTGGTCAGGTAGGAATTCTTCGGGTCGTAGGCCGAGATCTCCTCCTGGGTCCAGCGTGAAAGCTCGGATCTACCGACCACAAACCAATGCACCTCATCGGGACCGTCGGCCAGACGCAGCGTTCTCTGGCCCGCATACATATCGGCAAGAGGTGTCCACTGCGATACGCCCGCCGCACCGTGGATCTGGATGGCTTCGTCGATGATCTTGCAGACCCGCTCGGGCACCATCGCCTTGATCGCGCTGACCCATACCCGAGCTTCGGAGTTGCCGAGCACATCCATGGCCTTTGCCGCCTTCAGCACCATCATGCGCATTGCTTCGATCTCGATACGAGACTGCGCCAAAACCTCGGTATTACGACCCAGATGCGCCAACTTTTTCCCGAAAGCCTCGCGGGAAAGACCGCGCTTGGCCATCAATTCAATCGCGCGCTCAGCCGCACCGATCGATCGCATGCAATGGTGAATCCGCCCCGGGCCGAGGCGTACCTGCGAGATCTCGAAACCGCGGCCTTCACCGAGAAGAATATTCTCGCGTGGCACCCGGCAATCTGTGAAGCGGAGATGCATATGCCCGTGGGGAGCATCATCCCGGCCAAAAACATGCATCGGGCCGAGAATCTCGACCCCGGGCGTATCGGTCGGCACCAGGATCTGGGATTGGCGCAAATGCGGCGGGCCATCCTGATTGGTCTGCACCATGCAGATCATGATCTTGCAGCGCGGATCACCTGCACCGGAAATGTAGAACTTCTCGCCGTTGATCACCCACTGATCTCCGTCGAGTTCTGCGCGACAGGAGATATTCTTGGCATCGGAGGAGGCGAGATCCGGTTCGGTCATCGCGAAAGCGGAACGAATCTCACCGTTGAGCAATGGTGTAAGCCATTGCTCTTTTTGCGCGGGAGTTCCTACGCGCTCCAACACTTCCATATTCCCGGTATCGGGAGCCGAGCAGTTGAGGCATTCCGAAGCCAGAGGCGAGCGGCCCAATTCTGCCGCGATATAGGCGTAGTCGAGATTGCTCAGACCCTGGCCGGTTTCATCGTCCGGGAGAAAGAAGTTCCAGAGCCCAGCGGCCTTGGCCTTCGTCTTCACCGCGTCAAGTAACTCCAGCTGGCCTGGCGCCCAGGACCAACGCTCCTTGCGATCGGCGCCGAGAGCGAAGAATTCATCGGTAACGGGCAGTACTTCGTCCTGAACAAAGGCTTTCACCTTCTCGAAAAGAGGCTTGGCCTCTTCCGACATCCGAAGATCGAACATTTCATCAGTATTTTTCAGGCCAGCCACATCATTCTCCTTTATTTCCGTATGCCGATTACGAACCCCTTCGGGTGCAGCAACGACAGTTACTCTACCAATCCCGAAAATTTTTGCCCGTCACGCCTCGGAAAGCCTGGAAACGGCCTCCTCGCGCAAATTCCTCTTGAGAATTTTTCCCGAGGCCGTTCTCGGCAGAGGCGCATTCGCGAAATGCAGATAGCGGGGGATCGCGAACCGGGCCAGACGGGGCTTCAGAAACTCCCGAATCTCGGTCTGCTCCAGCGGACCGCGCGTGAAGAGCGTTGCACCGACCTCCTCGCCGAGGCGATCGTCGGGTACACCATATACGCTCGCCTCGATCACTTGAGGATGCTCGAGAAGCGCTGATTCCACACTACCGCAGCCGATATTCTCCCCACCGCGGATCACCAGATCCTTGATCCGATCGACGATCACCAAATACCCCTCGCCATCAAGGTAGGCGACGTCGCCGGTCCGCATCCAGTCGCCATCAAAAGTCTCGGCATCGGCATCGGGACGGTTCCAGTACCCCCGAAAGACGCTCGAACCGCGAACCTGCAGTTCACCTCTCTCGCCCGCCGGCGCGATTTCCCCCGCGTCGGTGACAATTCGCAGGTCAAGAAGAGCCGAGACACGCCCCGAGCTCTCCGGATGCTCCAGATAGTCGCGACCGGCGATCCCGGTCCCGATCGCATTTGTCTCGGTCATCCCCCAGCCCGTATTGGGCTTGGCGCGCTTGAAGGCCTTGTCGATGCCGCGCACCTGCTCGGGCGCCCGCGGCGCCCCACCGCCCCCCACCATATCCAACGAGCTCAAATCATACCCACTCTCGGCGGCCGCAGCGACGAGGTCTCCGGTCATGGCCGCCGGGGCGACCACTGTCGAGATTCTTTCTCTCTCGATCAACGCGGCGGCCTGCGCCACGTCCCATTTATGCATCCCGATCATCCGGCGCTGGGTTCGATAGCTCGAGAGGAAGACCGCATGGGATCCCGTGACATGAAACAAGGGAACCGCCAGAAGGGTTGCCGGCTGGTGCTGGGGCGCCGGAATTTTCTGGCCGCGCAAATGTGCGGCAATATGCGCGTCAAGCTCCCACGACATCAGAGCACTCAGAATGTTGCGGTGGGAAGAAACGACTCCTTTGGGATGTCCCGTCGATCCGGAAGTAAAGAAAATCGTCGCGGCCGCATTGGGATCGATCTCGACAGCCGGCATCTCGCCTGGCGAGTCCGCCGGCAGAATCTCCTCAAACCGGCGCGCGCCGCACGCCAACGCCCGCTCCGAGCGAACACAAATGACCATCAGATCCTCGAAAGCCTCCGACTGTGCCCGCAGACGCTCGAGCCGTTCGCTGTCGCAGAACAGCACCTTTGCCCCTGCATCCCGCAATCCGTAGGCCATCTCCTCGGGCTGCCAGAGGGCATTCATGGCCACTGCGATCGCACCGATGGAGGTGGCCGCCATGAAGGTCGAGATCCACTCCGGGTAGTTGCGCATCGAGATCGCGATGCGGTCTCCCGCAACCACCCCGCAATCCTTCACCAAATATTCGGCAATGCGACAGGACTCGCGCCAAACGTCCTCAAAAGTCCGCCGCTCGTCGCCGTACACCAAAAACGGAAGGTCACTGCGCGCCTCCTCATAAAGTGCACGCAGGTGCCGAGGCGCATGCGCAAAGACCCGGACCGAACGCCCATAGGCCTCAGCCGGGACAATCTCGTAGGCCTGCCCCTCGGCCGTAAGCTCCTGAATTGCCTGCAATCGATCCATAGGCGCGATGCCTACCCCGAGGTGATTGCGGAATTCAAGCAAACAAGGCCCGCAGCTCCTGCGAAACAGTGCTAGAGTGGCCGGCGGAGGCATGATGAAAAAAACACTCGCAGCACTCTTCAGCAGTCTGACCCTGGCAGCGTGCTCGTTGGTCGGGATTCGAACTTCGCCGGAACCGCCCTACCAGGTTCTGAAAAGCGACGGCAAAATCGAGCTACGCCAATACCAACCCCAGCTGATCGCCGAAACTTTTGTCTCCGAGGATTACGACCAGGCAGGCAGCGCCGGTTTCCGACGGCTCGCCGGCTATATCTTCGGCGGCAACCAAGAAAACGAGCAAATCGCGATGACCGCGCCTGTCCTGCAGGAGCCACGGTCCCGACAAATTTCCATGACAGCTCCGGTCCTGCAGGAAAAAACGGCGGATGGATGGTGGATGGCCTTCATATTGCCGGCCGACATCACCATGGACAACGCACCGCGGCCCGACAACCCCGACGTGCGCCTGCGCGAACTACCCGCCAAAAAGTTGGCCAGTCTCGAATACTCGGGCTTGAACTCACCGGAAAAAATGGAAGCGGAGTCCCGAGAGCTCGAGGCCTGGATTGGCAAACAAGGCCTCCATGCGACCGAGCCACCCAAAATGGCCAGCTACGATCCCCCCTGGACTCTCTGGTTCTTGCGTCGCAACGAGGTGCAGATCGAAGTAGAGTAACTCGCGAAGTGGAAAAGGCCCGATGCGGCATCGCCCTCGGGAGACAAACCGCCGCTTCAGCTGACGGCGGCGCTGGCTCGACCAGCAGGGTCCGCCGCTGCCGGCAATGTTTCGCGAGGAGCAAGGCGCGCGGTCTCCAATTCCAGACGCATCCAAAGGGCGAACCCGCGCAGAATATGCGGGAAGCCACCCAGGCCCGGACTGAAGGATCGCGCGATCAGATCTCGCCGGTGCAGATTGTTCTTGCCGTAGGTGCCGGCCTGCAAGCGCTTGCGCGCGATTCTTTCGAGACGTCGGTTGTAGAAGGACATGAACCTCGCGACACCAGCGCCGATGGGGCCAGCATACGGCATGTTGGCGAACTCCTGATCGGTCAACCGGTAGACCAGCTGCACCGGGCCTACGAAATAGGCCCCGATGTCCAGAAGAAATGCGGCACGCATGAGGTCGGCGTCACCCATATATTGATATTTGTTCCGGTAGACAGCCCTGAACCAGCGATCATACGATTCCTGAAATTGACCTGCGTGATTCTTCAGGTCCTCGCTGCCCAAACTCCCATCGAGAGCCTTGCCCAGCAGGCGGTGCGCGGAGAACGCTCCATGCGCGCAATAGTCCAATCCCTGCGAATACAGAGGGTCCATGAAGCCCGCCGCATCCCCCACCGACACCCAACCGTCGCCACAGGCCTCGGTGGTCCGGTAGGCGAGGTTCTTCAAACTGCGGGCATCGTCCTCGACCGGAACCGCATCCTGAAACATCAAGCGTCCGATCGGGTGGCTGAGCAGGGTCTCCAGAACCCGACTACTGACATCAGGCCCGGGCGGGGGCTCGCAAAGTCGCTCATCCCAGGTCACACCAGCCGAGACATCCCCATTGGCCAGGGGAATCACCCAACTCCACCAGCCAAGCCCCATCAGATGATTGGTCGCAGTGCTGCGGCCAACCAACGACTGATCTCGCAGGAAGGGAGCCGCGCGGAAAGCCTCTTCGGAATCCAGACTGCGCACATTCGCAAAGCGCACCCACATCGAATGGACGGGGTGCTCGGTCGTGACCGCCAAAGTGCCGCGCTGGCGGGCGAGGAGCGAGACCCGTCCCGAACAATCCGCTACCCAGCCCGCGCGAACCGTGACGTCCTCGCCGCCCTTTCGGTAACGCACCGTATTGGACCCGGCGCCGTCGAGTTCGATGCCGGTGACTTTTGCCTCGCGCAAAACCCGGCACCCCCCCTGGGCGGCCAGATCGAGAAGATGCTGATCGAGCCGACTGCGATCGAGCTGGTAGGTCGGCAGTCGGGTTTGACTCAGGGGCCCCAACTCCGAGCAGGCCTCCGGATCCTCGTTGCCGCATTGGTTGAACCAGAGGCGCAATCCATGTTTCTGAAAATGCTCGCGTCCCAGATAATTGGAGAGTCCCAACACCCGGGTCAGGAAGCATCCCGCGACCTCGGAGGTCGATTCGCCCACCCTGCGAGTGAATTCAGCGGATTTCTCAAGAATGAGAATGCGGGCTTTCGGATGGCTGCGACTGAGCAACAGAGAGAGCGTGCTCCCCGTAAATGAGCCTCCCACCACCACGACATCGAAATCCACGTCGCTTCGATGTGCTGATTCAATAGCCGCCATCCTTTGAGAATGTAGGCGTTTTCCTCGCACACGCAAGCGATTCAGCTCAACGGCCGGAAATGACGTCCGACGACCCCGGGGGCCGTCGGACGCAATCGCTCTGAGACCCGGATCCGATCCGCGTCAGAAAACCAACTTCGGAACGGTGGCCGCCTCGGGCCAATCCGCCATCGACTCACGAATCTTGGTGCCAATTTCCTGCGCGCTCCAGGCCTCGCCGGCGCGGTCGGCGATCTGGAAACCGGCGGGATAGAGAAGTGTTACCCGATTGCCGCTGATGACAAATTGCCGTCCGGTGATATCGGCCGATTCATCCGAGCACAGCCAGGCAATCGCTGGCGAGACTTTTTCCGGCGCGAAGTGCTCCTCGGATCCCTCGGGGAACAAATCCGCGGTCATACGGGAATAGGCATTGGGGGCCAGCACATTTACCGTAATCCCCGCCTTTGCCCCCTCGATAGCCAGGCATCGCATGAAACCGGCAATTCCGGCTTTCGCGGCACCATAGTTGGTCTGGCCGAAGTTCCCGACGAGTCCCGAGGTGGAACTGGTCATGATGATTCGTCCCTTCGTTCCCGACGCCAACATATGAAGATAGGCCGCGCGCGTCGGCTGGTAGGTGCCCTTGAGGTGGACGGCGACGACAGGATCCCAAAGGTCCTCGGTCATCTTCTTGAACGATTTATCGCGGAGAATTCCGGCATTATTGATCAGAATATCGAGTCGGCCGAATGCCTCGACTGCGGCGGCCACCATCGCGTCCGCATCTTCGGCCAAAGTGACATTACCGTGATTGGCGACCGCCTTGCCGCCGGCGGCCTCGATTTCGGCAACCACCTGATCGGCCATGGTGTCCCCCGAGCCGGTTCCATCCACCGAACCGCCGAGGTCATTGACCACAATCGATGCGCCTTCCTTTGCCAGCGCCAGCGCATGAGCTCTGCCCAAACCGCCACCGGCGCCCGTGATAATTGCCACTTTTCCGTCAAGAATTCCCATGATCCATTCACTCCGATCCGTGCGTAATTGCCGGACAGGAACCTGCTATGTGGACCGCAAAGCGTCAAGTCACGGCCAAACCGTCGGCCACCGCACCGCTCGGCTCATGCCGGAGCCCGAAAATTTGGATTTCCACCAACTACGTGCCGTTTTCCGGTCCGCAGCCCCGCAAACCGAACCCTCGCGAGACCTGATTCGGAGGAATTTCTTTCGCTTCCTTTGAGCCTCCGCTTGCAACTGGAGGCGAACTAACCGTATACGCCCCCGGAAGCGGCACGGTGAGAGGTCGCGAGCGGAAAGAATATGCCCAAACGACTCGTCATTGTAGAATCACCCACAAAAGCCAAGACTATCGAAAAGTACCTTGGCAAGGACTACGTTGTTCTGGCCAGCGTCGGTCATATTCGCGATTTGCCCAGCAAGGCCAGTCAGGTACCGGCCGACAAGAAGAAGAAACAGATCGTCACAGGGGTCGAAGAAGGCTTTCAGGCAATCTACGTCCTGGACGAGGGTAAAAAGGCCACCATGCGTGAGATCGCCCGCGAGCTGAAGGCGGCCGACGAGCTCTACCTCGCCACTGACGCCGACCGCGAGGGCGAGGCAATTTCCTGGCACCTTCTCGAGGTCCTGAAACCCAAGAAGAAGGTTCCGGTGAAACGGCTGCGGCTGGGTCAGATTACCAAGACCGCACTCCAGAAGGCGATCGAAGCCCCCGAAGAACTCGACACGCAACTTGTCGAGGCGCAGGAAACCCGTCGCCTTGTCGACCGACTCTACGGATATCCCGTCTCCAACTTGCTCTGGCGCAAGGTAGCACAGGGCCTCTCGGCCGGACGTGTCCAAACCGTCGCCATCCGACTTCTGGTGGACAAGGAAAAGGAACGGCTGATTTTCGTCAGCGCGTCTTTCTGGGATCTCGACGCCATGTTCGAGACGCCGCAGGGGGAAAGTTTCGAATCCAAACTCTTGCGCCTGGGCGGCCAAAGTATTGCCCAGAGCAAGGATTTCGGCGACGACGGCAAGCTGACCGCGGAGGCCGCTCCTGTCCGGGTGCTCGATGCAGCGGCCGCCGCCGAGCTGAAAGACCGACTGGCAACGGCCCGTTTCCGGGTCTCCTCCCTCGAGGAGAAACCATACTCGCGCAAACCGCCGGTCCCCTTCATCACCAGCGGCCTGCAACAAGAGGCCAGCAACCGCCTCGGGTTCTCGCCCGGCCGCACCATGCGCTCGGCCAATGCCCTTTTCCAAAAGGGTTTCATCACCTACGTCCGCACGGACAACTACGTGCTGGCACCCGAAGCGATGCAGGCGATCGGCAACGTGATCGCCGAGAAATTTGGCAAGGATGAACACGCGCCGCGAAACTTCGGCTCCATGTCCGGGGATGCCGGTGGCGAACACGAGCCGATCCGACCCTCGGACTTTACCGCCCCCGAGGTCGTGGCCAAGAAGGTCGGAGAAGACGAACGGCGCCTCTATGAGCTGATCTGGAAGCGCACGGTAGCCACACAAATGAAGCCGGCGACCGGCCGCACGGTGATCCTGGAGGTTCAGGAAGACCACGCGGAACCCGCACTCTATCAGGCGCGCGGGACCGTGATCGACAAGCCCGGATTCCTCCAGGTTGACCCCGCAGGAACCAAGGAAACCCTCTTGCCGGCCGTATCCGTCGGCGATGCCGTCACCGCGCGCGAACTCAAGCCCGAAGAGCACCACACCCAGCCGACCGGACGCTATACGGAAGCGGGGCTGATCAAGGAACTGGAAAAGCGCGGCATCGGTCGACCGAGTACCTACGCCTCGATCATCGATCGCATCCAGCAGGCCGCCTACTCCTTTCGACGCAACAAGGCATTGGTACCCACATGGACGGCGTTCGCCGTCGTGCGGCTCATGGAAGACCATTTTGCTGACATGGTGGAATATAGTTTCACCAAAAAGATGGAGGATGATCTCGATGAGATCGCCCGCGGGAACCAGAATCCTCAGGAGTACCTGAAGAACTTCTGGCTCGAACAAGGTGGCAAGGGATTGGCCGGTCTGATCGAGGCAGGCATGGAAAATATCGACCCGGCACAGATTTGCCGCTTCCCCCTCCCCTTCGGGGGGGAGACCCAATGGACCTACCGCGACAAACCCATCGATCTGCGTGTGGGCCGCTACGGCCCGTATCTGGAGGCCGGCGAGATCCGCGGGAATATCCCCTCGGAACTTCCGCCCGACGAATTAAGCGAGCAAGTTGCGAACGAAATTCTCGATGCCGGCGCCCGCAAGGATGAACCTCTCGGCTTTTGCGACAAGACCGGACAGCCCCTGTTTCTCAAGAGCGGCCGCTTTGGCCCCTACGTCCAACGAGGAAGCTCGGATTCCGAGGAAAAGCCGGAGTTTGCCTCCCTGCTCAAGGAGATGAAACCCGAAGACGTCAACGCCGAGGTGGCTCTGCAACTCCTGACCCTGAAGGAAGGCCGACCTTGCGGCACCAGCGTTGAGGGAGACGAGATCCGCCTCTTCAATGGAAAGTTCGGACTCTACCTGCGCGCCGGAAAAGAAAGCCGGAGCCTGGAGCCCGGCGATGATCCATTCGCGGTGGACGAGACACGCGCCCGGTTCTTGCTGGCACAACCACGCAAACGAGGTCGGGGCGCCGCAAAACCACCGATCCAGACTTTCGAGAATGTCTTCGAACTTGACGGTGCGACCATTCAGATCAAGGACGGCCGTTTCGGCCCCTACGCGACCGACGGCGAAACCAACGCGACTCTGGCCAAGGATATGGACCCGGCCACGATCAGCTCTTCGGAGGCAGCTCAGCGTATTCTCGACAAACGAGAACGCGACAAGAACAACCCGAAGAAAAAAAAGGGCCGCAAGACGGCCGCCAAAAAGAAGTCGGGCGCGAAGAAAACAGCTTCGGGGAAAAAAGCGGCCGGCAAGAAATCCGGAGTGAAGAAAAAAGCTGCGGCGAAGAAAAAGGCCGCAGCAAAGAAATCTTCCGCCAAAAAGACGACGCCGGAAGCCTGAGCACACTCCTCGACTCGTCGCTAGCTACTGCGGCTTCGGGTCTCCCCAGATCTCGCGCAATCGCTGGTCACGACCGCAACTCGAGCGGTAGTATTTATATCGTAGCGGGTTCTTTTGATAATAATCCTGATGGTAGTTCTCAGCGGGATAGAACTTCGTGGCTGTTTGAATTTCGGTAAAGATCGGCTTGCCCAGCTCGCCGGCCACGCGAACCTTGCTCGACTCCGCAAGTTGTTTCTCGGAAGCATCCGCCACAAAGATCGCCGTCCGGTATTGCCGACCTGCATCACAGAACTGCCGGTCCCGCACGGTCGGGTCGATTGAGCGCCAATACACCTCGAGAAGTTCCCCATAGCTCACCCGGGTCGGGTCGTATCGCACTTCAACCGCCTCGGTGTGCCCGGTTTTACCTCCCGCAACCTCCTTGTAGGTCGGGTTGATCTCGGATCCGCCCGTATAGCCGGATCGAACATCCAGGACACCGGCAACTTTGTCGAAATCCGCCTCCGAACACCAGAAGCAACCACCGGCAAAAATGGCGCGAGCCTCCGAGCCTGCGGCCGGCGCGGGTGGCACAATTGTCGCAGACTCTGCGGCCACCGCGGACGCGGGCACAGAACGCTTCGACAACAGGCCGAAGGACACCAGCGCAACCGCGAGCACCGACATTGCCACCGCCAACATCGGCCGAGACGGCCGTCTGCCCCGTTCGAACTGCTTGATCTTCGGACTTTCACGCATCGAACAATCCTCTCTCTTCCGCCTGACCTCTTGGACGGCAACAGTCGAATCATATTCAACCTCGGCCAGGACTCAAGCAGCATTGCTTTGGGAATCTTGCCGAGTTTCGGTAAGGGTTGCCCATGCCCGAGAACCCCAAACCGGACGTCACCTTCCGCCGGCAAGGCTGTCCTCACCCCCACGGCTGCGGCCTCCCGGTTTCGGCCCGACTGGAGCGATATCCGCGATGAGCCTGAAGTCTTCTGCCCGGTCGGTCCCCGCACAGGCCGCGATCTGCCGAGAATTCGGCTCGCCTCTCTCGATTGAGACCATCTATCTGGCCCCACCGGGCCCCGATGACCTGCTGGTGCGCATTGAGGCCTGCGCGATCTGCCATAGCGATATCTCTTTCATGGACGGCGATTGGGGCGGCCACCTGCCCTCGGTTTGGGGCCACGAGGCGGTCGGGATCATCGAAGCAACGGGAGAACGCGTTGCGGGACTCAAGACAGGCGATCGCGTCGTGGTCACGCTCGTGCGCGCTTGCGGAGATTGCCACTATTGCGCAAAAGAAGCGCCGGTTGCCTGCGAGTCCAGCTTTGATCTCGATGAAACCTCTCCGTTGGTCGACGGTACGGACCAGCCGATTGGTCATGGATTGGGTACCGGTGCGTTTGCCGAAAAGGTCGTCGTGCATGCATCACAAGTCGTCCGCATTCCCGAGGAACTGCCAGCTGCGGCCGCAAGCCTGTTGGCATGCGGGGTTCTTACCGGCTGGGGCGCGGTGACGCGGACGGCCCGTATGCCCGCCGGCGCCAGCGCACTGGTCATCGGGCTCGGCGGCGTCGGCCTCAACACCTTGCAGGCCATCGAACACATCGGCGGCACCCCGACCATGGTCATCGACCCCAGCGCCGAGAAGCGAAGAATCGCAATGGAATTTGGGGCGTCGGCAGCCTCCGATATTGAACCGGCCGCCGCCCGTGCGATGGTCGACCGCGGAACCAGCGGCCGAGGAGCAGCTTATGTCTTCGTCACGGCCGGGGCGCCGGGAGCCTTTGAGCAAGGACTGGAACTCCTCTCGCCTACCGGCACGCTTGTCCTTGTCGGCATGACAGCCAACGGAATTGAAGTGTCGATCAGTCCCGCCAGCCTGGCTTCGGCGGGGCAGACCATCCGTGGGTCCAAGATGGGCTCCGCGGTGATCTCCCGAGACATTCCGGACCTTGTGGCGGCCTATCAGGCAGGCCAGCTGAAACTCGATGAACTGGTATCGGGCCAATACCCCCTTGCCGAGATCAATACCGCGATCGAAAGTGTGCGGCGCGGCAACGCCATCCGCAACGTGATCGTATTTCCGAAACCCGGCGCCGCAGACCGCCGCCAACCAGGAGACGAGCGTTGAAAATCACCGAATTGAAGACCTGGGTCGTCGGCAATCCTCCGCCGCATTTCGGTGGCCGCTACTTTATCTTTTTGCAACTCGCGACCGACACCGGCATCAAGGGCATCGGCGAGGTCTATGCCGCAAGCTTCGGCCCACACACCATCGTGCGGATGATCGAGGACGTCTGCGAACGTCGTGTGATAGGTCGCGACCCTTTCCAGATCGAGCGGATGTGGCGTGACATCTACAGCTCGGGATACAGCCAGAGGCCCGACCCCTCGCTGATGGGAGTTCTGAGCGGCATCGAAATGGCCTGTTGGGATATTGTGGGCAAGGAACTCGACCGGCCGGTCCATGATCTGCTCGGTGGTCGCGTCCGAGACGCGCTTCGCACCTATACCTATATCTATCCGGACCCCGGCGAGGGCCCGGACTTCTACCACGATGCCGACCGATCGGCGGCCAAGGCCCGCAGATACGTGGACGAGGGCTTCACCGCACTGAAGTTCGACCCTGCGGGGCCTTATACCATCTGGGACGGACGCCAACCCGAACTCGAGGCGATCGAGCGCTCTGTGGAATTCCTGCGGAAGATCCGGGCAACCGTCGGTACCGAGGCCGACCTGCTCTTCGGAACCCATGGACAGTTCACGCCCTCGGGTGCGATCCGACTGGCCCGACAACTCGAACCTTGGGATCCACTCTGGCTGGAAGAGCCAACACCTCCCGAAAACCCCGAAGCAATGGCACAGGTCGCTCGGCAAACCTCAATTCCCGTCGCCACAGGCGAGCGGCTGACCACGAAATACGAATTCGCTCAGGTCCTCCGGGCAGGCGCCGCCTCCATTCTGCAGATGGCCCTGGGCCGCGTCGGCGGTATTCTCGAAGGGAAGAAGATCGCGGCGATCGCCGAGACCCATCACGCCCAGATCGCACCGCACCTTTATTGTGGTCCGGTCGCGGGCGCAGCCGGCATCCAGTTGGCCACCTGCACGCCCAATTTCCTTGTGCTGGAAGGGATCGAAAAATGGGATGGCTTCCATGCCGAGATTCTCAAAACGCCGATCCGCTGGGAGCACGGCTATGTCATTCCCCCCACCACTCCGGGACTCGGCGTCGAAATCAATGAAGAAGTCGCGGAGGCCCACCCCTACCAGGGCCAGGAGCTGCATCTCGAAATGGCCGAGTCGGGCGACTTTCACCGGAAATAGAAATCGGAGCACCTCATGAATATCGGATTTATCGGCCTCGGAAATGTCGGGGCCAAACTGGCAGGCAGTCTGCTGCGCAACGGCTTCGCCCTGACGGTACGCGACCTCGACCCCGAGCCGGCGCAGCCGCTTCTTGATCAGGGAGCCACCTGGGCCGCGAGCGCCCACGAACTGGCCGCAAATGCGGATGTGGTGATCACGTGCCTGCCCTCCCCCCAAATCTCGGCCGCCGTCATGGAAGATCCCGATGGAGTTTTGGCCGGCCTGCGGCCCGAAAGCATCTGGCTCGAGATGAGCACGACCGACGAAGCCGAGGTCAAACGACTGGGTGAAGCCGTTCGTGCTCGAGGGGCCTTGCCGATGGATTGCCCGGTTTCAGGCGGCTGCCACAGGGCCGCCACCGGCAATATCGCCATTTTTGCGGGCGGAGAGCGATCCGCATTCGAGCGCGCCCTCCCCGCACTCACCGCGATGGGCCGACGCATCCTCCATACCGGAGAGCTCGGTTCGGCATCCATTCTCAAAGTCGTCACGAACTATCTCGCATCCGTCCACCTGGTCTCGCTTGGTGAAGCGCTCACCGTGGCACGCCAAGCGGGCATGGATATGGCAACCACCTACGAGGCGATTCGCATCTCCTCGGGCAACTCCTTCGTCCATGAGACCGAAAGCCAGGTCATCCTGAACGGCAGCTACAATATCAACTTCACCATGGACCTGGTGCTCAAGGATATGTCGCTTTTCGAAAGCGTCGCCGAGCGGGCGGAAGTGCCCCTCGAGATCTCGCCGAAGGTCGTGGAGATTTTCCGGGATGGGCAGAAGCGATTCGGGCCGCGCGCCTGGTCGTCGATGATCGTCAAGCGACTGGAAGAGGCTTGTGAGACCGAACTGAGAGCAGCCGGATTCCCCGCGGAAATGACCGATGACGAACCCGAGGCGCCCGGCTACGAAGTCGTCATCAAAGGAAGTCAGGAAACAACATGAACACAATGAAATTCTATATCGATGGACAGTGGGTCTCCCCGCATGGCGCGGCACGAGTCGACGTCATCAATCCGGCCACCGAGGGTGTTCTGACGCAGATCGCCATGGCAGACGAGGTCGATGTCGACCGCGCCGTTCTGGCCGCACGCGCCGCCTTCGGCAGCTTCGCGGCGACCAGCAAGAAAACCCGCATCGACCTCCTGAAGGCGATCATCGAGGTCTACCGGACACGAATGGACGATTTCTCGAAAGCCATCGTCGAGGAGATGGGCGCCCCCAAGGCCCTGGCTTCGGAATCTCAGACGCCGTCGGGACTCGGCCACTTCGAGGCAACCCTCGAGGTCCTCGAGGAATTCGATTTCGAGGAAACCCTCGGCACGGCCCGAATCTACCATGAACCCGCCGGCGTCTGTGCCTTGATCACGCCGTGGAACTGGCCCTTGAACCAAATCGCCTGCAAGGTCGCGCCCGCACTTGCCGCGGGCTGCACGATGGTACTGAAGCCCTCGGAAGTCGCGCCGCTCGATGCCTTGATCTTCGCCGAAGTCCTCCACGAAGCCGGCGTTCCCGCAGGCGTGTTCAATCTGATCAACGGCGACGGCCCGGTGGCCGGCGCGGCCATGGCCGGCCACCCGGAGGTGGATATGGTTTCCTTTACCGGCTCCACCCGCGCCGGGGTTGACGTTGCGATCAAGGCCGCACCTACCGTCAAACGTGTCGCACAGGAACTCGGTGGGAAATCGGCCAATATCATCCTCGCCGACGCTGACTTCGATGAGGTGATCACCCGTGACATGGTCGGGATGTGCTCGAACTCCGGGCAGTCATGCAATGCACCCACCCGCATGCTGGTCCCGCACGCTCGGATGGAAGAGGCAGCACGCATCGCGGCCGCGGCTGCTGAATCCGTGAGGGTCGGCGACCCGCTGGCGCCCGATACCGATATCGGCCCGGTTGTCTCCGACGTGCAATGGGGCCGCATCCAGAACCTGATCGAGGCCGGCATTGCCGAGGGGGCTCGGTTGGAAACCGGTGGCCCGGGGCGACCGGCCGGACTCGAAACAGGCTACTATGTGCGGCCCACCGTTTTCTCCCACGTCTCCAACCAGATGCGCATCGCACGCGAGGAGGTTTTCGGCCCGGTGCTGGTCCTGATCGGCTACGAGGATGACGAAGAAGCGTTGGCCATCGCCAATGATACGCCCTACGGGCTATCCGGTTATATTTCCTCCTCCGATCCCGAGCGCGCGTTGGCCCTCGCGAAACGAATCCGAAGCGGAAACGTCCATATCAATGGGGCCAGTCTTGGATACGACGCCCCTTTTGGTGGCTACGGCCAATCTGGCAACGGACGGGAAGCCGGGCTTTATGGACTTGAGGAGTTCCTCGAGACCAAGGCCATTGTCGGCGCTTAGGGATTTCCGCTTTCCTAACGGATCGAGAGACGTTAGAACCCAAAACAGGTCCAACTCCGACAAAAGAGGATTCACATGCCCGTATTTTCAAAAGCATTCCCCACCAGCCGTCGACGCACGTTGCAACTTCTCGCCCTCCTCGGTGTGGGCGGAGGAGAGCTTGCTCGATCCGCAGGCGCCCTGGCCGAATCGGCCGCGAAGGCCGAAGATCTCTGGCCGAAGATGACCTACCGCAAACTGGGCAAGACGGACTTCGAAGGCAGCCGACTGGTCTTTGGCTGTGGGGCGGCCCTGATGTTCTTCGACAAGGAAGACCTTCTGCAGTCGGCCTATGACCATGGGGTCAATGTCTTTGATGTCGGGACCAGCGCCTACTATCGGAACGCGGAAAGCAATTTGGCGAGCTTTGCGAAAAAGCATCGGGAAAAAATCTTCCTGATCTCGAAGGGGCTTGTGGGGATTGACGTCAAACCCGGCGACAACCTCACCCCCGCGCAATGCAAGACAGCCGCGGAGAACTGGACCAAGGCGATGAACCAGAGCCTCGCCGACCTGGCCACAGACCACGTCGACGCCTACTACGTGATGGCCGGCAACAATGTCTCGCTGATTCGGAGCGACGAGATGCGCGAGGCCTTCGAGCAGGCCAAAAAGGCCGGCAAGGTCGACCATTGGGGCGTCAGTACCCACGAGAACGCGAAGGCGGTGCTCGAGGCTGCTGCCGACACCGGTGCCTATTCTCTGGCACAAATCGCGGTCACCCCGGCAGGCTGGTATGATTGGAACACCAAAGCCGTATTGCCGGGTTCGCCTCCCATGGACGCCATCCAACCGACCTTCGAGAAGGCGCGTGCGGCCGGCATCGGCCTGATCGGCATGAAAGCCGCGCGCCACATGGCCGGTAAATGGATGGGGTTTGGCCCCGACAAGCCAGCCGCCTTTGATGCCTACTACGGCAAGAAGTTGATGGCCGCGCCGTTCTCGGGCTTCCAGCGCAGCTATGCCTATGTGCTGGCACATGGACTCGATGCGGTAAACGCTGACAGCCAATCCATGGAGCACCTGCGCGAGAACTTTGTCGCGGCAGCGACTTCCCAGAACTACTTCGCCTGAGCCAAATCCGAACACCGGGAGCCTGCCGCCTTGGAATCCAAGCCGACCCCATCGCGCACGGGCACTCTGCAGGAAAGGCTCGCAGAGGTCTGGGGGCTTCTGGACAACGCCGTCCACGAGCCCGGCGAGGACTTGCATCTGCCCTCGATCGCCACGATCGATCTCGACAACTCTCCGCGCAGTCGCACAGTGGTTCTTCGCGGATTTGATCGTGACCGCCGCGAACTCCTGATCCACACCGACTTCCGCAGTCCCAAATGTCGCGAAATCGAGAAAAACTCGAGCGTCAGCTGGCTGTTCTACGACCGCGGACGCAAACTCCAACTGCGAGTCCGCACAATGGCCATGCTGCAAGCCAAAAGTCCGCGCGCGGACACCGCTTGGGCCAATGCCACAGCTTCGAGTCGTCGCGCCTACCTGGCCCCATTCACCCCATCGTCGCCCATCGACACGGGGCATCCGAATATCCCCGAAGAATTCCAGAGGACCGTGCCTCCCGTCGAGGCAACCGAAGTCGGACGGGAAAACTTCGCCCTCATTGTCTGCCAGATCGAGGAGATCGACCGCCTCGACCTCGGCTATGACGGCCACCGTCGGAGCCGATGGCGTTGGGATAAAAACGAGCGCCAAACCAGCGAATGGATCGCTGCCTGAACCCGGCAAGGAGCCCCGATGGCCGAACAAGAGAACAAGAAGCTCGTCCTGGACTTCTGGCATACGGTTTATGAGGCAAGGGACTACGATCGTGTCGGAGAGTTCTTTCACACCGATGGGCGCTATGAGGATGTCCCGATCCCCGACGGCACCGGGATCGGACCCGCGGGAATCTCCTACAAGCTGCGGCTCGGCCATGAACCGGTGGAGGCCTTCGACCACGACATTCACCGGATCGTCGCAGAAGGCGATACCGTGATGACCGAGCATACCGAGACGTGGAAGTTTCATACCGGCGAGATCATCCCACTGCCCTTTCTCTCCATCCACGTCATTCGCGAGGACCGATTCCTTCTCTGGCGGGATTATTCCAACATGGCAACGGTCCTGGAAAACGCACCCCAATGGTGGTTGGAGCACATCATGAAGGCCGACCACGAAAAGTTCCGACAGAACTGATCCCGCGCCCATCGGATTGCGCGATTGCGCAATCCGCCAAAATGCCCTGACCCAGATCAACACCAGAAGCGCAGAGCGGAGGATCCGAGGCAATCCAGCCAGAACCTCCGATGGAGGAGCTTGCACCGTGCCCCTCGAAAAACCTGTCAGGAGCTGGCGTCTTCGGACAGGACTACGGGCAATTCCACCGAGAACTGGGAACCGACCCCCAACTCGGAGGTGACGGTAACCTCCCCTTTGAGCGACTGGACCAACCTGCGTACGATATAGAGCCCCAGCCCGAGACCTCCGGGGTCTCCTCGCTCGCCTTGCCGGAAGGCTCGGAAGAGTTCGGGCAGCATCTCGGGCGCAATCCCGCGCCCGGTATCGCGAACCCGGAAGACCGCCTTGTCTTCAGAAATTTCGACCTGCAAGGAGATCGCCCCCTCGTGAGTGAACTTCCTGGCATTATCGAGCAAGTTGCCGAGAATGATGCGCAGCTTTACCGCATCGGTCCGAATTCTGGGCATACTCTCGGGGAACTCTCCGGCGATCCGCACGTTCTTGCCGCGTGCCTGAAGGTTGGCCTCCTCGATGATCTGCATGAGAAGCGCTTCCAGATTCACATCATCGCGACGAATCACCACCGCGCCGGATTCGTCCTGGCGGCTCAACTCGAGAGCCTCGTTCACCAACCGGAGCTGGTTGCTCGCGTTCCACTTCACCTTTTCCTGAAGCTCGCGAGCCTCTTCTTCCGAGACCGGAAGATCCTGGTCCAACAGCATCTCCATATAGCCGAGAATAATGTTCAATGGCGTGCGCAGTTCGTGACTCAGGCTTGCGAGGAAACTCTGTTGCCAGTGCTGCGCCGCCTCGAGTTCGGCAAGCAATCGTCGCTGCTCGAGAGAGGCCGAGAGCAGCGGGGCCATTCCACGTGCGATGGTCAACTCGCGGTCGCCGAAGGGAGGAGCCGTGGAGTCTCTCCAGGCAGTCAACACGACTCCAGCCTGGTCGGATTCACGCAGCCGGACGAGCAATACCCAAAGCTCACCTTCGGCATCTGCCTCGGTTTGCGGGGGCAATTTGGCTTGCGCTTGCGGTCGCTCGCCCGGCGCCGACTCGTCGGGCTCCTCCTGAGCATGGCCCAACCGATTCCGCGGCACGCGAATTTCGGCAACCTCGTCGCGGTATTCCGGGTCAATCAGACCGTCAAGCGAGCGTTCCATCGGCACATTCTCGAAGCTCGCCCAGCCCCGCTCGCTCAGTCCATAATGGGCCACCGGCACGGCGACACGACCAGTTTCCTCAAGCCGCGTTTCCACCGCGAGCACCCACCGACAATCCAGCTGCTTGGCAAGGGTTTCCGAAAAGAATGTCAGCAGATCGTCCTCGCTGAGCCCCTTGACGACCGAGGAACTCCCCGAGAGCAGGATATCGGTGATTTCACGTTGCTCACGCTCACGCCGGCGCGCTTCGCGTTCGCTGCGCTCGACCATCACCCGCCGACGATTGAGCAAATCAGCCATGAGCACGGAGCTGGCCGCGCCACTCCATACTGCCAGCAGGCCCAGTGAGCCCTTGACGCCCAGAAGCAGATGCTGGGCCGAGATAGCACCCACGGCGACCAGGGCCACAATCAGCTGGGAGCCTCGGGGCCAGGGAACGATCCCGGCCGAGGCAAAGAGAATTGCAATCCCGAGGATCTGAGTCGTCTCTTCTTCCCCGGAAATATATCCCGATACCGCTGTCATCGCGAGCACCGTGGACACCATCAAGATGCCGAGGAAGTTCATCTCGGGCATCTTCGCGCCGCCCCGCAGTCGGCGCCGTACCCAGATAATTTCGATTACCTGGACCAGCTTGCAAGCCCACAACGCCCAAAGATGCGCCGAGCCTGCAAGTAGATCCGCGATCGCGAAAATCAGATTGGAGAACAGGACGACCGTGGAGCCGATCCACAAGCGCGAACGAAAATTCGCAGCGCGCGAAACCGGCGAGCTTGGGGATGTCTGGCCCGCGTTCTCCGAACTCATTGAGGCAGTGTAGCTAGACTTTCGCAGGTTGGCGACACATGGCCCGGCAACCCGAAAACCGGCCGGGCTTCATCCACCATTAGCGACAATCCGGCTGGGCCGCGTAGGCTGGCCTCGCAATGCATTTGCCGGAAAAGCGGCCTCGGGAACATCGATTTTTCGCACCCACGGCAAAACGACGCGTGAGGCTCGGCGGCGACTCCGTTCGATTTCGTTATAGACCAAACCGTTGGTCGGTGGCGTGTCGAAGGCCCAGCGCGTTCGATCGCCTCCCGGCGCGGACACGCTGATCCGGATTCTCGATCCCTTCCGGACCACATGGGCAAAGGGAAGGGTTCCTACTCGGACGTAGGAAAATTCACCCGACGGCAGCGGTTCGGCGTCTGCCTCGAGGTGGGTGGGGGCAGGATCCAACGGCGTGCGAGTGCGGCGATTCATCGCGCGATGACTGGCCCTCAGCCAACCATTCTGAATATAGACCTCCGCTCCGTCAGAACGAATCTCGCTGAGCGTCACCTGCAGATCGGTATCCGGCGCCGAGGACCGCAGCCAGAGATCCACGCTGGCGGTGCCGGCCAGAACCATCGATTCCGACAAGACCTCGGATCGGTAAGCGACCGCTGCCTCCGCGGGCAAGGGGGTCCAATTATAATTCGGTTGCAATGCCCAGGAAGCCGATTGCCCCTGCCCGGGAATCGTCTGGGATGGACGCAGACTCGGGTCCGGACGGAAGCCGTCCACACCGCCATCGCGCCGCGAGGGGCGGCGCCGTTCCAGCCGACCGCCTTCCTGAAAATACAGCGGCAACCGCCGTCTCTGACGGGGCGGCCAGAAATCGAAACCGGCAGAGAATGTCGTTGCCGGAAGACCCGGCTCCACCGTCCCGGCACCATTTTCGAAAAGAACCTGTACCCGCGGCAGGCGCTCGAACTGTCGGCGCCCGGTTTCCCAATCCGACACGCCGAGCCATTGGTTGGGGGGCACCGGGGGGGTGGGCGCACCGGCACCCATCAATTGTGCCGCCAGAACCGGGGCAAACACGCTGAACCGGTTCGGATCCGGCACGCGGTGGCCGACGTAGAGATCGAGGAACGCAATCCAGTTCCATAAGGGCTCGGGCTCGAGAGCAGAAGAATGGACTCCGTTGAGTAGGATGAATTTAACATCCGCACGTCTGGGAAATGCCTCGATCATGGAAGCAAAGCCGCTGCCTGTCTGTTCGTCCTGCCACGCCCCGATCAGAAGCACCGGCACTTCGATCAGGTGGACCCAGTTTCGCGGCGAGCGCACATCCATAATCGCCGGGTCGTAATACGGATTCTCCTCGATCACCTGAATTGGATCCTGAGTCTGCAAACGTAGTTTCTGATTGGCCAGACATTCCTGATCGCCCTCACGAACACGCTGCCGGGCCCAACCCTGCCCTCCACCCGGTGCAGGGCGTGCATCCCGTTTGCGATCCCGAAGCCAGCTATTCGAAAAACCGTTATTGACAATCCCCCCCGGTAGGCCCGGATGTCGATAGATATCCGAGATCACCGAAAGCGGTAGAACCGCAGCGAGATGCGGAGGACGCGCCCCCGCCACGAAGAGCTGGCTGATGCCCGAGAACGAAATCCCGATCATACCGACGCGACCGCCCGCCACCCAGCTTTGTCGGCCAACCACCTCGACGATATCATATCCATCGGCGGTGGTGGGCAGATCGAAAAGATCAAACACACCACCCGAGCAACCCGAACCGCGCATATTGACCCCGACCGTGGCGTAACCGAGGGCTGAGGCCAGAAGGGAGTTGGCCTCCAATTCACCGGGATTGGCGGGATCATAGCCGGAATATTCGATCACGGTAGGAAAGGGCCCGTCGGCAAGCGACTGGCCAAGAGGCGCGCGCACCATCACCGCCAAGGTGGTCCCATCCCGCATCTCGACATATTGGTAGCCCTCGACGAGAGTCTGTCGGGAGTAGAAGGAATCGTCGGGAATTTCCTCAAACCGCCGCACACGAACCGGCAAACTCGCCACAGTGCTTCGGGAAAGCTGCACCTCGTAGGATTCCCCCTGAGGCAGCTCCCGGAACACATAGCTACCGAGCGCGTCGACGGTCCCCGAAGCAACAGTTCCACCCTGCCCGTCGACAAGCGACACCGCCTCGCCCGCCTCGGCATCGGCCACAGCGACAAACCCGATGCCCCCCTGAGCCGAGGCCGCCTGCGCATCACACGGGACAAGCCACGCACTCAGGGCGAGCACCAGAGCTCCTGCGCTCTGGCGCCACCGTGCCCCGAGATCCATCAACTCAACCCGCCACGTCACAGGGATAGGGCACAACGCCCGGAACGGCCTCGACAAAATTCCCCTCGGTGACGCGCGTCTGCAAATTTTCCGGATCGAAGATGGCCCGCTCGAACCAATCCCGCATGCGCACCCCCGCAACCGAAGCATTCCAGAGCTCAGGACGGATGGTGACAACGTGGATGCTCTCGGTCGAAACACCCGTGAGATACCAATAGATACCGTTCATCTCGTAGGTATCGCAGACGGTCCGACGCATCGTATTAATCCAGAAAGCTTCATCGTCGAAAAACGCGTCGGCCTCCTGAGTCGAATCTCGCTCATTGGACAACATCAAGAGCTGCTGCTGCGGGGCCTTTTTCAGGCGCGGCGCCAAAGCCTCGGCAATCACCTCACCCAGAGCACATTCGCCCTCGAAGCAATATGACGGCAAATAGGGCAGCGTTCCCCAAGCGGGAATCTTGACGATCCCGAAACCCTTGACCCCCAGGATCGGCTCTCCATTATCCAGCGCCAGGCCCGCGTCGGGGAATCCGGTCGTCCGCTTCCAGAGAAGTTCGTCGGTCAAGTGATGGTAGTTGTAGAGTGTACCGTAGCTGCCGGCCGAAAAACCGCCGAAGAGAACGAGGGTTTCGTCCGATCGATACCCGGTCTCCCCCTGCTCGTCCATCATCTTCCAGAGCACGTTTCGTACGCTCCCCAAAGATTCCCGCAAATTGATTCCGCCGTAACGCGGCAGCGAGAAATCACCCATTGTCTCGATCACACCACCGCCGGCAAAGACATCCTGATTACAATAGGGGAGATAGACATGAGTCCAGTTGGCAAAAGCGCTTTCCTCCGGATCAATAGACGAGATGCCGCTGCTGAGCGGGGCATCGTCCATTGCCGTAAAGAGACCCGGGTTGCGCTCGAATCTGGCTTCGCAATCGCCACCAATGCCCAGACAGACACCACCGCCCTGAAGACCGATCAAAACACGGTCGAGAGGGTGTCCCTCGGGAGCCATACGCACCCAGAAGGCGTAGGGTGAACCATCGCCGCAGAGCGTTCCGGTTGTTTCGGGATCGAGCACCACCTGAACATATTCACCGCGCGTAGCGGTGAAGTTCGCCGCATCCGGGCCACAGGAGAGGTTAAGCCCTTCCCGAGTCGGCTGAGCCGCCGCCGTGAGACAATCAACCTGACCGGAAGCGCGCGCCATATAGACCTCGGGATCCACAGCGATGAGTGCAGGCATGTCCTCGCAGACGGCCGCGACGTCCGCGACAGCGTTCGCCTCCAATTCCGCGCGTGCTCCATCGACCTCGGAGGCGACGCAACCATCAGCGGCGAGGCACTCGTTGATCAACCCCAGGGAGGCATCGACCAGATCCGTCGCCGCACGGTGGGCGGTCGAAAGACAAACTTTCTGCTCCGCGGAGGCTTCCGGCCAGACAGCACCCTGTGGGCCGCCGTAGGTGCGCCATGCAATCGAAGAAGCCTCCGACTCACATGCATTCTGCGCACGGCCGACAACCGCTTCGGTAGAAAGCTCCAAAAATTCGCCGTCCGCGCAGCTCGCTTCCACTGTCTGGCGGAGCGTGGCAAGCGGATCGGTGAGAACCGGATCCTCATCGGCACATGCCGCGTCGTTCGTTTCGTAACAAGACGCTGTTGCCGCGCTGAAATCAGCAACACAGGAACGAACCGCAGGTGCCACGGCATCCGCGCAGGATAACTTCTGCGAAGAACTGCTCCCCGAACAGGCCACCAAACTCATCGCAAGAGCGGCACAGACAAAGAGACGGAAATTTTCAGATAAAGTACGCATCATCCAGACGGTAACATACAGAGAGCCGCACGGCGCGCCCGAAAAGCGTCAATCGACCATTCAACCGCGGGAACGTCCCGCAGGAGCCCCCAAGAAGTCCGACGAGGGGAACGGTCTGCGCGTTCTCTTCCCCCAAAGCCGTTCGCCAGCTAAGAATGCATCCATACTGACGCGGTCGGGAGGTAAGCATTGACGCGACGGGTCATGAGGATCGTGGCAGTCCAGTCGGGCAATCCTCCAGTGCAAGAAGCAAGTGTGGGCCCCGACGCTCGCAACGAAGCCGGAAACGCGGTCCCGAAAATCAAAGAGGCAGGAATAACCATGCGTTACAATCAGAGCTCGACACGCCTTTCGGCAATGACTTGCCTTGCCCTGCTTCTCACGACGCCGGTCGTTACGAACGCCACAGAGGGTGCGACGCCCGAGAAAAACAGCGCAGCCGAGGCAGCGGAACCAGCTCAAGCGCCCGAGGCGATCCAGCGAAACTTCAAGAAAGCCGATGCCGACAATGATGGCAGCCTCTCCCCCGCAGAAGCCAAGGGAACAGGCTTTTTTCGCGGCGAGTCCTTCGATGAGACCGATCAGGACGAAAATGGCTACGTGACGCTCTTCGAGCTGGCTCAGGCCCTCACCCAGTCGACCCAAAAATGGATGTCGGAGCACGACGAGCACGACGAGAATGATGACGGCCACGTCGATCGTCAGGAAGCCGAATTTGGCACCCGGATCTACACGGTTTTTGATCGCGCCGACAAGGACAAGGATAACCGGCTCAATTCGCAGGAGATGAAGGATTGGGCGGCGAGCAGCTACTACAGCGAATCGGCATCCTACCCCCTGGTGCCCAACATCGTCGACAAGAAATTCTGAGCCGTATCTGCCCATCGGCTCGAACCCGAACCATAATTCGCTAACCGATTACCCCAGGATCGACGATGCCAGACCAACCCGCAGCACTGCAGCTTACCGGCCATCATGGCAACCGTCTCCACGCCGACACCTTCGGCCCGACCGACGGCCCACCGATCGTCCTTGTCCACGGAGGCGGCCAGACTCGTCACTCCTGGCACGCCACGGCCCGCACACTTGGCGACCGAGGCTGGTATGCGATCGCAATGGATCAGCGCGGCCACGGAGACAGCGAGTGGGATCACGAGGGGCGCTATCACTATTCGGACTTCGCCGAAGACCTCTCCACCGTCGTTGCATCGCTGGCGGCACCACCGGTTCTGGTTGGCGCCTCGCTGGGTGGGATCGCGTGCCTGATGGCCGAAGGTGGGCGGCCCGAGCCAGTCGCTCGAGCCTTGATCCTGGTCGACATCGCGGCGCGCATGGATCCAGCGGGAGCGCAACGCATCATGGACTTCATGCTCGCCAACCCCGAGGGTTTCGCCGACCTCGATGCTGCCGCCGACGCGGTCGCGGCCTACAACCCACACCGCCCTCGACCTGCCAGCAATGAAGGTCTGGCCAAGAACCTTCGCCTTGGCGATGACGGACGATGGCGCTGGCATTGGGATCCTCGGTTCATGGCCATCAAGGGCCGCCCGGACGATTCCGAGACCGCATTGGATGACGCCGCCCGTGCGCTGACCCTCCCCACGCTCCTCATCCGTGGTCAGAAAAGTGACCTGCTCACCATGGAGCAAGTCGAACATTTCCTCGCGTTGACGCCCCATGCACAATTCACCGATGTGGGCGGCGCCGGTCATATGGTGGCCGGCGATCGCAATGATGTGTTCAGCAAGGCCGTCCTGAACTTCCTCGACAGCCTCGGAACCAACGCGCCATGAGTTCCGGGGTGCCGGTCGAGAGGTTCGCACGAAAGGCAGAGGCCACACTCCACCACCGTGTCCAGTTCTTCGAGACCGACGCGATGGGAATTGTCCACCACGCCAACTACATCCGCTTTCTGGAGATGTCCCGGGTGGAATGGCTCGACCTCCATGACCGCCCCTACAGCGACTATATGGCGATCGGACGCCATTTCTCGACAACGCGTGTGGAGATCGACTATCATCGCGCCGCGAAATTCGACGACCGACTCGAGATTCGCGTCTGGCTGGCATGGGTGCGGGGCGCTTCCTTGGGCATGCGATATGAAATCGAGCACTTAGGCGAGATTCTCGTCAGAGCCGAAACCCACCATGCCATGGTCAACGGCGAGGGACGCCCGGTGCGCATCCCCAAAGACCGCCGAAAAAGCCTTCAATCGCTTCTCGCCGAGGACCCGGTCCGACCTGCTTGAAGGAGTCCCGGAGATTCGCCCCACTTCCCTCCCGGGGCTCGCTCGACTGGACCCGGAGCGCTTCGCGCCCTAAAACAATCCTCATGAACGCAGACGACCATGATGTGATTTACCGAGATTGCACCCTCTGTGAGGCCCATTGCGGAGTCCAGATTACCGTCGACCGATCCTCGGCCTCCATTGTGGACATCCGAGGCGACAAGGACGACCCCTTCAGCCAGGGCTATATCTGCCCCAAATCGACCGGACTCGAAGGCCTCTCGACCGACCCGGATCGGGTGCGTCATCCGCTCCGAAAACAGGGAGACGATTTCGTCGAAATCTCCTGGGAGGAAGCCTTCGAGACCGTCACCGAGCGACTCGGCGACATCCGCACGCGTCATGGGGCGAATGCCATCGCCACCTACCTCGGAAACCCCAATGCGCATGATTACGGCTCGAACCTCTCGATCCCCACACTGGTCCGGGCGCTGGGGACAAAATGGCGCTTTTCGGCAACCAGCGTCGACCAACTGCCCAAGATGTTTGCCAACCAATTGTTATTCGGGTCGCCGGGCAGCTTTGCGGTACCCGATCTCGATCGTACCGAGTACCTGCTGATTCTCGGCGCCAACCCCGTCGTCTCCAACGGCAGCATCATGACGGCCCCCGGGATGCGAGGACGTCTGCGGCAATTGCGCGAACGCGGCGGCAGCTTTGTCGTCGTCGATCCGCGACGCACCGAGAGCGCCGCGCTTGCCAATCTTCATGTTCCGATCCAACCCGGAACCGACGCGCTCTTTCTCTTTGGCCTTTTGCACACGATGTTTGCCGAGGACCTGGTCCACCCCGACCACCTCGAGGATCGGATTTCGGGACAGAACGGCGTGCGGGACATGGCTCGCCCCTTCAGTCCCGAGGCAATTGCCAAGGCAACCGGGATTCCCGCGGAGACCACACGCAAAATCGCCCGGGACTTCGCAGCGGCCCCCAAGGCGGCCTGCTATGGGCGCATCGGCGTTTGCACCCAGGAATTCGGGACACTTTCAAGTTGGCTGATCGATGTCATCAACATCCTCACCGGCAACCTCGACCGCATCGGTGGTGTCATGTTTCCTCATCCCGCCCATGCACATGCGGGCCCGGCGCGCCGAACCGGCCGGATGCCCTACGACCGGTGGCGCACTCGAGTAAGAGGATTGCCCGAATTCGCGGGGGAACTGCCGGTCTCGGCCCTCGCAGAGGAGATCGATACGCCCGGAGAAGATCGCGTCCGTGCTCTTTTCACGGTCGCCGGAAACCCTGTCTCCTCAACACCCAATGCGCGGAGACTCGATCGTGCCTTCGCGCAATTGGAGTTCATGGTCTCGGTGGATCTCTATATCAACGAGACCACTCGCCACGCAGATATCATTCTACCCACCAGCGCCCCGTTGGAGCGCACCAACTACCCGCTCGCCTTCCACAATCTCTCGGTGCGCAACTTTGCCAAATGGGCGCCGGCGGTGCTTGAGCCACCTCCCGGCGTCAAGCACCTCTACGAGATCGTCTGCGAGATCAGCGGACGGCTCGGCGGGGCCGATGCACAAACAGCCGATGAGATGATGCGGGGGGCCTACCTGTCGCGCGTCGCCGGCCCCGGCTCGGCCAACCCGGAGGTCTCGCTGGAGGAGGCACGACGGCAATTGGGCGAAAAACCAGCACTGGACTGGATCCTCGACGGCATGATTCGCGCGGGCTCCCGGGGCGATCGATTTTCCGGAGAGGGACTATCCCTGGAGAAAATCCAGAAAGCCACCCACGGACTCGACCTCGGCCCCATGACGCCTCGACTCGAGGAGCAGATCGCGACCGAAGATGCTCGTATTCAGCTGGACGACGCTCTGATGCGCGAGGACACCGAGCGCCTTGCTAAAGTTTTGGACCGAGAGCCGCCCGCATTGGTCCTGATCGGCAGGCGCCATGTCCGCTCGAATAATTCCTGGATGCACAATCTGGAAAAACTGGCCAAGGGGCCGTCGCGGTGCACCCTGCTGATCAACCCCGACGATGCCAAATCTCGAGGACTCACCAATGGACAAGTTGCCGAAATCACCTCGGCCGCCGGGGCCGTCAACGCCGAGGTCGAGGTGAGCGACGAGGTCCGAATCGGGGTTGTGAGTCTGCCCCACGGCTATGGCACGCCAACCACCCGATCCCATATGACAGTTGCCGGCCAGATGCAGCCCGGCCCCAACTCCAACGACCTCACAGACGAGCACGCGATCGACAAACCCTCGGGAAATGCCATCCTCAACGGCATTCCCGTCCGTATCCAGGCCGTCGCTGACCTGCGGCCCCATCTCTAGAAAGAAATCTTCCATGGCAATTTTTGAACCAATCGAATCGACCGGCGAAAGCCGCACCTACAACATCAAAAGCCCTGTGACGCTGGAATCGATCGGCGAGTTTACGGCGGCATCCGACGAGGAAGTGCGCCAGGCGGTTGCACGCGCACGAGCCGCTCAGCCGGCTTGGGCGGCCCTCACCTTCCAGCAGCGTGCCGAATATCTCTGGAAGCTGGTCGACACGACGGTTCGCCGAATGGACGAGATCATCGAGATCGTTCTCAAGGAAACCGGGAAGACAAAAAACGAAGCGATCATGATGGAAGCGATTGCGGCCTGCATGTCGATGTCGCATTACGCAAAGCGCGCCGAGAAATATCTGCAAACGACCCAGAAGCGTCCTTCCGGTCTGCAGCGCTTCACGAAAAAAGTCACCCTCACCTATCAACCGCTCGGCGTCGTCGGGCTCATCACGCCTTGGAACGGGCCTGTGGCGCTCACCGCCAACCCCTTCGCGCAGGCCGTGATGGCGGGCAACACGGTTGTCCACAAGCCAAGCGAAGTTACACCTTTTTCGGCCAAACTCTTTGAAGAACTGACCAGGGAAGCCGGCTTTCCCGAAGGTGTCTATCAAGTGATTCAGGGCGACGGAGCCACCGGGGCCGCCTTGCTTGACGCCGGCATCGACAAGGTTTCGTTCACCGGCAGTGTGGCCACCGGGAGAAAGGTCGGCGAGACCTGCGGGCGAAACTTGATCCCCTGCACTCTGGAGTTGGGCGGAAATGACGCCATGATCGTGTGCAAGGACGCCGATCTGGATCGCGCCGCCGACGGCGCGCTTCGCGGATCGTTTTTCAACACCGGCCACTATTGCTGCGGAACCGAGCGGGTCTATGTGCCGGCGTCCATCTATGACGCGTTTGTCCAGAAAGTGGTCGACCAGGCGAGCAAATTGAAGCAAAGCGCCACCGAAGAAGGCGATGTCGGCGCGGTCTTCTGGGACCGGCAAATGGATATTATCGAGGCTCATATGAGCGACGCCCGTGCCAAGGGCGCCAAGGTCCTCCTCGGCGGCGACCGGCGCACCGATCTGCCCGGCTACTTCTTCCCGCCGACCGTCGTGACCGAAGTCGAGAACTCCATGGACCTGATGACAAAGGAGACCTTCGGGCCCATCATCGCCATCCAGAAAGTCGAGGATGAGGAAGAAGCGATCGACAAGGCCAACGACTCGGACTTCGGGCTCTCCGGCACGGTGTGGACCACCGATCTCGACAAAGGTCTCGAGATCGGAAAACGGATCGTCACGGGAAGCATCAGCGTGAATGATATCTCGGTGACCTACGGGATCCCGGAAGCACCATTTGGCGGCCTCAAGGCCAGCGGCGTCGGACAGGTCAACGGCGAGGTTGGCATCCGCGGCTACTGCCATCTGCATCCGGTGATTCTCGATACGGCCAAGAAATCTCAGGGCGGCTACCCCTATACGGAAAAGAGCGCGGCCGGGATGGAAAAGTTCGCGAAATTTCTTTTCGGAAACCGCTTTCTCCGGCGTCTGATTTCCTGAAACCGTCTCCGATGACATCCCGAGGTACCTGATGAAAGAAACGATCCTGACACTCGTACGCCATGGCCAGACATCCGCAAACACCGGCGGCATCTGGCATGGCTCCACCGACACGGAGCTCTCCGACCACGGCCGCGAGCAGGCGGCTCGCGTAGCCGAGGGCATCCGCAAACGCTTTCAACCCGACGCTATCTACGCAAGTGATCTGCAGCGGGCGCACGATACGGCGCGCGCAATCGCCGAGGCGGTTGACGTGGAGATCCAACTGAACCCCGGCCTCCGAGAGTATGATCTGGGCAGTTGGGAGGGCCGCTCCTATCGGGAGTTATGGGACAAGGAAGATCTTTGGGGAAATATGCGGAAAGATCCCGACTTCGCCCCGCATGGCGGAGAATCCCCGCTGGAGGTGACCCAAAGGCTGGTCGGCACGCTGGAAGAAATCGCCGCACGCCACCCCGGTGAACACGTGGTCTGCGTCGCCCACGGCGGCGCCCTGAGCATGGCCTTGGGCCATATTCTCGACGGCGACTACTCCCAGTGGAAGCGCATGCTCGACAATTGCTCGGTCTCCCAGATCACGCTCGGGCCGAAGCCCGAGCTATTATGTTTCAACGAAGCCTGGGATTGAAGCGACCTGCGCCTCTCACCTCCAGGCCACTTGCATCTCGATGCCCCAGGTCCGCGGCGGGGGCAAGGCTCCGAAGGTAAAGAGACCGGCAGCCGAAACCGTCTGGCCCAGAACCGAGGGATTGTTCACGTTGCGACCGAACGCCTCGAGGCGCAGGGTCCAATCTTCGTTCCCCGGCATCGGCATGGTGTAGCCGACCAGAAGATTCAGTTTGGAGTTCGCCGGGACCTCGCCGATCGCGATATTCGGGAAAGAGGTCTGGTATTGGTCGATCCAACGCCAATCGAGATGCAGATTCAGAAGTCCGGGGCCGAGTTCGCGAATATAGTCGACGAAAATCGAGTACTGGAACTTGGGAGCACGCCGCATCTGCTGGCTTGCGAATGGCTCCCGGAACTCGCCGCCGTCCACGATATAGGTGAACTCCCCATCGATATACGAGGCATCCAGATAACCGAAGCTCTGACGCAAGGTCAGATCCGGAAGCAGAACCGCGATCAGTTCCAGCTCGAAGCCACGTGTTCTGGCCTTGGCCACGTTCTCGACGAACGTCTGCTGTCCGACCGGTGATTCAGGGTAATAACTCAGGATCTCTTCCTGCTTGTCGTCGTAGATGTTCCAGAACAGGGATGCGTTCGCGCGCAGGCGATCTTCGAACCAATCACTCTTGAGGCCGACCTCCATGCTGTCGACATATTCCGGATCGTAGGGACCCAGCGACTCCACGCTCCCGGCGCGCACATTATAGCCCCCGCTTTTGAAACCGCGCGAATAGAGGAAATAGGCCATCGCCTCGTCGGTAATTTGCGCGTCGAGACCCGCCATCGGCGTGGGCGCCTTCCAATGCGCCGTCTGTCCGGCGTCACTCACCACCGGAATCACAACCGGGCCGATGTGCACCGACTGATCAAATCGAGTCAGGCGCTTTTGCTCCCAGGTAAAACGCAACCCGGCGGTCGCGGTCAGCCAATCGGTAAGCGCATAATCCGCCTGAAAAAACGGTGCGATACTGAAGGTCTCCTGACCAGTCTTCAGTACCAGATCCGTGTCGAGCGGCAGCCCGGGATCCAGTCGGCTGGTCAGGAAATAGCTGGTTTGGTCGAGTGTAAACTGCGCCCACCAGACGTAAAGCCCAGCCACGAGCTGAAAACCTGCCCACTCCTCGGTTGCCAGTCGGACTTCCTCGCTGAACTGGTCATACGTCTGGTCCCGAAGCACCGAGAAATAGTCGATCGCGGTAGCGTCCATGTCGGCATTGACCGACTCGACATGCCCGCGCCAACCGGTGATCGAGGTCAGCGTTCCAATATTGTCGAGTTGCAGGTCCGCCTGCACGGTCACCGAATCCAGATCCATCCGGGAGCGGTCCGAGAAGTTCTGCGTGGTGACGCGGTCGAGATTATCAACCGAACATTGATCATACTCGCGGCACTGCAGATCCCCTCCGGGCAAATACTTTGACTCCCCGGGGTACTGGCTCAGGTTGATCAAGGGCAGCGTCGGTGTGTCATCGCGGATGTGCTCGTAGGTACCGAGGATGGTCAAGTTGTCGGTCGGCTTTGCCTCCAGCGTCAACCCGGCGGTCCAGTAGTTTTGCCCGCCGACGTACCGCCCCTTGGTCGTGTTATACATCGAGCCATCGTCGTTCTCGCTGTAGAACCAGGCCTTCGCGGCCAGCACGTCCTCGATCACCGGGGCGTTGAACAAGACCCGGTAGTCGTTTCGACCATAGGACCCGCCGGTAATGCTTGCCTTCACGCCGAATTCCCCGGTTGGGCGCGTCCGGGTGATCCGAACCGCACCACCGATGGTATTCTTGCCAAACAGCGTGCCCTGCGGCCCACGCAGAACCTCGATGGAGCCAACGTCAAAGTTGCTCACCAACGAACCCGTCGAGACGCCCAGAAACACGTCATCGATCAAGACGCCAACCCCCGGATCAAAACTCTTCTCGATATCCTGAAAACTGATGCCGCGAATCGAGATTGCCGTACCACTGGGTCCCACACGAACAGGATTGATGATCACGTTCGGTGCGTATCCGGTGATGTCCGAGAGATCCCGGTTAAAGGAACTCTCGAGCTGTTTTTCACCAAGGACCGTCATGGCCACCGGCACCTGTTGTTCCAGTTCTTCGCGCCGACGAGCGGTCACGACGATCTGCTCGACGGCAAACTCCCGCGCGAGACTAGTGGTATCCTCGGCTACGTCGGCACCCTCGGCCGCATCCACCGCATTCGAGCCCTCCTCGGAAGGTGGGTCCCCCAGCGTCGGCTGGGGGTCGGACTCCACCAGTCCGGCGACCGTATCGTCAGGGTCGGCGGCCAGTGCGGCCGCGCCGCTCAGAAAGAAAAAGGTGACTCCAATCGCAACAAACAGAGATCGCATGGCGCTGACCCATATCGGCTCAGGCCCCCGGGAGTCTAACCGATCGCCGATCTAACTTTCGGCACTCGGAGTGCCAGCGATATTTTCATGCGAAAATGCTCGAAAAGGCCCGATTTTACTCACTTGGCGGGCTCCCGATGTTTCGGAAGAAGATAGGCAAAAACCATCCGTTACTCCCCGAGTCGTCGCCACAATTTCGATTGGACGGGAAAGCGGAAGAGCTCGAGGCAGGCTGCCGATGCCACTGGAGTTCCCTTCGGGTTTCAGGGCGAACGGATTTCCCGGCATGCCCTTCCCCTCGTACCCTCGTACCCTCGTACCACGTTGCAGCGTCATCTGGCATCGGCCAGGCGGGGGAACTCACCCAGGCAAACTTTGACAAGGGCACTCCGAATCGACATTCTCAAAGGGAACCTTAATTGAAAGTGGTGCCCCCAATGCCCGCGAAGAAAAACACATCAAAGAAAAAATCTGCGAGCGCGACTCCCGAGAAGCGTCGCCCTGGTCGACCCCGCTCCTTCAGCGATCGCTCCAGTCGGGTAAACGTAAGACTCGAACCCGAGGAAGCCGATGCCCTGCGGGAGTTTGCCGAAGAGCATTATTGGACGATTTCGACAGCGCTGCGCTTGTTGGTTCGGGAACGTCTCCTGAACGCCAAGCTGCCTCGCTGATGCCCTGAGAATCCGGGATTCAGAGAATCCCCCGGATCTCTGAAAGTTCCGGAATCGAGGGAGCCGCGCCCGCGCGGCTGACACAGATCCCGGCGGCCGCAATCGCAAATTGCAGGCTTTCCTCGACCGAGGTTCCGCCAGCCATGCCCGCGGCCAGAGCACCCACGAAGGTGTCGCCGGCCGCGGTCGTGTCCACGACTTCCACCTCTCGTGCCGGCAATTCCAAAAGGCGTCCGCCCAGCGAGGCAATCAGGCCCTTTCCGCCCAGCGTGGCCACCACACCCAGAGGATGCCCGACAGCCAACCTCTCGACCCATTCGACGATCCGCTCGCCTGCCAGAGGCTCGCCTGCCGCTCTGCGGGCTTCGCCTTGCCCGCCGTCCCCGCCCGAAAGGCCGGCGAAAAACTGCAGTTCGGTCTCGTTGACCACCAGAAGATCGGTTTGCTCCAGGATTGCGGGCCGACACGGGCGGGCCGGCGCAGGGTTCAGCACCGTGCAGGCCCCGACCGCTCGGGCCTGCGCAAAAGCAGGCTCGATGGCGACGTCCGGAACCTCGAACGGTGCCAGAAGAAAATCGCCGCGCACCGGCTGCAGCGCGTCGGCGCTTTCCGAAATCTGCTGGTTGGCGCCGGGCACAACAACGATGCTGTTCTCGCCCTTCTCGTCGACCAGAATCAAGGCGGTTCCGGTGGCGACGCCGGGCGCGGTTGCCACTCCCTGAATATCGACGCCTTCGTGCGCCAGAAAATCGCGCAAAGAGTTGCCCTGAGCATCGGCGCCCACGGCCCCCCGCATCACCACCGAAGCGCCGGCTCGGGCGGCCGCGACAGCCTGATTGAGCCCCTTCCCTCCCGGAAGAGTCTGGAAGTCATGCCCGAACAAGGTCTCGCCGGGCCTGGGGAACTGCTCCACCCGAGCGACCAGGTCCATATTCATCGACCCCAAAACGTGCACCTTGCTCATGATCGCCAGACTGGCAGATACGCCGATAATCGCCAACCAGCGCAACTCCCGATCCCGAAGCTTGCAAGAACCCCTGTTTGTCTGCGAGGCCTGAGATGTGAAGCAGAAGATTTTATGGGGCGTCGCTCTCGCAGGCACCATCGTCGGGCTTGCCGGCTACCTGCTCGGCTACGGCTATCTGGGCCGACACGAGGGTCCCGGGAAAGTCACTCCGGTGCCCAGGGATGCGCAAGAGCTCGCGGCCGGCCTGGCCGAGCGTCAGCGTGTTGCCGAGCGACTCCATCCCGGAGATACCCAAATTCTGTTTGGAGACCTGCACGTCCATACAACCTTCTCCTCGGATGCCTTTGTGATGAGCCTGCCGCTGGTCTCCGGCGAAGGAGCCCATCCGCCAGCGGATGCCTGCGATTACGCCCGACACTGCGCGGCGCTCGACTTCTGGTCGATCAACGACCATGCCGAGTCTCTGACGCCCGCTCATTGGCGTGAAACGATCGAGAGCATTCGAGCATGCAATGCAGTCGCGGATCCGGCAAATCCGGACGTGATCGCTTTTCTCGGATGGGAATGGACGCAGGACGGCACCACGCCCGCAAACCACTGGGGGCATAAGAACATCATTCTGCGCGACACGGCGGAGGCGGAGATCCCCGCCCGGCCGATTGCCGCTCGACAACCCGAAGGGGATATCGTGACCATTCCGCCGGCAGTCCGAGCCGGCCTTGTCCTGCTGCTGCGCGACCAGCGGACTCTCGACTTCACGACCTTTCTGGCCGAGAGCGCGAGCGTCCCGCCCTGCCCCGACGGAGTTGCCGTTCGCGACCTGCCCACCGACTGTCGCGAATCGACGCAAACTCCGGCCGAACTCTTCGCCAAACTCGACGATTGGGGCCTCGAGACCATGGTCATTCCGCATGGAACCACGTGGGGAAATACGGCTCCGCCCGGATCGCAATGGGATTCCCAAATCGCCGGGCCGCACGCGGACCCCGCTCGTCAATTTCTGATGGAGATCTACTCGGGCCATGGGAACTCCGAGGAGTATCGCGACTGGGGCATGCCCGCGCCGGCCTCCGGTCCGGCGCTGACCTGCCCGCCGCCGGTGAGTGGATCCGATGGCTTTCTTCCGAATTGCTGGCGGGCCGGCGAAATCATCCAGGAGCGTTGTCTGACGAGCGGCGAATCTCGCGAGGAATGTGCTCGGCGAGCGGCGCAGGCGCGCCGCAACCACGCCGCTGTTGGCCGTGCCGGATTTCGCACCGTGCCGGGCGCATCGGTTGTCGACTGGCAGGATGCGGGGCAATGCCGCGATTGCTTCCTGCCCGCATTCGACTACCGCCCGCGCATGTCGGCTCAATATATGCTGGCACGGCAATCTCCGCTCGGTGACAACTCTCACGCACGCTATGGCTTGATTGCTTCGAGCGACAATCATACCGCGCGACCGGGGACCGGCTACAAGGAGAAAGACCGCAGCGAAATGTCCGAGAGCAAGGGACCCGCGGAAGGCACCCCCGACCTGCTTGGTACGGGGCAGGACCCCGTGGCCCATTCCGTCCCGCTGGACACCGACGGCGCCGTTGCTTTCGGCGACCGTGACGTCGAGCGCATGTCATCGTTCTTCACCACAGGAGGCCTCGTTGCGGTCCATGCAGCCGACCGCAGCCGCGGCACCATCTGGCAGGCGCTGCAGGATCGGCGTGCCTACGGCACCAGCGGACCGCGAATTCTCCTGCACTTCGACCTGCTCAACCCCGCCGACTCCAGCACGACAAGCCCCATGGGAAGTGAGACCTCCGTCGCCGAGACTCCTCGGTTCGGCGTACGGGCTGCCGGTGCAAGAATTCAGAAACCCGGCTGTCCGGCAAGCAGCCAACAAGCACTGGGCGACGAACGCTTATACGACCTCTGCCGGAACGAATGCTACCACCCCTCGGACCAACGCCACGCAATCTCCAGGATCGAGGTCATTCGCATCCGTCCGCAAGACAACCCGGACGAGCCCATTGGTTCGTTGATCGAGGACCCGTGGAAAGTCCTGCCATGTCCGGAGGACCCGGACGGTTGTCGCGTGGAGTTCGAGGATCCGGACTACCAGCGCTCGGGGCGTGATCATGTCTACTACGTGCGAGCCATTCAGGAACCCACCGCTGCGGTCAACGGCGACAATTTGCGTTGCCGTCGGGACGAGACCGGCCGCTGCATCGAGCTCCAACCTTGCTACGGAAATGATGCGCAAACGCCCTACCAGGACGATTGTCTGGCAACCATCGAAGAACGAGCGTGGTCCTCGCCGATCTGGATCGACCAGGAGCCCTGATTTGGCAGGAAGCCAGCCGGCCTGTAGGAAGAAACCATGCGCGTATGGATCGATACCGACGTCGGCAGCGATGTCGATGATGCCCTGACGATTGCCTATGTTCTGCGACATCCGGATCTCGAACTGGCGGGGATCTCGACGGTTTTCGGCGACGTGGAACTCCGGTCCGAGATCGCACGCGCCCTGCTTGGTCTCACAACTCAGGCGGCCCCGCCGATTCTGACCGGCCGCGGAATTCCCATCACCCCCGAACGCATCGGCCTGATGTTCGGCCATGAAGGCAAGGGCATCGTCGCGAATCCTGCGCCGCGCATGCTTGTCGACAAGGACCCGGATGGTCCTGCCCGGATCGAGGCTCTCGCCGAGGCCCTCGAGAAGGCAGCTCCGGACGTTCTGGTTGCGATCGGTCCGCTTTCCAATCTCGGTGCGCTGGTTGCCCATGGGGCGACGCTTCCGCCCCTGGCCATCATGGGCGGAAAAATCGAGGACGTGCTTCTCGAAGGCATGGTGCCCGAGATCCCGGAATGGAATTGGTACTGTGACCCGTTGGCGGTCAAAACCGTCCTGCAGGCACCTCACGCGGTCCTGCCGACCATCATCCCGGCCGAGGTCACGTTCCAAACCCATTTGCTCCCCGAGGACATCGAGCAACTGCGAACGGGGGATGCGCTGGCACAAAAGATCGGCAGCCTCTCGGAGATCTGGCTGGAATTCCTCCGCGAACGCTTCGGACGCCCCCACCCTCGTGTCGCCCTGCATGATCCGCTGACCGCGGCAACGCTCGTGCGTGGGGACCTTTGCCGCTTTACCGAAGCCTCGATTGAAGTGGATGAGAAAGCGGCTTCTCGCCGAACCCCGGAAGCACCGAACATCCGGGTTGCCACTGACGTCAACAACGATGCGCTACGTGAACATCTGATGGCGACCTGGCTAGGATGACTCCGACCATGCTCAAGCCCGAACAAATTGAATCCTTCCAGCGCGACGGCTTTCTGGTCGTTGAAGATGTCTTCTCGCCCGACCAGCGCACAAGCTTCGGCGCGGCCGTCGATGCCGCCGTCACGCGCAGATCCGGCGACGACGACCGCCCATTGGAAGAAAAGACCGTTTACGAACAAAGTTTCATCCAATGCATGAACCTCTGGGAGGATTCGCCCGAAGTCCGCCCGCTCACCTTCGACCAGCCCATGGGGGCCATGGCCGCAGCACTCCTCGAGGCCGATGCGGTCCGCATCTGGCATGACCAGGCACTCTACAAGGAACCGGGAGGGCGCGAGACCGACGCCCATCAGGATCGGCCTTTCTGGCCAATTGACCCGCCTCGTCAAATCACCGCCTGGATCCCCTTTGATGGCTCCCGGCGCGGCGAGGGTGCCATGGCCTATCTGCCGGGCTCCCATCGGGTCGGGCTCGAGAAATTCGTGGACATCAGCCACATCTTTCAGGAGCCCTACGACGTGGTCAATGACCCCCTGGTCGCCCGAACCGAACCGGTCTGGGTCGAAGCCCCACCGGGTTCGGTAGTCTTCCACCATTCGCTCACCGTCCACCTTGCCGAAGCCAACCACAGCGAAAATACCCGCCGCGTCTATTGTGTCATCTACTTCGCCGATGGTTGCGTGCGCCGAAACCCGATCCCGCATATGATCGTCGACCGGCAGAACATCGCTGTGGGCGAGAAGATTGCCGGGGACGTCTCCCCGATTGCCTGGCCGCGGCCGGGGGGCGATTTGCCCCCGAAACCGTCGGGCACCCCGCCCCGGACAGGCTACGCCAACACCGCCTGAACTTGGCTCAGCCGGCCAATACGCTAGACCAGATCCATGGGAGCATTGGAAGGTATTCGTGTCGTTGATCTCAGCACCATGATTTCCGGCCCGATGGCCACTCGTATTCTGGGAGACCAGGGTGCCGATGTCATCAAGGTCGAGGTCCCGGAAGTCGGGGACCTGGTGCGCCATATGGGGGCCACTCAAAACGGCTTCTCCGCCACCTTCGCCACCGCCAACCGCAACAAACGGTCCGTGGTTGCCGATTTGAAAACCCCGGACGGCCTTGAGTTTGTCCGCCGACTGGTTCGTTCTGCCGATGTTTTCGTCCAGAACTTTCGGCCCGGCGCGGTGGAGCGACTGGGGCTGGGCTACGAGGCCGTCCGCGACCTCAAGCCCGATATCGTCTACACCTCGATCAGCGGCTTTGGCACCAAGGGCCCCTACAAGGACCAGCGTGTCTACGATCCGGTGATTCAGGCGCTTTCCGGGCTCGCCGCCATTCAGGCAGACCGGGATACCGGCCGGCCGCGCATGATGCGGCTGGTCGTCCCCGACAAGCTCACCGCGGTCACCGCCGCGCAGGCCATCACCGCGGCGCTCTTTGCTCGCGAGCGCACCGGCAAGGGACAGCTCCTGGAGCTCTCGATGCTGGACGCGACGATTGCCTTTCATTGGACCGAGGGGATGGCCGGGCACACCTGGAAGGGAGACCGCGCCCTGCGTCGACATTCACGGCTTGCACAGGATCTGGTTTTTGAAACGGCCGATGGCTTCATCACCGCAGGCGCGGTCTCGAACGCCGAGTGGGAGGGACTCTGCCGGGCCGTCGAGCGCAAGGATTGGCTTGAGGACGAGCGCTTCTCCACCCCCGGAGGACGGATCGCGCACGCCGGAGAGCGATTGACCATGCTTGCCGAAGTCCTCCGCCATCGCTCCAACATCGAATGGCTGGTTCGCCTGGGAGCCGAAGACGTCCCGTGCGCGCCGGTACTCGACCGTGAAAGCCTGCTCACCCATCCTCAAATCCTCGAGAACGAAATTCTGAGTGAGAGTGTGCATCCGATCGGCGGCGAGATGCGCCAACCCCGCCCCGCGGAACAATTCAGCGAAACCCCCAGCGAGATCCGCCTGCCCGCGCCTGAATTGGGGGAACATACCGAGGAGCTGCGACGCGAGGTCGGGGTCTGAGCATTCGTGCCGGTATCTCGAAACAAAAATCACCAGCTTCAGCCTCCAGCAGGTGAAAAACAACCTTCCCCTGCTAGACTTCCAAGGGTTCGCGGACTGATCCGGGAATCGAATTGTGGGGCATCCACGCCGCACCAAGGCGGCCGTTGCCGCATCGGAAAGACGAAATCATGCTGGATCTCTTGAAAATTGCGCAGACCGAAGCCGAAGGGGGCGATCTTCTCGACCTCCTCGGAGGATTGTATCAGGACAGCGAAGTCCGGCCCGAAGGACACCCCGAGGCGGTGATCTGGCAGGGTGGCAACTTCGACGGCAAGACCAAGCCCGTCGCGCATTCGTTGACCGACGCCTACGCACTTCTGGGCACCATCATGGCAACCGATGTTCTCGGGCTGCCCTTCTATGGCGTCCCCATGTGGTCCCAGTACCGCCACGACCTCGACCTGGCCCCGCTCTCCTGGTTCGGCAACATGCCCTGCACCTCGATCAAATGGTCCACCGCCGGTGACGCCTACGTCAACGACGGCACCGGCGGTCGCGTAGTGGTCAAGGGAAAATCCGGCAACGCCCCCTTGCGCACCCAGGCCGGCGTCGATTGCCATCTCCGCCCGTACGGAACAATCACGGTTGTGCGCTGCATGCCGTGCCTGCCCTATTCACAGGATCGAGCCGTCTTCGACGTCAGCCCGGAAACCGGCATCATTCATTCCGAGATGAACACCCCCGGCATTCAGATGGCCTATGCCGCCCGACGCTTTCTGCAAATGGTGAACGACACGGGAAAACTGGGACGCGTTGCCTTCAAGCCGACCCAGGCCATGGAAGACGGCATCAACTCGGGCATCCTCTCCTGGTTGCTCGAGGGAACCCAATTCACCGTCGGGCGCAAATACGCCGTGGATGGTTACGTGGAGCATCGCGAGCGCGTCGATCGCATCATCAACCTGCTGCCAGACGATTTCAAGGCCGGCATGGAGAACTGGAAGGGCCAGGTCGAACAGCATATCTCGGATACCAACTACGGTCTCCTGCTTTGGGATCTGATCGATGGCCAGGATGCGGTCGTGCTGGCAACCGACCTCGATGGCGACCGCCTGACGGACCTGCTGGCCGACGTCTCGGATCCCCTCCGCCATTTTGGCCAAAAAGTACTCGACAAGGTGGGCGTCACCGACAAAACGATGTCGGATCTCTGGTCCGAGATGGGCTACACCACCGGCAACGGCCGGGACATGACGTCGGTGATGTACCGGATGTCCGGGCCTCCCATTCATGAGCAGACGCTTGGCTCCGCTGACGCCATGCTGCTGCGCCTGCTTGATGGTGACGAGTCCATGGGCGGCAAGAAGCAACCCTACGATCCGCGTATCCACTTCGTTCTGATCCGCGATGCCTATATCGACGCGAACCCGGGCAACACGGCTCTGGCACAGTGGTTGGATCAGGCCTTGGCGACCTTCGACAAGGTCTATGGCCAGAAACGGCCCGGCTTCCTCGATGGCTACGCCAAACTCAAGGAAGCCATCCAGCCCTGGGCGGGCTGAGAATCTCCGGGCGCCGCAAGGCGTGCCTGGAGAACTCGATCCCGCGCCCTTTACAGTCAATCGACTTGACGATATCCAAGAATCGCAAACAAGGAGACTCGCATGAATACCGATCCGTGGAGCTATAAAGGGAAAAAAGTCGTCATCACCGGATGTTTTTCGGGCATGGGCGAGGCGGCCGCGCGGGAGTTGGTCCGGCTCGGTGCCGAAGTCCACGGCGTCGACATCAAGGAGTCTCCGGTGCCGATGGCGTCCTTCCAAACCGTCGACCTAAGGGACTGCAGCCAGATCGACAAAGCTCTGGATAACATCGGCGACAACATCGACGCGTCCTTCTACTGCGCGGGACTCCCGGGCACCTTCCCTCCTCTCGAGGTCATGCAGGTCAATTTCCTGCATATGCGCTACTGGACGCACGAGGTCGCGCGCCGCATGCCGCAAGGGGGTGCTCTCGCGGTGATCGCATCGACCGCCGGGCACGGATGGGCGGACCGTCGCAACGAGATTCAGGAATTGATGGACACCCCGGACGCAGAGGCCGGTTTTGCCTGGTGCGAAAAGAATCTCGACATTGTTGCCGACGGATACCTCTTCTCGAAGATGTGCACGCAATATTTCACCATGCGCACCGCAGCCGAGCTGATCCGCAAAGGCATCCGCATCAATTGCGTCAATCCTGCGCCAACCGAGTCTCCCATGATGAAGGACTTCGAGGCGACCGCACCACCGGCACTGATCAATGCCTGGGCCGAGCCAATCGGCAGACGGGCCCAACCCGTGGAGATGGCCCTCCCGCTGATCTTCCTCAACAGCGATGCCGCGGGCTTTATCAGCGGTCACAATCTCCACGTCGATGGCGGATGGGCCGGGAGCATCGATTCGGGTTCTCTGGACCTCAACGAGTTGATCGGCAAAGCCCTCGAGGGCTGAGCCGGCGCCACACGCGACAGGCCAAATCACCTACCAGAAGCACGGACTCGTCGCGTCAGCCGGCTTCTCCAGCAGCGGCTCGGCAACCTGCTCGACTGTCGGGCCACAGCTTCGCGCAACTTCCTGCAGAGCCTCGTAATCAAAGCCGAAAAATTTCGCGGCATTCCCCCCCAGAATCTGGCGAACTTCAACGGGGTCCATGTCGGCGAACGCTAGCCGAAGGGATTCCATGGTGTAGGGGTAGGTTCCTTCAAAGTGAGGATAATCGGCTCCCCAGAGAACATGGTCCACCCCCACCAGATGTCGTCCGGCGAGATCGGCCGGGCGCGGGAAACTGGCGCCGTACCAGCAATTTGTCTTCGCGTAATGACTCGGCGGTTCGCGCGTCACGCCGCGACCGTGAAAATCGACTTCACCCGTGCTGCCCGCCTTTGCGATCTGGAAGTAGAGCTTGTCCATATGCTCAATCGCACCCTTGACCCAGGCGCAGCCTGATTCGCTGATCAGATAACGCAGCTTCGGGTGACGCTCGAAGACCCCCGACAGGATCAGGTGGGACATTCCACGCGTCGCAAACCACGACATCTCGTAGACCCACACCAGATTCGAGGCGGGGTGATTCCCGTATTCCGGACAGCCACCGCCCGAATGTTGGTGGATAATCAGATCATTGGCCTCACACGCCGCCCAGATCGGGTCATAGCGTGGCGAATAAAGCGGCTCGAGATCCGTATCGTCGGCGACCTGCGAAATGAGCACGCCGCCACGGAGTTCATGCTTGGCGATCCATTCGATATCGCGCACCGCCTCATCGACGTCATTGAGCAGGATGACGCCTACGCCGGCTCGGCGGTCGGGAAAATCCTCACACCACTGCGCCAGCCAACGGTTATGCGCCCGCACACCCGCCAGCCGCAGCTCATATTCATCCGAGCTCGGAGGCCGTGCCACCACAATACCCGCCGGGGGGAAAAACGGCGGAACGTTATTGGGGAACAGTACCTCCGCCACGACTCCCTGAGACTCCAGATCAGCCACCCGCTCGGACCCACCCCAAGTCAGATCCTTTTTCTTGCCCAAATGAGAACGGGCCGGATTCCGATATTGCTCGCGCCACAGGTCGAACCGCTCCCGGTAGGCCGGATCCAGAAACTCGCGGTAGCCACTGATTCTTGCTCCGGCATGGCAATCCGCCGAAATCAGAACATAGGGGTCATTATTTTCGCTTTCCGACATGTGGGGTTCCTCCTTCACAATGGCCACGGGGATGGGACCATGCTTGGGGATTATCGGTCAAGCATTCGCCCGAATGCAACCAGAAGGGTATGCTCATCTCAGGATTTCGACCATGAGAATTTCCCCGATTAGCCTGCTTTTATTGTCGCTTCCCGCGGTGGCTACTGCTTTGCCCCCCGGGTTGCCCGCAGGCAGGGATGCCACATTTGCTCAGGGCCGCAGCGAATTAGAGAGCCGACTTGCGCAGGAGCCCGACAAGCGTGAGGCACAGAACCTGATCCTCATGGTGGGAGACGGCAATGGGGTAAATTCGGTAACCGCTACAAGAATTTTCGCTGGTCAGGCCCGCGGAATGAGTGGCGAGGAATACCAGCTTTCCTACGAGAAAATGCCCCACCTCGCGTTGGTCAAAACCTACAATACGGATGCTCAGGTGCCGGACTCGGCGGGGACCATCACGGCAATGCTGACCGGGCAAAAGACGCGCGCCGGCGTCATCGGCGTGGACACCAGGCTCGAACGCGGCGATTGCAACGAGGTGGACCAACACCGTCTCGCGAGTCTCTTCGACCTCGCAAGAGACCGCGACTGGGCGCGCGGCGTGGTCACGACCACCCGGGTGACCCATGCGACTCCTGCGGGCGCCTTTGCCGTATCGGCCGACCGGAATTTCGAAAGCGATACCCGCATGCCCGGGAGTTGCTCGGGCCAGAAGGATATCGCAGCCCAGCTGGCAGACGCCCGCCTGGATTTTGTCGCCGGCGGAGGCACCACACAATTCGTGAGCGGCACGGATCCCGCCACAGGCGTCCGGGGAGAGCGTCGGGACGGCCGAAATCTCCTCGAGGAAGCCCGCGTCGCGGGCGTGGAAGTCGTCGTCGCGCCTGCCGCCTTCAAGAAACTGCCGCTGGACGGGCAGGCGCCTGTGCTCGGCCTGCTCAACGCCGGGCATATGAGCTTCGAGGCCGACCGCAAAAAGGAGCCCTCCCTGGCCGAAATGACCACTTCGGCGATCCGCCATCTGAACGCAACCGGAAAACGATGGATACTGCTCGTCGAGGCTGGTCGGATCGACCACGCCCATCATGCGACCAATCCGCGCCGCGCCCTGAAGGACGGGATCGCCTTTGCGGATGCCGTGGTCGCCGCGCAGAAAACCGCCGGGCCCGACACCCTGATCATCGTGACAGCAGACCACTCGCACACGCTCACGATTCAAGGCTATCCCAGGCGCGGAAGTCCGATCACGGGCCTTTGTGAGAAGATCGGCGATACCAAAGGCGAACCCTGCCTTGATGCCAAGGGAGTCCCCTACCCGACACTGTCCTACGCCAATGGCCTCCGGACACCGACGTCCGGGACCCGCACGGCACCCGACCCCGTGAAAATCCATTCCGACGACTATCTCGTCGAAGCACTGATCCCTCAGCCCGTCGAAACCCATGGGGGAGCCGACGTGGCGGCATACGCGCAAGGACCGGGGAGCTGGCTGGTCTCGGGGACCATGGAACAACAGACTCTTTACCATATCATGGGACATGCAACGGGACTGACGGCACCGCAGGCGGCTGTCACCCCGGGCGAGGCGGAAAGGAAGCCGGTCAAACCATGAGAACCGCTCTCCCGGGCCCGCACCCGCGGGTGCAATTGCCTCGATCTTGTGGCACCATCGGTGCGTTCGCATGACCGTCCAATGTCCCCATTGCAGCACGCAATATCGCGTGACTCAGGCGCAACTTCAGGGCGCCGATCCGGTGTTCAAATGCACCAAATGCGGCCAGCTCTTCGAGCCGGGCGAACGCCGACGCCAAGCACGCAACCGCAAGAGAACCAGCGAAGATCCGCCCAACCTCTCCTTTGACTTTGAAAAGGAGCAGGAGGAGTCCACCGAAGAGCCTGCTTTTGTCGACGGATTGATGGATACGGAGGACGAGGAAGAAGCCGGCGACGAGTACGAAGCCGAGGACCTGCTCGAGGACGAAGATCCACAATTCGAAGACGGCGACGAATCAGACGAGATCGAGGATGACGAACCGGAGGAACCCGTCGGGCGCGGAAGAAGTGCCCAGGAATGGATCGACGACGAAATAGAGGATGAGGATGAGGATGAGGACTGGGAAGAGGCAGAGGAAGAAGAGGAACGACTGCCGCCCCATCCTCGCGTCCGGCGCCGCCCCGTGCCGGCACAACGACGCGCGACAGCCCCACGCGCAGATCCGCGCAAATCCCCCCTGAAACCGGTGGGCTGGAGCGTGGCGATCATCCTGCTTGGCTACCTGCTGGTCGCCATCACCTTCGATCGTCGCCCCGAGATCGCTGTGGATTCGCTGACACGGATTCCCGTTCTGGGGAAACTTCTCGGACAGGACCACCTGCTCGCCTATCAGGTTCGACTCGATGGAATCACCGGCGGACTCGACCAGATCAAGGGCAATCGGCTCGCCTATGTCGTCACCGGACGGGCGATCAACGATTCAAACGAGAACCTTCGTCTGATCGAAATCGAGGGCGAATTGATTGCCGGAGGCAAGACTCGCGCCGTGCGCAAAGTCTATGCGGCGAATCAGGCGAAAGGAACCATACGAGATCTGTCCATCAACGAGGTCGATATGCTGCTTCGTCTCGAACCCAACCGACGTTTTCTGATCCCCCCGGGAGAATCCGCGAGTTTTCTTCTGGTCTTCCCCGACCCACCGGCAGATACCAGTGATGTGGTCTGCCGCGTTATCGAGGCACGGACCTCCTGAATCCGTGATTCAGGATTTGGGACCATTCTCGGGTTCGTCCGAGTCCGTGCGATCCTCATCGGTCGGCGTGATATCGATCGAATCAGGTTTTCGAACCGACTTCCGGAAGTTGCGCATCGCGTCGCCCACACCCGAGCCCAGGCCGGGCAGGCGCGACGGCCCGAAGATCAGCAAGACCACCGCCAGAATGATCAGAAGCTCTGTGACACCCAATCCCATCCTCGGGAGTGTAGGCTCATGCCCATCCCCCTGCAAGGAACGGCGATGACAGCGCTTCTCAGCCCCTCACCATCCCCTCCGCGCGGGATTTTGCCGATAGCCATCCTGCTTTCGATTCTGGTCCATATCCTGCTGCTGATCGGCCTGGGGCGTGAGAGCATCAGCGGCCCCCGGCCTCCTGAAGAAATTGTCGTGTCCCTGCAATCCCCTGCGCTGCAGGAGCCTTTGGCCGCAAATGCGCCCGCGCCGATCGTCGCCCCTTCGGATCAGGAAAACGGCGAGGTTCCCGAAGGGCGAGCATTTCGTAGCGACCGGAACAACAGGGTCGAGCAGGAAACCATCGCACGAGGGATCCCCAACCCGGGTCTTCCGGAAGGAACTGAGGAAGGCCTCGCGCCGGAAGCCCCACCCCCGCAGCCGCCCGCCGCTGCCCGGGAAGGCGCCGTGGAAGCCGCGGCACCGCCGGCGCCAGAGGCGGCCGATACCGCCTCGGACGCGGATCGGCGCAACGAAACGCAGAAGATGCTGGCAGCCCCCGATAGCGGCACCCTGCCCGCCCGAGAACTTCCGGGA
>CBFHUR010000017.1:0-59416 GCA_965658895.1 Binatia bacterium
TCTTCGTGGATGCAGGTCGGTTCGCCGATATTGGCCACATCCCCCAGTGGGTACCAGCTGGCACGAGAGACCCCGCGCGTCTCGTTGGTGTAGCGGATCCCGCCGGTGAGGCTGAGGATCTCGGTCACATCATAGGTGGCCTGGCTATAGAAGGCCCAATCGTGGTCGTCCTGACTCACCGGTCCGTAGGTAAAGCCGCCGATATGGTCGAGGGTCGGCCGGTTGGTGGCCACCAGATTGCCGACCGAAGAGGTCAGCCAGCTGGCATAAAAGCCGCCGACCACGTTCAAGCGACCGTCGAGAGCCTGGCCGAATGTCTGGACTTCAACCAATGCGTCCTCATTCTCCGAGGGATCCCCGGTGATCTCGCCAATCGATACATTGGACAACTCCACGATGTCGTCGACCGTGAGATCGATGTCCTGACGGTTGCGGTTACTGCCGCGCCGCCAGGAGCCGAGGAGCTTGACGCTCAGCTCGTCCATGAAGCCGACCTGACCGAAGTCGTATTTGATATTGCCCCAGACACCGTAATCATCATTGTTGAACAGGGTGTCGAGGAACGTGCCAAAGGTATAGGGCGTTGTTGCCCGGCATTTGTCGTAGAAATCGGGATTGGCGGCGAGCAGCAGGCCCTTCAGCGAGGCCTCCGCTTCATCGACGACGTAGCATTCACCACCTGCACCGCGGCTTTTGCTCTGGAAGTAGTTGGCGTTGATATTGACCTCGAGGTTGTCGGTCGGGAGGATGCGGACCTTGCCGAGGATCCAGTAGGCCGAGCGGTTGTTGTAGCTTTCATTCTCCGCGACGTTGGTCGTATAGCCGTCGGTATGTTGCGAGGAGAACGAAAAGCGCGTGAACACCTTGTCGGCAAGCGGCCCGATATTGATCGGGACATCGATGGTCGCACGCGTGTCCAGACTGCCGTAGTTGCCGGCACGCAGCCAGACGTCGCCGCTGAGTTCTTCGGCCGGGGCGACTGTGGTGATGTTGATTGCGCCGCCGAGAGTGTTCTTGCCAAAGAGCGTGCCTTGCGGACCGCGCAAGACTTCCAGTTGCTGCACGTCGGCAACGTTCAGGATTGACGAGCCGGCACGCTGCAGGAAGATGCCGTCGACGTAGGTGCCGGCCCCCGGGTTGCCCGATTCAGTTCCGGCCACGCCGCGAATCGTAGGACTGCCGCCAAAGCCGCTTCTTCCCGAGCTGATCTGGAGGTTGGGGACAATGTTGCTCAGTTGGTTGAACTGGGTGATCTGCGCTTCGACGAACGTGTCGGCCGAGATGGCGGTCACCGAGATGGGTGTATCTTCAAGAAGCTCGTCGCGCCGCCGGGCGGAGACCACGATCTCTTCCAATTCTTGCGCCCGTTGCCGGGTCACCCCACCTGAGACCTCTCCCTCGGATTCGAATTGCTCGACTTGAGCTTCGGCGGCGTCAATCTCAGTTTCGGTACCACCCGAGGTGCCTTCGGTTTCGATGCTTTCGATATACCCGGCTGCGCCTTCATTGTTTTCCTCGGCGGCTGACGCGCCCGAAGGCATCGCGGCCAGGATAAGGCTCAGGGACAATACGAGAATGCTCTTCATGGACATCACCTCCTGATGTTCCTGCTGTGGGAGGGCGAGTTTACGGCAAAATCACCCCGAGGTTCAATCGTTTGACCTACTTATCCCCGGGGGAAAGCTCTGACCGGTCGCTGCAGGGATTTTCGGGTCTTGGTGGGCGCTTTTTCTGTCAACTTGCGAGCGATCGCGCGGGGAATTACCCCGAAGGGACGTTCCACGCTTGCGAGGACAGGCTGCCAAACACCGGTGTTGCCTCCGCGGAGCGGAAAAAAAAGGAGAAATTATCGTGCAGGAAGCCGTCATTATCGATGCCGTCCGGACCCCGGGTGGCCGCCGCAATGGAAAATTAAAGGATCAGCACCCCGCCGCTCTGGCAGGCCACGTGCTCAAAGCCATCGCCGAGAGAAACAATCTCGATCCCGAAATGGTCGACGATGTTGTGATGGGGTGCGTCATGCAGGTCGGCCCACAGTCGATCAATGTGGCCCGAAATGCCGTGCTTTCGGCTGGTTGGCCGGAGTCGGTTCCCGGAACCACGGTGGATCGTCAATGCGGTAGCTCGCAGCAGGCGATGCATTTTGCGGCGCAGGGCGTCATTGCCGGCGCCTATGACATCGTGATCGCGGCCGGCGTCGAGGTGATGAGCAAGGTGCCGATGGGTGCGTCCATCGTTCAGGGAATGGACTTCCCGTTCTCCCAGGAGCATCAGGATCGCTACAAGGAAACCGGCTTGCCGCCGCAGGGCATCGGCGCCGACATGATTGCGTCGGAGTGGGATATCTCGCGTGAAGATCTCGATGCCTTCGGGGCTTTGTCGCAGCAGCGTGCCGAGACCGCCCGCAACGAAGGACGCTTTGAGAACGAGATCGTGCCGGTCACGGTTTTGGACCCCGATGGCAACGAAGTCGTGGTCAAGGACGACGAAGGTATTCGTCCCGGGACAACCGCCGAGGTTCTCTCTGGCCTCAAGCCTGCCTTTCAGGAAGACGGACGCATCACCGCGGGCAATAGCTCGCAGATCAGCGATGGCGCCTCGGCCGTTTTGATCATGAGTGCCGAGAAGGCCAAAGAGCTCGGCCTCAAGCCGCGTGCTCGTTTCCATTCTTTCTCCGTTGCGGGTTCGGATCCGGTCAAGATGCTCGACGGTCCGATTCCGGCCACCGAAAAGCTGCTCAAGAAGAGCGGAATCGCGATTGGCGATATCGACCGTTTTGAAGTGAACGAAGCCTTCGCCTCGGTCGTGTTGGCCTGGCAGAAGAAGTTCGGCGTCGACATGGAGAAGGTCAACGCCAATGGGGGCGCGATCGCGCTCGGCCACCCGCTCGGTGCCTCGGGCACCAAGTTGATGGCGACGCTGCTCAATGAACTCGAGCGGACTGACGGAAAATACGGTCTGCAAGTGATGTGCGAAGGCGGCGGCATGGCCAACGCCACGCTGATCGAAAGGATCTGAAGACATGGAACTCAAAGGTGCATCTGTTCTGATTACCGGAGGAGCGTCAGGGATCGGCGCAGCCAGCGCGCGGCAACTCGCCGCCAAGGGCGCGCGTCCCCTGATCTGTGATTTGAACGAAGAGAAGGGCGAGGCGATGGCCTCGGAACTCAACGGGGCATTCGTCAAGACTGACGTCTCGAGCGAAGATCAGGTCCGTGGCGCTGTCGCCGCGGCCCTGGAACTCGGACCTCTGCGTGGGGTTCTGAATGCAGCTGGTTTAGGCAGCGCCTGCCGCACGGTGAACCGTCAGGGCGTTCCTTTCCCGCTCGACCAGTTCGAGTTTGTGATCAAGGTCAACCTGATCGGCACGTTCAACGTGATGCGGCTGGCCGCATCAGCCATGTCGCAACAGGAAGCCGTCGATGCAGACGGCCAGAGGGGCGCGATTGTGAACCTGGCCTCGGTGGCGGCCTTTGATGGGCAGATCGGTCAGGCGGCCTACTCGGCATCCAAGGGTGGCGTCGTGGGACTGACCCTGCCGGTTGCTCGTGATCTGGCCGCTGTCGGGATCCGCGTGAATACGATTGCCCCGGGACTCATCGACACGCCCATCTATGGCGAAGGCGAAGCGTCCGAGGCGTTCAAGGCGAACCTGGGCAAGAGTGTCCTGTTCCCGCACCGTCTGGGTAGTGGTGACGAGTTGGCCTCGATGGTCGTCGAGTTGATTACCAACGACTACATGAACGGCGAAACTCTGCGTGTGGATGGTGGCATTCGTATGCCGCCCAAATGATGGGTGTATTCTGATGGCAGATGTATTGTTGAAAGACACACACGGCCGGGTTCGGGTGATTACGCTCAACCGTCCCGAGGCCAAGAATTCAATTAACAGCGAGCTGGGCGTTGCTTTGGTCGCGGCAATCGAAGAAGCGGATGCGGATGTGGAGATCACCGCGATCGTGCTGACCGGAGCTGGTGGCGGTTTCAGTGCGGGGATGGACCTCAAGGCATTCGCCACGGAAGGTCCGCCGCAGGGCTTTGATCAGTTCCTGCGCAACGGAAGCAAGAAGCCGCTGATTGCCGCGGTTGAAGGGTTTGCTCTCGCGGGCGGTCTGGAGATTGCCCTCAGCTGCGATCTGATCGTGGCCGCGCGTGGCGTGAAGCTGGGCATCCCCGAGGTGAACAAGGGATTGTTCGCCGCCGGTGGCGGCCTGTTTCGTTTGCCCACCCGAGTGCCGTACGCGGTTGCCATGGAAATGGCTCTGACCTCGGATCCGATCTCCTCGGAACAAGGCAAGGATCTGGGTCTCGTGGCTCGTTTGTCCGAGCCCGGAGGTGCGGCGGAAGAGGCCTTGCGGCTGGCCGAGCGGATTGCCGAGAATGCCCCGTTGGCGGTGGCGGCTTCCAAGCAGGTCATTCGCGATACACGCGGGATGGTTGAAGCGGATGCCTGGCAGATGCAGGGACCGCTGCTCGGACAGGTGTTCACCAGCGAGGACGCCAAGGAGGGGCCGCGGGCTTTTGCCGAAAAGCGTGCTCCGAAATGGTCCGGTCGCTGAGCAGAACGAAATCGACCGGTTTCGGGAAACGCCCGCCTCGCAAGAGGCGGGCGTTTTCGTTTCAGCTTGCCTGCGGCGCGAAAGTTTTCAGAGTATCTTCATCGAGCATCCCCATACCGTTTTCCGGATGCAGCGGGTGAAGAAGGACTTCGGTTGCGCCGGCTGCGAAATGCTCGGCGATTCGTTCGCGGATTTTCTCCTCGCTTCCCCAGGCAACAATCGCATCGAGGAATTTGGGAGCACCGGTATCGATGTCGTCCTCGGTAAAGCCGAGTGCTTGCCAGGCATTGCGGTACCCCGGCGCACGCGCATAGAAATCCAGAGCTTTTTTGGCCAGAGTCCGCGCTTTCTCGGGGTCTTCCTGCAGGAGTACTTTTTGTTCGACGATCAGGGATTTCTCGGGTCCGAGGATCTCGCGCGACCAGCGTGTATGCGCCGGCGAGACGTTGTAGGTATGCGCGCCGTCACCCGCGGTCGCCGACAGGGCCATCATGCGTGGTGCCAAAGCACCAAGGATCACGGGAACGGGACTGGCAGGCGGAATCGAGAAATAGCGGGCCGACGACATCTTCTCGAGGTAGTCCACCATGAAGCTATAAGGGCGCGTATACTCGATCCCGCGGATCTTGGAGACGATCACCGGACTCGAGACCCCGAGCCCGAGAACAAATCTCCCCGGGATCTGCTCGGCCAGAGTGTTGGCGGCCTGCAGCATGACGCCGGGATGGCGGTTGTAGATATTGGCAATCCCCGGGGCGAGAACCAGGCTTTCTGTCTGTGTGCCCAGGAATGCCAAATGAGCAAAGGGATCGCGCCCGAAGGTCTCTCCGATCCAGAGCGAGTGATAGCCCAGGGTTTCAATCAATTGCGCCATGTTGGCCGACTGCGCGGCGGTAAGGCCCTCGGGGGCAAACCAAATTCCTGTTTTTCCTGTCATGCTTTCTTACCTCCGGACGGTGGATGCCGTGTGGGCACTCTTTAGGGCGCGACTGTGCTGCGAGCAAGCGCCTCGTGGGTCTGCCGCAACGGCGGGCGGCGAGAAGGCGCTCGCGCTCGCGGGAGGAATCAGCCGCGCGGGCTGGTTCGCGGGCCGATCGCGTCCTGGTAGGTGACGCTGAAGTCGTCAAACCCTGCGAGCGCGCCCTCGAGGCTTTTCCCTTCAGCGATCTCGTAGGCATCAAAACCGCAACGTTCCATGAAGGCGATCTGATCGCGCAGGACATTGCCGGTGGCGCGCACTTCCCCGGTGAATCCCCCGCGTCGCAGGAGGCGTGCGATGCTGAATCCCCGTCCGTCGCGGTAGATCGGAAAATCGATGGCGATCAGATCCACCGAACCGAGTTCGGGCAGAAGATCCTCTGCGAGAATATCATTAGGCACCTGCACGCCCAGGCGGCCCTGGCGCGACGTCAGCGCATCGCGTTGTTCGCGGAATCTCTCGAGGGAAACGATGACGTCTCCATCGGTGAGGGGGTCCTGGTCCGCCAGGGTGCGAAAGTCGTCTTCGACGATGCTTCTCTTTCGGATGATCGACATTAGGAATCTATTCCGCGTACACGCCTTCGCGGAAAGGCTTGTCGCCCACCCGACGGAAGGTCTGAATGAAGGTTTCTTCGGGGGATTCCCGAAGGTCGACGTATGTCTTCAGGGCTCTTTCGAGTGCCGGTACGATTTCCTCGCGGGTGAACGCCTGCCCGAGCACCTTGCCCAGCGAGGCGTCGTGGCCGGCCGACCCCCCGAGCATCAGCTGGTAGGCCTCTTCGCCGCGTTTGTCGATCCCGAGAATACCGATGGTGCCGACGTGGTGGTGGCCACAGGCGTTGATGCATCCCGAGATTTTCAGACTCAGTTCACCAAGGTCGTCGAGATAGTCGATATCGTCGAAGCGTTGGCGAATTTCCTGCGCCACGGGAATCGACCGAGCGTTGGCCAGATTGCAGAAATCCAGACCCGGGCAGCAGATCATATCGGTGAGTCGGTTGTGGTTGGGCGTCGCGATATCCAGGTCAACCAATTCTGCGTGGAGTGCCTCGAGTGCGTCGCTGCGGACGTCGGGCAACACGAGGTCTTGCGTATGAGTGACGATCAGTTCCCCGAATCCGTAGCGCTCGGAGAGTTCGGCCACCGCATCCATCTGCTTGTCGCTGAGGTCGCCGGCAGGAGAGGCATAGGATTTCAGGGACAGGACCACGGCGCTATACCCGTCTTTTTTATGCGGCAGGACGTTATTGCGTGCCCATTGGCCAAGAGGTGTTTCGGTCGCCTGCAGGGCGGCGACATCCTTGCTGGCATCGGGAAGCGTTTCGTAGGGCGGCGGCGTGAAGAAGGATTTCATCCGCTCGATCTCGGCCTCGGTGACCTGGAGCGAGGATTCGCGGATTTCTTCCCACTCTTTTTCCACCAGGGCCCCGAACTCTTCGACCCCGAGGGCGTCCACCAGAATCTTGATACGCGCCTTGTAGATATTGTCGCGTCGGCCGCGCTGGTTGTAGACACGCAGGATCGCCTCGAGATACGAGATCAGGTGTTGGCGCGGCAGAAAATCGCGGACCAACTTGCCGACCTTGGGCGTGCGGCCCATCCCTCCGCCCACAAAGATGCGGAAACCCAACTCGCCGTTTGCATCCTCGACCAACTGAATGCCGATGTCGTGGAGTCGGATGGCGGCCCGATCGCTGTCGGCCGAGCCGGTAAAGGCGATCTTGAATTTTCGCGGCAGGAAGGCGAACTCGGGATGGAAGGTGGACCATTGGCGGACCATCTCGCAATAGGGGCGGGGATCGGCGATTTCATCGCGCGCGACGCCAGCGAGATGGTCGGTGGTCGTATTCCGGATGCAATTGCCCGAAGTCTGAATGGCATGCATCTCGACTTCGGCCAGTTCATCAAGAATGGTCGGGACCTGCTCCAGTTCCGGCCAATTGAACTGGATGTTCTGCCGGGTCGTGAAGTGACCGTAACCTCGATCATAGGTGCGCGCGATATGGGCCAGCTTTCGCAGCTGGTGAGCTGCCAGAAGGCCGTAGGGAATCGCGACGCGCAACATATAGGCGTGCAATTGGAGGTAGAGTCCATTTTGCAGGCGTAGCGGCTTGAACTCGTCTTCGGTCAGTTCGCCGGAGAGTCTGCGGCCGATCTGTTCGCGAAACTGCTCGGCCCGTTCTCGCACCAGGGTGCTGTCGTATTCGGAGTATTTATACATGACGCCTCCGTTACAGGGCTCCCGAACCGTCGGGGCGGCGCAGCCTTGTGCTTGGACCGACCGCCCTGAGTTTCTCGCGGGCCGAGATCGGAGTCAGTTGTCCTCCGGTCATTTCGGCCGGGAAAATATAGGGCTCGGTGATGGTGGATTCAGCCTTTCGGACCTCGGTCAGCCGCTGTTCCGCAGCTTCTGATTCCTCGAAGACGTTCGCATCTGCAATGCTTTTGACCCAGGCGCCTTGGGCGTCGAGGTAGGCCACAGTTCCCTCGAGAGTCAGGCTTCCGGTAATGACGAAGCAGGATGCGTTGCTGGTAGACACAATGCCTAGTGTCGGTGTCTAGGGCGCCGGATTCAACCCATGAGGACCCGATTCGCCCGATTCTCCATCCACGGTTGTGAAACCGCCCCGTAAAAAGATCACCAAAAGCGTTAAAAGGGTCGCGCTGGCGGTGCCCGTCAGTGTCGCATGGATCCCGATTTCATCCAGAAGAGCCCCCGCGAGTGGGGCCCCGATCAGTCCGGAGGCCCCCATAAATCCAAGCGTATAGACCGAAAGGACTCGCCCACGGTGGGTGGGAGAGGCCTTTTCCTGAAACAGCGAGCGTCCGGCGTTCATGAAAATGGCGCCGCTGATGCCCCAGAAAAACACACAGGCCAGTGCCCCGGGAAAGGGGATGCCGGAGGAGATCACCAGAATAAAGCTTGAGGAAGAGCAGAGAGCCAGGGCCTGCGCGCGTCCCTTGCGGCGGATGCCGCGGCGCAGCACGATGCTCGAGCCCACGATGGTGCCCAGAGGGAAAGCGGTACCGAGCAGGCCGAGTTCGCCGACGCCGCCCCCGTAATAGTTCCGCACCAGCACGGGGAGGACGACGATATAGGGCCCGATCGTGAAGATTCCCACGGCGACAGCGAGCAGGAAGGGAATCCGGAGCACCGGGCTCCGCCAGACTTCGAAAAGGCCACCGAGCAGAGCCCGGTGGAGGGGCTCGCTGGCAGGGGCGGCGGCCGGGACCGAGCTTGGCAGGCGAAGGATCAGGGGAATGCTGATCAGGATCAGGGCTGCCTGCATGGCGATCGCCGCTTCGATCCCGATGAATCGGGCCGAGGCGCCGAGCAGCGCGCCGGCTGCCTGCGAGCCCCATTGGGCCATCAGGAGCCCCGCGACGGCTCGACCGAGATTCTCGCTGGAAACATCGGATAGCATCGCGTCCCGTGCGGGCATGATGAACGCCTGAATCGTTCCGGCGAGCAGCGCGTAGCCGATGACGGCGCCCAGCGACAGCCGGTCTCCGGCTACAAGTGCCAGCAAGCCCAGAGCAGCGATGCCGGCCAGCAGACTGAGTGTGCCCAGAAGTCTGCGTCGATCGACCAGATCTGCGACGTGCCCGCCAATCAGAACAAAGAATACCGATGGCAGCATCAGGGCACTTTGTGCGGTCCCGACCCAGATGGGGTCAGCTTTGAGTTCAAAGACCACGAGGGCCGAGAAGATCACTCCCTGCAATCCAACTGAGGCGAAGTAGAGCGAAGCCGCGACCATGAAGATCGGAAAAGGTTGTCGGCCACGCACCTCTCCACCGTGTCGCTCCGGGATGCAAAACGCAACTTCAGGTATTCAGGAGGGCTGCTCCGATGACCACGATGCACGACGCCAGAATCCGGCGAGCCCCCAGAGGTTCTCCGAATTTCCACGCACCGATAATCGCCGCCATTACAACACTGGTCTCGCGCAGCGCGGCTACCGGCGCCATTTCGGCCTGATCATAGGCCCAGAGAATGATCGTGTAGCCGATCGCGGCGAGGATGCCGCCGCAAAACCAGAGGATACCGTTCTGGCGCAGGTTGGTTTGCAGAACGCGCCGCCGCGTCCAGCAGGCATATATGCTGATTGGTAGAGCTTCGCCCAGAGCCAGCCAGCCGACATAGCCGAACGGGCTTTCGCTCGCGCGCACGCCAATCCCATCGAGCAGGGAGTAGCCGACGATCAGCAACCCGGTCAGGAGGGACCACAGGATTGCTTGCCGGTTCCGCACGAGTCCCCCGGTTGCCAGCAGGAAGATCCCCCCGCTGATCATCAGGATGCCCAGGCAATCCTGCACAGAGAGGCTTTCGCCCAGCAGGGGGAAGGCCAGAATGGCAATCAGCATCGGCGCACTGCCGCGCGCAATCGGGTACACCTGGCTGAGATCCCCGACGCTGTAGGACCGCACCAGGGCGAGAAGATAGATCGAGTGGACCACAGTGCTGGCCAGCAGCCAGGGCCACGCCTCCCACGGAAAGGAGGTCTGGGAAATCAGCAGACAGCCAAAGCTGCCCGTTCCCACCATGATAATGGCTTGCGCCAGCATCGGGTCGCCGCTGGTTTTCACGAGCGCATTCCAGGAGGCATGCAGGAGCGCCGAGAGAAGAACGGCGGCAGCAACTAGAGGTGGCAGGGTCATGGTTGGGCGTGGCCCCTTCAGCCGTTGGCAGAGGAGGTTTGCGTTCCGTGCCCCCGCAACTTCTGGAGTTCGCGGGAAATGATCTGCTCGATGCGGTGGATCAATTCATCGGTCGACTCGCCTGCTTCGCGTTTGATCGGAGGGATGCACGAGAAGTGGAGACGGAGGCCACAGGGGATGGGCAGGAAGTTGTTTTCCATCAAGCGCCAGGAATTATCGAGGCAGCAGGGAACGATTTCCGCATCCGGGGCGGCCAGCAACAGAGTTTTGAGGCCGGCAGGCTTGAATGGTTTGAGATTGCCATCGCGCGATCGGCTTCCTTCAGGGAAAATAACCGCCGAGACCTCTCCGCGGGAAACACGCTCGCCAAGATTGTGGATCACGCTTACCGCACTATCGCGATCGTCGCGATCGATGAGCGGATGATGGCCGAGTTTCAGGTTGGTCGAGACCGCCGGGATCCATTGGCCCAATTGCTTCTTGGTGATGTACTTCCCGTTGTTCCTGGGAAAGGCCCAGGCGAACATCGGGATGTCGAACATGCTCTGGTGGTTGGAGACGAAAATATAGGACTTCTCCGGTCGGACCTCCGGCGCAATGGTCATTTCCAGCTTGGCGCCCAGCAGGGAGTAGCTTCGCACCAGAGAGCATTGCAGGGACACGGCCGCGCGCTCGAGGTTCTTGATCCCGAAGAGGGCGGCTGCACGGAGAACTATATCGTAGAAAATCAGAATCCCGGCAAAAACAGGGGCGTAGAGGATTGTCACCGCCCAATCGAGGAATCGCTTCACGCCGAAAATATGCCACGTTCTGCGTTTCGGTTCCATTCGCGCAAAGCCGCTTTCCGGGGGTGGGATTCGAACCGTAACCAAGATAGGAAAAAGAGTTCATGGCTGCTTCGCAACTTCCCACCGGACTCGTGGCTTTTGTAAAGAAGGACTGCCCGACATGTCTCCTGATTGAACCAGTTCTCCACGAACTGGCCCGGACGCAGTCGCTGACGATTTATTCTCAGGATGATCCGCAATTTCCTGCCGGACTTCCGGTGGCGTCCGATCTGAGGCTCGATGTCTCCTATCGGGAGAAAATCGAAATTGTCCCCACGCTCTTGCAGGTGACCGCGGCGGGGGTGGCGAAGCGCCTCGAAGGTTGGCATGCGGGCGAATGGCGCGAGTTGACCGGGATCGAGAATTTGGGGGCCGATTTGCCCGAATGGCGTCCGGGATGTGGCTCCTTGAGTGTGGACCCCAATCGTGAGCCGGAATTACGGGCGCGCCATGGGGCCTCGGGCCTGCAGTCCCGTCGCATCGATTTCGCGGAAGCTGAAGACGAGTTTGAGGCGATGATGTCACGCGGGATCAGCGATGGCCTGCCGGTGGTTCCGCCGACCGAGTCTCGGGTTCTCGCGATGTTGACCGGAACCCAGCGGGATCCACAGTCGGTGGTGGCGGAGATTCCTCCCGATCTCGCACCCTGTACGGTCGAGAAAGTGGCCATCAACGCAGTGATGGCCGGTTGCCTTCCGGAATACTTGCCGGTGGTCCTCGCGGCGGTCGAAGCCGTTTGTACGGATGCCTTCAACATGCACGGTGTTCTGGCAACGACAATGCCCGTGGGTCCCGTCTTCGTGGTGAACGGCGAGATTGCCCGTCGCATTGGCATGAACGCGGGGAAGAATGTTTTTGGGCAAGGCAATCGGGCCAACCTGACCATTGGTCGCGCGGTGCAGCTGGTGGTGCGCAACGTGGGCGGTGGCCGGCCAGGTGAGATCGACCGGGCCACCTTCGGGAACCCGGGCAAGCTTTCTCTCTGCTTTGCCGAACTCGAGGAGGAGTCCCCTTTCGGCACCCTGGCCGAGAGTCTGGGGGTGGGCGATGGGCGAGATGCGGTGACTGCCTTTTGTGGCGAGGCGCCGCGCAGCATTGTCGACCAATTGGCGCGCGATCCCGATTCGCTGATCGCCAGCTATGCCGCTTGCCTCCGCTCCATGCACCACCCCAAATTAGTCCTGGGTTTTGACGCGATGTTGGCGATCGGGCCGGAGCACGGTCGCGTGTTCCGGGAGGCTGGTTGGGATCGTAGCCGCTTGCTGTCCGAACTGGAGCAGGCTTTGCTCGTGCCCGGAACCGAGTTGGTGCGAGGTGCCGGCGGCATGGCCGAAGGATTTCCGATTCCTCCGGAGAAAGCCGCCGAGATGGCTCTTCCGAAACTCCGTCCCGGGGGCCTGCATATCGTCTATTGCGGAGGTGGTGCCGGTTTATTTGCGGCCGTGATCGGTGGGTGGTTGTCTGGACCGGCAGGAAGTGTTCCGGTGGTGAAGGAGATTGAGCCTTGAGCAAACAACGAACAATTCTGGATCCGACCAACGAGAGAGTGCCAACGCAGAGGCGACGTGCCCCAGCCCTGACGGGATTGGCCGGCCGAACCATCGGTCTTCTTGATATTTCGAAAGCGCGCGGGAATATTTTCCTCGACCGGCTTCAGGAGCAACTCGAGAACGAAGGTGCAGCGGTCCAACGCTACAGCAAGCCGACGTTTGCCAAGCCGGCACCCGTGGACCTCCGTCATGAGATTGCGGTTCAATGTGATGCCGTGGTCGAAGCGCTCGCTGATTGAGGCTCGTGTACAACGTGCAGTGTGCACGACTTCATAGATCTCGAAGAACGCGGCGTCCGAGCCACTTTTGTTGCCTCCACGGAGTTTGTGGATGCGGCCGAGGTGCAGGCGCGGGCTCTGGGCGTGGAAAGCACCGGTGTGTTTGTCGCCCATCCGATTCAGGATCGCACCGATGATGAGATGCGATCTCTTGCCGATGAGGCTTTCGCCCGTATCCGCGAAGCTCTGTTGGCCTGATCTGCAAGATCCGGGCGGCCGAGTCGGTGGCGGTAAGGGGCGTTGCATGCAATCGGGGCGGCCGCAATCTCGCGGACGCTTGCCCCTCTGCTAGGAAGACCTTCAAGGGAGAACATAGCTGATGAATGAACAACGCACTCCGATTCTGGTGGGCACAGCCCAATTTGTGGAAAGAAACGTCGCCCCGGAAGAGGCCACCGAGCCGCTTTTGATGCTCGAGCAGATGGCACGCGGTGCAGCCGAGGACGCCGGCGCCGGCGACTCGCTGCTCGGCAAGCTCGATACCGTGGCGATTCTGAACGTGGCCGGCTGGGAGGCTCGTAACCCCGGACAGGTGGTTGCCGACAAGATCGGTGCCCCCGCCACCAAATTCTACACCTCCGAGATGGGTGGCCAGATCGGTGTCACCGCCGTCAATCTTCTCGCCGAGAGAATCACCAACGGTGAAAGCCAGGCCACTTTGCTGGCTGGCTGCAATAATATGCGCACCTTGATGAAGGCCATGAATGCGGGAGTCAGCCTCGATTGGACGACAGGGGGGACCTCGGATCCGGAAATGATCGGGGTTCCGAAAACCGGCAGCTCACCTCTCGAGGAGCAATACGGCATGGTCATGCCGCCGGATGTCTATCCGATCTTCGAGAACGCATTGCGAGCCTCATTGGGATTGTCTCTGGAGGAGCATAATGAGCGGATCGGAAAGCTCTTCCATAAGTTCAGCGCGGTCGCGGCGAAAAATCCTCATGCCTGGTTCCCTGTGGAGCGAAGCGTTGAAGAGCTGATTACGGCAGTGCCTTCCAACCGGATGATCGCCTATCCCTATACCAAGTATCTGAATGCGGTTTTGAATACCGACCAGGCTGCCGGGATGATCCTGACCAGCGTTGCCATGGCAAAGCAATTGGGAATCCCCGAGGACCGTTGGGTCTATTGGTTGGGCGGCGCGGAGTCCGAAGAAGAGGCCTGGTACCCCACCGAACGCCCCGACTTCGCCAATGCACCGGCCATGGGCGATGCCTCACGGAGCGCTCTGGCTAACGCGGCGACCGGTGTTGACGAGATCGATCATATCGATTTCTACAGCTGCTTCCCTGTGGCGGTCGAACAGGCCGCCAAGCAATTGGATCTGGATGTGGAAGATCCGCGCGGGTTTACCGTAACCGGCGGACTTCCTTATGCCGGCGGCCCGGCGAGTGCCTACACCCTGCATTCGCTGGCCAGCATGGCCGATAAATTGCGCGATTCCGGGGGCGGCAAGGGATTGGTGACCGGCAACGGATGGTATCTTACCAAACACTCGGCAAGCGTATGGTCGACCGAGGCGGGCTCCGGGGATTTGCGGCGCGGGTTGCTCGAGGATCTCCCGTCGCGCGAACTCGATACCAAAGCTCGTCCGGTAACCGACGACGTGAGTGGGTCGGCCAGCGTGCTGGCCTATACCGTCCAATACGACCGCGAAGGGGCGCCTTCGCGAGGGATCTTTGTCGGGGATACCGCCTCGGGCGAGCGTTTTCTTGCGAACTCCTTTGATCCCTCGGTCCTCGAGGGCTTTGTGACCAGCGAAGGTGTCGGGGTGTCGGGCACTCTGAGCAAGAAGGACGAGATCACGATTTTCTCGCCGAGCTGATGCGGGTAACCGGGGCTCGGCTTCCGAGCCTCGGTTTTCTCGACCTTCCGGCTGTTATAGGCAGGGGGCGTGGCACGCGAAGATCAAATGCAGACGGTAGTCGCCCCGTCTCCGCGGGGGCGTCTGCTGCTGGCCGCATCGGAAATGGGACTCTGCGGTGTGGAAATTTTGCCGGCAGAGACGCTGCCGCCCGAGCTTGACGGTCCGGAGCCGCAGGTGCCTGGCGCTTCGACCCTGAAAACGGCGGTCGCCCAGATCGACGAATATTTCTCCGGCTCTCGCGAAGTTTTTGACCTGCCTCTCGACCTCCGAGGGACGCCGTTCCAGAAGGAGGTCTGGCGAGCCTTGCTCGGAATCCCGTTTGGTGCCCGAACCTCATATGGCGCGATCGCGGCCGAGATCGGCAAACCGACAGCGGTTCGGGCCGTGGGGGGTGCCATCGGACGAAATCCCTTGCTCTTCGTGGTTCCCTGCCATCGTGTGGTGGGGAAAAACGGGGCTCTGACCGGGTTCTCGGCCGGGATGGCGCACAAGCAATGGCTCCTCTCTCATGAAGAGGCATTGCTCTCGACGCCGTCCCTTGGCATCACCGAAGCGTGAGTCGTATTCGAATTCTGATCGCCAATCGCGGAGAGATCGCCTTGCGCATCCTTCGTGCCTCCGAAGAATTGGGCTGGGAAGCCGTTGTCGTCTACACCGAAGACGAGAGCGAGTCGTTGCCCGTGGCGCGGGCCAACCAGGCTGTAGCCTTGCCCGGGACAGGGCCGGAGCCCTATCTGGATGCGGCGATGTTGGCCAAGGTCGCGGCCGATCATGACTGTAATTTCTTTCATCCCGGATACGGGTTTTTGAGCGAAAGTGCCGAACTCGCGCGTGCCTGTGCCGAGGCCGGCGTCAGCTTTGTCGGCCCCGCGCCGGAGACTCTCGCGACTTTCGGCGACAAGGCCGCGGCTCGGGCGCTCGCCACCGAAACCGGCCTGCCGTGTCTGGAAGGAACGGCGGCAGCGACCTCATTGGCGGAAGCCGAGAGCTTTCTGGAGTCGCTGGGTGAAGGCGGTGCCATCTTGATCAAGGCGCTATCCGGTGGTGGTGGCCGCGGAATGCGCGTGGTTCGATCCTTGTCCGAATTGCCTCGGGCGTGGAAGCGTTGTGGCTCGGAGGCGCGACGCGCCTTCGGAGCGGAGGATCTTTATGTGGAGCGCTTCCTCTCGCCCGCGCGTCATGTCGAGGTTCAGGTGGTGGCGGACCAGCACGGAGGACGGCTCGCGCTCGGTGAGCGGGAATGTTCGATCCAGCGCAATCATCAGAAGCTGGTCGAGATCGCTCCAAGCCCGACGCTCTCGCCGCAGTTGCGTGAGCGGCTCTGTGCCGCGGCACTCAAGTTGTCGGGGGCCGCGGGTCTTTCCAATCTGGCGACTGTCGAGTTTCTGGTTGCCGAGCAGGGCGATGACGAGTTCTTTTTCATCGAGGCCAATGCGCGCCTGCAGGTCGAGCATACAATCACCGAAGAAGTTTTCGGCGTCGATCTCGTCCGCGCCCAGCTCGCCATTGCAGCGGGTAGTTCCTTGGAGGATCTCGGTCTGCCGGCGGCGGCGGCAGCTGGGACGCGCGGTCATGCCATCCAGTTCCGGGTCAACATGGAGCGCTTGTCCGAGACGGGTCAGGCATTGCCTTCTCCGGCGCGGATTTCGGCATACGAGCCCCCCAGCGGGCCGGGTGTGCGTGTCGATGCGGCGGCCTATGCGGGCTGGACGCCGAGTGCGTCTTTCGATTCGTTGCTCGCCAAGCTCGTCGTGCAGGCACCGGGCCCCTACCGCAATGTGGTTCGGCGAGCCCAGCGGGCTCTCGCGGAGTTTCACGTGGCCGGGCCGGAGACGAGTCTTCCCTTTTTGCGGGCTCTCGCTGCCCGCCCCGAGTTCGTCGACAATCAGATCCACACGCGGTTTCTGGAAGAAAAGATCACCGAGCTTCTCGCCGCGATTGCAATACCCGAGGCATCGGTCGCTCCCGGCGATGTCGGCGAGGCCGGCATCGCCATGACATCGGACGACCCACTCGCAGTACTTGAGCATGGCCGCCAACAAGCACCATCAGCCGACGACGTTGGTCCGCTGTCGGCCGCCGACCCCGATGCCATCACCGCTCCCCTGCAGGGAACGATCTTGCAGGTGGATGTCTCGGTCGGGGATCGTGTGCGCCGGGGTGCACGTCTTTTCGTGATGGAAGCGATGAAGATGGAGCATGAAATTCTCGCGCTGCACAGCGGCGTGGTTCGTGGTGTGGATGTCGCGGTCGGCGATGCCGTGCTCGAGGGGCGTCGATTGGCACATGTGCTTCCCGAGGAAGTCGAGCTGGATGAGGTGGAGTCGGTCGAGGAGGTTGACCTCGACAGGATTCGGCCGGATCTTGCCGAGGTCCGCGAACGGCACGCGCGCGGTGAGGACGCCGCCCGTTCCGAGCGGGTCGCCCGCCGCCATGCACGAGGGCAACGAACGGCCCGAGAGAACCTGGCTGACCTTTGCGATCCGGAGAGCTTCCTCGAATATGGGGCTCTGGCGATTGCGGCGCAACGGGCGCGTCGTTCCGTGGAAGATCTGATGGAGAATACGCCGGCCGACGGGTTGGTCTGCGGTGTCGGCTCCGTCAATGGAGACCTGTTTCCGGAGGCGCGCGCTCGATGCGCGGTTCTTTCCTATGACTATATGGTGCTTGCGGGCACCCAGGGTCTCTTCAACCATCGTAAAAAGGATCGGATCTTCGAGGTCGCGGCAGAGGCGAACTTGCCGGTCGTCTTCTTTACCGAGGGAGGCGGCGGTCGGCCTGGTGATACCGACGGTACCGGAATCACCGGTCTGGATTGTCTGGCGTTCGAGGCCTTCGCTGCCTTGAGCGGTCAGGTCCCGCTGGTGGGTATCACGACGGGCCGATGTTTTGCCGGCAATGCGGCCCTTCTCGGTTGTTGTGATGTGACGATTGCGACTCGGGATTCGAACATCGGCATGGGTGGTCCGGCCATGATCGAGGGGGGAGGGCTTGGCGTGTTTCGCCCCGAGGAGGTCGGTCCCTCGGAGGTGCAGAGCCGCAATGGTGTAATCGATATTCTGGTCGACGACGAGGCCGAGGGCGTCGCGATGGCGCAAAAGTACCTCAGCTACTTTCAGGGCGATCTCGAACAATGGGAATGCGCGGACCAGAGAGCGCTGCGCCATGTGATTCCCGAGAACCGCTTGCGCATCTATGACGTTCGCGACGTGATCCAGGGACTTGCCGACACCGATTCCGTCCTCGAGCTTCGGCGCGAGTTCGGCCCGGGCATGGTGACCGCATTCGCGCGAATGGAGGGACGGCCGGTGGGAATTGTCGCCAACAACCCCGCGCATCTCGCCGGTGCGATCGACGCGGATGGCGCCGACAAGGCTGCTCGTTTTCTCCAACTCTGCGATGCCTTTGATCTTCCCGTGCTGATGCTCTGCGATACGCCGGGGATCATGGTGGGGCCGGCGGCGGAAGAAAAGGCGTTGGTTCGCCATGCCGCGAGACTCTTTGTGACGGGGGCCAGCCTGCAGGTGCCCTTGTTCACGATCGTCCTGCGCAAAGGCTACGGACTCGGGGCGCAGGCCATGGCGGGTGGAAGTTTCCGCGCCTCCCTGTTTACCGTGTCCTGGCCTACCGGTGAGTTCGGCGGGATGGGTCTGGAGGGTGCTGTGAAGCTGGGATTTCGCAAGGAACTCGAGGCGATCGAGGACCCCGCCGAGCGCAAGCGTGTCTTCGAAGAGCGCGTGGCACGTATGTATGAATACGGAAAAGCCAGCAGTGTGGCGACGGCACTCGAGATCGACGGCGTGATCGATCCCGCCGAGACGCGACGGTGGTTGGGGCGGGGACTGGCCACATGGACCCCGCAACGTCGCTTGTCGGGCAAAAAGCGCCCCTTTGTGGATACCTGGTAGTCGCGCCTCGGGCGCCCCGGCTACCAGGCCAGAGGATCGGGCAGGAATTCTTCGGCGAGTTTTTGGTAATGCGTTGCCAGAGCGTCGAAATCAGGGGGTTGGTTCGTTTTGGAATAGAGGTCGTGCTTCTGGAAGCGTGCGAGCCAGGGGAGCAGGGCTTCGTCCGCGGCATTGAGCATCCAGCGGTAGGCGTTCTCCTGATGCAGTGGATAGAAGGAGTGGAATCGGATGACGAAGGCGGCTTCCGCAGGCAGGCGGCCGCGCGTCACCTGATAAAGGTACTCGTCGTGTCCCCAGGCCATGGTGACCGCATCGAGCCCGCAGCCCGGATTGTAGATGCCGTTCTCGGTGCTGTAGGCGGCCTGATTTTTATCGGGGTTCTCGGCAAAGAGTTCGTGAAACACGATGGTGTCCGAAAAAGCGCAGCCAAGGGGGTAGGTGTCGCCAACGACAGCCCATTGTTCTTCGCCAAAGATGCAAAGCATCTTTCCCGCATCGTGGATCAAGCCGACCAATTGCAACCATGGCGGTGCTCCGGCGAGGCGCAGGGATTCCGCCGTTTGCAAAGCATGCTGGAGTTGCGAGAGTTCGGTGTCCGGATCGCTCTCGTCGATGACGCGATCGAGTTCCACCAGCGCCTCCCAGATGGTCAGGCGTGCTCGATCGAGTTTGCCGAAGCTGGCGGCCTTTTCGCGGGCGAGAGTCAGGGTTTGCTGGGTATGGTTTTTTCGGTAGGTCTCGCGAACCTCGCTACGCGTATCCTCGTCATACTCCCGCAAGTCGGTGTTCTCAGCCATGTCCTCAGGATTGGCCTTCCTGTTGTTGCGGGTCAAGTCCCGGCCTCGAAGAGCTCGGTTTTGCGCCCCCGAGCTCCGAAGAGACGATTTTGGGATTTCACGCGATCGCTCGATGGGATAGGCAACAGCTCATGAGTGCTGCGGCCGACCAAGATTCCCTGAAGGTTCTTCTCGCTTTTTACGAAGAGAATGCCCGGCAGGCTCGGTACCATGGAATGCAGCGACAGGCCGTAGCGGCGACCGTTCTGATCGCGGCCGTTCTCGGGCTCCTGGTCGTAGCGATCGATGGCGCCCCGGCAGGTTTCGCGGGAGTCTTGCTCTGTGCGGCGGGCGTCTATGGATTTCTCGCTTGCCTCCATCACCACGAAAGGGGGCGATTGCATGTCGAGCGATTGCACGCGGTTCGCGAGGCATTGTGGCGCGAATTCCCCGGCGGCGTGGGTGATCTTTATGGTGCGGCCAACGAGAAGCACCGCAAGCGGTTCCCCGTATTCAGCGAAAAAACAGCTCGGATTCATTATAGTTGGCAGTTGATTCCGGTGGTCAGCTTCCTGGTGGGCGCTTTGCTCTGTCTGCGCTGGTTCTGGTTCTGATCTGCCGAATTTGAATTGACTGCCTTCTCGACGCAGTTGTATCGTCCGCCGAAGATTTGCACCTTTCCCAAAGCTCGAGGGGCCATACGGGATCAAGCACGGATTTTGGATGCAAACGGCAGTTGCACTGACCGCGGTTGTTTTTTGGGGCTGCGGGGGGAGTGGGTCAGCCGACGATCCAGGCGATACCGGCGGCTTCGAGATCGCCCCGGAAATCGAAATTCTGCCCGAACCAGAGCCCGAACCAGAGCCCGAACCAGAACCAGAGCCAGAGCCGCCACCGGAGAGGCCGGCCTGCGATGCGGAGTTCGACAGCACCTTTGCTGCCATCCAGACCAAGATCTTCGTGAATCAGGGGTGTGCGGTCGGGGCCTGTCATGGCGATGGTGCGGCCGGGGGGCTGCGGCTCACCGCCGACGTGGCCTATGATCAACTTCTCGCGCCTTCGATCGGGAGTTCTCACGATCGGGTGCCGGCGACGGTTTTTGTGATGCCTGCCCGATCTCGGGAGGTTTGACCAGTGACGACGAGATGTTTGTGGCCCTTGGCACCATGGTGCTCGAGCAGGTTTCCTCCACGGACTGACCCGGGGGCTTGCCCTGAGGAGCCGGTTGACGGAGAAATACGCTGTGCGTGTTGTTTTCCTGATAGAAGATTCGCTTCCATTGCGTTGGGTGGGGCCGGAATTCACCCCCAAGCTGCAGGCTTTGTTGGAGGGTGGGGGTGCGATGCACCCACGCGGCGGGCGGGCCGTCCTGAGCACCGCGACCTACCCGAACCATGCGAGCTTCATTACGGGTACGGAGCCTCGGACGCATGGTATTCTCACCAATGACGTCTGGCGCGATGGCGGATTCATATCCTCGGCCGAAGTTGGTCCTGCGGCCGAGACTCTTTTTGCGGCGGCACGCCAGGCGGGGGTCTCGACCTCGGCCGTGTTGGGGGATCAGAAACTCGTCGGAGTCATGGGCGCCGAGGCCGCCGATATCCATTGGCCGCCGCAAGGGGTGCTGCCGACGGGGGCCGCGCAAGATGAATTTGGCTACGCCGCCGATGTCGAGGTTGTGGAGCAGATCGACAAGACGGGCGCTCTGGATGCCGAGCTTGCGATCTTGCATCTCAATGAGCCGGACTCTGTCTGCCATCTCTTCGGGCCTGATGCCGAAGCAAGCCGGGAGCGCTTTCGCGCCACTGACGCTGCTTTCGGCGCGATCGTCGAACGTCTGCGCCCGGATTGGGGCGATACTGTCTTGCTGGTGGTCAGCGACCATGACCAGGAGGCGCTCATACAGGGGCCCCCGATTGACCTCAATGCCCTGTTGGCCGAGAGGGGCCTCCCCGGGACGGCTTCTTCCGAGGGCACGGCCGCGCAGGTCATTGACGGGCCATCGTTGCCGACCCTGCTCGACTTGCCCGGCGTCGAGGACGGGGTTGCCTTGGGCGACGGTTGCTCGCTGGTCTGGGGAGGTGCGGGGGCGAGTTTCGGGTCGATTGATTGGGGCCTCAAGGGCGGACATGGCAGTCCGCGCACCGAAACGCAGGTGGCGCTGGTGGCCGGAGGGTCGCCCCGTGTTGCGGAACTGGCAGCAGGGATGGTGTCGCGCCGCCCGTCGGCAACTGATTGGGCGCCAACGATCGCCGAGCTTCTGGGCTTCGCGCTTTCGGAAGCGCAAGGGCGGTCTCTGTTGGGGCGCGGCTGAGCCCGGTCAGTCCCGGGACTCTTGCGGAATATCGAACCTGCTGGTGTAGCTCGCAAAGGTTTCGGCAATTTCGTCGGTATTCATGCCGAAGTCGGCCGCATTGTAGCGGTGGCGGCCAAACGTGCTCTGCGGCCGTTTGCGCAGCCATGCTTCGATCGCCGCGGCATGATCGTCGAGAAGTTCATCGCCGAAACCCGCGTAGACCCGGCGCAGGGCCGCGATCGGATCTTCCATCAATTCTTCGTACAGCAGATGTGCACACCAACCGGTGGGGGCTTGCTTGTCGAATTCCATGCCCTTGTTGACGCCGAAGGCCAGTTCCTGATTCCATTCGCGGCCCACCGCTGCGGGGTCGGGCCTGGCCGAGAAGGTTCGGTAGAATGCCATGTTCAAGCTCGCGACCGAGGGGATGACCTTGCGCGGATCCCGATGGGTCCAGATCACGCGGGCATCGGGGTAGGTCCGAAAGAGGGCGGGGAAGCTCCATAGGTGCTGTGGGGTCTTGAGACTCCAACGCCGGGTTCCGCGGTCATGCTGGAGGAGTTGCAAGGTGGTTCGATGAAAGGCGTAGGCCGAATCCATCTCGGCGTCACGCAGCCACCGGGCGTAGCCGGGGACCGGGCTTTGGGTGGAGAAAAGCATGGAGCGGAAATCGCAGGCAAAAAGCGTGACGCACTCGGTGGGCAAGGTTGGTTCCATCGGGTGCATGGCGCGTAGCGGGGGGATGAGTTTGTTGAGCTGTGCGTCGTCTTTTTCGGCTTGCGCGATTCTCGCCTGAATTTCCGGACGAGAGGGCTCTCCGGGGGGAACTGGATCCAATGCTTCCCAGCCAAGCAAGGAGCGGTTGCGTGGGTCGAGTGCAAGCAAATGGCTGAGCAGGGTGGTCCCGGTCCGCGGCAGTCCGGCGATGATCCAGGGTGCGGCAATGGTCTCTCGGGATGCGTCTTCGTGATCAAGACTCCAATTGGTGACCGACAAGCGGACGGCGAGAAAGCGCGTCAGCATTTTTTTGAGCACCAGGCGTCCGAAAGTGGTCAGGGCCGCATCTGCTTCGAGACTTTCGAGAAGAGCGTCCAATCCGGCACGAAACCGCTCGTCCCCGAAGTCCTCCAGACCGGTCTCGCGACGGGCTGCTGCAAGCAAGCTTTCGGCCTCGAGCTTCGGCCGTGTCCAGCCCATGCGCGACGCCGCGGCACCGGTGACATTCAGTGCTCGCAGGGCCGGGGAGCGGATCCCGGCGTCGAGGAAGGTGACATCGCGAGGCATGAGAGATCAGCGGTAGCTGGAAATCCAGTCGTCTTGCTCGCGACACCACTTCAGGTGGGCACGCAGAAGACGGGCGGGGGAATCCGTTCGGTTTTGCCAAACGAAAGAAGCTTCGTCGGTGGCGAATTGGGTCACGAATTCCCGAAAGGCCGTACCCCCGCTGTCACCGGTATACGTCTGGATCGTTTTGGCGAGCAGGGGCGCGGAAAGGCCGACGTAAATCTTGCGACTGCCGGCCTGTCGGGCGGTTCGGTGATATTCCTGCAACCGTTTCTCCCCTTGATTGCACATTTCGATCGCCGTGCGCTGATACGGCGTGAGTGCTGCGAGCGGGTCCTGGGCCGAATCGCTGGCATTGTCGCAGCCGAGGCAAGCCAGGAGGCTCAGCGCCAGCCCGAGGGAGAGGAGGGGGCGGTCATTCACATCGGTATGGTCTCCTTTTCCGCTTCTTTCTGCAATCGGCCGCAGCCGAGGATTCGCCTTCTGTGCCGAGCTTTGGCACCGTTGCCGCAGCCATGGTGAATCCCGATCGATACAATGCCCGCAGTCTGCTGCAGGACCTCGGTGCGGGATTGGCCGTTGCCGCTCTCTCGATCCCGCAGGGTGTGGCCTACGCCCTGATTGCCGGGCTGCCCCCGGTGATGGGGCTCTATGCCGCGAGTGTGCCGGCGATTGTCGCGGGTTGCTTCCGTTCCTCGCGCTATGTGATCGCCGGGCCCTCCAATGCGCTTTCGCTGCTGGTGGGTTCCTCCACGGCCATGTTGGCTGTCTCCGAAGGCGTCGATGCCGCCTCGGTGGCCATCGCGCTGGCCCTATGGGTGGGCGTGATCCAGATTCTGGCCGGGTTTCTGCGTCTGGGGGTCGCGGTTGGTTATATCTCGTCCTCGGTCGTGCTCGGCTATATTACCGGTGCCGCCACATTGATTGTTTGGGGGCAGGTGCCCAATTTATCGGGATCGCTCGATCTGGCGCTGGGCCTGGGTACAGCCTTTCTGATGATCCTTCTGGGCCGGTTGGGGCATTTCTTCCCTGCGGCTCTGGTGGCGATTTTGGTGGCGACGATCCTCGCGATCGTCGGCGATCTTCCCCTGCGTACGATTGGAGATCTGGCCGCGATCCCGGCGAGTTTGCCCCCTTTGACGCTACCCTTCCAGCTTCCTGTCGCGACGCACTCCGCGCTTTTGCCCGCGGCGATTGCGGCCTCGGTGTTGTCTCTGGTCGAGTCCTCGGCAGTGGGGCGAAGTCTGGCGGCCGCCAGCGGGGAACGGGTGCAGAGCAATCAGGAGATCATCGGCCAGGGGCTTGGGAATTTGGCAGCCTCATTTGTCGGCGGCTACCCGGTCAGCGGCAGTCTCGCTCGTTCGATGTTGAACTATAGTGCCGGGGCTCGTTCACGAGTCGCGGGGATTTCGTCCGGGTTGTTGGTGATTCTGGTCGTCCTTGTGGCGGCCCCGATGGTCGATGCCATCCCGATTGCCGCCCTGGCCGGAATGCTGCTGGTGCTGGCCTGGGAATTGGTCAACTTTCGCGCCATTCAAAGAACTCTTCGCGGCAGCCTCGGCGACTCGGCCGCGCTCTTGATGACCTTTGTGGGTACCTGGACTCTGCGCCTGGACGAGGCGATTTACCTTGGGGTGGGCGTCAGTCTCGTGCTCTTCCTTCGTCGTGCACGCCTTCTGGTTGTGCGCGAATTGCATGTCGACAGCGAGGGGCATTTGCGGGAAGTTGACGGCCGGAGCTGTCGAGTCGTGCGCGTTCTGCATGCCGAGGGCCCGCTGTTTTTCGGGGCGGCCGCAGAGCTGGAGTCGGCACTCGACGAGGCTCTGGCGGATGATGCCCTGCGGGTTCTTCTGCTCCGGCTCAAGCGGACACAGGGGATGGACCTGTCGGCAGCTCATGTGCTCGAGGACGCGGCCAGTCGTCTTCGTGCCCGGGGCGGGCGCCTCCTTCTGGTCGGATTGCTGCCCGATCCGCTCGCTTTGCTGGAGCGCACCGGGGTGGCTGCGGAAATTGGCCCCGAGAATATTTTTCCGAGTCGTTCGGGTTGGTTTGCCGCAATGGATGAAGCTCTTGCAGAGGGCCTCGCGCATGACCACCATGGAAACGATTGTCCCTTGATGGAATATATTGCCTCCCGCGACGCCCGGGGGGTGGCCGATCTGGAAATCCACCGGGAAGACCATTGAGACGACCATTGCTCAGACCATTGCTCAGACCATTGCTCAGACGATTGCGCAGGCCGACCGGACGACCCGCCGCGGTAAGGAGAAAACGCTGATGACCATTGAGGCCGCCGACTGGGATATGACCGCCTATTTTCCGTCCTTTGGCGGAGAAGAATACCGACGCTTCCTGCAGGACCTCTCCAGCGATGTGGACGGTCTATGTGCGGCTTTGCCCGCGTTGGGCTCGATCGATCCTTCTCACTTCGAGGATTGGGAGGCTTGGCTTTTGCGTCTCGAGGCCGTCGTGGCGCGCAACCGACATCTGGCATCCTATCTGGGGTGTCTGGGCGCGGCCGATGCACGCAGCGAGGAGATCCAGCGCGATGTCGCCTGGTCCGCGCAGCTCCGGGCGGAGATCGAAAAACCTCTGATCGGCCTCCGAGCGGCGTTACGCGAAGCGACGATGGAAGATTTCGCGGCGCTGCTCGAGCGCGAGAAGCTGGCGCCGGTCCGCTATTATCTCGAGCAGGCACGCCGCCGTTCGCTTGCCAGCATGGATGCGGACAGCGAGGGACTTGCGGCGGATCTCGGGGTCAACGGGATCAGCGCCTGGGGGCGACTCTATGATCAGATCTCGGGTTCCTTGATGTTTACCCTCGCGCTTCCCGGTCAGGCCCCGCGCGAATTGCCGGTCTCGCGGGCCCGCAGTCTGATGGGGGATCCCGATCCCGTTTGTCGGCGAGCGGCCTTCCGGGGCGCCAATGAGGCGTGGAAGGGGCAGGCCGAGGCCTGCGCTGCGAGTTTGAACGCGATCGCGGGGACTCGGTTGACCCTGTACGAACGGCGAGGGATCGAGCATTTTCTCGATCCTGCCTGTCTGGACTCGGGGATCTCTCGCAAGACACTTTCGGTCATGATCGAGGTGGCTCGTGAGCGTGCCGAAGTGGCTCGTGGAATTCTCCGCGAGCGCGCGCGTCGGATGGGCCTGGCCACGCTTGGATTTGCCGATCTGGAAGCACCGCTCGGGGGGACCGGCGGCGAGCGGATCTCCTTTGCCGAGGCGGCCGCTCGTGTGGAAGACGCCTTCGATCGATTTTATCCGGCCATGGGAGCTTTTGCCGGGGAAGCTGTGGGCAAGAGGTGGATCGATCACTCGCCCCGGGAGGGAAAACGGCCCGGGGGGTTTTGTTCTTCCTCCCCGTTGTTGCGCGAGAGTCGGATTTTCATGACCTTTGATGGGGCGTTGGGCGATGTCTCTACATTGGCGCATGAATTGGGGCACGCCTGGCATTCTCGTGTCATGAGCGATTTGCGCCCCTGGGCTCGTGGCTACCCGATGACTCTGGCCGAGACGGCCTCGACGTTTGCCGAGCAGGTACTGGTGGATCGGATTCTCTCGGACCCGGAGTCGTCGCCCGAAGAGCGCGAGGCGGTCCTCGACGGTCGCCTGTCGGATGCGACTGCCTTTTTGCTCAATACGACCATGCGGTTCACTTTTGAGAAGGCTTTTTACGAGGAACGAGCGGCTGGCGAGGTGTCGGCCAGCCGGCTCTGTGCCTTGATGCAGGAACATCAGGCGGATTGGTACGGGGACAGCATCGCCAGCGAGGATCTGGACCCCTATTTCTGGGCCTCCAAGCTGCACTTCTACATCTCGGGTCTCTCCTTCTACAACTTCCCCTACACCTTCGGCTATTTGTTCAGTCAGGGGATTTTTGCCCGGGCCAGGCAGGAGGGCCCCGCGTTTCTGCCTCGGTATGAGGCTCTCCTCTGCGACACCGGTTCCGCGACTGCCGAGGAGGTTGCCCGAACGCATCTGGGCGTTGATCTCGAGTCACCCGAGTTCTGGAATGAATCCATCGACCGGGTGGTCGCGGACTTTGAAATCTACGTGAATTAGGGATTTTGCCCTCTCGGAAGCATCTTTTTGTCCGAAAATGATGTAGAGGGTCGTGTGCGATCCCGGATTTCGACAATCGTGGCGAAAGAGTTCGCAAATGAAATGAACAAGTCCTCCCCGGAACTCGTCTGATGTGTAAAGGCAGGGTTCAGGAAGGAGAGGAGGGAAGAATATGTTGGTACGAATGCTGGAAAGGGAACGGGAAGTTCCCGAAGAGGTGCTGGATACGAACCATAGCCTCTTGAATCTTCCCGAAGAGAGGGCCCTGCAACTGGTTGCCGAAGGCATCTGCGTTGTCGTTTCGCCCCAGGCCGATGCGGGTGGGCCAGCGGGGTTTATCAGTCGGACGACGACGCGACCGAACCGTTGATTGCCCGAAATCGCCACGGGTACTCGGGTACTCGGGGGCGTCCCACGGAAATCCATATGGATTCCGGCAGCTTTGGCGCCGATTTTGATGGCGATCCCGAATCCCGTTTTTCCGGAATTCGGGGATCGCGATTCGCGATTCGGATTGGTAGAGCTAGCTTTTGCACAGAGGCCAATTTCTTCCCGGAATGGCCCAAACCCCAATGATTGAGGAGAATTTTGGTGTATCGCGAAGAGATTCAGGTTCTTGACTGCACCGTCCGCGACGGCGGTTTGATCAACCAATACCAGTTTACCGATTCTTTTGTGCAGTCCTGTTATCGGGCCGCCTGTGAAGCGGGCGTGGACTGGTGGGAAATTGGCAAGAAGCTGGAGGTCAGCGACCAGTACTCGAAGGCCGAATGGGGTTGCTGGAACTTCTGCGAAAATGACGACATTCAGCGAGTCGTTGATTCCCATGACGGGGAGCAGCGCGCGAAGATCGCGGTCATGTATGACGTTGGTCGCGTGGATGTCTCCAAGCTGGGCCCGCGGGACCAGTCACCCATCGATATGGTGCGCACGGCTTGTTACGTCGCGGATGTCGACAAGGGAATCGATCTGGTCCGCCGTACCAAGGATCTGGGCTATGCCACGACGCTGAACATCATGGCGCCGTCGGCGGCGATTGAAAGCGATCTGATTGAGGGATTGGGTCAGGTCAACGATGTGGAAGAGATTGATTTTCTCTATCTCGTCGACAGCTTCGGCTCGCTTTATTCCGAGCAGATTACCGCCTACGTCAAGCTCTATCGAAAGCATGCGCCCAGCAAGCAGCTCGGCTTCCACGGCCACAACAACCAGCAATTGGCCTTCGCGAATACCCAGCAGTCGATTATTGATGGCGTGAATCTTCTCGATGCCACCGTCAACGGGATCGGGCGCGGGGCCGGCAATTGTAATCTGGAATTGTTGCTGCAGTTCCTGAAGAACCCCAAATTCGACGTCCGCCCCATCTACCGCTGCATTCAGGAGGAGTTCCTCAAGCTGCGCCAGGAAATCGAGTGGGGCTACAACGATATCTACGGCATTGGTGGTTGTCTCAATCAGCATCCGCGCGCAGCCATGAAGCAGCGGGCCAAAGGCGACGACAAGGACCTTTGTTACGATTTCCTGCTCGAATGCACGGAACTCGACGAGGCCGCTCTGGACTAGAACCTCGGCGTGTGGGCCCGGCGCTCGGTTTTACGAGCGCCGGAGCTACTCCGGGAGATGGACATCAGACGTAGGGGAGGACTTCTTTCCCGACTCTTTCCAGGGTGGCGGAATCCAGCCCGCCCGAGAGCACCATATGGTCGAGGCCCCACTCCTTTTCTCTTCGTTGGAGTTCGGCGATCCATTGGGCGGGTGTGCCGACCAGCGAGATCGGCATACGTCGGGCCACCGCAGGGTCCAGCCCGAATCCTGAGGCCACGGCTGCGGCCATTTGATCCCCTTGTTCTTCCGTGTCGGTGAGGATCGTCATGAATCCGGTGGTCGAGATCCTGATTTCTCTTCCGTGCCCGTTGGCCTCTTCGCGGACGAAGTCCACTTTCTTGCGAAAGGCATCTTCGGCAAGTTTGGCGACTTCGCTCAGCAGGATGGTCCCGGCCTTACCGGTCTCGACAACAATATTGACCAAATCGGCATGGCGCGCGGCGATGCGCAGCAGTCCCTTGCCGCCGCCACCCAGAAGAATCGGGGGGCAGGGCTGACGTTCGGGGCGAGCCGGAATGAAGGCGTCGCGAAGCTGATAGAACTCGCCCTCGAAATTCGTGCGATCCTCGGTCCAGAGCGAGCGAATGATGCGGAGGGATTCATCGAGCTGGCGCAGACGCGGTTTGATGTCAGGGAAGCCGACCCCGGTCATGTCGAACTCGGCTTTGGTCCAGCCGGAACCCAGTCCAAGAATCGCTCGTCCGCCGGAGATCCGATCGATCGTGGCCACGGCCTGCGCGGTGAGGGCCGGGTGGCGAAAAAGGTTGCAGAGGACCAGCGCTCCAACCTCGAGAGTGGAGGTTCGCTCTGCCATTGCGCCCAGAATGGCGATTGCTTCCCAGACGGGCTGGTCTGGAGAGAGTCCGGCGCCGCCGGGGGATTCCATCGCGAAATGATCGGGCACAAAAGCGTTTTTGATGCCGACCTTTTCCGCCAGCGCTGCCATGTCGAGAATGTCCTGCGGCGTATTGCCGACCAACTGAATGCCAAATTCCATCGAAGGTTTTTAGACTGTCGGCAGGGATTGGACAATGCCGCGGTTTGCCGACCTCAGGGCCCTGTCCGCTTGGCATCGAGTTCCTCGGGGGAGATCCAGCGAGTCCCCGATCGAAACCCCCAACTCTGGCGTCGTCTACCGACCAAAACCAGCGACCACGCGCCGGCGCAACGCGAGATCCGATGGGCATGCCGCGGGGAGAACCTTCGGAGATGAGGTGCCTGGAAGTCGAGGGTTTCCATGCGGCCGTCCGGGTAGAAGACCTCCTCCCGGTACGACCCCCGGAAAAGAAAGCTGATGAACACCCGGGGGTGGTTGTGGGGTTCCTCGGGGTCATCGAGGCGGAAGTGGTGCAAATACAGACGCCGGTCGCGCAATTTCAACAGAACCCACCGGTCCATGTAGGTCACGCCGCTGCGACCGATCGCCTCGTAGTTAAAAATTCGATTCAGCCAACCTGCCGCCCGTACCATCCCCGCCATGCCCCCGCTGGCGATGGAAGCGGTTTTTCTCTTCCGGGGCAAGTGGCTCAGGCCGCAGCGCCCTCGCTTCGGGATTCTTTGCCGAGGTCCTCGGCTCCCTTTTCCGGGGACGAGAAGACCAGCGCCTCATCGGCGACCTTGCCGTATCGAACCATCAGGATATCGCGCATGTAGTTGTTGTAGGACTTCCAGGGCTCCCGGGAGCCCTGTTTCGGAAAGTCCTTGATCGATCGTTGGATGTAGCCGGAAGTCAGGGGCAGAAGATCTTCGGCAACGGTGACACTCGGGTCGACATGGGGACAAACCTGCTTGTGGCCGCCATCGCGCATATGGTTGAGCAGGCGGGCCACATATTCACAGGTCAGATCGCATTTCAGTGTCCAGGAGGCATTGGTGTAGCCGACGGTCATGGCCAAATTGGGCAGGCCGCTGAACATGACCCCCTTGTAGGTCAGGCAATCCGAAAGCTGAATGGCCTTTCCGTCGACTTCCACCTGCAGTCCCGCGAGGAAGAGGAGGTTCAGTCCCGTTGCGGTCACCACAAGATCGGCATCGAGTTCCTTGCCGGACTTCAGGAGCAGCCCCTTGGGGGTGAATCGTTCGATCTCGTCGGTCAGGACCGAGGCATCGCCCGCCTTGATGGCTTCGAAAAGGTCCCCATCGGGGACCATGCACATGCGTTGATCCCACGGATCATAGCGCGGTGTGTAGTCGCGTTTGATATCATGGCCTTCACCGAGATTTTCTCGAACCTGCTGCAGGAGACGTTTCTTGATGGCCGCGGGGTAGCGTCGGCACAAGCGGAAGACCAGGGAAAAGGACAGGACGTTTTTCCACCGGGTCAGTGCGTAGGCAAGTTTTTCGGGGAGCTTGCTGCGCAAATAATTGGCGGTCGCATCCTCGGATGGCATCGATACGATATAGGTGGGTGATCGTTGCAGCATCGTGACGTGCGAGGCGTCCTTGGCCATCTCGGGTACGAGAGTGACGGCGGTAGCGCCGCTGCCGATCACGACAACTTTCTTGTCGCTATAGTTGATGTCCTCGGTCCACTTCTGAGGGTGAACGATGCGTCCGCCAAAATCCTCTACACCGGCAAACTCCGGCGTATAGCCCTGATCATAGTTGTAGTAGCCGCTGCACATGAAAAGGAAGTTGGCGGTGAACTGGACGACCTCGCCATCGGCCGTTCTTTCGGCCTCCACCGTCCAGCGCGCGTTCGGTGTGGACCACGAGGCGCGGAGGACCTTGAAGCCGAAGCGAATGTTCTTGTCGATGCCATTCTCGCGAGCGGTTTCCTGCACGTAATCTCGGATCGAGGTGCCATCGGCGATGGCCTTGGGGCTGCGCCACGGCTTGAAGGAATACCCGAGAGTATGCATATCCGAGTCCGATCGGATGCCGGGGTAGCGAAAAAGATCCCAGGTTCCGCCGATTGCTTCGCGTCGCTCGAGAATCGCGTAGGTGCGGTCCGGAGATTGGTTTTGCAGGTGGTATCCGGCGGCGATTCCGGAGAGCCCGGCGCCGACGATGAGTACATCGAGATGCTCGTTGTCCATGGGCCAAGCTTAGCGAAACGGGAGTCGGAGGAAAGGGTAATCGTCCCCGACGTCCCCGAGGCTGTCTGATCGGTGAAAAACCCCTCTTGCGCGGTCGAATTGCCCGCGTCCGCCGCTCCGGCTAGGTTGGGCGGCCAGATGTCGGCATCCAGAGAATCTGCGCAAGAAATCGGCGCGAGGGCAGGGTCCCGAATTTGGGAGGCTTTGGTGGCCACCTTGCTGTACGCGGCAGCCGTTCCCTGGGTTCTGCGCCCGTGGTTTCTCGGCGACGACCTTCTCCCGGCATGGGAGGGGCCCTATGCCACCATGATCCATGCCGATCTCTTCCTGAATATCTGGATTCTTGGTTGGGTTTCTCATGCCGCCAGCGTGGATCCCGGGGCGATTTTCACGGGCAATATTTTTCATCCTGCGCCCGGAGCGATTCTTGGTTCCGAGAATATGCTCGCGCACGTCCCGTGGACGGCACCGGTTTTGGCGCTCGGGGGCAGTGCGCTGCTGATGTTCAAGACCTACCTTCTGGAGTCGTTCGCTCTGAGTGGTCTGGGCATGTTTCTTTTCGTCCGCCACCATACGAAAAATCTCGCCGCTTCTTTTTTTGCGGGAGCCGCCTATACCTTCACAGTTTTTCGTGCCGACACCCTCGCACAACCGCAATACCTCGGGACAGTTTTCCTGCCCCTGGTGCTTCTTTCCATCGATCTCTGGCTGACGACACGTCGGCGCCGTTGGGTCATCGCGCTTGGACTCAATCTCGCCCTGCAGGCCTACGCGTGCGTCTATATCGGGTTTTTCACGCTGATTCTGACACCGTTTTATGCGCTCGTGCGTCTTCTCGAAACGGAACGGCCACGAGTCTACGCCACTGGCGGATTGTTGATCGGCGGTGGTCTCGCGACGATCCTGCTCCTTCCTCTGGCGGCGCCCTATCTGGAAGCTCGCGCACTTGGGGTAATTCCCGTGACTCCGGACTCGATTGTGCAGGTGGGTTCCTGGACGCTGTCCCGATATGCATCGGTCGCATTTTTGGAGTGGGTCGGCTTTCTTCCGTTCGCACTGGCCGTATACGGGTTGTTGTTGCGTCTGGCCCCCGAGAGCGCCGCGACGCGGCAGTGGCGCGAGGGCTTGCCGTTGCGAGCGTTGCTGGTTTTCGTGGGATTGGGGCTCTGGCTTGGCCTCGGGCCGGTGGTGCAGCTCGCGGAGGGATGGGAGATCCCGGGGCTCTATGCTCTTTTCGAGGCTGTCGTTCCCGGGTTCTCTTCGATGCGGGTTCCGATTCGATTCGTCACCGTGGTGGCGGCTGGTTTGTCGGCGCTGGCAGGCTTTACGTTGGCCGAGATCTTCCGGACGTGGCGCCCCTCCCGGCAATGGATCGCGGGGATGGTCATGGCCGCGTTTTGTGTGATGGGTGCCGCGCGTGAACCACGCGCCACAATGGTCGCCGAGATGGGGCCGGATGGTGCGGGTGTCTATGATCTCCTCGCCACAGCGTCTGACGATCGCGCGGTGCTGGAGTTGCCCGGACCGACGCGGCTGATGGGGGATTTGGGAGCGAATCTTCGCAATAGTCGCTACATGATGCAGAGCACGCGCCATTGGCGCCCCTTGCTCAATGGCTATACGGCGTATCCGCCCCCGGCCGCGGCGGCTTTTTATCCTGCTATCCTCGACCTGCCCGAGCCCGATGCTCTGCAGCGTCTGGTGGACCTCACCGGCGTGGGTTGGATCGTGCTGCATCGCAGCGAGTTGACGCCCAAGGAAGCCCCCCGGTGGGCCGGGCCCTTGCCCGAGGCCCTCGTGCTGGTCGGCTCATCGGGTGACGATGAATTGTATCGCATCGATTTGGCGCCGCAGAGGGCATGGTCGGCGAAGCTTGCGAAGAAGCCGCAATTCGAAGAACTGAGCTTTGGCGGTGTGGCCATCGAGCCTGTTGATGATGATTGCCGGCCACTTTCGCTCTCCGTCGTGGAGGGCCCCGAACGTTTCTCGCGCTTGCCGGTAGGTGTCCGAATGAGTGTTCTGATTCGAAACGAATCCGCCTGTGATCTGCCGGGACTCGCCGCGATGCCCCGGGGGCTTGTCGGGATCACTTACCGCTGGCGGCCGCGCGATGGGGCATGGAACTCTGCTGAGCCGATGTCTCGTCTGTCGGAAGATCTTCTCGCCGGGGCTTCCCTGGAAACGCCTCTGGCGGTCTCGCCGCCGGCGGCCGTGATCGGTGAGTGGGAGCTGGAAATCCAGCTGGTGCAGGAGGGTCGCGCCGCGCCTCTCGCCACGACCCGGCAAGTTTACGAGATCGGCCCCCGCACGGCTCCCTGAAGGGCTGGGGGGCTTTCTGCTCGCGCGCCCAAGGTTCAGTCGGGAGGAGGGGCGACGTCCTGGAAGTGAATCTGGATCCCGCTGGCCAGGCTCTGAAACAGCGCCTCGCGTTCTTCGACATTTTCTTCCAGCTCCAGCGTGACCCCGAATTGATGTTCCTCGGCCATCTCGCGAGCCTTGCTCAAGGCGCTCGCTCCATGGGCTTCCATGGCCATGCCCACGCCGGGGATCCATTGCCGAGCGCTTCCGACCGCGAAGCTCCCCGCACGGAAGGCGCTGAGGAGTGGATCGGGCAGCAGGTTCTCTCGTGCGTCGAACCACTCGCCTCCCGAGAGGTGGAGAAAGGTGTTGCGGATCACACTGTCGGGGAGGGCTCCGGTGCCCATCAACTGCGCCACCGTCCCGACCACAATGTCGAGAAATGTTTCGCCAAAAAGATCGGGGAAGGCCTGATGTGCCACCAAAGCACTCCATAGATCGCGTTCTTCCTCGATGGATTCCGTCAGAAGCTCTTCCTGAATGCCGAGCAGATAGCCGACGTAGCGCCAGAGGTGATGATGCGCATCGATGTCGTCGCGGGACAGAGGTACACCCAGTCGGCTCATCGAGCGAAGGTTCAGGTAATCAAACAGCCCCAAGGTCATGGCCAACATGGTCTGGTCGAGAGGCTCGCCCACGTAGGCGTCCATGAATCCCGGGCTTCTCTTGATCCAGGAGCGAATCGACCCGTGCAGAAGCCGTACACGAACGGCAGTCTCGAAACCCAGATTGCCGGGCTCCAGCCCATGGGGCGCCAGGATGGCACCAATGAAGGATCCTGTTTCCTGGATCCGCCGAGCGGGATTGCTGCCCAGTCGTCCTGTCGAGTTCGTCACCAATGTGGCACGGCCAAACACGGCGCCCGAGAAGAGACTATGCATGAGAGAGATGCCGTAATGATGGGAGAAGCTGAGGGCGACTTTTTGTCCGTGCTCGATCAATTCCGGACGAAACCAGTCGGGTCGGTGTTCCGCTCGCTCGAAAAAAGCCACCGCTCGAGGTTCCTGCTCTTTGGCGAGTTGCCGAAGGTTCTGCAGCTGCGAGCCGTCGGGGTCGTATTTCTCCTCGTGCAGCGCGATGGTGGCTTCATCCGCCTCGCGGTCGCCGCGGAACATGAGCTCATCGAGAAGTTCCCGTGTGAAGCGCCCACTGTACCGAGCGCGGCTGGGGGTGATGATTTTATACAGGTTGTGCATGCAATCTCTCTCGAGCTTGATGCTACCAGAGCGCCGCAGCAGGGGAAGTCCGCGGCTGGCGTTTGCCGCCCCGGATCCCGATACTGTCCGACCAGAGGGGATCGCTGAAATGGGCACACGAACACCGACCAGACCCGACACTTCGCGCAAGCCGGGGCGTATCACCTCCGAGGGGCGCCGGCTGCTTGAGGAGCAAGCCGAGGAACTCCGGGCCGAGAGTCGCGTGATGGCGGAAAATGTACGGATCGCGGCAGCTGAAGGAGATCGCTCGGAAAACGCCGAATATATCTACGGCAAAATGAAGTTGGGCCAGATTCACAAGAAGATGCGATTTTTGGGAAACCGACTCGATGTCCTCGAGACGGTGCCACAGCCGGCCCCGGATGATGGTCGTGTCCACTTCGGCTGCTGGGTCGAGATCGAGGACGATGACGGAGAATTGCATTCCTTCCGGATTGTCGGTCCCGATGAGACCGAGCGGGGGGAGAATTATATCAGCACCGACTCCCCGATGGCGCAGGCCTTGCTCGGACGGTCACTGGACGATGATGTTCTGGTCAAGCGCCCCATCGGTGACCTCGAAGCGGTCATTGTGGGGATTTCGGTGCGTGAACCCGGGGAGGCCGGGGTCTAGGGTTTGACGAATGCCCCCTGTCGTGAGACCGCCACGGTAGATGCCGGGTGGTCGGTGTCGGAAGGGGCGCGAGATGGATTCCCAAAAAGACTCGAATGTCAGTCGTCTGTTTTTTCTGAGTTCGTTGGCGTTGTTCACCGCGGGGCTCAGCTTCTCTCTGCGGGGCGCGATTGCCGGCGGCATTGATGCCGAGATTCTCAGTCAGGTCGACCCCGCGAATTCCGGTCGGCTGACGGCCGAGGTCCTCGGGATTGCTTTCAGCGGCTTTGCCTTCACGCTCTTTTTCGGAAGTGTTTTTCTCGAGAGGATCGGGATGGGGCGGTCGCTTTTTCTGGCCGGACTGACTCTGTTCGCAGGCACGGCTCTGGTGGTTTTCTCCGATCGTCTGGCCGGCCCCGAACACGCCTATTCTCTCCTGCGGGCGGGCTATCTTCTTTCGGGGTTTGGCTGGGGCTTTGTGGAGGCGGCGTCGAACCCTCTGATCGCGGCCCTGTATCCCGAGGAAAAAACCCATCGCCTCAACGTTTTGCATGCATGGTGGCCGGCCGGTGTCATGGTCGGAGGGATCGTGGGAGCCCTGCCGTTGGACCTGGGGTGGCGTACCCAATTTGCACTCGTGATGTTGCCGGCTCTGGCGACCATGGCGCTCTGCATGGGACCCACATTCCCCAAGACCGAACGCGCGGCCGGCGGCGTTTCCTGGGGCGAGATGTGGATGGAAATTCCCCGTCGCCCGATGTTCCTGGTGTTTTTTGTCTGCATGTTTCTCACCGCCGGATCAGAATTGGCGCCGGGGCAGTGGATCGATTTCACCCTGACCCGAACGGTCGGCATGCGCGGGATCTGGTTGCTGGTCTATGTGAGCGGGATGATGTTCATTTTCCGTCACTTCGCGGGGACTTTTGTCCATCGACTCGGCTCCCCGATTGCCTTGCTTTGGGGTTCGTCGGTTCTGGCCGGACTGGGTCTGCTGCTCCTTCCCATGGCCTCCGATCCGTGGACAGGCCTGTTGGCGGCCACGGTTTGGGGGCTTGGTGTCTGTTTTCTCTGGCCGACCATGTTGGCCACGGTCTCCGAGCGGTTCCCGCGCGGGGGAGAATTGTTCATCGGCCTTCTTGGCGTGGCCGGGGCTTTGGCGATTCAGTTCGTATTGCCCTTGCTGGGCAGCATCTTTGACGCCGAAAAGATTCGTCTCGCAGGCAGCGTGGAGGCATTGGCGGAGTTGGGCCCGGTAGCTCAGCAGGAGATCCTTGCCCAGGCGGCGCAGACCTCTTTTCAGACCAATGCTCTGCTGCCGGCGGTTCTGGTTGTCGTTTTCGGCTTGATCTGGCTCAGCGACCGTCGTCGCGGCGGCTATCAGGCCGAGCGACTCGAGGGGCAGGACCTCTAGGGTTCTCCCGGGCGGTTCAAGCAGGTCGGATCGAGGGAGCCGAGGTTCGTTTCTCGGGGCCGCGAAGCCACGCGGCCAGCGAGAAGTTGTCCTGGCGCACATGGAGGGCCCAGGCGTCTGCCTCGAGGTTCACGAGGACGGCGCCGAGGTGCTCGTAGAACCCCAATTGTGCCCGCAGACGATTGTAGGCGATTCGGCTTTCGCTGTCTGCCGATTCTCCATCGGGCAACGCGCGGCGCGCAGCCTCCAGGTTTTGATGAAACGCGGCGAGGGCGTTTTCTGCTTCGGGCACTTTTTCGCCGGGGTTCTCCATGCGGCGAGAAAAGGATTCCAGCAGAAGCGGCAGAGAGCGGCCAATGTCCTGCACCGATTGTCTCCCGGGCAGATCGGGAGCCGAGTGTCTCTGGTAAGCGAGTCGATTCCAGAGCATGGAGAGCAGGACGCGCTGGAGGCCCCGGACACGATCGATCACTCGGCGCAGGTTCTCGGTCTCGCGAGCGGCACCGGCGCGGTCGGCATCAAACCAGTCCTCGTAGCAGGATTCCGAAAGCAGCCGGTAGCTGAAGGCGATTCGCCGATAGATTTCAAAGCGGTATTTCTGGATCGGGACCTCCTCGGATTCCGGCGGCCGATCGCGCAGCCCGATGCGGGCTGCCTGAGACATCAGCCGGAGGGTTTCGGCGACATTATTCAGCGACCAGACGCGCGCGCGGATTTCTCCGAAAACGGCATAGACGCCCGCAATGCAGAAAATCCCCAACAAAACGCCCAGCAGACGATCCAGCCAGGGTTTCAGATCCGTGCTGGGGCCATGGGTCAGCATCAGGCACAAGGCTGCCGCGTAGGCCAATTGCAGGCCCGCGTAAGAGACCCGCCCGCTGCCGGCCTGAACCCAGGCGCCGGCACCGAAGATCAGGCTGCTGACCACCAGAAATCCGGCCAGAGATTCGATGTTCGGCATGACAACCAGAATCGCGAGCAAGGCCATGAAGCCACCGACGGCGGCGCCGGCGAGCCGAAGGACCGATTTTTGAATAATCGCGCCATAGTTGTCGAGTGAAACGAGAATCGCGGTCACGACCGCCGTGATCCCGCCGGGCCAATCGATCGCATTGATGTAGATATACGCGATCATGGCCGCGAGGGTCGCCTTGGCGGCGGCCATGGCGTCCTGCGGGTTGAATCGTTGTTCGGCTACGAAAATCGGGTCGTCGTCGGTAGGGCGCAGCGTTTTGGCGCCAAAGGGTTCATGTTTGGTCTGGCGTTCGGGGGGCCGTAGAAAGTCGACCGCCCCGGGGAGTGAATCCAGCCCTTCCCCAAGACTGGAAGCCGCCGACAGAACCGAGGAACGGGCCAGACTATGGGGGTCCGACGATGACGTCAGGGATCGCGTCTCGGCAAGCGCCATGAGGTCGGTGAAGCGGTCGGCCAGCGGCGGGAGCTGGTCGAGTGCGGCGGTCCATTCCTGGTTCTCGAGGGCTTCGGCATATTGCGTGCATCGTTGTTTGGCCGCCGCTATCGCTTCCCGGGCGACCAGACGCAGGTCGACGGCGATGCCTTTGAGTGCGAGCGCACTGCTCACCCGGGCTACCTGCTGGGAAGCGATGGCGATCTGATTGATGTCGCCGATCAGCTCGATGATCATATCATGGTGGTCGCGAAAACGACGCTCGTCATGCTCGGCATTCTGGAGCCAGGTTGTCCATTGGCCCAGAGAGTTCATGACGCGCTCTTCGCTCTCGGCCAGCCGATCAGGGTCCGTGACCACCTCTTCGGGCACCAGCAGGCATTGGCCGAGCCGGTCGCCCGAGTTCCTGAGGCTGGCTGCAAGGTGATGTCGGAGAAGGTTTTCAGGTTTTTCCGGCCACAGGAAAGCCTGACAGAGCGTGCCGATCAGATTGCCCACGCCGATGTTCAGGAATCGCCAGAGGGCGATATTGATCCCCTCGGGCTCGGCGGTATTCACGCCGCCGATCGCCAGGATCATGGTCATGCTCCCGAGAACCGGGATATAGGGAGCCGCCGAGGTGCGGCTCAAATAGATCCCGTAACCCAGTCCGAGAGCGAAGCAGGGCAGCAGGATCCAGGGCTGTTGCGGGAAGGTGATCGCGAGTCCGATGGCGAATCCCCCGCCCAATAGCGTGCCGGCGCTGCGCTGAAGGGCGCGTGTGATCGAGGCGCCGGCATCGGGCTGCGAAACAATCAGGATGGTGATGATCAGCCACGAACCTTCGGGGATTCGAAAAGTCATCACCGCCGTGGTGGCGATCGCGCACGCAATGACCACGCGCGCGGTGGCTCGCCACCGGGCCGGAGATGGGGCCAACTCCAATCGAAGGAATGCTGCAAACCTGTCTAGCACCAGCTGGAAGGCTAGCCTGATCAAGATTCTCGGGAAAGAGAAGCGCTCGATTTGGTTCTTCCTTGCGGTCGGTCGGCATATCGTCGAAAGTTGGAGGGACCAGGGGGGCATGATGGACTTGAAGGTTCTGGAAGAAAATTGTGAATGGCATCCTCGAGATGTTGCTGACGAGACTCTCTGGACAGAGGTGCTTGATCGGGATGATCAGGAAGAACTCGACCAGGCCCTGCGCCATGCATTGACGGTCTCGGCGGATGTTCTCGAAGTGCAGAAGGAGGATTTTCCGCTCCCCGGGCTCGCCCCTCGCTTGAAGCGAATCGAAGACGAGCTGATTTCCGGTCGGGGTTTTGTCCGTCTCCGCGGTATCGATCGCTCTCGTTACGACCAGAACGAAATGGAGTTTCTCTACTGGGGGATCGGCATGCATCTCGGCCGCCCCTGGCCGCAGAACCATAAAGGCCACCTGCTTGGCGATGTCGTTGATCAGGGAAAGGATGTCAACGACCCGAATGTTCGCGGCAATGAAATCGGGGGCATGGCCTTGCCTTTCCATTGTGACGGCTCGGACCTCGTCGGGTTGATGTGTTTGCAGGCGGGCGCTTCTGGGGGGCTCTCGATGATCGCCAATTCCGTGGCGATCCATAACCGTCTGGTGCGCGAGCGCCCCGAATTGGCCGAGGCCCTCTACCAGCCCCAACCCAATGACTTTCGTGGAGAGCAACGTGAAGGCCAAAAAGGCTGGTATGAAATCCCGGTATTTACGCAGTGGGAGGGCCGACTTTTCTGCCGCTGTATCCCGCCCTATATCCATGCCTCACAACGGCATGCCGATGCGCCGCGGTTAAGCGCCGAGGCGCGTGAGGGTCTGGAGTTTCTGGTCGCGATGGCAGACAGCTCCGACGGTCATATGTCCATGGAGCTGCTTCCCGGAGATATGCAGTTCATCAACAACTACCATGTCCTCCACGGCAGATCGGCATACACCGATCAGGCCGGTGGCGGCGGAACACGTCATCTGAAGCGACTTTGGTTGGAGACCGAGGTTCTGACGAGTCGGCCGGTCTGGTTCCACAACCACGCGGGCGACCACTGGGGTCGACAGCGGACGGCGAGCCGTCTGCGCACGGAGTAGGTCAGCCGGTAGGCGCTACCAGTAGATGCTGCCGGGAAGCGGGATCTCCACGGCGCTATTCCGGGAGGTAGGTTTGGAACATATCCCCCAGCTCGGTCGGCTTGCGTTCGGGAACATCGTACCAGGTGCGAATGGTGACGGATCCGTCTTCCTCAAACCGGAAGGTCTCGATGCTCTTGCCGATAAAGGTGTTGCCGTCGGTGGTGATCTGATTCTCCAGGACCCACGCCAACTCGTTGCCGTTGACGAAAACAATATCGTTGTGGTGCTTGAACTGGACGCGGGCATTGAAGAGCTCCCAGGGTTCTTCTGCGCAAGCCTTGAACCCCTGCTTTTCGGGCGTGCCGACGGGATCCAGCATGCGGAAATCGCCCGGGGCTACCGCCCGCCAATTCGCGATCCACGCCTCGAGGTCATGCGCGTTCCATAGCTCGACGTATTGTTTGGCAAAGTGCATCAGGGCTTTTTTATCCGGGATGGGCATGGCTTACTTCCTATCGAAAAATTTCCGAAGGGTCGATACGTTCGTCTGATTTGGCTGGACGCGTGCGATTCGGCGGCGTAGGAGTGCATTCGCATGAAAATCGGATTTATCGGAACTGGCGTAATGGGGAAGTCCATGGCGGGTCATTTGCTCGCCGCCGGACATGAGCTTGCGGTCCATACCCGCACCGCGGCAAAGGCCGAGGATCTGTTGGAACGAGGTGCGCTTTGGGCGGATTCTCCTGCCGAGGCCGGGGCGGGTCGGGACGTGGTGATTTCCATGGTCGGCTTCCCCGCCGATGTCGAGGAGACGCACCTGGGTCCTCGCGGAACCCTGTCGACCTCGACGCCCCCGGGTTTGGTGATCGATATGACCACCAGTACGCCCTCGCTGGCGCGACGGTTGGCCGAAGTGGCTCCAGCCCGCGGATCAGCGGCCATCGATGCCCCGGTTTCGGGAGGCGACAAGGGTGCTCGCGAAGCCGTGCTCTCGATCATGGTCGGTGGGGCACCCGAGGCCATTTCTCGCGCGATGCCGCTGTTCGAGGTCATGGGCCGCACGATTGTCTCCATGGGGCCGGCCGGTGCCGGACAGCATACGAAGATGGCCAATCAGATCCTGGTCTCGTCCTCGATGCTGGGTGCGTGCGAAGCGATTGTGTATGCCGAGGCCGCCGGTCTGGATCCTCGGCGGATGGTCGAGGCGGTCAGCCAGGGCGCGGCGGCGACCTGGACAATTCAGAATCTCGCGCCGCGCATGCTGGACGGAGACTTCGAGCCGGGATTCTTTGTCGAGCATTTCGTCAAGGATCTCGGCATCGCACTGGAGGAAGCGAATCATCTCGGTCTGGATTTGCCCGGGCTCACGCAGGCCGCGCGTCTCTACAGATTGCTTGAGGCGCGGGGATTGGGCCGCAAGGGCACCCAGGCGTTGTTGTTGCTCTATCGCGACGGTGGGGTGGCCGATCCGGGTTGAGGCGGACGCCGGAGGACCTCAGTGCGGTGCGGCGTTGTCCTCGGTCAACTCCTCATGCAGGAATCCGAGAACCCGGTCGAGCGCCGCCCGCGTAGGTTCCCCCTCGGCATCGATCAGGTCGGTTGTGAGAACGCTATGGGCCGGTTGGTTGCCTTCGGGGTTTCCGGCCTCGGAGGGGATTTCAATGCCCTCGAAGGCTTCGCCCAGATCCTCGCGCAAGGTCTCGAAGCGCTCGGGTGGGCAGAGGGGATCACCGTGAAATCGCAGGCCGAGGACGCGCAGTCCCTGCGTCGCGGCGCGATCCTGTAGTCTCGCCAGGCCCTCCTTGGAAAGGTGCAGACCACGACGGCGAGCCTCACCGACGGGAAAAGGCAGTGAGGGTTGCGAGAGGACGGGGGCGCGCAGAATATCATCCAGCGCCAGAGTCAATGCGAAGTTCCCGGTGAGGCACATTCCCACGGCCCCCACGCCGCGGCCGCCAATTTCCGCGTGAATCTGTCGCGCCAGAGCACGCAACCATTCGGTGATCGGGCTGGAGGTATGGGCTGCGAGGACATGGAACTCGCGACGAATACATGCCCGCAAAAACTCCTGGCCGAGATAGGGAAAGGATAGTGGTCGGCCCGGGGTTCCGAAGAGCGTGGGCATGAAGACGCTGAATCCGTCATCGGCAAGGCGTCGGCCAAAGGTCGCGACTTGCGGGGTGATTCCCGGGATCTCGTGCATGACCAGCACGCCCGGGCCGGACCCGCGTCGATAGACATCGCGCGCGACGCCTTCGTGCGTAAAGGTGGTGCGGGTGAAGCCTGCGAGGTCGCTCATCGGATTCTCCGATCATATGCGGGGTTGGACTTCATGACTCGTCGATCCAGGTGCTGAGGTTTCGCTCCGGCAGCGGGAAGACGACTTGATCTTCGGCCGCGTCGTCAGGAGCCGTTCTGGAAAAAGATCCGTAATAACGCTTCTGGAATCGCCATCCGGCGCTCTCGTCGCGAATAAATCGATCATGATAGACGCCGTAGGCATCGGTGCGCTTTCCGGTCGCGCTCTCCACGCGGAGCTCATGGATGTACATGCGTGCTACCGCCTTGTTCCGGGAGCTGCGAATCTCCAGCACCGTATTCAGGACCACGAATTCAAAGAAGCTGAAGCGTTCGACCGAATCACCGATAAATTTCCCCACCGCCTCCGGCCCGGCGAATTGTGCGGAGCGATCACCGAGTTCGAGGTTCAGGGTGCAATCGGGATGGAAAATCTCGGCCAGTTCCGGCCATGCACGGCGCGTGACAATGTCCGCATAACGATTCTGCAGTCGCCGCAGCGCGATATAATCCGTGGTTTCCTGATCTTGAACCTGATTCATGGGGCTGGACTATAGCCCGGAATCAAGAATGCGCGAAAGCGGTTTGAACTGTTACGCTGCAACGATGCTTTCGCAGATTCAGACCGCTCTCGACGCCCGCGCATCGTTTTTGTCCGAACTCGAGCAGACCGATTGTGTACGTTTGTTTCATGGCGTCGCGGAAGGCGTGCCGGGCCTCGCCATCGATCGGTACGGCTCGGTCCTTCTGCTGCAGACGTGGCGAGACCCGCTGACGCATGCCGATGTGGAGGCAATTCACCGCTGTGTCGAAGACGCGCTGGGCGATTCGCTGATTGCTGTCTGGAACCATCGCGGATCCGAGAAGGGAAATCCGCGAGAGATCTTTCCGGTCCCCGAGTTGCCTGCTCGGGTGATCGGGACCGAGCATGGGTTGCGCTTTGATGTGCATCCTCGCCACAAGACGGGCGATCCGCTTCTGTTTCTGGATTCTCGGGTGGCGCGACGGCGGGTTCGCGAGGCCGCTTCGGGGAAAACCGTCCTGAATCTCTTTGCCTATACTTGCAGCGCTGGTGTGGCGGCGATGGCGGGTGGGGCGACTGCCGCCTGGAATGTGGATTTCGCGCGCAAGGCGCTCGACGTGGGCACCGGCAACGCTCGCCTCAACGATATTGAAGTCGAGGGGGACGCGGCGAATCCGACGGCGTGGCGCAATATTCACGAGGATGTCTTTCCGGTGATCCGGCAATATGCCGGGATGCGAATTCACGACCACCGTGGTGGCCGCAAGCTGCGCTACAAGAGCCGCAAGCCGCGCCAGTTTGATGTCGTGATGCTGGACCCGCCGCGGTGGTCACGGTCGGCCTTCGGTGCTGTGGATGTGGTGCGCGACTATCCAACGATCTTCAAGCCCGCCCTGCTGGCGACCGCTCCCGGCGGTCACCTGCTATGCACCAATCACGTCGCCAAGGTGAGCTTCGAGGACTGGACCGATGTTCTGCGGCGCTCCGCCACCAAGGCGGGTCGCCCGATCCAGACCATCGAGCGCCTGGTTCCGGACCCGGATGTCCCCAGCTTTGACGGGAATCATCCCTTGAAGATGGCCTGGATCGGGATCTAGCTCGGGGTCCGACGCGCGGCGAAACCTGGGGCGAAACCCGGGGCGAAACCCGCGCGGCAAGGCTTTCAGAACAAGAGCTGGGTCAGCACGGAGAAGCTCATGCCGATCAGGCAAAGCGTGCCGAAAGCCCACAGCAGCGCCCGCGCGGGCTGCATGCCGCGTGCGTAGGCAAATGAATGCAGAACGCGCGAGATCGTGAAGCTCCAGAAGTATACTGCCGCGCCGAAGGCTGACGCGCCGAGCAGCACGTAGATCAAGCCGATGGCAAAAAACAGCGGGATATTTTCCATGTCGTTGCGATGCAGTCGGAGTGCCCGTGCCACCGCCGGGTTCTCTACCTCCGAGGCGATAACGCCTTCGTCGGCAAAGGCTGTATCTTCCGGGTTGGTATATCCCCCGGACGTGCGTCGCTGGGTAGCGGTATAGAAGCTGACGCCGAGCATTTTCAGGACGAGAATCGCGCTGCAGATCGCGAAGGTTCGAAAGGCCGGGTCTCCCAGAAATGGTTCCATTGCGCTTGGCTATCGCGAACCGCCGCAGGGTTCAAATTGCAGGACATCGCGCAGGCGGGGCCGCGCGTGGTGGCCGCCTCAGCTTCGCCCTTGGCATCTGCGGGGGCGTCGGCGAGGCTTTTGAATACCTGACTTCCCGGCTCGTCGTTAGGCCAAATCAAGCTTTACATCTAGCCGTGCCTACCGTGGCAAGTCTCTGTCATACCGCCTTTCCGGCGGCACGAGACCCTTGCGCGGGCACCCGTGGAGACCATCAAATGAGAATACTCTTTGCCTCAGCAGTCGCCCTGTTTTTGTCCTGGGCGCCTGCCGCACAAGCGCTGACGCTGATCAACGAAAGTCGGGATACCCTGTGGATTACCGACCCTGCCGCGACAACCGAGGAGGCGATCCCGCCTGGCGCGCTCTTCGAGATTCCCGACTCCTGGGGAGATGACCGCCATAAATGGTTCACCCTTTCCTCGGCGAGCATGCCGGAGCCCTGCGGAGAGTTCCGCAGTCGGTGGGGTTCCATCAAGATGCCCGCGTTCTTTGTCGGGATCGAGGTGGGTGCGGATGGTGGATGCCTTGTACGTGACGAGTTGCCCGAGGCGCCGGTCGCGCCCGAGCCCCCCGTGGAGCCGGAACCTCCTGTCGAGCCCGAGCCGCCCGTCGTGCCCGAGCCCCCGGTCGTAGACGAGCCTTCCTGCGCAGGCCAGGAGCCCTGCCCAGCGTCTTGTTCCGAGACGTCCGACGGGGAGGATGCGACCGCGACAGCCGCCGAAATGCCGCCCCGCGGAAATGGTACCTGGGTCTATGATGCGCTCTTCAGCGAAGGTCCCGCCGGACCTCCCTTTTCGCGGGCCGGTCTCTGGTTGCCCGAGCTTCGAGATTTCAATGCGCAGGCCGAGCCAGCTCATCGCCTTCATCAGGTCTTTTCCTATGGCGGGGACCTGGAGATGGAATGCGAAGGCTATGGGGATTGCACGCGCGAAAAAATGCATGTGTATTACTACCCGCCGTCTTCCGCGCATCGGTCGAGGTCCTTTACCTCGGTAGGCGTCAGCGGTTTTCAATCGGCGCAGGTCTACCGGGACCTCGACGAGGAAACTTTGGTGATCCCGGTATTTGATGGCCGATTTGATGGCGATGGATATCTGAAGCAATTCCATACACTCAATGAGGCTCAGGCACGCACGTATGCCGATACCTTCGCTCGCACCGTCTGTGCTGACGGCACGGTCGCCGGAGTGCAGCTCGACCTCGAGCCGTTTGATCTCGACGTGGAAGCGCAAGCGCATTTCTATGATCAGGTTGCACTGAACCTCGCGGGCCGCAACGAGGAGCTCGAAGCGATTGTCCCGTGTGTCACCGAGCGTTTCCCGCAGGGACGGTTTTTCTCCGTATTCACCTTTGCGCGGGCAATGACGCCGCAGCTTGGTGAGATGTTCACGCGTTACGGGAATGGCTACATGATTCTGTCGCTCTATGATCTGGGGCCCAACCCCGCGGGCGTGGCCAGTTCTCCCGAGGCCTACCGCACCTATGTGGAGCGCGAGTTGGCCACGGTGATGCGCAATGCGGACGCGGCCTACGACGTGGGCTTTCAATTGGCGATTCCTGCGGCTGCCTCCACCAAGGAGTTTGAATCCTACAAGGGTGTCGTTTCCGGTTACGCGCAGGAGGAATATGTCGCCGCGGCGCTCGACGCGATTGATGCCAGCGGGATTCGGGAAGACGATCGGTTTCTCGGCATCGCGATTTGGGGATTCAGCCGTTTCATGGCCTACCCCCCGCATACCGACAATACCTTCGAGCCTGCGGCGCCGCCGGCGGATGTTCAGGCAGTGCTGGCGGATCGGATGTAGCGCGTCAGGGTGCCTTTGCCCCGACACCTCAGGAGAAATGGGTCTGAAGCCAGGAGCGCAGATCCTCGGGGTGTCGGGCGAAGGTGCCGATATAGGCGTCGGGCCTCACCAGGACCGCCTCGCCGGCCTTAAGCCCGAGTCCTTGGGCAAGTGGTCCGTCGCTTGCGAGTTCGATGCGCACCAAATCCTGATCGCCGATGGTGGTCGGCCAATCCGCATCGCCTGCTCCCGCAACGAGAATCGTGAACCCCGGGTGACGCAGGCTTCGATAAATGGGATGCCCGGCCTCTTCGAGGTCAGGCAAACGATCCCCGGGCTGCACCCCGGCATTGCCCCTGTGGCCGCGCGCAAGTGATTGGTTGCGGTAATGAATATCGGTCTCGGACAGAAACGGTCGAATCCGGGGAGGAAGCCAGGGGCGGGGCAGAAGATGTCGGAGAACGAAGGTGCGCAGGCGTCGCAACAGCGGGTTGCGCAACATGGCCATCCGGATCATGCGTGCCGAGGCCTCGACGACGTGGGCGCCGACGGGATGACGCTCTTCGTGGTAGCTGTCGAGCAAGCGGGGCGCGGCGTCGCCGCGAGCGACCAGAGCCAGTTTCCAGGCGAGATTCACCGCATCCTGCAACCCGGTATTCATCCCCTGGCCGCCGGCGGGACTATGCACATGAGCGGCATCTCCTGCCAACAGGATCCGGCCGTGCCGGTAGTTTTCCACGATGCGCTCGTTGATGAAAAATTCACTCAGCCAGAAGCTCTCGCGGATCTTCCACCCGGTCGAAGTCTGTTGGTCCAGAAGTTGTTGCAGGTCCTCGGTCGAAGGATTCCCCGGGTCCTGATCGGGGCGGGGTTCTCCTGTGTCATGAATCATCCGCCAACGGCGGCGGCCCACGGGGAAAAGGCCGATCATGCCGCCATCCGAAAGACAGGCCCGCATGAAATGGGGGTCACTTTCCTGCTCGATGGAGAAGTCGCCGAGAATCCAGCGTCGGTCGACCGACTCCCCCGGAAATGCCAGCTGGAGGCCATGGCGAATTCGGGAATGAGCACCATCGGCCCCGACGACCCATGGGAAATGTGCTTTGGAGTCGCCGTTCTCGGCGGACCGGATCTGGCAGGCGATTCCGTCGGCTTCCACCTGAAAGTCGACCAGGGAGGTATTCCATTCTACCTCGACGCCCTGTTCGCGCAGGCGCTCGATCAAGACCTCTTCGGTAGCCGATTGGGGCAGCAGCAGACCGGTGGGGGTTGCCGATTCCGGATCATCGAGGTGGAGTTGGCCGATGGTTTCCTCGGAAGTCTCGAGGATCGCACCGCGCAGACGGTAGGCCTCCGCGTGGCCCGAGAATCTGTCCATTGGTAGCGAGGCATCGAGGGTTTCGAGACTGCGCTGCCAGACCACCAATGCCTTGGACAAGGAAGTCGGGCCGCTTTCGGCCTCGATGATCCGCACCGGGCAGCCATGCCAAGCCAGTCGGTGGGCTGCCGTGAGGCCCACGGGGCCTGCGCCGACAATCAGGATCGGTTCCAGCTCAGGCATGGTGATAACTTTCGTCGGCAGGCTTGTGAGGAGACTGGGTCGTATGGTGCCGGGCGCGTCTGTGGTTCATGGCGTTCGAGGTGTTTCCAGATGTTGTTTGGAAGCATCGACGTAGCGGCTGAGGATGCCAAGCCAGGTCGAGGTTTCCATGATTCTCAAGATGGAGGTGTTGACGTCCCGACGCAAATCGCTGCGACGCGGAAACCCGAATGCATAGAAACCGGGATCGAAGGTCTGCGGGAGCACGCGGAGTTGGCCGGTGCCGTCTTCCCGGACGCCGTACTCGAGGACGGGTTCGTCATTGACAAAGGCATCGATCTTGCCGGATTTGACGGCGGCCAGACCCTCTTTGGTACTCGTGTATTTGGTGAAGAGGATGAAGTTCTGACTCAGGTACTCGGCTCCTGTGGAGCCGCCGAGGGCGCCCACACGGATCCGCGAGAGGTCGGCGGGGCCCGCGATGCGTGGGGTCAGTTGGGTGACGGTCAGCGCCGAGGCCATGGCGCCAGTCAGTCCGGCCAGCGCGAAAAGGGAGATGAACATCCAGACCAAAGCGAGACTTCGGCCCAGCGTGGTGACCGGAGCCTTGTCGCCATAGCCCACGGTGGTCATGGTGACCGCAGACCACCAGAATCCGGACCCGATTCCGTCGGCCGCACTGCCGCCGAATTGGCTTGGATTGCGGCGATGCTCCGCAGCCCAGATCAGGAAACCGGCAATCAACAAGACGGCAAAAAGGATGCCGGCCGATCGCAGGAAGGAGCGCGAAAAGAGTCGATGCAGAAATTCCCAGAACCCGCCCGACTCGCCGGATTTCACCGCCATCGCCAGCCCCGTACCGAAGAAGGGGTAGGAGAACTCGATCACGGTATTTCGCTCCGCGGTCATCCCGATTGCGGCGACGGCGACGTTGATCTTGCTATGACGAGTGGCATCGATCAATTCTTCGAGCTCCATGCCCTGAATCTCGAACTCCAAACCGAGATCGTTGGCGACGGCCCGCCACAGGTCGATGCTGATCCCGGTCCATGAGCCATCGGCCTGCTGGAAGGAGAACGGTGGAGCATGCTTGGTGCCCACCTGAAGTTTGACCTTCTTGCCGGTCGCGTCGCCGGCGGTTCCTGTCGCTGCGGCGCCGGCCGCAGCGCTCGTTGCGGTGGCCGAGGTTGCTTCCGTGGCCGCAGCGGCCTCACTCAGCCCCGGAACCAGCCCCAGAACCAGTCCCAGCATCAAGATATTTGCCGACAGAATTCGTAACATGGCGCTCCTCAATTCGACTCGGTGGTTTCGTGTGCGCGTCGCCAACAGAGCAGGAGCATCGCGAGACTCAAAAAGATCATCACCCCGTTCAGGCTGGATCCGGGAGGTGTGGCCAAGGTGATGAGTGGTTTCCAGGTGCCCACCAGCATTCTCCCCAGATATTCCAGAAAGACCGAGACATACATGAGCGGAATCAGAGCCCGATAGCGGACCAGAACCAGCAGATAAAAAAGACCCACCAGGAGCTGGGAGACCCCCCAGATCGCAAAGATGGTGATCACGGCCCCGGCGGCCGCCGGTGGGTAGGTGTCCAGCGGGATGGTGGCGATGGATTGGGCGCCTCCGTCCGCGCGCAGGATATGGATCAAGCTGCGAACGATGGTGATGGCGGTCAGGGGAATAAAGACCCACAAGGCGAAAGGGTGCCCGCGGTAGTCATTATCCACCTTTCGCGGCAGTAGGAAGCTCTGCATGTCGGGACCTTAGGCGATTCTCTGTTTTGGGGCCAACGCTTGTGCGGATCGATGCGGCCCTCATCGTCACTAGCCCCGCGGTGACGGATGGCGGCCGCCGGTCGCGAGCGCGGACACAGGCTCGGCGGCCAAAGAAACGTGCCTTCCGGAGTTCTGGTCAGGGGGTTTCCGGGAAGGTGGTCTCAGCGCACGACCAGACCGCGTTTTTTTGGTTGTGCATTGGCGCCGTAGCGATCGAAAGCGGTTGCGTAGATCATGTACTTCCCGCGCGGGAACTCGTGAGTGAATGTTGCTTGCCAGCCAGACGGGCGTCTGACTTGCAAGATCATTTCGTTGCGGATTCGGTCGATGACGTAGAAGTCGACATGCACCAACGCGTTCTCGTTATCGGCGGATTTGATGGCGTTGAATCGAACCGTATGGCTCAGCGGCCCTTTGGCGAGGACTTCTTTTTTCAGCGCCACATTGGGTGCCGGGTTTTGCAGAGCATCGCAGGGGCCGATCTGTGCATCGACAACGCCGGCATCGATCGACCCGATGATTTGATCATGGTCGAAGTCGGCTGCGGAATTCCATGCGGCATCCTCGGGTGTGCTGCCGAGTGCGGCCTGCAAAAGCGCGATGTCGGCTGCATCCACCACGGCGTCCTCGTTCAGGTCCGCGGTGCAACCCGAATCAACTTTGGTGACCTCCTTTTTGCGCAAGGTGCGGTTGGCGGTGGCCGATTGTTCGATCCGGATGGGCTCGGTCGCGAAAACGTCCCTTTTGCAGGCCGCAAAGTAGGGGCGCACCAGAGTGTTGTCGGGCGCCTGGTTCCAGACGCAATCCCCGTCGGGTTTCAGAAAACTGCAATTCCGAAAGACGTTGTTGCTGGAATGATCGCTGATCCGAACGGTGCCCTCGAAATGGTCGTAGTCGAATACATTGTTGTCGTTATCGTTCTCGAGCCAATGTTTCCCGGCCTCACCCCAGAAGTTGTTGCTGAAGAGGTTGTTGTCGGAGTCGCGCATCTCCAATCCCTGACGGCCGCCGGTGCTGTGGTTGCCCCGGATTTCGTTGTTGTCAGCGCTGATGATGTAGATCTGCTCGAAGCCGTTATCGACAAAGGTATTGTTCTCGACCACTGTGGCCGTCGACGCAGAAAGGTGAAGCCCTTCGTTGCCGTTTCTCTGCACCAGGTTGTCGCGCATCGTGACCCGGAGCGAGTTCGCAATGTCGATCCCGTACCCGGTCCCGTTGGTGTTTGGATCAAACCAGCCGTTGTCCTCGGCGATATTATTCTCGAGCAGGATGTCGCTGGAATTGACCACATAGATGCCCCACCAGAATCCGCGGACGGTACAGTTGCGGATGGTGGCATTTTCGCCCGCGCGGGTACTCGAGCCCACCTTGATGCCGAAAGCCTCCTTGGCTCGATCCGCCGGGCCGTGGATCGCATGGCCGGCGCAATCCAATGTCACATCGGAATTGACCCGCAGGCCGATAAATTCCTCGAGGGGTTCTTCGAGGCTCCGGGTGCAGGGTCCCAGATCGGCGGTCATCGTATAATCCTCGACGACACGGTCGCCGCAGGCGCAAGGGATCTCGCCGCCACACTCATTCTCGGTCTCGCGTGCGGCCGGAGTCTCTGCGGAAAGCAAAATCCCCAGAATCCCCACGAGCAGCAAAACTGCGCCCATCCGAGGGGATGTGGGAGGATGAGTGGTCATATAGCCAAGCCTAAAGGACTTGGGCTGGGAGGGGAAGTCGAACCTGGGGCCCTCCGCCGCCTCGCAAATTCAGGATTTTATTCATTGTAAACAATAGCTTGGACCGCTTCGAGCCTCGCTCCGCGGGTTGTCGAGGACAGTCGCAAAGCATGTGCTTGGGCAGAATCTCAGTCGAGGAATCGCCAACAATACCAGGCGCCGATCGAGGCGTAGGGGCGCCAGGGGCGGGCAATGGCCTCCATTTCCCGAGGGGAGGGCCGGTCGGACAGTTTGTAGAGATCCCGCATGGCGTTTTGCACGCCGAGATCCGCGCAGGGCAGAACATCAATGCGACCGAGAACGAAAATCAGGAACATTTGCGCGGTCCATTCGCCGATGCCCTTGACCTCGGTCAACGTCTCGATGACCTGGTCATCCGCAAGGTAGCCCAGACGCGAGAGTTGCAATGCTCCCTCGTCCACTCGGGCGCAGAGGTCTCGCAGGTAGCGGAGCTTTTGCGGGCTGACACCGGCCGCACGGATCCTTTGGTCGGTTAATGCAGCGAGTGTTTCCGGCCGAACCCGGTCACCTGCGGCGCTTGTCAGCTGGCGCCCGATGGTCGCGGCTGCCTGCGTCGAAACCTGCTGGGAGATGATGGACTGGACCAGCGATGCGAAACGGTCGCGGCGCCGTCGCAGCGTGCAGGGGCCTACCTGACGGATGACTCGGCCCAGAGTGGGGTCCTGGCGCTGAAGGTATCGCGCGGCTTTCGCGCATTCCGCGCGGTTGATCGGCATGGGATACCTTTGACCGATCCCGGGGTCTCTGGCGAGTCCTCGCCGGTAATGCCGAATGTTTGTGGATTGTTTTCCCCGGGGGAAGCGCCGCTTGTGGACAACTTTTCCACTCTTTCCACAGGATCTCCACATCCGACGTCGGGTCATCCGGGCGAATCCTGCCGACACGCGCCCGGTTTCCGCGCTTGATGGCAGGGTGGCTCCCTGTGGGTTACACCCAGATAAGTCCCTTGCGTCCTCAATTTTATGGGATCGGGGCAATGCTGCGCTGGTCGAATGGGCCAGAGTTTCCAACGAACTGGCCAGGAGCGGAATGAACTTCGACAACTTATCGATTGTGAGCGTGCGGCATGTGGACGCGCCGCACCGCATCACTTCGGCTGACATTCAGTCCGAGTTGTCCGAGACCATGGAGCGCCTTGGCATGCCTCCCGATCTTCTGGAATCGGTAGCCGGCATTCGCGAGCGCCGTTATTGGGATGCGGGCGTCCAGCCCAGCGACGCGGCCACGCTCGCGGCCGAGGCGGTGCTCGAAGATTCCGGACTCGACAAATCCCGTCTCGGCATGATCGTGAACACCTCGGTCTGCCGCGATTATATCGAGCCATCGACCGCCTGCCTTGTGCACGGAAATCTCGGATTACCCGAAACCTGCATGAATATGGATGTGGGAAACGCCTGCCTTGCTTTTCTCAATGGGATGGAAGTCGTGGGGAACATGATCGAGCGCGGTCAGATCGACTACGGCATGGTCGTGGACGCCGAGTCGAGTCGTTTCCTGGTCGAGTCGACGATCGCGCGGCTCAAGCGCCCCGAGACAGATCTCCAAACCTTTCGGGATGAGTTTGCTTCGCTGACCACCGGTTCGGGGGCTGTGGCAATGATTCTGGCGCGATCCAGTCTGGTGCCGGACGGCCACCGCTTTCGCGGAACCTTCAGCATGGCGGCGACCCAGCATAATCGTCTCTGCGTGGGCCAGCTCGAGCGCGGCGTCACCGATACCAGGGGCCTGATGGTCGAGGGAGTCGAACTCTCCCGAAAGACGTGGGAAGGCGCACAGCGCCATCTGGGTTTCGATGCCTCGGAGGTCGACGAGTATTGTCTGCACCAGGTCAGTCAGCGTCATGCCGAACAGTTGGCGGCCAGTCTCGATCTCGATGCAGACAAGACGCTTTTACTGGTCGATTTGTTCGGCAATATTGGCCCCGCTTCGGTGCCGATTGTGCTCTCCAAGGCGCTGGATCTCGGGCGTATCGAAAAAGGAAACCGGATCGTGCTCGCAGGGATCGGTAGCGGTCTGAACTGCACGGTCGGCGAAATCATCTGGTGAGCAACCCGGTACACGTCCCGCGGTCCCTGTATCCCTTCGAGGGCCGCTATCTCGATCGCCAGGGGCTTCGCTACCACTATCTCGACGAAGGGGAGGGGCCACCGGTCGTCATGGTTCACGGAAACCCGACCTGGTCGTTCTACTTCCGCAACCTTGTTCTGGATCTGCGCGAGGACCATCGGGTGCTGGTGCCCGACCATATTGGTTGCGGCTATTCCTCAAAGCCTGCGGCCGAGGACTATGGCTACTGTCTTGCCGATCGGATTGATGATCTCGATGCATTTCTCGATGCGATGGATCTCGACGAACCCGTGACCTTGGTGGCGCACGATTGGGGCGGCATGATTGCGATGGGTTGGGCGGTGCGCCACCCGGATCGAGTGGCGAAGATCGTCCTGATGAATACGGCCGCCTTTCATTTGCCTGAAAATATGTCGATGCCGCCGACGCTCTCCTTTGTGCGCGATACGCGGTTGGCGGCCTTTCTGGTCCTGCGGGCCAATCTCTTCAGTCGAGGGGCCAGTTGGCTGGCGCCGCGCAAACGTCTCTCGCGTGAAGTGCGACACGCTTATTGTGCCCCCTATGATTCGCCGGCCAACCGATTGGCGACGCTGCGCTTTGTGCAGGATATCCCGTTGCAGCCTGGCGACCCTTCCTATGACACGGTGAGCGGGATCGAAAAAAGTCTGGAACTTTTTTCCGCAACGCCTGTCTTGCTTCTGTGGGGCGATCAGGATTTTGTCTTTGGTCCCGATGTGATGAAGGTCTTCGAGAATCTATGGCCGCAAGCGGAAGGGCATCATTTCCCCAACGCGGGCCATTACGTCCTCGAGGATGCTTCCGACGAAATTCTGCCTCTTCTCCGCGATTTTCTGGCGAGACATTCCTGACGGGCGCGATGTTGTGAATGTCGCTTCGTTAGTGCTCGAGAAGGCCCGAGAGAATCCAACCGAGGTTGCCATCCACCATCCTGTCGGGCGCCGCGGGGATCGGGTGCTCTACGGCGCGGCAACCAACGGAGATCTGGACCAGGAAAGTGATGCGATCGCCCGAGGTCTCGAGGCAGTTGGTGTGACCCGGGGCATGCGAACCGCCGTCATGGTGCCCCCGGACCGTAATTTCTTTGCCTTGATGTTGGGGTTGATGAAAATGGGTGCGGTGCCGGTGGTTGTCGACCCGGGCATCGGTTTGCGTCGCCTCGGACGTTGCCTCTCCGAGGCCGAGCCGGAAGTTTTGATCGGCATTCCCCGGGCGCGAATTGCCAGCCGCTTGCTGGGTTGGGGGCGGCATACATTGCGGTTTCACGTGACCGTGGGGCGAGCGCTGCGACCCGGCGATACGACCCTCGCAGAGGTCTGTCGGCGGGGGATCTCCGAGGATGTGTATCGCATGGCGCCGACAGCCGACGATGAGCTGGCCGCAATTCTCTTTACGAGCGGAAGTACCGGGCCTCCCAAGGGGGTTCTCTACACGCATGGAAACTTTGCGGCGCAAGTGGAAGCGATCCGCGAACTCGCGGGTCATCCCCGCGGTGAAGTGGATCTCCCCACATTTCCACCGTTCGCTCTTTTTGATCCGGCGCTCGGCATGACGGCGGTGGTGCCGGATATGGATCCCACGCGGCCGGGGGACGTGGATCCTCGGCGGATCTTCTCGGCCGCCGAGGAGTTCTCGGCCACCAACCTCTTCGGATCGCCCGCGCTTCTCGATACCGTGGGGCGCTATGGTGTGGCTCGGAGGATGCATTTCTCCACGCTGCGACGAGTTGTTTCTGCAGGCGCTCCTGTCTCGGCTGCCATCATGGAGCGGTTTCTTCGCGTCCTGCCAAAGGGTGCCCGCATTCTGACGCCCTATGGAGCGACCGAGTGTCTGCCCGTCTCGTGTATCGATAGCGACGAAGTTCTGGGCGAGACCGCCGCCATGGCCGAAAAAGGCGCGGGGATCTGCGTCGGCCGGCCGGTACCCTCGGTCGAGGTTCGTATTATCGCGGTGTCCGAGCAGGACTTTCCGGAGCATGATTCCGAGCGAGAACTGCCTGCAGGCGAGATCGGTGAGATCATCGTATGCGGTCCTCAAGTGACGCAGGGCTACGACCATCGCGAGGCGGAGACACGTGCGGCCAAGATGCATGATGCGTCCGGACGTCTTTGGCATCGGATGGGGGACGTCGGCTATCAGGATCTCGATGGGCGCCTCTGGTACTGCGGGCGCAAGGCGGATCGAGTCCCCACGGCGAACGGCCCTCTCGACAGCATTCCCTGTGAAGCTGTATTCGACACCCATCCGCGGGTGCGCCGCACCGCTTTGGTAGGCGTGCCCGAGGGGAAAGCGCAGCGTCCCGTCCTTTGTGTCGAACTCGAGGCTGATGTTCGGCGTCAGGAGAAAGAGGCTATCGTTCAGGAGTTGCTCGCCTTAGGTGCGACAACGGCTCCGACGCGCGCGGTCGAGGAGATTCTCTTTCATCGAAAATTCCCGGTCGATATCCGGCACAATGCCAAGATCGGGCGCCCCGAACTGGCCAGATGGGCGGCCCGGCGGATGGGATGGCGTCGCCGCTTTTCACCGGGGAGCCGCACATGAGAGTTCTGGTGACCGGTGGTGCCGGATTTCTGGGTCATGCCCTGCTGCGCGCGCTGGTCGCCCAGGGGCATGAGGTTCGAAGCTTCTCCCGCGGTGAGCATCCGCAGATAGCCGCGGCCGGAGGGCAGCCGTTCCGTGGGGATCTTGCTGATGTGGCGGCGCTCACGCGGGCGGCGGCTGGTTGCGAGACCGTTTTCCACGTAGCTGCTCGCGTCGGAGGTTGGGGGCCGGCCTCCGCCTATCATCAGACCAATGTGGTGGGCACGCGTCACGTGATCGATGTCTGCCGGGCTGCGGGCGTGGGACGTCTGGTCTTCACGAGCACGCCGAGTGTGGTACACGCCGGTGGCGATATCGAGGGCGGGGATGAATCGCTTCCCTATGCGACGCATTTCAATGCAAGCTACCCAAGGACCAAGGCAGCCGCCGAAAAATTGGTGCTGGCGGCAAACGGGCCCGACCTGGCGACGGTGGCCTTGCGACCCCATCTGGTCTGGGGACCGGGTGATCCGCAACTCCTGCCGCGTTTGGTTGCCCGCGCTCGGGCAGGTCGGTTGCGGATTATCGGAGATGGCCGAAAGTTGGTCGATACGACCTATATCGAGAATGCGGTTGCCGCCCATCTGGCTGCGGCCGACCGCCTTTCCCCGCAGGCGCGTTGTGCCGGTCGCCCGTATTTCATCGCACAGGGCGAACCGATGTCCTCCGAGGACCTTCTGAACTCCTTTCTCCATGCGGTGGATCTCCCGCCCGAGACTCGGAAAGTCCCCGCCCGGGTGGCCTGGTGGGCGGGCGCGCTGGCCGAACTCTGTTTTCATCTTCTGCGTCGCGAGCAGGAACCTCCACTGACGCGATTTGCCGCCGAGCAACTCTCGACTGCGCATTGGTATGATCTTGGTGCCGCGAAGCGCGATCTCGGGTATGAGCCTGTGGTATCCATGGAGCAGGGGTTGATGCGTTTGCGGGAGAGTTTTCTCGAGGAAGGTTTTCCGGTCTGATGGAAAGCGGGCGATTCCCGACAGACCTTCTGGAGCGCAGGATCCATCTCGTTACGGGAAAGGGCGGGGTCGGCCGAACCGCGACGGCAGCCGCCATGGCCAGGCTTGCCGCAGCGGGCGGCAAGCGCGTGCTGCTGTGCGAGATTGGCGACCCCGACGGCGGCCCCTCTTCGGTGGGGGCCTGCTTTGGCAAGCCCGATCTGGGGCCGGATCCGCAGCCACTCGGCCCCCCCGGGCTCTTCGGTTGTCTGGTTTGGGCCACCCGCGGTCATGAACTCTTTGCCCATCAGGTCATTCCCGCAGGCCCGCTGATTCGCACGGCCCTGCGCTCGGAGACCTTGCGTAAATTTGTCGCTGCAGTGCCTTCGCTCTATGAGCTTGGGGTTTTCTACCACCTTCTGCGGTTGCTGCAGGAGACGGATGCACACGGCAACCCGGTGCATGAGATCGTTGTGGCCGATATGCCTGCCACCGGACAGACACTCGCTCTGACCAGTTTACCGGCCGTTCTGCTCGATGCGCTCCCCGATGGTCCCATTCCGCGTTATATGCGCGAGGGACAAGCCTATCTGAATGATCCCGAGAAGTGTCTGGCATGGGTTGTCGCCTTGCCCGAGCCGCTGCCTGTTACCGAGGCAATCGAACTTGTGGAGGGGCTGGCGCAGACGCATGTCACTACCGGTGCGATTATTCTCAACCGGGTTCCCGCGGATCCATTTTCGCCGGCGCAACGTGAGGCGCTCGAGCCGCTGCTGGCCGCACGCGCATTGCATGGCGCGCGTGCCTTTCATCAGGCCGAGGCGGTGGGGGCGGCCCGCGCGCAGATCGCCGAGGCGATGTCGCTGCCGGTCGTTCAGGCGCCTCTTCTGCCGCGATCGCAAATGGTGACCACCGCCGAGGTGGCTGCCGAGCTGGCCAAAGGTTGGGGCAGCTGATGGCGGCGTCGGGCGTGCAGGCATTGATTGCCGACAAACGGGTCGTGGTCGTTTGCGGTGCCGGGGGGGTAGGCAAGACGACGACGTCGGCGTCATTGGCTTTGGCGGTGGCTCGCTCGGGCCGCCGCGTTCTGGTGATCACGATCGACCCGAGCAAGCGGCTGGCGCAGACGCTGGACGTCTCCCCCAATGCGCCCGAGCCAACCGAGATCGATCGCGAGCGATTGGATGCCATGGAAGTTCCTGCCTCCGGCAGCCTCTCGGCATGGATGCTCGATCCGCAAGCGGTTTCGGATGCGATGGTGCGTCGCCTGACACCCGACGCGGCCAGCGCCGAACGCCTGCTCGAGAATCGAGTCTATCGAAACATTACCTCGATGATTGCCGGCATGCAGGAGTATATGGCCGTCGAGGCTCTCCACGAGTTCATTCGCAGTGATCGCTATGACCTGATCGTTCTTGATACGCCGCCTTCCCGAGATGCGCTCCGTTTTCTCGATGCCCCATCGCGTTCGACGGCGTTTCTGGACCGTCGAGTTCTGGGACTGTTTATTCCTGATGCCGAGAGCCGCCTGCGCCGGGCGGCGGCGGGTCTTTTTGAAGGGCTTCTGGATCTGGCGTTCGGCAAACGGGCTCGCGCGGAGATCCAGCAGTTCTTTGTCCTTTTCGAGCAGATTCTGGCTTATTTGGGGAGCAGTCACGAGGAGATGCAATCCTTTTTTGGAGGCCCGGAAATCGGCTTCCTGTTGGTGAGTTCGCCGGCGGCCGAAGCGCTCGCCGAAGCAGAC
>CBFHUR010000018.1:0-58963 GCA_965658895.1 Binatia bacterium
CCTGCCACCATCCGCGAACGCGTCTGGTCCTCGCCGATCTGGATTGACCCCTGACGTATGCGCTCAGCTGGCTGAGGCAGGAAGAAAACCAGAACCTCTCGATGACACTCGAAGAGGCATTCTCGCTGCCCGAAGCCGTCCAGAGCCGGATGGGCTTCTCGATGGATTATGAAGGCGGTCTGGGATTCTACGATCCCTCCGTCATCCTGAAGGCCGGGAAATGACCCGGGTTCCCGCAGAAGTCACTCGCGAAAGCTGGCCACCAATGACTTCCAGCGATCGGTATCGCGCCCCGGGTTGAACGGCACGTAGAAACCGATCCGGTCAAGCACGCCTTCATAGCGCGCCTTCATCTTGCCGGCGATATCCGACCATGTGCCGGTCACCGTGAACACGTCCAACATTTCATCGGTAATCAAATCCGCCATGCCCGCCCAATCACCGGCCCGACTCTTGGTGGTCAGGTGCGGCGCCACATCTTCCCAGCCGTGGGCTGCCAGAACAGGCTTGTAGGCAGGCGTGGAGGCATAAAAGGAAATCTGACTGCGTACCATCTGGCGCATGGCGTCCATTTCCTCCTCGGTGTCCCCGACAATCGTGAAGCATGTGGATGCCAGCTGGACCGATGATGGATCTCGGCCCGCTTTCGCAGCCCCTTCCGCGATCCATGGCCGGACGTAATTCTCGACGTACTCCACCGAGTGCAGGGGATGGACATGGAATCCGTCGCACATCTCCCCGGCAAGCCGGCAGATATAGGGATTCACACCGGCAATATAGATCGGGATCTCCGGATATTGGATCGGACCCGGATTGAAAAACGGGCTCATCAGCGTGAACTCGTAATACTCGCCCTTGAAGGAAGGAACGGTCCCGTTCTGAAAACAATCCCAGGCGGCGCGAATCATCTCGATCATCTCGCGGAGTTGCGGGCCCGGCTTTTGCCAATTTACCCCAAAGCGGCGCTTGTTATGGCCGCGCACCTGGGTGCCGAGCCCGAGAATGAAGCGCCCCTCGGATTGCTGCGCCAGATCCCAGGCGGTCATCGCATGCACCATGGGACTACGTGGGAAGGCAACCGCGATCGAGGTCCCCAAATCAATGCGCGAGGTATGCTCGGCGGCCAGGGCAACCGGCAGGTAGGGATCGTGGGAGGTCTCGGCTGTCCACAGACCGCTGAAACCCAACTCCTCCACCTCACGCGCCGCCGCGGGTACGTCGGCCAATCGCGCTACAGCAAGACCCGTATCCAATTGCACCATAATCAAACTCCGACTTTCTCGATCAACGATTGCGAACCTTCAGAGCACGCTGGATTTCGCGCTTGGCCTCGCTCTCCTTCAAGTCCTGACGCTTGTCCTGTTTTTCCTTGCCACGAGCGAGAGCGATTTCGACCTTCGCCTTGCCGTCCTTGAAATAGACCCGCGTGGGGATCAACGTATAGCCGCGCTCACGCGTCTTTCCACCGATCCGGTCAATTTCCCGTCGGTGCAAAAGCAACCGACGAACGCGCTCGGGATCGGGAGCATCGTGAGTGGCATGCGTCCAGGGAGAAATATGCACGCCCACCAAATCGATCTGGCCTTTCCGGGTCACCCGCGCATATCCGTCCTTCAGGTTGATCCGCCCCTCGCGCAGAGATTTCACCTCGGGCCCCAACAACACGATGCCTGCCTCGAACTTCTCGTCGAGAGAATAATCGTGTCGCGCCTTGCGGTTGTCCGCCACCTGCTTTACTCCGGACTCACGGGCCATTCCCAAGGAGATAGCAGGCGGGAGGCACGGCGCGAAGTATCAGCGGTTCCACACTTGCAAAATCGCCCCAACAAGCGTTTCAAAGGGAAAATATGACGTTCCCGGAATGGATTCTGATCGGATTGACAGTTGCCGGCGCCCTGGTGGCCACCTTCGGCGTGGCTCTGATGTCTCGACGCAACCCGGAAATTGTGATGCCGGAGGACGGTCTTGCCGAGACACCGATTGGCCGGCTCAAGCAGGTGATCGCCGCCGGCGACTGGGACAAGGCCCTTCCCCCGGTGCTGGTCATGGGCGGGTTGATCACATTGATGTTCTTCGGCGCCCTTTGCCTGATCCTGATTCGAGACCAGCTCTATGGTGGCGGCACCATGCTGACCGTCGCGATTGCAGCCATCGTCAAACTGGTGCGCGACTGGCAACGCGGTGCCTGAGAGCAACCGCGCGAGATGATGCTCAGGCAGCCGCCAGATTCTTGATGCGGTTCTGCCCGTCGACCATGACCACCTTGGGCTGGTAGGCCCGCGCGGATTCCTCGGCCATCCAGGTAAAGGCTCCGATGATCACAAGATCACCCACGGCCACCTTCCGGGCCGCAGCTCCGTTGACACAGATAACGCCCGAGTCCGCCTCGCCTTCAAGGACATAGGTCTCAAATCGTTCACCGTTGTCGACATCCCAGATTTGTACGGCTTCGAATTCGACCAGGTCCATGGCGGTCATCAGAGTGCGATCAATCGTGACCGAACCCTCGTAGTGCAGGTCCGCCTGAGTGACCGTCGCTCGATGAATTTTCCCGCGGAGCATCTTGCGCATACCCTGCCCCTGATTTTCCAGCCCTGAATCTGACATTTGAACCCTCTCAGCCCCGTGAACGCTTAGCCAACCAAGGTGCTGCGCCATCGCCCCCATAGCCTGCGCCAGACGCGGAAGTCTGTTTTTCTTCTCCCGCCAGCAGACCGGGAGAAGCCTCTCGCGGGTCGATGCGCACATTATCAATCAGCCTGACGCCATCGAGCCAGACCGCGACCGCCAATTGAACCGGTCCGGAAATGCTGTCCACCGGCTCAAGCGATTCAGGGCAAACTACCTCGCCATACTCCAATCTTGCGCCTGTCTCGTGCGCGAGCGAAGTCTGCAGCAATTCCCGGACACGAGAGGAATCCCGCAATCCGTCGGCTACCGCCATCCGCGCGACATCCAGAGCGCGGGGAACACAAACCGCGGCCGCACGTCCCGCAACGGAAAGGCGCGCATTGCGACTCGACATCGCCAGGCCATCCACCTCTCGAGCAACCGCACCACCCACGATCTCGATTCCGAAATCGAGATCCCGTGCCATGCGTCGCACGACAGCAAGTTGTTGATAATCCTTCTCGCCAAACACGGCGAAATGCGGTTGGACCGCATGAAAAAGCTTGGTCACGACGGTTGCGACGCCGCGAAAATGGCCCGGTCGTTTTGCCCCACAAAGTCCTTCGGTCAATTTCTCGACGTCGACCAGGCTCGAGAAATCATCGGCATACATCGACTGAGCGGCCGGCGAGAAAACAACATCGACACCCTCTTGTGCGAGCAGGGCACAATCACGTTCCATTTCGCGTGGGTAAGAGGTCAGATCTTCTTCCCTGTCGAATTGAATCGGGTTCACAAAGATCGACACAACGACCCGATCCCCGCGACGCTTGGCTTCGCGCACCAAGGAGAGATGCCCTTCATGCAAAAATCCCATGGTCGGGACCAGCGCGATTCTGAGGCCTGCTGCCCGTGTGCGATCCGCCCATCCCCGCATCTCTTCAACCGAGTGGATTTCCTGCAACGAGGAACCGGCCCGCTCGCTGTTGCCCTTGGCGTGATAGGATTCAGCATCGTTGGGAAATGTGCCAGCGCCCACCTCCGCGCGATAGGATTGGACGGCTTCGGTGACCTGCGCGCCCAAATTGGCAAATTTTCGGACAAAACGCGGCCTTTTTTCACCGGAATCCAAACCCAGCAAATCATGCATCACGAGGACTTGCCCGTCGCAATGCGGACCGGCGCCGATTCCGATCGTCGGGATCTCCAGGGTCTCGGTGATCTCACGTGCCAGATCGAGGGGCACGCCTTCGAGCACCACGGCAAAAGCCCCTGCCTCCTGCACCGCAAGAGCATCCTCAAGTACCTGCGCGCGACTGTCGGCGTCGCGTCCCTGCACCTTATGACCGCCCATACGGTTGACCGCCTGCGGGGTGAGCCCGACATGGCCGACCACCGGGATCTCGGCGCGGATCAGGGCGCGAATGGTCGGTGCCATTTTCTGCCCGCCTTCAAGCTTGACCGCCTCGGCGCCTGCCTGAATCAGGCGACCCGCATTGCGAACCGCTTCTTTTTTCGAGACGTGATACGACAGATAAGGCATGTCGCCCAACACGAGCGCATCCGGGCGCGCGCGAGCGACCATCCTGGTGTGGTAGACCATCTCGTCCATGGTCACAGCGACGGTCGAGTCGGCGCCCTGCACCACCATGCCCAAACTATCCCCGACCAGCAGGATATCGACGTCTGCCTGATCGATGAGTCTGGCAAATGTGCAATCGTAGGCGGTCACCATGGTCAGTCGACGATGGGAGCCCTTGGACTCGCGAATTCCCGGAACGGTAATTTTATCACTCATTGAATCTGATCTCCCGGCCGGTCGGGAAGATCGGATCTCGACAACAAGCGTCGGTTTCCGTTCAAGACAAAGCGGCATTTGCCGCCCTGCTTTTCCTCCGTCCCGGTCCAGCTTGGCTGCGGCCTTGAAGCCGTCAGCTGCTATCTGGATCCCAGCGGTATGTCTTTCTGCATTCCTCTCGTCCCCGTTTCTCTCCGTCGGTCCCCATCGCTGGCGAACTTGTGAATGACGGATCCTTCCGTGGAATTCCCGATCGGGAAAGCAGTCCTTCTTGCAATGTCAGTGGTACTTCCGAAACTTGGTTTTTTGTCCTCGGGTACTCTGGCCCTTTGGGCTCCCAGTCCCGACTTCAGCAACGAAGTCCCGGCTTGATGTTGCCTGTGATAACGAGCCTTGCTGTCGACAACAAGACCCCTGAAAAGATGTCTGAATCTGATGAATCTTCAGTTTTCCGGATGCCCCGAAGCCCTTTGTCCCGGCGCAATCCGCCTCGTCAAACCCATGCAGATCCCGTGTTTCTGACCTCTGAAAGGCTACGCGATTCAGGATTGGCGGAAAACCCTAAAAGGTACTTTTTCGCTCCAGACAGGGACGCTTGCCTCGTATGGCGCCAGAAGAGTGGCGTCATCGCAGGTCGGCAGGAAAGACCCTGATAAAAAGGGGCCTTTTCTCCGCCGCGCGGGCAACGATGCCCACTTTTCAAAGGCGGCCCTGAAGTGATAGGGATGAGCGGAGCCGCAAATGGCGGCATTTCCCAAACAGAGGATCGATCCGAAATGTTGAACTATAGAAAACTCACGGGCATGGCGATCTGCCTGACCGCATTACTGGTGCTGGCCGGCGGTTGCACGAAAAACGAGGCGCCGCCTGCGGAAAAAACCGATGCCGCGGCCAATGCCGGCCTCCCGCCCGCGCAACCCGCCAAACCGGCGGTTGTTTATTACGACGAGCTTTACGTCGACGCCGAGGCCGAACCCGATGAGGGCGAACCGCCCCTGGAGGTTCAATTCACGTCGATTGTCGAGGACAACACAGGTGCGGTCGAATGCGAATGGGATTTTGGAGACGGTTCGCCGAAGGTCAAAGCACTCAATCCGAAACACACCTACACGATCGAGGAAGATTTCATCGTCGTGATTGAATGCACCGATGAGAAAGGTGTCAGCGGAGAAACCGAGATCGACGTCAGCGCCTATACCTACGACTGATCGGAAGCACGAAACTGGACCCAGGCCCGACCCGCATTGCGGGTCGGGCTTTTTGTTTTCAAATCTCCAATAACGCGCGCCGCAACAGCCTGGCCATGCGAGCAACACCGGCCGGCTTCCGAATCAACGCATTGTTGATTTCCAATTCGACATACGGAACGTCATGGGCTTCCCCGTGACGCTTCGCTGCGTAAATCAAACCGTCGTAGCCTGAGTAGGGCTCGTTATAACGAACTCGCAAACCGAGCCGCTTCAACGCCCGCCCGAAGGCCCGCGCAAGCGGAACATGTGCATCGAATAGAACACCGATATCAAAGTTCCTCGTGCGACCACCCATGATCGGGGTGAAACTATGAATCGAAAGCAATCGAACCTGCCCGGGATAACGACGACAGGCGCGCGCCAGGGTCGCGTCCACACGCGCATGATAGGGCGCGTGCCACTGCGATAGTCGGGATCGTCGTTCGGACTTCGTCAAGAGCTGATTTCCGGGAATGCAGATGCCATCGCTCTCGGAAGGAATCAGCGAAGGCTCGTCCGGTCGGCGATTAGGATCGACAAGAAGCCTTGAAACAGAGGAGTAAACGGCTGCAGCCGGCAGATCCCGCGCAAGAACCCGTTGCACATCGCGCGCACCGATATCCCATCCGATATGGTCCGCCACCTGCGAGCGCGCCAGGCCCAGCCCCCGATACTCGCGAGGAATTCGCTTTGCAGCATGCTCGCAGGTCAGCACCCAGTACCGGCTTATCTCCTGATTCTGCTCCATAAATTGTCCTTGCAAGGTACAGTTTTAAAACAGCTTTCAAAAGAGAAGAGAATTAGAAGTTGACGGACTGCCGCCTGCCCCCTAGGATAAAACGGTATTTGGGCAGAGCAGAAGCCCTGCTCCACCAGAGAGGAATTTAGCCGAACCATGGTGCGCCGGGAAAAAACCAACTACGTCATTCAGTCGGTTTCACATGCCTTCGATGTACTCGAACAGTTCAGCGACGAGACCGATGAACTCGGCGTCACGGAACTCTCGAAGCGCCTCAAGCTGCACAAGAACAACGTCTTCCGACTTCTGGCGACCCTCGAGTCTCGCGGCTACATCGAGCAGAACAAGGCGACAGAAAACTATCGCCTCGGGCTCGGGTGCCTGAAACTCGGACAAACCTTCGTTTCCCAGATGGGGCTTTTGCGCCAGGCACTGCCCATCATGCAGGAAGTGGTCGAAAAAACCGGCGAGACGACCTATGTGGGCCTGCTGCGCCGCGGTGAGGTCGTACCCCTGCAATCCATCGACTCGGATCAGGCCGTGCGGGCCATTTCCCTGATCGGTCGTGCCCTCCCGCTCCATTGCACGGCAGCCGGCAAAGTGCACCTGGCTTTTGAATCACAGGAGGGTCTGAAAAATGGACTCCCCGAGGCGCTCACCCGACACACCGATCAGACCCTGACCAAGCGCGCCGACCTCGTTGCCGATCTCAAGGCGGCCGTCGAGCGAGGATACACTTGCGAATCCGGCGAATACTTGCGCGACCTTGCGGCGATCGCCGTGCCGATTCGTGATTATACGCGCGCGGTGGTGGGTAGTCTCGCCATCTCGGCGCCGGAATATCGCCTGACCCTGGACCGTATCGAATCCGAAATCGCCCCCGAAGCCCTGCGCGCCGGCCGTGACCTCTCCGCCCGCCTCGGCTTTAACGGCTAGGCGGCTTCCTTACCCGGAGCCGAGCTCGCCGACCGGGCGCATTGCGGATCGATGCGATGGAGGTTTCTTTCGGGACAGGGATATTGCGCCCCCGGTCAGACTTGTTAGCTAATAAAGAGACCCGCGACAGTTCAGGTGAACTGATACGCACCCCAAAAACCCTTATGCAGGAGGATACACCGGCGTGAAGATTCTGGTGCCCATCAAGCGTGTCCCCGATCCCCAGACCAACATCGTGGTAAAACCCGATGGGTCCGGCATCGCGGAAGATAACGTCAAATTCGTCATCAATCCCTTTTGTGAGATCGCAATCGAGGAAGCTCTTCGAATCAAGGAAAACCAAGGCGAAGCCGAGGTCATTCTGATCTCGATCGGAGACGCAGTCTGCCAGGAGCAGTTGCGGACCGGACTCGCCATGGGCGCGGATCGCGCGATCCTCGTGGTGGCGGACAAGCTTCTTGATCCCGCGACCACGACCGAGGTGCTGGCAAAGATCGTTGCCGACGAGCAGCCCGAGCTGGTCATGCTGGGCAAGCAGTCGATCGACGACGATGCCAACCAAACCGGCCAATTGCTCGCGTCGACTCTCGACTGGCCTCAGGCCACCTTCGCCTCGAAGGTCGAGTTCAGCGATGACAAGTCGGAAGTTTCGGTCACCCGCGAAGTCGACGGCGGACTCGAGACCATCGCCTTCAACCTTCCCGGAATCGTCACGACAGATCTCCGATTGAACGAACCTCGCTACGCTTCTCTGCCCGGCATCATGAAGGCACGGAAGAAAGAGCTGAAGGAGATCCCGCTTGCCGAAGCTGGCGCGTCGGATTCTCTGCAGGTCGAGACGCTGAATCTCGTACCGCCGGCTGTTCGCGAAGCAGGAAAGACCGTGGAAACGGTCGAGGAATTGGTCGAGCTGTTGCACAGCGAAGCCAAGCTGATCTGAGGAGCATCATCATGAGCAAAGTTCTTGTTTATATCGAACATGCCCACGGCAAAGTCCCCAAGGCTTCCGCCGTTGCGGTAGCGGCTGCCGGCAAAGTCGGTGGCGAAATTGTCGCTCTGGTACTCGGCAAGGGAATCGATGAGGTCGCCACCCAGGCGGCCGCTCTCTCGGGAGTCACCAAAGTGGTTGCCGTCGACGACGATCGTCTCGAGAATTACCTCGCCGACATCTACACGACCGCGACGGTGCAGATTGCCGAAGCCGAAGGTGCGGATACGGTCATCGCGGCCGCAACCGCCATCGGAAAGGATTTCGCCCCACGCGTCGCCCAGAAGATGGGTGCAGGCATGGCGTCCGAAATCACTGCCGTCAATGATGACGGCACGGTAGTTCGTCCGATCTATGCGGGTAACGTTCTGGCAACCACCAAGATCAACACCGAGAAAAAGGTAATCACGGTCCGCGGAACGGCCTTCGAGCCAGCAGCTGCCGATGGTAGCGCCAGCGTCGAGAAAGCCGATCTGGCTGCCGACGCGGCCTCGAAAATGCGATTCGTGAATTTCGAGGAGACCAAAAGCGATCGGCCGCAACTCGCCGACGCCGATATTGTGGTCTCGGGTGGTCGTGGTCTCAAATCCGGCGAGAACTTCACCGAAGTTCTCGAGCCCCTGGTGGACACCATGGGCGCGGCGATGGGAGCCTCCCGCGCCGCAGTGGATGCCGGCTTCGTCCCCAACGATCTTCAGGTCGGACAGACCGGCAAGGTCGTAGCCCCGCAGCTCTACGTCGCTGTCGGTATCTCGGGCGCGATTCAGCACCTGGCAGGCATGAAGGACTCCAAGGTCATCGTGGCGATCAACAAGGATCCGGATGCACCGATCTTCAGCGTCTCCGATTATGGTCTGGTGGCGGATCTCTTCACAGCCGTTCCGGAAATGGTCACGGCAGTCGAAAAGGTCAAATCAGCCTGAAGACATAGCCTGATTGCCGGATCTTCAGCGCATCCGGTAGACAGTTCGACCGATCACGGAGGGGGGTGCTCATAGCGAGCACCCCCCTCTTTGCGTTTGCCACTTTGGCATCTATGATCCCCTCATGGCCGAGACAAATTTGATTCAATATGAACTCCGCGATGGCGTTGCCATCATCTCCCTCGACGACGGCAAGGCGAACGTATTTTCCCCCGCGATGAGTGCTGCGCTTGAGGGGGCGCTTGACCGGGCCGAGCAGGAAGCCAAGGCGGTTGTCTTCGCGGGGCGGCCCGGGCGCTTCTCGGGCGGTTTCGACCTGAGTATCATGAAGGAAGGCGGGCCAAAGGCTGCCGCCGAAATGGTCAAGGCCGGTGGCGATCTTCTTTTACGGATCTATGGATTTCCACGTCCCACTCTGGTCGCCGTCACCGGGCATGCACTCGCCATGGGCGCGATGTTCATCCTCGCCTGCGACCGGCGCGTCGGCGCCGCAGGCAATTTCAAGATCGGCCTGAACGAGTCAAAAATCGGGATGTCGCTACCGGTATTTGCGACCGAGCTCTGTCGCGAAAGAATCGACCCCCGGCATCTCACGGACGCCGCCATTCTTGCCGAGATCTACGACCCGGAGACAGCGTGTCGCGTCGGCTATCTCGATCGCAGCGTACCCGCGGAAGAAGTCGTTGCCGCCACAATTACCGAGGCGAATCGACTTGCTGCCGAGATCACACTCGGCGGCATGAATGGCACCAAGCAGCGCATTCGCGCGGCGGCAATGGAGCGCATTCGCCAGACTCTGGACCAGGATATCGAGAGTATCCTGTCCTGAACCAGCCCAAGATTCGGAGCGCATCCGCGGCCGACAGCCTTCTTAGAGATCCATGAAGTCCGGCGTGTTGTGCACCCAGCTCTTTTCTTCCTCGCGACGGCAGATCCGCCATCCCGCTGACGTTCGTCGATACTCGTCGATGTACCAGAGCCCGCAAAAGAAGACCTGTTTGTCTTCGCCGATCAACATTTCCTGAGGGTTGAGGCACATGATCCGCCCGGTTGCCTGATCGCCGGAAATCCGAATCTGCATATTGGCCACGAGATGCTGGGTATTGGGGAACATCGACGGCGTCATCACCTTGTTCAGAAAAGCCAGCGTGGCGTCGAGGTCGCCCTTGCTTCCCCCGAAAACGCTGTAGTCAATAAATGCGTCCTCGGTAAAGACCTCCTCGCGCAAGGCATCGATCTCCTTGCCGTCGATCAGTTCGGAGTATCGATAGAGAAGATCCTGAATTTCAAAACGGTCGGAAATTTCCTGATGGCTAAGCATGGCTGTTCATACGCCTTCATTTCCCCCCAGAGCAAGCCCTTGCCTGCCAGGAGGTCCGAATCTCGCAGATCTCGAAATTGTGTTGCCTGCAATGACAATCTGCTCGGTATCCACAAGAGTCGGTCTCTGGCCTGTCCATGCGACGCACCTTGCATATCTCCCTCCCCCAGCCACTCCGAACGTGGCTCGATACCGAGGTCCACAGGCGCGGGTACGCCTCATCGAGCGCCCTTGTTCGACACCTGCTGGTGCAGGAACAGAAGAGGGTCTGCCAGCGACGTCGAACCGGGGCCCCGGCCGACCGGGATGACCCGGTGCTACCGCCTCGGGGCGTCTATCCGACTCGCCGACCGCGCACCTGAGCGGACAGCAGGGGGGAATACGCTCGGCTGCGGCAGCGGGCCGAGCAGAATGCCGCTGCGGGACTAGGGCCCGGCCAGCGGCAAGGGAATCGGCGTGCCCGAGCCCGGACCATAATCCACGAAAATTGGCGAAGACCACGCGCGCTCGGCCGCCTCGCCCACGCAATCGTCGCCCGGGCGGGAAACCGCAGCTACGCCACAGGGGTCCACCGCAACCGGCGCCCCCTGCGCATCAAAGCGCGTGCGCAGGTTATCGGCATTGACCGCCGCCGTCGGTTCCTGCAGGGCGCGGACATAATAGACAGCATCGCGTCCGGACGCGGCAAACTCTTCGTCCGAGAACTCGACCACGCAAGTCTCGCTCTGTGCGGGACAGGCAAGGATCCGCCAGGGATCTTCGATCAACTGGTCGACACTCTCACCCTTTGCGATCTGCGGGCGCACCCGCACCACCTCGATGGCGGTCAGGAAATGACGTTGATCGGTGGGATGATAACACTCGCCCATACAAAGACTGTCGATCCGCTCGGGGGTGAGTGCCGAATAAGTATCTTCCGGACAACCCGGCGCCTGACGTGGCGCGCCCATGGCGCGGACTCGGAAGGTCGGTGCCTGCTCGGTCTCGACCATCGAGCCCATCGGCAACTCGTCGCCACCGGGCTGAAGAAGGTCGAACCATAGCAGAATCCTCGGGCCGCTGGTGGCATAGGTTTCCCTTCGCTCCAGAGCATCCCAGATCCCCTGCCGCGAATGCTCTGCCGCATGGACCGCCACGACGCCTCCCGGATAGAGGAAACTTCCCGTGCGCTCGATCGCGAGTGCTCCCGCGATTCCCGAAGACGACGGGAGCGGCATCTGCGGGTCCTCCATCTTGCCGCGCGGGGCAAGCAAATTCGCATAAAATTCATTGCGAGGCCCCACCATATCGGTCAGGCCGCGCTTGCCCCCGGTCTGCTTGAAGCCCGTGGCCGCGCGAGCGGTATGCGAATCGCTCGAACCGATAAAACCGAACCGAAATCGGTCATCCGTGTTATCAGCGCCACCTGGCGACAGAGCGAGGGCATATTGCGCCGTCCCCAGAGGGCGCAGGCTATAGTCGGGCTTGAATCCCGAACGTGCCTGGCCGCAATCGAGCCACTCCGCCGCACCGGTATCCGGGAAAATCCCGTCAAAGGCGATTCCAGCCTCCAAAGCGTAGGAAATCGCGAGATCCACCCGCCGGTCGCATTCCGCCGCGGGCAGATCACCGCAGCGACTACGCATGATCTGGCCGGCGCGGCGACAACAGGGCAGATATTCGTCGGTCTCTGCAGGGCAAACCCGCTGACCCTCTTCATCTACCGTGAACTCGCGCCAGGATCGGTATTGCTCGGAATTACCGTGGCCCGAGAAAACCTCGATCAACTTCTGTCGCCTCGGATCATGCATGCCCCCGCCGAGTTGCTTGGCGATATCGGTTCCCGGAGGACTGTAGCTGCCCCAGGCTGTGCCGTGGGGGATGACCATCGCGTCGTAATCCCACTCGTCGAGTTTCTCAAAAAGTATATCCGGCGTGGGCGCGGCCTCCCGGCAGTTCAGCGGCAACTCGCGGGTAGGGACAGAGGGGTCGCATTCCGGAGTCTGCTGGAGCTGCTCGAACATCCACTTGAACTGACCGTAGGTCTCGCGGTTCAGCGGGTCGATCAGACCGGCGGCCGACATGATCGGCGCGATCGTCACCCAGGGATTTACCTCCTCGGGACCACCCAGCGCCGTGATCGGCCGGGGGGTCACCTCATCTTCGCCAAGACCTCGAAAGATGACGTTCTTGTGTCCGTAATGTTGTTCGGGGGTTCTGCCGATCTGCGTCCATTCAAAGCCGTGAAAGACGACGAGATCCTGTCCTCCATCCGCTGTCTGCCCCACGGCATTGCATTGGCGATTGGCCTGCTTCTCGAGGGCCCAATGCTCGGGTGTCAACTCCTGAGCGTGATCGGTGATCGCGTAAAAATCCAGAGCGGCGCAATGCCGAGCATAATCACACGCGTCCGCAGGAGGGTGTGCGCCCTCCCCGCTGAGCAGCGGCATCGAGGTAAAAAAAGCATCCAGCGAATAGGTCGTATGGACATGCAAATCGCCGAAAAGGATCTGCTTGCCCGCGCCGCTGCCTGCTTCCGGATCGACACGTGAGCGGTCCCGGGGCTTGTCCGAGATTGACCCGATCGGCTGATCTTCGCCCGGAGCAAAAACCAGAAAGGCCGCGCCCGCAAATACCGCCAGCAAGATCACGCCCAGAGACCAAAGAACGCGCCTCAAAACCCCTCGAATACCCATGGCTCCCTTGCCTAGCACCTCAGGGGAAAACGAAAAACATCGCGAATCGAGGGCGAAAAGTATAAGGATAGCGGAACCGACGACCCGGAGTTTCAAGCCACCAATCGCAACCAGCGGGCGCCATTCGAAGCCGCGCCCCGAGCTGCAAGGGAAAAGAGAGAATCGATGAAGGACTTTCAGGGAAAGATCGCCGTGATTACAGGAGCGGGCACTGGCATGGGCCGTGAATTGGCGCGCCAGCTGGCCGCCGAAGGATGCCACCTGGCTCTATGCGATATTCATCCGGAAAACGTGGAGGAGACCGCTCGACTCTGTCTCGAAGGCAGCCCGGATAAAATCCGCGTCACGACCCATCAAGCTGACGTCGCCGTCGAAGCGGATCTGATCGCCTTCCGCGATGCCGCCTTGCAGCAGCACGAGACCTCGCACGTCAATCTGGTCTTCAATAATGCGGGCATCGGTGGCGTCGCCAGCCTGGTCAATGGAGACCGGGAGGAGTGGGAGCGCGTCTTCAACGTCAACTGGATGGGTGTCTATTACGGGACGCGAACCTTCCTGCCCGCCCTGGTCGCCTCGGATGAGGGCTATCTGATAAATACCAGTAGTATCAATGGCTTCTGGGCCGCGCTTGGCCCCAATGTCCCCCACTCTGCCTATGCGACCGCCAAATTTGCAGTGAAGGGATTCACCGAAGCGCTGGTGACCGACCTTCGGCTGAATGCCCCGCACGTCCGCTGCGCCGTGGTGATGCCTGGCCATATCGGAACCGCGATCATGATGAATTCTCGACGCGTTCTGGGCCACGGCACGCCGGAACAAATGACTCCCGACGAACTCGGCGAGATCCGCGGGATGATTTCTCAGCGCGGCATCGATGCGTCCGAGATCTCGGACGCCGACCTCCGCGCCTTTGTGCACCAGAGAATGCTGGATTTTCAGGATAAAGCACCGACCACCGCCGCCTCGGCGGCAAATACCATTCTCGACGGGGTGCGCGCGGATCGCTGGCGGATTCTGGTGGGCGAAGACGCCGAAGCTCTCGATCGGATGGTCCGGAAAAGCCCGGAGGAGGCCTACGAAGTCGATTTTCTGGAAAAATTGCTGGCCGATGGCCATCTGGGCGATCTGGTTCCCCAGGATTAGGCGGCAACCGATGCGCTGGGCGTGCGCTCCCGCCGCGAAAACGGTAGGATATACGTAGGCTCCGAGAAGGGCTGCTCAAGGGGGGATATTGGAAGCATGAATGATGAGTTGAGTCTGACCGGGACGCGCCAGATTGGCGAAGGTGCACCGCAAGCTTTCACCGATCACTTCATCCATATCCTTGGATTCGTGAGCCTCGGGTTGCCTTTTCTTCTGTTTCTCCTCTGGGGCATCACGATCCTCTACCCGCTGGCTCGATGGGCCTACATCGTCTCGCGCGGACAGCCCGAAAGTCGCCTCGACCGGATCCCCGAGCGTATTCAGCGAGCCCTCTTTGAGGGCATCGGTCAGGGACGAGTGGTTCGGGAACCTCTGGGGATCAACCACCAGGTCCTTTTTGTCTCCTTCGTGATTCTCTTTCTCGGCACCTCGCTGGTCACGGTGCAATTCGACACCCCGCTGGATTTCTACAACGGCGCTTTTTACGGCGTCTACAAGTTGATGATGGACACAGCCGGACTCGGTCTTTGTGTCAGCTCGGCGATCTTCATGTACCGGCGCTACGTGACACCGCCGAAAGCCCTCGAACAGCCGGAAAAAATGGTCGGGACCTTCGAGAACGAAGGCGGCTACGGCTTCCCCCTGATCATGCTTTTCCTGATCGGCTTCACGGGTTTCATGCTCGAAGGCGCACGCATGGTCGCTCAGCCCGAAAGTTCCGCCGGACTCGCCTACGTAGGCATTCTTTTCTCCAAGGGCTTCCGGGCCATGGGTACGGGAACAGCCTTTCACTACTCGATCTGGTGGATCCATCTCGCGATCGTCTTCGCCTTTCTCTACTCGATGGTGTCGACCAAGCTGCGCCATATGTTCCTGGGCCCCGTGAACCTCTTTTTCAAAAAGCTCGACCCCGGCCTGCGGCTCACACCGGTCGATGACTTCGAGACGGCCGAGAGCTTCGGCGCCGAGAAACCCGAAGACTACAGCTGGAAGCAGATCCTGGACATGGCGGCCTGCCTTGAATGTGGTCGCTGCACCCTGAACTGCCCGACGGTGAATACGCAGAAATCACTCAATCCCAAGCATCTGGTGATCGAGCAGCGCGAGCAAGTCACTGCTCGCCACGGACTGTCATTCCTCCAGTCACAATTCGCCCGTTGGGCACAAAAGGATACGACAGGCGCAGACGATGCGAACACCGGCGGTGAAGGCGGGGATATCGCACTGAACGAACTCGGCGAACGCTCCACGGCGCTTTACGACGGCGAGCACGACGCCGCCTGGCTGCAGAATGCCGACATGATCAACGACGTCGCCACCCAGGACGTCGTCTGGGGCTGCACGACCTGCGGTTGGTGCGAGGAAGGCTGCCCGGTCGGCATCGAACATATCCAGCGCATCGTGGACATGCGCCGCAACGGAGTGCTGATGCGCGCCGAGTTCCCGGGCGATCTCCAATCGTCTTTCCAGGGCACCGAGCGACAGGGCAATCCCTGGGGCATCGCCGCCGACCAACGCGCCAAATGGGCGGAGGACCTCGGCGTGCAGCAGATGGCCGAGATCGGCGAAGAAGAAGAGGTCGAGATTCTCTACTGGGTCGGCTGCGCGGGTTCCTTTGATGACCGCAATCAGAAGACCTCCACCTCGCTTGTAAAGATCATGCAGGAAGCGGATGTGAAATTCGGTATTCTCGGCATGGAAGAGCAATGCACAGGAGAGCCGGCACGTCGCCTGGGCAACGAGTATCTCTATTTCTCGCTGGCCTCGATGAATGTCGAAACGCTGAACCGTTACAAATTCAAACGGATCGTCACGCAATGCCCCCATTGCTTCAATACGATCAAGAACGAGTATCCCGATCTGGGCGGACACTTCGAGGTGATTCATACCACGCAATATATCGATGAGTTGCTCGACGCCGGGCGGATCCAGTTGGAGAAAGACTTCCTCGGCAAGAAGCTGACCATGCACGATCCGTGCTATCTGGCGCGCCACAACGACGTCCATCAGGCACCCCGAAAGATCCTCGACAAGATCCCCGGCATGAAACGGGAAGATGTCGAACAATCCGAGCGCAAGACCTTCTGTTGCGGCGCCGGCGGCGGGCAGTTCTGGAAAGAGGAAGAGCACGACACCGCACGCATCAACGTCACACGTCTGGATCAATTGATGGAGACGGAACCAGATACCATCGCGGTCGGCTGCCCCTTCTGCACCACCATGATGAGTGACGCGACCAAGACCAAGGGCATCGAAGACCAGGTTCAGGTCAAGGATGTGGTGGAATTGGTAGCCGACTCCCTCAAACGGACGGAGGCACCACAAGAGGCTGTTGTGCCACCCCAGCAGGATGCAGCCAATCCTGAGGCGGGCGAGGCGCCTGTTGAAGAGAGTTGAGTTCCGTACCAGGCGATCCGGTCTGAAGGCCGGGTTCGCCATTCTCGCCTGCGCCTACCTCGTTCTGGGAGGTTGCGGCGAGGGGAACGCGCAATCTTCGGGCGCGCCTCAAGCGACGCCGACCGTCGCACCCGAGACCTCGCCTCCAACGGTCTCCCTGCAGCCTCTGGGCGGCGCCCCGATCGAGGTGGAAGTCGAGGTGGTCGCCACGCCTCAGGCTCGCGCGCGTGGTCTGATGTTTCGCGAGACACTGCCCGAGGGCACCGGGATGCTCTTTATCTTCCCCGAGACCAGGCCCCTTTCCTTCTGGATGCGAAATACGCCAATTTCGCTCGATATCATCTTCATGGATCCCGCAGGAACCATCGTGAAGATCCACTCCGATACGGTCCCCTATTCCGAGGAATCCCTACCCAGCGACGGTCCCGCCCGCTTCGTACTCGAGGTCCCGGGCGGCTATTGCACGCGCGTCGGCCTCCGCGCCGGCGATCGCATCGAACTGGGCCCGCTGGCCGATACCCCGGCTACCTGAAAACCGGCCCGGCTGCCTCGCCAGCGCGATCGATCAGCCCGCAAGGACCCGGAGCGCTCGGGAGAACGGCGATTCCCGCCTGTCGTGGCGGGGATGGATTTACCTTGCTACTTTTTTGGTCGTGATCATCATCCTGAAACCAGAGACGCCTCCGGATTCGCCCGACATCCAGAAAGTCCTCGATGTCGCTGCCGCATTCGAGGGCGTGGAGGCACGCAAGCACGTTGTCCAAGGTGCGAGCCGCTCCCTGATTGAAGTCTACCTCATCGGGGCCACAGGCCCCGTGCCAACCGAAGCCTTCGAGAAGCTCGATTGTGTCGAAAGTGTGGTTCGCGTCTCGGAAAAATATCGCATTCTGGGACGCCATAAGGGTCAGGTCGAGGCCGTGGGGTTCTCCTATCAGGGGCTGACCTTCGATCAGGACACCCTGCATGTGCTGCCGGGGCTCTGCGCTGTCGATTCACGGCAGAGCGTCGAGGAGATGTTTGCGGGCCTCAAGGCAGCCGGGATCCAGACCTCACGTATGGGCGCCTACAAGCCGCGCACCAGCCCTTATGATTTCCAGGGGTTGGGCAAGGAGTGCCTGCCCTATGTTTTTGAGCTGGCCGGAAAATACGACATCAAGGTCATCGCGATGGAAATCGTGCACGAGTCGCAGATCGACGAAATCAACGAAGCTCTCGATGCTGCAGGATCCCCCACCGGCGTTCTCCTTCAGGTAGGCACCCGCAACGCGCAGAACTTCGAGATGCTGAAGGTCATCGGCCAACAGCAACGCTTCCCGGTTCTTTTCAAACGCGGGATGGGAATCACGCTGGAAGAGTCGCTGAATGCCTGTGAATACGTCGCCAGCGAAGGCAACCGCAACATCATTCTCTGCCTGCGCGGCATGAAGACCAATCTGGGCGATCCCCATCGCAACTTCGTCGACTTCGGCCACGTCCCGGTCGTCAAAAGACTGACGCGAATGCCCGTATGCGTGGACCCCTCGCACTCGGTCGGTCGCAAGGAACCGGCTCCCGACGGGATCACCGACATCCAGCACGTCACGGCACAGGGCGTGATCGCCGGAGCCAATATGGTTCTGGTGGACTTTCATCCAGACCCCACCAAGGCGCTCTGTGATGCGCCGCAGGCTTTGACGATTCCCGAACTTGAGCCCTATCTGGAAGACATCCGCATCGTCCGAGAGGCCTACGAGAAACGGCGCGCGCTGGCCGCCCGCTATCCGATTTCCTGAGCAAACCATGCCGACCGTCACCACAGAGAACATCCGAATCAGCGTACGCGCTCTCTACCTCGAAGATCGCTCCGACCCGGCCGAGGAACGATTCGCGTTCGCCTACCAGATCCAGATCGCCAACGAAGGCAGCGAAACGGTTCAACTGCGTCGTCGCCACTGGATCATCACCGACGGCAACGGAGACGTCGAAGAAGTCGAAGGCGAAGGCGTTGTCGGTGAGCAACCTGTCCTGCAACCCGGAGCCGTCCACGAGTACACCAGCGGCGCGATTATCGAGACGCCCTTTGGCACCATGGAAGGCAGCTACGAAATGCATGCCGGCGAAGGGCGCGTATTCAACGCCGCCATCCCGCGGTTCTCGCTCGAGCGTCCCGGCACTCTCCAATGACGATTCGTCCCGGTTTTTTCCCGGACGTTCGCGATCGCTTTTCGACAGAGCGATCGGCCTGGAAAATTTCCTGCCGAATCGCCTCCAGAATTCGGGAAGCTTCCTCTATCCTGATCTCGTTTTCCAGAACCTCGGTTTCCACCTCCTGAAGCAGACGATAAAGCCACACAGAGGTGGGCCGGCCCCCTGCCCCGTCTTCAGGAAATAGCGGCACCACTTGACCGCGACTGCGAGAACTTCCCATCGCTTCAAACCCTACCAAGGCCCTGTTTCCCTTCGGGGAAGTCCGCCTTACGGTTGGATTACAATTAATCCGCGACCCATGAGCGCAAGCCGGAAAAGTCCTGTTCGATCCATGGGCCCTCAGGATCGTCATTATCTTCGCCTTCAGTCCATCGGTTCGGAGCACCAAAGGTGGTGGTATCAGCGTCGTTGTATGGAGGCGCGCAGGCTTCTCCTTCTTCGGAGGCCGAGCCGGCGGCTGCGCTGGGCGTCCCCTCCAGGCGACCAGCCTCACTGCTATTGACGCCAGAGCCGCACCAGATCGGCGCACCGCTGCCATTCTCGCCGACCCAGTCCTGTACAACGTCACCACCAGCATCCACAATCCGGCCGCGCCAATCGTCGTTGTTCACGCTGAACCCGGAACAGGTCAGGCATAGATCGTTTGCCACAATATAGTCCCCCTCGTCACCGGATTCGTACTCCAGATGCATCCAGAAATCGTCTGCCTCCGGGGCGATGACGAGATCATCCGGCAATGGGCCGGCGGGATCTGCCAAATCTGCCCCACCGGACTCGAATTCACGAATGGTCAAAATCGTTCCGCTGGAAAGGCAACTCAGCTCCGGCATATCCTTGAAGGTAATCGTCCCTTCAGTTGGCCCCGCATCTCGCCACTGGAACTGATAGCCACGAATGTCGAGACAATGTTCGATGATGACAAATTCGACCCAATCCCGACCATTGCCGGGAATCATCCCGAAGAACGAGTCACCGCCGCTTTCCTCCAGTTGGTTCTGGGCGGACACAGCATTGAACTCGTTAATGATCATTTTCCCGGTGGGCGGTGGCGGCGGTTCGGGAGACTCGCCATAGGCGCACTCGGATTCCATCGCGCCCGGCGGCGTACTCACCCCCGCGAACCGACCGAGACAATGGCCGACGAAATCCGATACACATTGGTTGCAATCGACGTATCCCCGCAGATTACTGAGTCCGCTCCCGCAGTCCACAACTCCGGGGACATCGAGCTCCGGACATTCCGATGGAATGCCCACATCGAATCGCGAAACGTCGGGGCTGACGCCACCAAGGACCTTGTCCGCACCGCCGCATTTCTTGCCGATCGATTGCATCAATTTTTCCTGAGCTTTCAGAACCGACTGCTGCAGGTCCGAAGACGCCCAATCGCAAATCCCCTTTCCTTTGGGTGAACTGTCCAGGCATTTCCGACGCGCCTTGGCGATGGCGCCCTGGTATTTTGCGACGGACGCCGCGATCGCGCCCCGACACTTGGCGACAGCCTTGTTACTGGTCACTCCACCGAAAGAGCCTGCGGCAACCGAAACGACAAGATCCGTGGCTTTCGCCACGAGGCATTCCACGCAAGAGGCCAAAGACACCTCATCGGTAATTTCGATGACACAACCATCCGCGCGGTCCATGACGGGACAGGTTTGAGGAAATCCTGCCAAACCTATATCGGCCGAGGAGCAGGACTTCTCGATGACCGTAGTCGCGACATCGGCAGCCTTCGAGAGATTTGCAGCGGTTTTCGCATCGGGGCAAACCCCGCCTTCGATCTTGCCTGCGTGCAGTTTACGTTCGCAGTCGAGAAGAACCTTGGTCCGCTTGGCCTCAAAAACGCTGACGGCTTTGATGACGGCTCTTTCACACTTCTGTTCCGGTGAGAGTCTGGCGCTCGCCACTTCGGGCAAACTGAGTCCGAGAAGGACGGCGATTGCTACCAAATATCTGATGTTCACTTGAGTTCTCCAGAGTCGGGTCAGGAAGTTTCATTGATTGCGAGAATCGTCACGGATCCGCTGATCTCATTGGCCACGAACAGGAGCGCCTGTCCGGCACCGCGCCACCCCCGTTTCGCAAAGGCAAAATTCTCGGGGCCAAGATCACCGGCCGTATCGTTCGCGGGATTCCCCGAAAAATCGCGAGGGTTGAAGTAGGTCAGGAAACGAGGCGCGGTCGGTAGAGTAATGTCGAAGACGGCGATACCTCCCACCCGCTCCAGGCCGACAAAAGCGAGCATCCGACCACGAAACTTGCCAATCGCGAGAGCCTCGGGCTCGGGGCCCCTGTCGTCGCTTCGAGAATCAAACGAATTGTTTTCATCTCCCTCGGAATTGAACTGATCCGGCAAAGCGGCGGCCGTTAACTGCTCAAGTTGATCTCCGCTGTCCCAGACAAGCTGGGCATCCTCATCCCAGATCGAAAAAGATCGCGCGCCAAAGCTCTCCAGCCTGTCGAGGTCACCATCACCATCGGTATCTCCGGAGGTTGAGACCTGGAGGCGGCCGAGATTCTCGGACTCCTGCAGACTGGCCGCGTTGGGGAACTGCACGGGATCGAGAACCGCGTCGCGAATCCTCGTTTCCTCCGTAAAACCGTCCAGGTCCCGACTGTCCCCCTCATTGGCCGTGACCAGATACTCCCGCCCCGCAGCGCGGTAAACCTGGACCGCGTCCGGTTGGAAAATTCCGTACACTGGCCAGGTGGCAATCTGAACTCCGTCATCACGGTCGGAGGGGTCAAGCCCCTGACCAGGCAGGGAATGATCCTTCCAACCCAACCCACGAACGTCATCGATCCTCATATTCTTCAGATCAATCAACGCGATCGCATTGTTCTCCTGAAGCGTCACCCATGCTCGCTGGGAGTCTCGCGAAACGGCGATGAATTCAGGTTCAAAATCACGCGAAGGAGAAGATCCGGGGCCATTCACACGCACCGATGGGTCCAATTCGAGATCATCGAAACGCTCAAAATCCAATTCGGTTACGGACATCTGTTCCTGCCGTGCAATGCGCCCTCTCGACCCACGAGTGTCGATCACACTGATCGTTCCCGGCGGGTCGTACGTATAGTCGCCGCGTGGTTCGCCCTCGTTTGCCACCAGCAGCATTTTCCCATTCGGGGAGAATACGATCATGTCCGGCTGAGCACCGACACGAACGAAATTCAGGATGTTTCCATTCAGATCCAGGAAGACAACGACGCCCTGTTGCTGCTTGACAATATTTTCAACGGCCACCGCAAGAAGTCCCCCTTTGCGTAACGCGAGCCCGTTCACCTCACGGCCGAAGGAACTGAGATCGACCGCGAAAAGTTCGCGCGGTCGCGAGGGGTTGCGCACGTCGATCGCTACAATCGAGTTTTGCTGAGCATTCCCGATAAAGATCCTTTTGGTTTTCTTGTCGAAGACTACGTTTTCCGCGGCACTAAGATCGAACTCCAGCGATGAGCCGCCCGTCCGAAAGCTCGCAATCGGGGTCAAGCTGATTGCAAAATCGACTTTGGACTGCCCTTCGCTCACCGGCACGAACGCCCCAGTTGCGAAGGCCAGGCCACAAAGAATCATTCCTGAAATCCATCGACCTGCCGACCAGGCCCCTCGACCATCAGCTCGAGCAGGGAAAACTGCTGAATCCGAGGTTTCCATTTCGCCCGATTTCATCGTTGAAGTTAAGCAGAGTTCCATGACCGGAAAGCATTGGTTGCGTTACGGGATCGTGAATCTGTACCGGCTAGACCACGAAAAAGGGGCATGCCGCTACGCGACATACCCCCTCTCGATTCACGACTGAAGCCAAAAAGTTGGCGGGGTCGTCAGTCGGATCACGAGCCCGAAACAGCCACCTGACAACTGATTACGCCCGAAGGCACATCCGCGAAGGAGCCATTCGTCCCACCTGCGCTGCAGGAAAAGTCGGCGGGCGTCGGGAGCGATCCGGAAGTGCAGTCGAAGGTCGCCCGGAAGAAGTTCCCCGGCGTGAACTCATTGGAGAGATCGAAATCGCCCACGTTGAGGCTCTTGGGCTGCTCCGTGTCATTATCGACGTAGGTAAACAGGGAACCCGCAGGACTCAGAGACTGGACCGTCGTGACCCCTTCGCTCCCGGAGCCAGGAAGATCCAGACGATCCGGATACTGCAGCTCGACCTCGAGCCCGACCATCTTGTTCACATCTCCCGGGTCCCAAGAGGTTCCCACCGTTACGGTCGCCGTCGTGCAACCGGTGCCGGGAGTGGGCTGGGGCGTCGGCGCGGCTGTAGGTGCGGGCGTCGGAGCCGGGGTTGGTCCGGGGGTCGGCTGTGGCGTGGGCTCAGCCGAAGGTCCCGGCGTGGGTTGGGGCGTCGGCTCGGGCGTGGGGCCTACCACTTCGGAGAGAATCACTCCAAAGCCCTGCTTGCCCTGCTGCCATTCGATTACCGCATCCTGACCCGCCTCGGGAAAACTCTGGATCAAGTACTCGCCATCGAGGTCCCGCACGAAGGGCGCCCCCAGCGTCTGCACGCTGAAGGTCGTGGAGGCAAACTCCACTCCATCATCAAACAACCGCAGACTATGCTCCCCGTCACCCAGAAGGGCGTAGTTCCATTGCAGGACGTAGGCGTTATTTACCCGTTCCGGATCCTCGCACTGCCCCCGGGTATCTCCGCGCGGCGTCCCATAAGCAACCTGAATCGGATCTCGTTCATCGAATTGGGCGGTAATCCTGCCGCCTGCGCAGCGCCAACCCGACACGATCCCGATGCCGCTCATCTTGGCGCCCTGACCCGGATTCTCCAGCGCTCCTGCAACCGCCTGCTGAACACTTGCCAGCCCGGGATCTGCACTGGAACTGCTCGCCGAATCACAACCGCTCACCAGAACAAATGACTGGCTGGCCTGCTGCCACTCGACGTACTGAATCTCATTCTGGCCCGGAAAACCTTCGAGGCCCGCACAACGCTCGATGCCACGGAGAAATCGCTGACCCGCCAAACGTTGCACGAAGAAATTGACCGATCGCCAAACCTGCCCACCATCCAGAATCTCAAGCAAATGCTCACCGTCCTCGAGATTGGAGTAGTTCCACTGCAGGGCAAAAGCGGTGTTGTCCTGATCCGGGTCGTCACACAGACCCAGGGTGTCGCCCCGTGGCGTTCCGTACGCAATGGGCAACTCGTCGCCACCATCGAAGCGCGCCGTCAGACCTTCCGAGGTACACTTCCATCCCGAGACAATCCCCACTCCACTCTGGATCGAGCCGGCCGACGGAATTTCCAAATTGCCTGTATCCGAGCCCTGCCCCTGCGCCGCGGACGGAAGCAGAATGCTGCCTACGATCAGCGAAGCGAAAAAAGCATAAGAGATTGTCGTGGGAAAACTCATTGAGGTTGAACTCCTTGCACCTGAGGGAATGTCGCTGAATGCGACAGAACAAAAACTATAGGCAGGATCATAACGAGCCCGTGTTAAGGGGCTGTTACAGGCGTAGAAACATCCTGCGACGTCGGCACAAAAAAAGGCGGCGCACGGAAATCCGTGCGCCGCCGGGAACAGGAACATGTTGGAAGTTTAGAAGTTCACGCTTCCGTCGAGAAACGCGCCACTCGGCGAAGGGACTACGTCAAGGCTGAGAACGCAGGACGCGGCCGTATCACCATTGACCGTGGAGGCATCGGCCTCACAACCAAAGTCCGAGAGAACAGGCGCCGTGGCACCGTTGCGACAGCTGAAGTTGACCGTCGCAAAGGCGCCGCCGGCCGGGAGTCCACCCAGCGCAACGTTGCCGATACGAAGCTCATCTTCGAAACCATCGGAACCCGTGTCCGTGGCGTTCGAGTCAAACAAACCGCCGGCCGAGAGATCGTCGATGACCTCGGTGATCTCGATTTTCGAACCTGGGAACGAAATCGTGGCGATGAACCCAGCCAGCTCAGGAGCGTCGCTCTGCTTCTGAACCGTCAGCGTGTATCCGGAATCCGAGCAAGGAGCCGCAGGAATTGTCGACACACAGTTCTCGGGAGCCTGACCGGCATACGGAGAACCCAGGGCGCCGCCGCAGCCTGCGCCAAATGAGTTCAGACACAGGTAGCAATCCACAGCATCCTCGAGGCTGGTGATCGGCGCGGCGCACTCCTGGCCTTCGTTGGTTACGAAGGCAGGACAAATCGTGCTGATGATCCCGATTTCGGAAGGCAGGAAGTCATTGGGAACCGAATCGCCGTTCTCGTCCTCGACCAAACCACCGAATACCTTGTCGGGACCGCCGCACATCTTGGCGATCTTATCCGAAGTCTTGCTGTTCGCCTTGGCGATCTTGCTTGCTGCCTTGGCGTCAAGGTCGCGGCTCTGGGCCTTACCCTTGATCACGTTGGCCGCCGCCTTGCCGTATTCCTTCAGTTGCGACACGACATTCTTACCAACAATTTCCTTCGAAATGGTTTCCTGACACTTGGCAAGCACCTTGTCGGCCCCCGGATCAACCATGCCCGCGTTCACGAGGGCATCCAGAGTCCCCACACCGCCCTGAGCCTGACATTGGAGACACGTCGAGATGCCTGATGCGGTGGTAGTATCCGTCCCGGCACAAGCAGCGGCCGGGGTCCATTCCTGACAGGTTTCCGGGAAAACCGAGGTCGAGACCGACGGACAAAGCTTGGCAATCTTCTCGTCCATTTTCGTGCCGGTCTTCACGATGCTGTATTTGGAGCTGGCATCGAGGATCACCGTCGCACAAGACGTATCGCCGGCTATTTTGCCCTTCTGAATATCCTTCTGGCACTTGGCGAAATTCTTGGCCAGTTTCTGGGAATACTTATTACTTTCCTTGAGAATCGTTCCCGCGCACTTCTCGTCTGCAGTCAATGCCGAAGCAGGGCTGACTGACAGAAGTCCCGCGACTACGACTCCGAGCGCTACGCGCATCATGTGCATTCGCACCATTGGAGTTTCCTTTCATACCGCCTTGGCGGTTATCCTAGTTTTAATTGGTGTTTTCGTTTCGGGCGAAGGTCTCAAGAGACCGCCACCCTCTCTGTTTGGTTGGTGTCCCGCTGCACAGCCCCGCATTTTTGCTGGCAACATCCTACCGTCCTCGAGGAACAATCGATCCCCGAGAAGGGGAAGTCCCCCTCCTCGGAGAAGTCGACTCAGTTGATTGAATAATCCACCCAGGCGTTGGACTCGTCGGCCCAGTTCTCGCCATTCGGAGCGAACGCGCCGATATAGGTGTTGTCATCGAACGAAGGATCGATCGACGAGCAATCCAGATCCGATGCCACCGAGGCGGCATTGGTCGGAACCGGATCACAGTTGAAGCCCGAGCTGAGGCAGTTCGCGTCGATTCCAGGGTCGGTCATGGTGTCGCCACCGGCCGGCTGGGTGTCACCGATATCACCCCAAATCAGCCCCATTTCCACAAAGGCACTTCCGAGCTGATCGATCGTGCAATTTGCACCGTCGGCATCGCGATCATCCCACAGATCGTCACCCATAATCCAGAAACCGGAATCCATGATGAAGGAGTTGCCGGTCAGGTTGGCAACGCTCGCGACCTCATTCGTGGTGCTGCAGGCGGCATTCATGGTCTCGAAGTTCCGAATCTGGAAACCGTCGCCTTCGAAGTTATACGCCAGGTTCTGGCCGATCTGGAATTCCGTTCCACGACGAAGCACCATGGCACGGTTGCCCGTGTCACCCGGCTGACCATTTGTACCCATGAGGGTCACGTTGCAGAACTTCGGCTGAGAGCGAGGGTTCGCGTCATACGCGTTCTCGTTGTTGTCACCCTCGTAACCGCGACTTCCGTCGTCATCGATATTGCCGTCGTACTGTCGGCCATATCCATACTGCATGGAGCCACGGAAACCGATCTGCCAGTCAAAGGTATCGTCGGCAGCGGCGCTGGAAATGACGTAGAAGGACTCGGAGTTCCCACCAAACCACTCGTAACCATCATCCAACCCCATATGAGCGTGGATGTGATCGAGCACGGTTTTGGCACCCACACCGTTCAGGGTGAAGATGTTCAGCTCGTTGTCCACCGTCAACTCGTCGCCAGCAAAGGAAACGTTGACATACTGGATCACGCCGCTGCTGTCGTTGGCATCATTTCCGCCGAAGAGCGTGTTCTCGAGACCTTCCGCATTACACTCGTTGTTCGGGCAGTTCACAGGACCGCTACCATTGATGGCGAGACCAGCCCAATCACCGGCCACCCGGGTACCAGGCGTCTGATCGCTGGTGAAGAAGATCGGATCGTTGGCCGTACCGGCGGCATTCAGCTTGGCGTCACGACGGACGACCAGCGCCGAAGGCGAGTTGTCGCTCGATGACTTGCGGCCGAAAATCGTGGCACCAGGCTCGATCTTGAGCACGGCGGAGTCCGTGACGAAGATGGTCCCGTCCAGCTCGATACGACAGCTTGCCGGCCACACCTCGTTGGTTACAACGTTGCTCGAAACGACAGCCGTCCCGCCGGGGCAGGAAATGGTCGGTCCTTCACTCTCGCATTCGTAAAGAAGCTCTTCACCCAGCGCGAGGCTGAAAGCTGCAACGACGTCCGATACCGTAATGGTGCCGCTCTCGTTGATGTCACCACATTGAAGGGTGCCCGCGCCGTCACAATCTGCCGGATCGGCAGAGCTGAGCGCATCCTGGAATAGTTTCACGACGTCAGCGACCGTGACACTTCCGTTTCCATTTACATCGCCGCAGGATGCGGCGCTTGAAATTGCAGGCGCGCCAGCGATCATGCCGACGCTTATTGCTGCAATTGCACTATAAGTGCTAAGTTTCATTCGTAATTCCTCCTGAAATGGGGGTTGGTTAGGTTTCTTGGTTGGACTTTCCCTGTCCGAATGCGGGTACGAATCAGGACTATGGTCTTGCTGCTTACAGACTGTCCGTGTCGGGGGTATGTCGCCTCCGTTACGAAGTCATGAACCGGGAGCATTCCCCACGGATCGCAACGTTGCCGTATTCAAACCGAAACAAATTAGGGTAAAACCCTTACCTTGACCGAGGCTTCCGGAGCGGTAAGAACCACGCATGCGCTCGCTGAAACGACTCGTTCATCACGTGGCAATGTTCCTCTTCGGTCACTTCTCCAAGCTGCTTCCTATCGGCGTACCTGTGACGTTTGCCGGCAAGGATGCGGCCGCCGAATTGGCGCAGGCCATCGCGGGCCTGGGCGTGAAGAAAATGCTCATCGTCACCGATGCCATCCTCGTCGAGCTTGGTGTGGTCGGGCGGATCGAGAAAATGCTCTCGGATGCGGGCATCGAGACAGCTACCTATGATGGCGTCCTTCCCAACCCGACCATGGATCAGATCCGGGCTGGAACGCAGATGCTGGAGGCCGAGAACTGCGAAGCCGTGCTGGCCATCGGCGGAGGATCCCCGATGGACGCAGCCAAGGTGATCGCCGCCTGGGGCACCAATCGCAAGGACCCCGCCAAGCTCGCGGGCATGATGAAGGTACGCCGGCAGCCCCTGCCGATCTTTGCGGTACCCACCACTGCCGGCACCGGCTCGGAGGTCACGATCGTCGCTGTGGTCTCGGATCCGGCCACGCATGTAAAAAGCCAATTCATCGATCCCAAACTGGTGCCGCTCATGGTCGCGCTCGATGCCGAGATCATGGCCGGCATGCCACCGCACGTGACTGCCGCCACCGGCATGGACGCTCTCACCCACGCCATCGAGTCCTTTCTCTCGAAAAGCTCGGGCCCGGGAACGGAAAGCTATGTCCGCATGGCCGTGCCGCTGATCTTCGGGAACCTGCAGACCGCCTACAGCGAAGGGAGCAATCTCGAAGCACGCTCGGCCATGGGTCTGGCCTCCTATTACGCGGGCATCGCCTTTACCCGCACCAGCGTCGGCTACGTGCACGCGATCGCGCATACCTTCGGGGCTCGCTACGACACGCCCCATGGTCTGGCAAACGCCATCACCCTGCCCCATATCCTGGCCTTCTCGAAAGATGCCGCTCAGGCGAAACTGGCCCAGCTCGGGGACATGATCGGCGTCGCAGGAACCTCCGAGCGAGAAAAAGCCGATAATTTCCGCAAGGCGGTCGACGACCTCTCGAAACAGCTGGCCATCCCCGCCCATCTCGAAGATCTTCGACGCGAGGATATCCCGGCCATTGCGACCCAGGCGTTGGCCGAAGGCTGGGCCAACTATCCGGTGCCGCGCTATATGGAACAGGCCGAGTGCGAAGCCATCCTGGAGGCAATCGCCCCCGCCGCCAGCTGAAAGAGCCGAGACCACCCGAGGCCGAGGCTCTTATCCGCGGCGCTTCCCCCGATTGCTCAGCTACAGCCTCGGACCGCGCCCGCAGCCAATTGCGGGACGATCGCGCCGAGCCCCTCGAAACGCGCATCCTTGGTCTGTCCGCGCACCCAGCGGACATAAATCTGCTCGAGGACCACAGCGGTCTTGAAGAGGGCAAACGTCTCGTAGAAGCCGATCTGGCTCATATCCAGCCCGGTTCTGGCCGCGTAGCGCTCGGCAAGTTCATCGCGTTTGAGAAATCCGTCGAGGGTGGAAACGCCACCAACGGTCCCGCGGCCGATATCATCCGTGGCTTCCGACCAGTAGCCCAGCAGGGTGCCGAGATCGACCAGGGGGTCTCCCAGAGAAGCCATATCCCAATCAAAGATTGCGACCAGACGGCCGGGATCTTCGGCGCCATACATGCAGTTGTCGAGCTTGTAATCATTATGCAGCACGCTCACCGACTGCGGGGCCGGGATATTCTCCAGACACCAGGCCGCGGCACGATCCATGTCGGGAATCTCGCGGGTCTTGGCGGCTTCCCAACGGCCCAACCAACCCCGCACCTGTCGCTCCACAAACCCGTCGGGGCGCCCCAGCGTCGAGAGTTCCGGGGTCGAGGTGTCGACCAGATGCAGGTCGGCGAGAGCATCGACGAGATCCTCGGAGATACGCCGGCGCAACGCCGGATCCTCGGGCAGGAAATCGGGCCATTCCGAACGAATCACGTACCCTTGTCGTCGTTCCATCACGAGAAAGGGAGCCCCGATAACGCTCTCGTCTTCACAAAAGCCCAGCGGGCGTGGCGAATGCGGAAATTGTGGGGCCAGACCTGCGAGGGCTCGAAATTCGCGCCCCATATCGTGCGATTTGGGGGCTACAGGACCGAGCGGCGGGCGACGCACGACCAATTCCTTGTCGCCGAACGAGACCATATAGGTCAGATTCGCGTGCCCCCCGTGGAACTGGGTCACTGACATCGGACCGCTGAGCCCCGGGACCTCCGCCTGCAGCCAGGCGGCCAGACTCGCTTCGTTCAATTGTTCGTCCGCGCGAACCTCTCCGGGATTATCCATCTTCATCGAAATGCTCCTTGTCCTGCCCTAGACAATGGCGAATTCGCCCCCCGAATGTCCAGTGCCGGGAGAAACTATCCTTTGGATCCGTGGCCTTTCGCTTGCTGCATGGACCCGGGACCGTCACTATTTGCGAAGCATGCAAACCGTTTCGAAATTCCTCCAAGCAACCCTGGTCAGCCTGATTCTTTGCGCGGGCGCTTCCCTCGCCCACGCCGCCCCGCAGCACGGCCTGGCCATGCATGGCGACCTGAAATATCCGGCCGAGTTCTCACACTTTGCGTACGCCAACCCCGACGCTCCCAAGGGGGGGCGTTTCCGCACCTCGACACTCGGCACCTTTGACAGCTTCAACCCATTTCTGGTCCGCGGAAACCCCGCCGCCGGACTCGGCAACATCTGGGATACCCTGATGACACCCTCGGCCGACGAACCCTTCAGCCAATATGGTCTGCTGGCAGAATCCGTGGAAGTCGCGCCCGACCAGTCCGAAGCCACCTTTACCCTGCGAGAGAACGCACGATGGCATGACGGCAAGCCGGTCACGCCCGAGGACGTGATCTGGTCTTTCGAGACCCTGCGTGACAAGGGCCAGCCGTTCTACCGGGCCTATTATGCAGGCGTCACAGCCGTCGAGAAGACCGGCCCGCGGCAGGTGCGCTTTCAATTCGCCCACGGCGGTAATCCTGAATTGCCGCTGATCATCGGCCAGCTCGTTGTCCTGCCAAAGCATTGGTGGAGCGAGCGCGACTTCAGCAAAACCACTCTCGAGCCACCGCTTGGCAGCGGCCCCTATCGCATCGCGTCGTTCGAGCCTGGCCGAAGCATCACCTATGAGCGAGCGGACAATTACTGGGGCGCGGAGCTCCCGGTCAATCGCGGGCGCCATAATGCCGATACCCTGCAGATCGACTACTACCGGGACGGGACCGTCGCGCTCGAAGCGTTCAAGGCCGGCGAATACGATTTCCGACCCGAGAATATGTCGAAGGCATGGGCGACCAGCTATGATATCCCGGCTGTCGACGACGGGCGCCTGATCCGCCGCGAAGTGCCCAACGGTCGACCCAGCGGCATGCAGGCCTTTGTGATGAACACCCGCCGTCCGATCTTCAAGGATGCGCGTGTCCGCCGGGCCCTCACGGAGGTCTTTGACTTCCCCTGGTCCAATCAGGCCCTGTTCTACGGTCAATACACCCGCACCCGCAGCTATTTCGACAACTCGGATCTCGCCGCAACCGGCCTTCCCGAGGGAGCGGAACTCCGCGCACTCGAAGCCGTGCGGGACCAGATCCCGCCCGAGGTCTTCACCGACGTCTATGATCCGCCGACCACCGACGGCTCGGGGAATATTCGCGCCAATCTCAAAACAGCGCATACCCTCCTCGGCGAGGCTGGTTGGAAGATCAACCCCGACACACGCCGACTCACCCACGCCGCCGACGGCAAGACCCTGGACTTCGAGATCCTGCTGGTGGCTCCGGAGTTTGAACGCGTGGTGCTCCCGTTCAAGAAAAATCTCGAGCGCCTCGGCATCGAGGTAACGGTCCGCACAGTGGATGCCGCACAATACCGCCGGCGCATGGACTCCTTTGATTTCGACATGATCGTCGGCACCTTCGGCCAGTCCCTCTCGCCCGGGAATGAGCAGCGGGACTATTGGGGATCTGCCTACGCCCAACAAAACGGCAGCCGAAATCTGATCGGCATCGAAGACCCCGCCGTCGATACCCTGATCGAGGGACTCGTTCGGGCTCCGACCCGCGCGGACCTCGTGGCACGAGTCCGCGCTCTCGATCGCGTCCTGCAATGGAATCATTGGGTCATCCCCCAATGGCATATCGCACATGATCGCATCGCTTACTGGAATAAATTCGGAATGCCCGACACCGTGCCTCTGATGGGCGTACAAACCGACACCTGGTGGATTGATCCGCAACGAGAAAAGGCACTCGGCAACGCGAAGCAATAGCCGGCCAGCTCGATGGTTGCATATATCTTCAGGCGTCTGATTTTGGTCCTGCCCACGCTGGCAGGCATCATGGCGCTCAACTTTTTCGTGATCTCGCTTGCGCCCGGCGGACCAGTCGAGCAGGTTCTCGCCCGGGTGCAGGGCACCGACGTCAGCGCCACGGAAAGGTTCTCGGGCGGTGAGGGGCGCGAGGTCTCCAGCAACCAGAAACCCATGCCGGGATCGGGCAGCACCGGCAAATACCACGGCGCGCGCGGCATCGACCCGGAATTCATTCGCGAGCTCGAAGTCCGTTTCGGCTTCGACAAGCCGGCCCACGAACGCTTCTTCCACATGATCGGGAATTTCCTGCGTTTCGATTTTGGAGAGAGCTTCTTTCGTGACGTCTCGGTCGTCTCGCTGGTGGTCGAGAAGATGCCGGTATCGATCTCGCTCGGGGTCTGGACCACCTTGCTGGTCTATCTGGTCTCGATTCCGCTGGGCGTGGCCAAAGCCGTCCGCAATGGCAGCCGCTTTGATCTCTGGTCCTCGACGGCGGTGATCATCGGCAATGCCGTGCCGGGTTTCCTCTTTGCGATTCTCCTGATCGTCGTCTTTGCCGGAGGGCGCTACCTCGACTGGTTTCCGCTGCGGGGACTTGTGTCCGACGACTTCGATCAGCTCTCGTTGTGGGGGAAAATTCTCGACTACCTCTGGCATATCACCCTGCCGGTGCTCTCGATGGTGATCGGCGGCTTCGCCAGCCTCACCATGCTGACCAAGAATTCCTTTCTCGATCAGATCCACCAACAATACGTCACCACCGCGCGCGCCAAGGGACTGGCCGAACGACAGGTCCTCTACGGTCATGTCTTCCGGAACGCGATGCTGATCGTGATCGCCGGGTTCCCCGGCGCGTTTGTCGGCATGCTTTTCACCGGCGCCCTCCTGACCGAGGTGATCTTTTCCCTCGACGGTGTCGGCCTGCTGGGCTTTGAAGCCGCCATCAACCGCGACTATCCGGTGATGTTTGGTACCTTGTACTTCTTCACTCTGCTCGGGTTGCTGATGAAGTTGGTCGAGGATCTGACCTACGTATTTGTCGATCCCCGAATTGATTTCGAAAGCCGGGATTCATGAAACCGATCACCCGGCGGAAAATCGCCGCCTTTCGGGCCAACCGACGGGGCTGGGTATCGCTCTGGCTGACGGTAGCCCTTCTCGGCATGAGTCTTTTTGCCGAAGTGATCGCCAACGATCGCCCGCTGCTCGTCTCCTACCAGGATGAGTTGTACGTGCCGCTGATCGAAACCTATCCGGAGACCACCTTCGGCGGATTTCTCGAAACCGCGACCGACTACCGGGACCCGTTTATTCGCGAGACCATCGAGTCGGCCGGATGGATTCTATGGCCGCCCATTCCTTACAGCTACGACACCGTGATCCATGATCTGCCCGTGCCGGCCCCCTCCCCGCCGAGTTGGCAAAATTGGCTGGGCACCGATGATCAGGCCCGGGATGTGGCGGCCAGATTGCTTTACGGGTTGCGCATCTCACTGCTCTTCGGCCTGACGCTCACTTTTCTGAGTTCGATCATCGGCATTCTCGCCGGCGCCGTGCAGGGGTATTTCGGGGGTTGGGTGGATCTTGTCTTCCAGCGGCTCATCGAGATCTGGGCCGGCATGCCGACGCTCTATCTCCTGATCATTCTCGCCAGTGTGGTCACCCCGACCTTCAGCTGGCTGCTGGGGCTGATGTTGCTCTTTTCCTGGATGACCTTGGTGGGTGTGGTGCGCGCCGAAGTGCTGCGCACGCGCCAATTTGACTATGTCCGGGCCGCCCGTTCTCTCGGCATGGGCCATGCGCGCATCCTCCAGCGCCACGTCCTGCCCAATGCCATGGTGGCCACGCTGGCCTTTCTACCCTTTGTCACCAGTGGCGCGGTGGTCACCCTGACCGCCCTGGACTTCCTTGGCTTCGGCCTCCCACCGGGTTCGGCATCGCTGGGCGAACTCCTGCGGCAGGGAAAGGACAATCTGCAGGCACCGTGGCTCGGGTTTGCCGGGTTCTTCTCGATCGCCACCATCCTCACCCTTCTGGTCTTTGTCGGAGAAGCCGTGCGCGACGCTTTCGACCCGCGCAATGGGATGGACGGGGCGCCGGACGAAATTCCGGCCATGGGCGACGGACAGAGCGTCCCGGCCACCGCCCCCGATGCGCTCGTCTCGATTCAGGACCTGGAGATCGGATTTCCCACACCGGGCGGATTTACCGAGGCCGTCGCGCGGATCTCGGTCGATATCGCACCCGGGGAAGTGGTCGCGCTGGTCGGCGAGAGCGGCTCGGGAAAATCAGTGACGGCGCTCTCGATTCTGGGCCTTCTGCCGCCTGCCGCCCGCATCCGAGCAGGACGAATCGAGTTTCGCGGACAGAACCTTCTCGAGGAAACCCCGGATGCCTTGCGCCGCGTTCGGGGCAACGAGATCGGCATGATCTTTCAGGAACCGATGACCTCCCTGAATCCCCTGCATACGGTCGAAAAGCAGGTGGCCGAAGCGATCGGCATCCATAACCCCGGCACCGTCGACGCCACGCGCCTGCAAGCACGCGAGCTTCTTCATGCCGTCGGTCTGGAATCGGTCCTGGAGCGCGGATCCCCCTACCCGCATGAGCTCTCCGGTGGGCAGCGGCAACGGGTGATGATCGCCATGGCGTTGGCAAACAAGCCGGACCTCTTGATTGCCGACGAACCCACGACCGCTGTCGACGTGACCATCCAGGCACAGCTCCTCGAACTGCTCGCTTCCCTGCGGGAGCGCTACGGCATGGCCATGCTCTTCATCACCCATGATCTGTCGGTTGTGCGAAAAATCGCGGACCGCGTTTGCGTCATGAACGCGGGGCGAATTGTCGAAACGGGCCCGACCAGCGAGGTCCTCCACACCCCCGAGCACCCCTACACACGGCACCTGCTCGCCGCGGAGCCCTCAGGCGAACCCGATCCGACGCCAACCAATGCAGATCCGGTTCTGCAGGTTCGTGATCTGAAGGTCTGGTACCCGATTCGGACCGGACTGCTGCGACGCACCACCGACCACGTCAAGGCGGTCGACGGGGTCACACTCGACGTCCGTGAAGGCGAAACTCTCGGCGTGGTCGGAGAAAGCGGGTCGGGCAAGAGCACCCTCGGCCTCGCGATTCTGGGACTTGTCTCGAGCCTCGGAGAGCGGCGGTTCCTCGACCGGGATCTCGCCTCGAGCACCAGCGAGCAGCTCCGAGCCTTCCGCCGCCAGGCGCAAATTGTCTTTCAGGACCCTTATGGCTCTCTCAGCCCGCGACTTTCTGTCGGTGACATCATCGGTGAGGGCTTGCTGGTTCATCCCGAAGGAATCGATGAGGCCGCGCGCCAGGCGCGGATTGCCGCGGCGCTCGACGAGGTCGACCTGCCTGCCGATGCAGCTGATCGCTACCCCCACGAATTTTCAGGTGGGCAGCGCCAGCGGATCGCCATCGCGCGCGCGATGATCCTGCAGCCGCGATTGATCATCCTGGACGAGCCAACCAGTGCACTTGATGTTTCCGTTCAGGCGCAGATCACCGAGCTCCTGAAAAATCTGCAGCGGCAGCACGGCACAAGCTACATCTTCATCAGCCACGATCTGCGGGTGGTGCGCTCGCTGGCCCACCGCGTCGCGGTCATGAAAGCGGGGCATGTGGTGGAGCAGGCACCCACCAGCGATCTCTTTGCCTCCCCCGAGCAGACGTATACCCGGGAACTCATCCGGGCTTCCCTGCTCTGATGTTCCGGTAGCTTGCGGGAGCCTCGGGCCGTCTGCAGGACGGATCGGCCTGACTTTGCTAGAAAATGGGGACGTGTTTACCGAGCCTAGAGATACCCTCGCCCCCGACGAGCCTGCCGCGACCGTGATTCTTCTTCGGGATGCGGCCGATGGTCTGGAAATTCTGATGCTGAGGCGCAATTCGAAGCTGAATTTCGCAGGTGGGCTTTGGGTCTTTCCCGGCGGCCGCGTGGATGACGCCGATTGGGCCGGACTCGCGTCAAACGATGATTGCGGCGCGGCCAAAGTCTGCGCCGCCCGCGAAGCGGCCGAAGAATCCGGACTCGAGATCGAGGCCGGGGACCTGATTCCGTTTTCGCATTGGACCCCGCCGGACAACTCACCGCGGCGCTTTCTGACCTGGTTTTTCGTGACCCGGGCGCCGGTGGGCGAGGTCGCGATCGATCGCGGCGAGATTCACGACCATCGCTGGGTGACGGCGGCCGAGGGCATGCGCAGGGTTCAATCCGACGAAATTCAGGTGCTCCCCCCCACCTTCGTGACGCTCGCCATGCTGGCGGAGTTCTCGTGTGTAAAAGACGCGCTGGCCGGGATCGAAGCGGCTCCGGTCGACTACTACCGCACCCGCATCGGGCTGGCCCCCGAGGGCGCCACCGCACTCTGGGAAGGCGACGCCGGCTATGCCGAGAGCGACCCCACACAAACCGGCCCCCGCCACCGGCTGCTCATGGCGTCCGGTGGCTGGGAATACTTCCGCGAACGAACCGAGGAGGCGTAACGGTGACCCCAAAAGCATTTCTCTTTGATTATGGCGGCGTATTTACCCCATCCCCCTTTGCCGCGATCGATGCACTCGGAGTGGAGATCGGCGCGGCTCCCGGGCAGGCGATCGAGATTATCTTCGGCCCTTACGCAGAAGATACCGACCACCCCTGGCATCGGCTTGAACGGGGCGAAATCAAGCTTGCCGAGGCCCATGAGGCCATTTTGGCCCTAGGGCAAGCCGTTGGTCTGGAGACCGATATTTTCCGCTTCTTCGCCGCCATGAGCACCGGAGCGGGGGTCCGCGAGGAATTCGTCGATCTCGTGCGTGACATCCGGGCGGCCGGTCATCCCACCGGGATGATCACCAACAATGTTGTCGAGTTCCGGGAACATTGGGAAAAAACCCTCCCCCTCGAGGAACTCTTCGATGTCGTGATTGATTCCAGTGCCGCGGGTATCCGAAAACCCGACCCCTCGATCTTCGCTCTGGCTCTCGAACCGCTGGAGATCCCCGCAGAACGGGCGATTTTTCTGGACGATTTCGCCGGCAATATTGACGCAGCGCGCTCAGCCGGACTGCAGGGAGTTCTGGTGGGAGACAATTTTGCCCCCGCCATCGCAGAAACCCGCCTGCTGATTGACTAAAATCGACCCGAAGCGTTTTCCACCTTGCCCGATTCGTGGGGAGCAAGTATACTTCATCCGTAATCCCGGATGAAGCGATGAATGAAGCCCCCGCCCTACTCGGCTGGATGAGCGCCCTGTCGGACGCCACCCGAGCCCGCACCCTGCGACTGGTCGAAAGACACGAACTGACCGTGGCGGACCTCTGTGCGGTGCTGCAGGCGCCGCAATCCACCGTCAGTCGTCACCTCAAGGTTCTGGCGGACGAGGGCTGGGTCGAGGCTCGCCCGGAAGGAACCAGCCGGCTGTACCGCATGCCCAAGGAAGACCTGGCCGCGCCGGCCAAACGTCTCTGGGCTTTGGTGCGGGAAGAAACGGCGGCCCTGACCGCAACCGCGCAAGACGACCAGCGACTTGAGAGCGTTCTCGCCCAGCGCCGACGCCCATCCGAGGAGTTCTTCCGTTCGGCTGCCGGTGAATGGAACCGCATGCGTGAGGAAATGTTCGGCCACCGCTTCGATCTGCTCGCGCTGGCCGCACTTCTCGATCCTGATTGGACGGTCGCTGATCTCGGCTGTGGCACCGGAGAGCTCGCCGCAAATCTTGCCCCTTTCGTCCGGCAGGTGATTGGCGTGGACAGCTCGAGCGAAATGCTCCACGCCGCACGCACGCGCTTGGGATCCATGCATCATGTCGAACTCCGCTCCGGCCAACTCGAAGCACTACCCGTCGACGATCAAAGCGTCGACGCCGCCACCGCGTTCCTCGTCCTGCACCATTTGCCGGACCCACTCGCGGTCCTCCGGGAGACCACCCGGATCCTGAAGCCCGGCGGGCGTCTATTGCTCGTTGATATGCAGGAACACGATCGGAACGAATACCGCAGCCAGATGGGACATGTCTGGCTGGGGTTCACACCCGAGCAACTCTCTGGCTGGTTTGAGGAAGCCGGATTGCACGATTTACGAATTCACCCGATTCCCCCTGACCCCAGCGCCAAGGGCCCTTCCCTTTTCGCCGCTGTTGCACAACGGGGTCATGGAACCACCACTCTTCATTGAACTGTTGTCTGAGAAAGGAAACTTCGAAACATGAGCACCGCTGAAAAATTGGATTCTTTGGACCGACCCGCATTCAAGGTCGCTGACCTGAGCCTCGCCGAGATGGGCCGCAAGGAACTGCGCCTCGCCGAGCAGGAAATGCCGGGTCTGATGGCCCTGCGCGAAAAATATGCCGCCGAAAAGCCACTTGAAGGCGCCCGCATCATGGGCTCGTTGCATATGACCGTGCAGACGGCCGTGCTGATCGAAACGCTCGTGGACCTCGGTGCCGACGTCCGCTGGGTCTCCTGCAACATCTTCTCCACGCAGGACTCGGCTGCCGCCGCTGTTGTCGTGGGTCGCGATGGCAGCACCGAGAACCCGACCGGAACGCCAGTCTTTGCCTGGAAAGGCGAAACCCTCGAGGAATATTGGTGGTGCACCAACGAAGCGCTGGTTTGGCCTGACGGCAATGGCCCGGACCTGATCGTCGATGATGGCGGTGACGCGACCCTCCTGTGCCACAAAGGGCTGGAGTTCGAGAAGTCGGGCGTAATCCCCGAGTTCGATCCCGAAAACGATGCCGAAGAATATGGTGTCATCCTCGATCTCATCCGCAAGGTCGCCAACGACGCCCCGGGTCAATGGGCGCGCGTCAACGAGAAACTCCGCGGCGTCTCCGAAGAAACCACCACCGGCGTCGATCGGCTCTATCAGATGGCACGCGATGGCGAATTGCTCTTCCCCGCCATCAACGTGAACGACTCGGTGACCAAATCGAAGTTCGACAACGTCTATGGCTGTCGGCACTCGCTGGTCGATGGGCTGAACCGGGCCACCGACGTCATGCTCGGTGGCAAGATCGCTGTGGTCTGCGGCTTCGGTCAGGTCGGCAAGGGTTGTGCAGAGTCGCTGCGCGGCCAGGGCTGTCGGGTCATCGTCACCGAAATCGATCCGATCTGTGCGCTTCAGGCCGCCATGCAGGGCTATGAGGTCGCCACGATCGAGGACTTCATCGATCGGGCCGATGTGTTCATCACCACCACCGGTAACTTCAACATCATCACCGCCGAACACATGTCCAAAATGAAGGACAAGGCAATTGTCGGCAACATCGGTCACTTCGATAACGAGATCGACATGGCTGGTGTGCAGAAGATTTCCGGGATCGAAAAGATCAACATCAAGCCGCAATATGACGAATGGGTCTTCCCCGACGGACACTCGGTTCTGGTGCTCGCCGAGGGCCGACTGCTCAACCTCGGTTGCGCCACCGGACACCCCTCATTTGTGATGAGCGCTTCGTTCACCAACCAGGTTCTCGCCCAACTCGAGTTGTGGCAGAACCCGGACAAATACGAGACGGCCGTCTACATGCTGCCCAAACACCTGGACGAAGAAGTCGCCCGGCTCCACCTCGGCAAGCTCGGTGTGAAGCTGACGACCCTGACCACCAAGCAGGCCGACTATATCGGTGTTCCGGTCGAAGGACCCTTCAAGCCGGATTACTATCGCTACTAGAGCGACGGCTCGACAAAAAAGGGGGTCGGACAAATTGTCCGGCCCCCTTTTTTTTGCGCCATGCGAAAGTCTTCAGGCCGATGTCGCCAACTTCTCGACAGCCGCCACGATGCCTTCCGGATCCAGCCCCTGATGTTCCATCTGCTGCCAGAGGCCACCACATCCATCAAGATGCGTTCCGATATGTGCGTACTTCGGCGTGAGCCCTCGCGAAAGAAGCCAGGACCCATAATGGACGCCCAGGCCATTGGTCCGGCTCAGCCCCTCGGCGACCAGAACAAAGGGCGATGAGCCGACCTTCCGCAACAGATCCTCATCGACCATGTTGAGAGTCGGCTTGTTGATCAAGCCCACGTCCATTCCCTTGGCGCGAAGCTGCTCGACCGCATCGAGCGCCCGGTAGAGGGTCTCGCCGAAGCTGACCACCCAACCGGCGGTGCCGTCGCGCACGATTTCGTCGCGGCCCGGCTCGAAGGTGTAATTCTCCCCGTGCAGGAGATTGCCTTGCGCATCGAGGAGATCCGGAAGAGCGGATCGGTTGGAGAACACAAATCGCATTCCCGGATCATGGAACACACGTTCGAGAACCGCGCGCATCTGGTGTTGATCGCCCGGGAAATACAACCGAGTCGTGTCGTCCTCGCTCGCCAGTCCATTGGCGGCAAACATATTGTTGATCCCGAAGTGGCAGGTGTTGTCCGCCATATCGTCGACTCCCGCATGGGAGAAATGGGCCAGCACGTTCGATCCGTTCAACCGAGCCATGGTGATCTCCGAGAGGCACATCTCGAGAAACGCCGAGAAGGTTCCGAAAACGCCCTGGCGGCCCTTCTCCATGCCGAAACCGGCAGCGGCCGAGAAGTTGCCGCGCTCCATGATGCCGCTGCGGACAAAGACATCGGGAACGCGCTTGTGGATGTGGTGCAAACCGCAGGATCCTTCCAGATCGCTGTCGATGACCATCACCTGACGCTGACGCGTTTCGGGTTCCATCTTCTCGAGAATATCGGCGAGCACGACCCCGAAGACCTCGCGGTTCTTGCCCATGGTATCCGAGCTGCCGCGATGGCCGCTGGGCGCCTTTTCCTTGGTGACACCCGCCAGATATTCCAGAGCCGTCGTGTGACCACGAGCCTCGAGGTAGGGCTCGGCCAGACTCGGAGAAATCACATCGTGGCCTTTGGGCAGCCCTTCGAGGCCCTCGATCCCGATAGCCATCTTGCGTCGGTTGATCAGGGCGTGCGGCCCCTTTTTGGTCACGGCCGCACACATGCGCTGGTACAACGAACGGAGGTCTTCCCCGTCGCCGTCACAAATCTCCATCCCGTGGCCGGCAAGCGTCTTGCCGACGTCAAAGCCTGGCAGATAATCGCTTGGGTGCCCCGCAATCGTGACGTCATTATCGTCGATCACGAGTTTGATGTTCAGGTTGTTGGCCACCGCGATCCGAGCCGCCTCGGCATCGTCGCCTTCCTGCTGGGAGCCATCGGAGCCAAAAACGATCACGGATTTATCCGGGTTGGCAAAGGCAAGTCCGTTGGCGAACGGCCACAGATGTCCGAGGCGTCCGGAGGAGAAATGCACACCCGGGGTGTGGCCAAATTCGGGGTGGCCGGGAAGTTGAGCGAAAGCCTCGCGATAATGAAGCAATCTCTCCTCGGGCAGCTCGCCATTGAACACAGCCATCAAATACTGGATCGCGACTCGGTGCCCCGCCTCGTCGAGATAGAGCGGAACTACGGGCTCTCCCCCGCGGACAAATCCGTCCATAATCAGGACTTCCGGAACAATGTCATAAGCCCCGCCGGTATGACCACCCAGACCCTTCGCGGCAGCACATGCCGTGAAGAAAACGATAACATCGCGACATAACTGGATATTTTCCGTAAGCTGACGCTCCTGATCAGCGGAAAGTTCGGGGGTTTTCGGGTCCAGCGGTACCGGCCGGAAGGCGGCAAGATCAATCGGGAAACTCATCCATTGCTCCTCAATGCGGGATGTCGGCCCGATTTTCGGGCCGTATCGTCTTCAAAGACTCCAATACAAGGACTTTCTAGCTGGCAGGCGCGGATGACGCATCTGCCGTGGCCTGTATTTCATCAGCCATAGCTCCCCGCAAGCATTGCGATTCGACCATTGGTCAAGACGAGGAACTCGCGTACAAGGGAGGAGATGTTTCAACGTACCAAAAAGGAGATCTTGATGTTCCCAGCCCTCGCCCGCCAATGCCGACCCGGTCTTGTCGCCCTTGTTCTGACCATGCTGCTTGCCCCCGGATGCGCAGCCATCGGCACCTGGACGACCTATTGGATCAAGGGGGACGGCCCCACCGGCGCGGATCTCGAACTTTTGCGGGAACAATCAGCTCCCTATCGCCAGCGCGGCGCCGGCATCATTATCGGGCGGGCCTTTCTCCAATTCCCGGAAAACAAGGAAGTTCGATCGTTCCGAGGGCGAGTGCGCATGGTACCGGCCACGCTTTTTGCCGAACATCGACTCGAGAAATACGTCATGAAGAAAAACGAGTTCCCGCCCGAGATCGAATCTCAGGTAAAATGGGTAACGCGTTCGGACACCGAAGGCAGGTTCGTCTTTCGAGAACTCCCACCCGGGAAATACATCATTGCCTCCGAGATCGCCTATGTGAGCAATTCGGAAAAGGCCCAAATGGCGATCGCCTGGTCCGAGGTGGAATTGGGTGAAGGCGAGACCAAGCAGACGTTTGTATCGCGCCAGATCAAACCCGGCATTCTCTGAATCGATCGTGCACGAAAAAAAAGGCGAAGCCCCGCAAGGGCTTCGCCTTTTTTCGTGGACGTTTCCGTCCCGATCCCCGGAGTCAGTCCTTGGAATCCTTGTAGGCTTCCTTGGTAGAATCCCAACCGTCCTTGGCGCCGGTACCCACCGCATTGGCTGCATTCTTGGTGGAGTCCCATCCCTTCTTGGCCGCGTCCCCGGTCGCATCGGCGGCATCGCCAACGGCACCCTTGGTCGCATCCCAACCCTCTTTGAAGCCGTCGCCGGTTTCATCAGCCGCGGCGGCAAAAGAATCCTTGGCTTCCTTTGCGCTATCCGAGGCCAGAGCCTGGGGGCTCATGCCCATCATCAGAAGCGCTGCAAATACTGCGGTAAACACTGACTTCATCTTTATTCTCCCTTGAACTACTAACAGTCGACGCCTGTGATGGCGTGGTGAGGATACTCTTTCACAAGCCCGGGGAAGCCGAAAGCAAAATCGCCCCGCAACCGCAGCTTGCTCAACGGCGCGCCGACCAGGTCGTCGGCCCATCAGGGGAATCTTTCAAATCGATCCCGGCCGCCGCCAATTCGTCCCGAATCTCGTCAGCCCGGGCAAAATCCCGAGCAGAGCGCGCCTCGGCCCTCTGGAGGATCAAAGCCTCGATTCGAGCGGCATCCATGCCCGAAGCCTCGGCGCGACCCTGACGGGACTCCTCGAGGGTCCGTGTCGGATCTTCCTGCAGCACCCCGAGCACCGAGCCCGCAGAGATGATCGCGCGGCCCACCGATGCTGCCTGAGCGCAAAAACCCACGTCGATCATGCGATTGATCGCGCGCACCCCATCGTGAAGAGCGGCCAGAGCCCGTGAAGTATTGAGATCGTCATGCAAGGCGTTTCGGAACTCCGCCAGAAGCTCTTCGGCCTCCGGCACCTCCCCCTCGGCTGGCTCGGATTCAAAGGCTCGCGCCAGCGTCTCGTACATGCGGAGCAGAACCTTCTCGGCCTCGGCTACCCCATCCATCGTGAATTCGAGCGGCGAGCGGTAATGGGTCTGCAGCAACATCAGTCGCAACGCCTCACGGGGGAATTTCTCGAGGGCATCACGAATGTTGACGATGTTACCGAGCGACTTGGACATCTTCTCGTCGCCCAGACGCAGAAAGGAGACATGCGCCCAATGGTTTGCGAACGGCTTTCCCGAACTACCCTCGGATTGCGCGATCTCGTTTTCGTGATGCGGAAAGACCAGGTCCTCGCCGCCCCCATGCAGATCGAAAGTCTCGCCAAGGTAGCGGCTGCTCATCGCCGAGCATTCGATATGCCAGCCCGGACGCCCCGCCCCGAACGGGCTCTCCCAAAAGGGCTCGCCCGGCTTGGCGGCCTTCCATAGGGCAAAATCGGCGGGGTGCCGCTTGTGTTCGTCGACCTCCACGCGCGCCCCGGCTTTCAGATCGTCCAGATTCCGACGCGACAGACGACCGTATTGCGGAAAATCGCCCACCGAAAAATACATGCCGTCCGGGGTCCGATAGGCCAGACCGCGTTGTTCGAGTTCGCTGATCATCGAGATCATCTCGGGGATATGCTCGGTCGCCAGAGGCTCGACATCGGGGGTGCGATTGCCCAGCGCAGCCGAGTCCTCCTGCAGCGCGGCAGCAAATCGTCTCGACAGTTCTTCGGAAGACTCGCCGTTCTCATTCGCCCGATTGATGATCTTGTCCTCGATATCGGTGATGTTGCGAACGTAAGTGACTTTCTGGCCCGTCCATTCCAGGAACCGCACCAGAGTGTCAAAAACGAGCATCACACGTGCATGCCCGACATGGGAGTAATCATAGACCGTCACACCACAGACGTAGAGCCGCACATGATCCGGGTCCCGGGTCAAAAGAGGCTCTACACGGCGGGTCAGCGTGTTGTAGAGATGGATCGCTGAAGCCTGATCCGACATTTACTCCTCGGATTCTCGCAACTTGGCCAGAACCGAAAGGTCCTCCAGCGTGGTGGTATCCCCGATACTATCCTTGCCTGCGGCGATATCGCGCAGAAGGCGTCGCATGATTTTTCCGCTGCGGGTCTTGGGAAGGGATTCGGTGAATTTAAGGTCGGCCGGCTTGGCAAAGGCGCCGATCTCGGAGCCCACATGACTTCGCAACTCCTTGCGCAACTCATCACTACCCTCGTTGGTACCTTCCAGCGTGACAAAGGCCGCCAGAGCCTGGCCGGTCACGGCATCGGGGCGGTCGACAACCGCGGCCTCGGCTACCAGCGGATGCGAAACCAGAGCGCTCTCGACTTCCATGGTGCCCAACCGATGTCCGGAGACATTGACCACATCATCAATCCGGCCCATCACCCAATAGTAGCCGTCGTCATCGCGTCGAGCGCCATCGCCGGTGAAATAATTGCCGGGAATATCGGTCCAATATTGCTGGACATACCGATCCGGATCTCCATAGACAGTGCGCAACATGCCCGGCCACGGCTTGCGAATGACCAGCAAGCCCCCCTGGTTCAAGCCGACACTCTTGCCCTCTCGGTCCACAACATCCGGGAAGATTCCCGGCAGAGGCAACGTCCCCGAACCGGGCTTGGTCGGCGTTGCACCCGGCAGCGGAGAAATCATGATGCCGCCGGTTTCGGTCTGCCACCAGGTGTCCACGATCGGGCATCGATTGCCACCGATCTTCTCCCGGTACCACATCCAGGCTTCGGGATTGATCGGTTCTCCGACGGTGCCCAGAAGGCGCAGGGTCGACAGATCGTGCTTCGCAGGCCATTGCTCGCCCCATTTCACGACAGAACGAATCAGCGTGGGCGCCGTATAGAGAATCGTCACGCCATACTTCTCGACAATCTCCCAGATCCGGTCGGGCTCGGGGTGATTGGGCACGCCCTCATACATCACGCTGGTCGCCCCATTGGCGAGCGGTCCGTAGACCAGATAGCTATGTCCGGTGACCCAGCCGATGTCGGCGGTGCACCAATAGGTATCGGTATCCTTGAGATCAAAGACCATCTTGGAGCTGTAGGTCGCGTGGGTGAGGTACCCGCCGGTGGAATGGACGACACCCTTGGGTTTTCCCGTCGTACCGCTCGTATAGAGAATGAACAGGGGGTGCTCGGAATCGAGCGATTCTGCCGGGCAATCCGTGGACGCTTCGGGCACCAGATCATGCCACCAATGGTCGCGACCATCGCTCCAGGCAACGTCCTGCCCGGTTCGCCGAACCACCAGGACGCTCTCGACGCTGGGGCACTCCACCACCGCCTTGTCGACAGCTTCCTTGAGAGCAAAGGGATTGCCACGCCGGAAACCACCATCGGCGGTCACAATCAGCTTGGCCTGAGCATCGTTCATGCGATCGCGAACCGCCTCGGCCGAAAAACCGCCGAAGATGATCGAATGCGTTGCACCGATTCGCGCACAGGCCAGCATCGCGATGGCGAGTTCGGGGATCATCGGCATGTAGAGCCCCACGCGGTCGCCCTTGGCCACCCCGAGTTGCTTGAGAACATTGGCCGCGCGGCAAACCTCGCGGTGTAATTCGAAATACGTGATCGTGCGCGTGTCGCCCGGCTCACCTTCCCAGATCAAGGCAGCCTTGTTCTTGCGGGCGGTATCCAGATGTCGGTCCAGACAATTGTAGGCAACATTGGTTTCTCCGCCGACAAACCATTTGGCGAAAGGGACGTCCCAATCCAGCGTCTTGTCCCAGGGCTTGAACCAATGAAGGCTCTTGGAGGCGACGTCGGCCCAGAAGCCCTCGGGATCCTTTTCCGAAGCAGCATAGATTTCCTGATACTCCGCAAGCGAACCGATATGGGCTTCTCTTGCGAAAGCTTCGGGGGGATCAAACTTCCGACTCTCCTTCAGGACCGACTCAATTACACCTTCGGAATCACTCATCAAAATCTCCGCTTCCCGCTTCGGGAAGAATTACCCGCGCAACTCTTTCTCGGTTCCAGACACCATCGCCAAAAGCGACTTCCGAACTTTTGGCGCGCTTGAAATAAATGTGCATGTCATGCTCCCAGGTGAATCCGATCCCGCCATGAATCTGAATCCCCTCTCCGGCAACTTCCCGAAATGCATCGGAGCAATAGGCTTTCGCCATAGCAGACGCCAGATGTGCCTCCGGCGCTCCACTGGCAATCGCCCATGCAGCGTACCATGCCGCCGAACGACCGCTCTCCACTTTCACCATCATATCGGCACATTTGTGCTGGATCGCCTGAAAAGAACCAATTGGCTTGCCAAATTGCTCTCGTACCTTGGCGTAATCCACCGACATCTCCAGCACCCGCGCCGCACCGCCACAGGATTCGGCAGCAAGGGCCGCCCGCGCCCGTTCGGCCATGCGTTCGAGGCGTGGCCAACCGGAGCCTGCGGGACCGATACGATCGCTCGCGCCCACCCGCACGCCCGCAAGTCGGACCTCGGCCTGCTTGCGCGTCTGGTCGAGCGTTTGCAGCGGCGTGAGCGAGAGGCCATCGGCTCCGGCAGGGACCAGAAAAAGGTCGATCCCATCAGGTCCCTCAGTTTCGGCGGCGCGAGCGGCCACAAGAATCCAGTCGGCGCCGATCGCGTCGGGAACAAAAACTTTCACGCCTTCCAATTCGATGCCGTCCGCAACCGGTCGCCAAGAAGCCTGGATCGCCTCGGGGTCCAGTTGGCCCGAACTCTCCATCCACGCAATCGTCGCGCGCGTCTCGCCGCTGGCGATGCCCGGCAACAAGGACCGCGCTGCAGGGCCGGTATCCGGTTCGGACAAGAGACTGGCCGCGCAAACTGCGGTAGAAAAAAACGGACCGGGTAGCGTCACGCGGCCCATTTCCTCGAGCAACAGCGCCATCTCCACAAAACTCAGACCCAGGCCACCATCCTCTTCCGGAATGAGCATGCCCGTCCAACCCAGCGAAGCCATCTTCTGCCAGAGCTCGGGCGCGTACCCTTGCTCTTCTTCCATCAACTGCCGGACCAACGTCATCGGACATTCTGTCGCCAAAAACGTTCGCGCCGAGTCGCGCAGCAATTCCTGCTCTTGATTGAATCCAAAATCCATGATGGTCGCGGGGGCCGTCAGCGAGTTGCCGAAAGATACCCCATCCGGCGACAATTTTTTGACGTTTCCCGAGTTTTCGTCAAGCCCTCGACAGAATTCCTTTCGCACCCGCATCCGCCAATCCAACGACCCGAGGTCGGATTCCCTTTGCAAAACAGCCTCCTTTTGGGACCGAACGGTCCCGGGGGGCGTCCGGCATCGTTGGCACCCTCATTGCATCCTGATGGGGGTGCTATGAATGGAATCACACCTCGAATTCGCCTGAGGGACTTTCAGGCATTGCGCCCGGCCAATCTGGGCGCCCAAACCGACCTGCAAACCGGTGCTCGACCGCTCTCACCGCTCGAATCACTTCTGAAGCCCGAAAATGGTGGCGAGGACGGCTTGCGGTCCGGCGAGATCCCGGCCGGGGACTTCTACGGCATGATCGGTCACAGCCCGACAATGCTGTCGGTATTTGCCACCCTCGCACGAATTGCATCCTATCCGGTGACTCCTCTGCTGCTCGGAGAACCGGGAACCGGCAAGAGCTCTGCCGCGAGGGCCATCCACAATGCCTCGGATCGTGCCCAGAGGCGCATGATCTCGTTTGACTGCCGGCTCCCTCAGGAAGTCCCGATCGAAAACGTTCTTCTCGGAGAAGTCGGCGGCTCGGGTCCCTCGCCGCGTGCACTCGACCGCCCGGGATTGCTCGAACTTGCGCATGGGGGCTCACTCTATCTGCAGGAAATCAGCGCACTTCCGATCCATATGCAGGTGCATTTGCTGCGCGTTCTGGAGTCAGGCGAATTGCGCCGCGTCGGCTGCGCGCAGCTGAGGAAACTCGATGTGCGCATTATCACATCGAGCAGCGAGGACCTGAGCGAGCTGTGCACGCGGGATCGGTTTCGCGGCGACCTGCTCTACCGATTGAACGCCGGGTCGGTTCGCTTGCCCACGTTGCGCGAGGTGCCCGAAGAAATTCCGGTCCTGATTGACCACCTTCTGGGGCGCATTGCGGTCGAGACCGGGGCGGGAAACCTCTGTCTTGCTCCGGAAGCCCGCGAGATGCTCAGCGAACCAAGGTGGTCAGGCAATGTACGTGGCTTGCTCGAGATTCTCCGCGCAGGGAGCGCGCGGGCCGGGAATGGGCGGATTTCGCAAGCCGATCTCCTCTTCCCCACAGGCAACCTCGAGGCCACAGCAGGGCTCTGAAGTCCATCGCCTCAAGCGTCGGCGACGCCATCGCGCTGCCGGAATAGTCGGTCGATGCTTTCTTCTTCCCGGTTAGCTTCGAGCAAGGCTCGAAGCGTCTGTTCCAATGCGGTGAGTTCCGTATTGACGGTGACCAGAGACTCCACAAGACCAATCCACGATTCCTGTTCGGGCAAGGGGGTCTCGCCTTCCTCGCAGATGGCAACGCATTTTTGCGTGACCTCGAGCACCCCTTCCGAGGCGCCCTCAAGGTGAGTAGCCAGGTCGATGAATGTGTGACGATCGATAATCATGCTGCATTTACCTCCAGGCCCAGCGATCTATGGGGGGCGGACCTGCCGAACATAGAAGGCAAGCAGAGTGCCAGCATGAGGCTTGTAAAATAAGGGGTTTTTCGGGCCTCGAACCGTGCATCCGCACAACTTCCACCGAGTTCTTGCGACAACGCTCGATTTCGCGCCTGAAGCCCCCAGATGCGTTATTGGGCCAGAATGCGCTCGGCCGCCAATCGCCCGGCGCGAGCGGCAGCCCCGGAGCCCGTCGAAGGCATGCCGGGTAGCCTGACCTCGGCATTCGCCAACCGAACACCCGCCAGACCGGGCACGGTTTCAGGCAATGTTCCCGCCAAAAGGGGATCCGCGCCATCCTCGGCCACCACCCAATGATGTTCCCACTCGATGAGAGAACCAGCACCAGGCAGCATCAACTCGAGCGCGCTCCGAAGGCGCTCGCCGGTCGCTTCGATCGCAGCGGCATCTCGCACACCGGCTGTCGGAAGGGCCGCACGACCGAGGACAAGTGCCCGGCCGGGAGGGGCGACCCGCGGCGCAAGAGCACTGGCCCGAAACAGCGAAAGCCTCTCGCCTGCGGCCGCGGCAACATCACCGGCGCCCGGAACCGCATCCAGAACCACCGGAGCGTCCTCATGTGCTTGCGCATCGGCAGCCTCAATCCCCCAGGCCACTCCCAGCGAATGCCCCAAATTACCGCCCGCCGAACTCTGGAGGAATTCCCGGGCTTCCCCCGGCAGGAGATCCAGACAATCGTGACGAGGCATCGCCATGACGACTGATGTGGATTCGATCGCCTCGAGAAAGGGTTGCTCTTCCCGACAGACCGCCAAGCCGACACAACGGTCCTCCTCAAGGGCGAGTCCGACCGCCTGGGTGCCCAGCCGTAATTCTCCTCCGGCTTCCAGAACACTATCCACCAGAGCACCGATTACCCCCTGCGCTCCCGCGATCGGGGCGTCGCCGAAGCTCACCAATCGGTGCACGGGATCGGCTCCCAGAACGCGCACGCGGCGCTCGAGAGCCGCAACGCTGGCGGCCTCGGGGTCCTGCGAGCCCAGAAGCACCGCACTGCGGAGCAAGGCATTGGCCACCGGCTTCTCGATTTCCTCGCGGCGGATCCAGTCGCCGAGTTGCGTATCGCGCTCCGCGGCAATCTCCTCATCTCCCAGAGACGAAAGTGCCGTATATTGATCGCCCATTCCGGCAAAAACCCGGGGCGGGATCCCGTACAACGATCGCACCGCATCCAGAGTCGCCGGCGAAGGTACAGCACCCGGTACCGGCAGAGGTACGACTTTCCCTAACTGCCCCTGGTCATCGGTCGCCGCCACACGCAATTGTGTGCGCACATCGATATCGGCCAATGCGGTATCGGCAACACCTGCAAGCTGCAGGGATTCGGGCAGATCCGGCGCCTCCCAGACGACCGGGCCGAGATCGACCGCATAGCCCTGAAACTGCGCTGTCTTGAGTCGTCCGCCGGGCCGCCGCGCTCGATCCACGACCACCACGCGCTTGCCCGCACGCGCCAGCACCGCAGCACAGACCAATCCGGATAGTCCGGCCCCGACGACGATCACGTCCGTATCCCGCGAAGCGCCGCGGCGCTTCAGCAACCAGGTCGGCAGGCTCATGGGTTTTCTCCTTCCGCTTCGGCGACAAGCTGCAGACGCCGCGGGTCACCGGTCAACACCTGCAACGGTCCTCCCAAATCGGTCACCCGCCCGATCACCCAAACTTCCTGATCGCTGAACTTCTCCAGAAACGTCTCTGTATCCAGCAAAAGAAGCGGCGGAACCACCACGATTTCCACAGCGGTGCCGTCGGCGCTCGGGACCGGAAAAACCAGTTGGCCCCGCTCGAGGCGTCCTTTGCCGGTGCGGGCCTTCAGGGTCACGAGATCGTCGAGGTGGTCACGCAGATCGGCTGTCACAACCGCAGGCGGGGGATCGATCAGCCGCAGCGGGCCGACCGCCGGATCTTGCGGTGAAACAGGTGTGCACGCGGCCATCAGCAGAATCGGGATCAGGAAAATTCTCTCACGCATATCGACTCTCTACCTTCCGTGCCTGAATCCGTCGAAAGGAACGAACTTTCGGGGTTTTCAGACCCCCTTGCGAGTAAACAACGTTCGGACGGTCTCCGCCATGATGCGGAGATCCAGAAGCAGGGAATAATTATGAATATAGGCCAGATCGTACTTCAGCTTGTAGGTCGCCGAGGTATTGTATTCGCCGCGAACCTGCGCAAGCCCGGACAAACCGGGCTTGACCAGCCAACGCTCCGCATAACCGGGAATCTCGCGAACCATGGCCTGTGTCAATTCGGGCCGCTCGGGCCGGGGCCCCACCAGACTCATCGTCCCGTTCAGGACATTGAGCAGTTGGGGGATCTCGTCGATGCGGGTAGCCCGCAAAAAACGTCCGACACCAATCACGCGATCGTCGTTCGGTGTCGCCAGAACCGCGCCAAGTCCGTCCTCGGCGCCCTCACGCATCGTCCGGAGCTTGTAGATAATGAACTCCTGCCCCCCCTTGCCGACCCGGCGCTGGCGAAAGAGAATCGGGCCGGGAGACGAAAGACGAATCGCCAGACATGCGCCGAGCAGCACGGGCAGGGACGTCGCGAGCAGCAGAATCGACAAGGAGAAATCCAACCACGACTTCACGGAAAACCCGATATGTTCCTCGGGGTCACGGGGCACGTCGATCATGGGCACATTTTCGACCGACAGGCCGGTCAAGCGGCCCACCAGCAACTCATGCAGGGAAGGCACCACCGCCACTTGCGCCCGCCGAGTTGATTCCGTCTCGCGTAATACCCCTTCGAGAATCCGATCCTTCCAGGATTCCGCCGGGGCCACAATCACCTTGTCCAAAGCTCCCGAGCCGACGGCACGTCCCAAATCCTGAACCGTTCCCAACCAGCGAAGCTGAGACCCCTGAACCTTTTCCCCCGGCTCTGCGGGCCCATCGGACCGAACGGCTCCGACGATCTCGAGGAGGTCGCTCCCCGCCCCCTGCGAACGCAGGATGCGCTCCAATTCACAAATCTCGGTTTCGGGGCCCACCAACGCAACCCGCAAGACACGCCTGCCGGAACGAAGCACCCGGCCTGCCGCCCATCGCACGCCCACCAGAAAGAGAAAATTGAAAAAGCTGAAGAGAAGCAGGACCGAGCGGGGGAATTGAATGCCGCCGGAGAAAAAGAACCACGCCGAAATCAGCAACAACTGGAATCCGACCATCAGGAGGATCGCCAAAACCGACTCTTTCGAGCGCCGCAGGAAGGTCGCCTCGTAGAGTCCCGAGAAAAAGAGCAACGGCAATTGGGTCACCAGAGCAAGCAGAAGAGAGCTTTGCAGCAGGTGGATCCGGTCGAAGGGCAGAAGGTGTTGGGTCCAGGGAAAAGGAATTGAAACTCGCAGGAGGAACGCCAATCCCAGAGCAAGCGGCACGATCAGGACATCGGCCAGCAGCAGGATCAGGATCAATCGAGAATGCAGCAAACCGTTATCGCCCGGCGCGAGTTCGGGACGCGGCAATCTATCTTGCGCACTCATGCCGCCCGCCTCGCTTCATCCCACCAGCGTTGCACACCGAACGCCCGGGCGATCGCCTGTTGTTGTTCCGAGTATCCGGATTGGGGAATCTCGGGTCGCCACGGATCGTGAAACAGGGCCAATAGCTCGGCGTCCGTGCGTCGACGCCGGCCGGTCAGCACCGCGCTCCGACGCCGCGCTGCCGGGATACCGGCCATCGCCTCCATCCGACCCCGATGACATGCGGCTGTGCGGCTCCGATCACAAACCGCTCGAAGATCCAGTAGCGCCAGAGCATAGCCAAACATCATCCGCGCTCGCGATGGCTCAAAATTCTTGAGCACCGAGAAGAGAGCATTGCGCTCGAGCAGCATCATTCGCCCGGCCGAACCCAAAACCGCTTCGCTCGCATGTCCGCGATGAAAGCAGCGCGCCTCGCGCGTCCAGACAACCGATTCGCCCAGAGCGTTGAGACGCCAGCCCAGATCGACATCTTCGTAGTAGGCAAAATAGGCCGGATCGAAGCCGCCCGCGGCGAGAAATTTCCGACGGTCCACCAACATCGCTCCACCCGAGGCAAAAAGGGTCTCTTCCACCTTCGCGCAATTCTCGAGAGCCGAGACCGGAAGACCGTGACGCCGAGGGGCGGCGTGACCGGAGAAAGCCAACGACCCGCCGGCGAATTCAATGAGCTCGCCCGAGGCCTCCAGGACGCACGCACCCACGCAGGCCGCTGCGGTCGCTTGCTGTGCCTCGACCAGGGAGCGCAGGAAACCGGCGTCAAAGGTCATGTCATCGTTCACCAGACAAACCAGATCGGTGCGTGCGCGATCGACCAATCCATTACAGGGCCCCGCGAAACCCTGATTGGCGGGCACCGACCAGACCTCTGCGCGCGGGAACCTTTGTTGTGCCCAGGGCGCGACCGGCGCTGACGAACCATTGTCGTGGATCAGAATCTCGATGCATTCCTCGGGGTAATCCAGACCCGCCAGCGATTCCAGACACGGCCCCAGCAGCGCCGACCCGCTGCAGGTGACAATCCCGATCGAAACCCGAGGCAACGCATCCTTCATGAATCGCCCTCGGCAGGTCCGGTCCGTCCGGCCGGCAACCGCGAGGCCGGCAAAGCTTCCTTCATTCGCACCAATGGCTCCAGGTCCGGAAGCTGCGGTGGCCGCAGCTTCTCGAGGGCCGGCTCGAGATCTCGGCCTCGCCGATCGATCACCAGGAGGTGGCGATAGGATGGCTCACAGGCCGCCTGCAGCCCGTAGGCCTGATTGATCTTCCGATTGGCGGACAACCAGGTCGCGTCCTGCCCGGGATGCGAGAGCCGAGCACTGATGACCTGAGCCGTCTCCCATACCGGCAGATAGCCCGACGCGAGAACGGCAATGCTGGCCTCTTTCTTGCGAAAGAATGCTTCGGTCGCCGGAAGAGAAGGGTGTCCCAGGTCCAGATGCTCTGCCAGAAACGGGTGGTCGTATGCGTAGTCCCTCCGGATCATCTCGCGCAATGTCCGATCCGCCTGCTCGACGGCGGCCGAGGCAAACGGCACGCCCAACAACAGCAACCCGTCGGTCACGCGCCAGACTTCCTCAAGCCATGCCGGACGCAGCCTCTCGGGCACATGTTCGAGGACGTCCTGCGAGACAACCACACCGAAATGGCGATCGGAGAAGGGAATCCCGAACTCCGTGTCCACGGTTCGGTGGCGTGGATGATCGATGGGCCGGGTGTCGAGAACCGTCACCTCATGGTCCGGAAAGAAGTCGCCCGCCCAGCCCAGATGACCTTCGCCCCCTCCCATGGTGCCGCCGACATCAAGCAGGCGCGTCCGCTGGCGCACCAACTTCTCCAGAACGGCCGCCGCCAGCGCGTATCGCTCATGCAAATCGAACGGAAGTTGCGCCATCAAATCCTCGGACCTCGCGGTCTCGGCGCGGCATACCAGCTTGCGCATCCGCGTCCACCCGGCCGGGACCAGACAATGGAGTTCGTGTCCGCCGCTGGGCAGAAGAAATTGCAACGAGTTGTCGGGGGTCAATTCCCCACGCACGATCCCGGACAAGCGCAGCGAAAGAGGCGTATCGATATCGGCGGAGATCTCCACCGCCAGAGGCTCGTCTCCTTCGTTGGCCAGGTAGAGCCTTGCGCCATCTTCCACGACACGGCCATCGGCAGCCGCCGGCGTCTCGAAACCTTCCCGCAGAGTTACCCGAAGACAATCGACACCTTCCACCTCGACCATCGGCTCCTCGCATCCGAGAGCATCCCAACACAGGAGCGGACGCGGGCCGCGCAACCGACCCACGATCTCCAGATTGTAGGGGGCCTGAAAGAACCGGAACGAGCTACTCAGGCCGAGGGCGCCAAAGGCCTCGAGCCACCAACTCGGGACATGCTCGGACACATGCGTGCTCTCATGCTCGGTAAAGCGGATCGGGTCCGGTGTGGTGACGACAAGAAGGCCGCCGGGACGAAGCAAGGAGACCGCTTCCTCGAGAACAGCCATGGGGTCGGGGACATGCTCCAGAATGTCGAATGCGGTGACGATATCGAAAGAGCGCGGCGCAAAGGGCAAGGCTTCGCCGAGCGCCCCCACCAGATTCAGACCCTGCCCGGGGTGATGGCGTCGCGACTCGCGCAAGGCGTACTGACTCACATCCACGCCGAAGGCACGGAACCCGGCCTCGCCTGCCTGATCCACCAGAAAACCAAAGGCACAACCAAGGTCCAGCCAGGTCGCACCCTCACCGGCCTCTTGCGCAAAAAAAGGAAGCCAATGCGACCAATCTGCGTGCACCTGCGCATAGCCATCGCGGGAGAAACCACTGGTTTCTCCCCGGAAATAGGCCTCCCCATAGCGTTCTTGAAGAACGGCAGAAGGCACCTCGAGGCTCGGCTTGGCAGCGGACATCAGCTTAAGGGGAAACTACTGCCGTGGGCGGCTATCAGCAAACCGTCCTCGCCGAATCCCCCAGAACCATAGAACCAGGCTGAGGAGGGAAACCAGAAGCCCCCACTGCACGCTGCGGGGCCGGTAGCGGATCTCGACCTCATGCTCACCGGGCGGAATCGCTATCCCCAGAAGTGCGCCGTTGACGTCCTGCCCGGCGACCTCTTTGCCCGAAACCCGGGCGGCAAAGCCGGCGGCCGCCAGGCGGCTGATGACCAGCAATCCACCCGGGCCTTCCGTGCGCAGGCGCATCGAATTCGCCCGATCCTCAAGCACCTGCACCCGAGAATCCGGTCCCGCCTCGGCTAGCGGAGAACCGACCACGCAGGCGGTGGCGCCGCCGCGCCGTCGCAAGCAATCATAGACCGCATCGGCGGTCGCCACCGATACGACGGCATCGGCAAAATAGGCCTCTCCCAAAGCGTCGGTCCGCTCATAGAGATGGACGCCCTCGACCACATCACGCAGACGCAATCGCCCAAACGCCTTCGCGCGCTGCCGGCTGTCCACCTCTTCGCGTCTCGCTTCGGCGGTAGCCCCTGGCGACGGCCCCACCCCGCCCACAAAAACTCGCACGGGGTTTGCCGCTGTAATCGAAACACGCAGCGAAACTCCCGGCCCACCCGGCTCCAGCGCGATCTCGAGATCCTGCCATCGGTCGTCGTCGGGCCCCAGCGAGACCTGCCTCCGGGTCGAGGCGAGCAAATCATCTCCCCGGCGTGCCGAGAGAGCGACCTCGACCTCGGCGGGGCTGGAGGCTGCAAACCCGGCTGCCAGATAAGGGGCAGACCTGCCGAGATCGAATTCCAACTCACACGGGGTCTCGCAGATCCAGTGAAAGCGTTCATCTACCCCGCGCAGCGATCGTCCTCCGAATAAATAAGCCGTGGAAAACCGGTAGGCCTGCAAATCGGCGAAGAGACGAACCGTCCTCTCGCCGACAGTCATCGCACGCACGGCCGCAGGCAATTGCTCGGACCCGAGCGGTTGGGGGCTGAGGATCCAGCGAAGATTGGCCGAGGGCCCGCCCGGGCCGGTAGCCGCCAACAAGGGGTCGGGATCGGCAAGCACCCAGGTCAAGCCCTCACTGGGCGCAATCGTGCGTTGCACAAATTCCCAGGTGCGACCCGGGGTCAGAACATCGATCGAGCGCAGATCGCGAAAGCCCAGCGCACCCGAAACCAACGGTGGCGCGATCGAGACCGCCCCGCTGATCCGCCCCGGCGTCTCCTTGTCGAGCTGCCGCAAGGTCTGGACCCAGGGTGCTGGCGCATAGGGATTCGTGCGCACCGGCCAGGCTTGCGGGACGAGAAAGAACATCTCCGCACTGATCAGGCCACAAGCCAGAGCGCGGCCGCCCCACGGCAAGCCCTGCAGTCCCCTTGCCGCGAGAAGGGCACAGGCGAGATAGAGTGGGAAGCTGTATTTGACCCATTGCACCGAGCCCAGCAGCGGGACATCTGCCAGGGGCACCGGAAGGCCGCCGAAAATTCGCGCCAGATAGACAACCGCTGTGGCCGCCCAGACCAGCACCAATGCCTCGCGGCGTCCCCGCACCACGCCCCAAACTGCCAGACCCAGAACCGAGAGCCCGATCCAGGGAAGCCCACTCGGCCCCTCCCCACCTGGCAGCGCCCATGGACCGGCCAGCGAAACGATTTCGGCGAACGGCAAAGTCCATTCCGACTGCCCGCGGCGCCCGGCTCCAACCAACCCACTGGCTTGCGTCCAGGATTCCCAGAAAGGAAACAGAGCCACCGCCGCCATCCCCATCCCCAAAAGAGTCCATGCCACCAGAGGTCCCCAGAAGGGGCGCTGGCCAGATCGCACGCCCGCCACAAAAAGCCAGACGACCCCGGCCAGCCCGGCCACCAGAGCGCTTTGCGGCTTGAGACCCAGACAGCCGGCAGCCACCGTCAGCGCCAGCAACGGACCGCCGGTCCGGGAACCCCGGCGCAAGGCAAGAGCGGCGGCCAGGGCCAGCGGCACAAAGGCATCCACATTCAGTGGATGGTGCTCGATCCACTGGACGGTTTGTCCCGAGAACGCAAGGGCGATCCCCGAGCCGAGAGCTGCGAGAAAACCGAAACCCCATTCTCGGGCCAGAACAACGGTTGCAAATCCCAGAAAAAGCACCCGTGCCAGCCAGGCCAGATCCTGCATCCGGCTCGAGGGCGCCAGCGCCACCGGCACCGCGAAGGGGGAGAGAACCGCTGCGTTGGGGTTTCCCAGCAGCGGCATGCCAAGCCCCTCCCGAGCATTCCACAAGGGCCATTCTCCCGCCGCAAGCGAGGCCCCCACAATCCAGGGCGCGGGCTCATCGACCCAAGCGGCCCCTTCCGGGTCCCGCATCGGTCGAGGCGACGGGGGCTTTTCGCTGTCCACGGGGCCCTGCGGCAGGACTCCGGGCACGTAGGCTGCCGCCGAGAAGGTTTCATCACCCCAAAGGACGCCGCGGAAATAGAGACTCGAGAGCAGCGCCAGCACGACCATCGCGAGCAGCACGCGGCCAGTGCCAAATTCAGGACGCGGTCGACCTACCACCGGGCAACGACGGCCCCCGCCGTAATGCCCCCACCGACCGCGTTGAGCAAGAGAATATCACCCTCGGACAAGCGGTCCGCCGCCAGAGCATCGGCCAGCGCCAACGGAATCGAAGCCGCAGACGTATTGCCACACCCCTGAAGATTCAGGGCCGTGCGCGACAGCGGAAGATCCAATTGGGCAAGCACCATCCGAATGATGCGCAGGTTGGCCTGATGCGGGACCAACAGATCGACATCCGAAGCTTCCAATCCGGCTGCAGCCAGAACCTCGAGGCTCAGGCCCACCAGATGCTCGACAGCCGCACGGAACACCTCGGCACCACGCATGCGCATCCAGGGGTCGGCGCCTGGTTCGAGAAGCTCCTCGGCGGTGCGCACCCCGGGCGGCGCCTTGAGGATCTCGCTGAGCGACCCCTGCGCTCGCAGGCGCGTCCCGAGAATCCCCCGGTCCAGATCCGTAGCCTGCAGAACCACCGCCCCTGCTCCATCGCCGAACAACGGAACCGTCACCCGATCCTCCGGATCACAAAGGCGACTCAGGGCATCGGCGCCCACGACAAGAATCGTGCGATGGTCGCCGGCACGAATCGCCTGATCCGCGGTCGCCAAAGCATAGGGAAATCCGGCACAAGCTGCGG
>CBFHUR010000019.1:0-56659 GCA_965658895.1 Binatia bacterium
GTCGCTCGTCAGCCTCGTTGACCCGCAGGTTGCGACCGCCTAATTCGAGACCGTCGAATTTGGTGACGGCTTCGCCGGCGGAAGAGGGATCCGCGTACTCCACAAAGGCGAATCCTCGAGGGCGTCCGGTCTCGCGATCCTTGGGAAGAAAGCAGTCCACGATCTGCCCGACTTCCGAGAAAACTGCTTCCAACTCCTCCTTCGTAGTGTCGAAGTTGAGGTTCCCCACAAACAATTTGGCGCCGATGATGTTCTCCTTCAAACAGGACTGTCGCCGGAGGCGTTCGTCCTTCCTCATTCCGATGTCCCTGCCGGGACACTCTATGCTGATGTGTGCCTGCGTCCCGGTTCGGGCCGCAAAAAAGATTTGATGATGCCCTTGTTCGTAGCGCACCCGGCGGATCTCTGCATCCCCCGAAATTCCCTATGTATGCCTGCGGCCAAACAGGATGGGGCCGGACTGGCAATGGTGCGAGAAATATGGGCAAACTAAGCCAGCGCGCACAGGGGTGGAACCGAGAAGTCGGGTGCGAGAGTTCCGGCTGGCCAAGGCGCAAATCAGGAGACAGACAATGAAAAAAATCATAATTTCTCTATGCTTTTCAGTTCTCATGCTGTTCACTTTTGCTCCCGAGGCGGAGGCGCAATCGGACTGTCGCGAGACCTGCATGAACTCCAAGGAACTCTGTCGGGATAGTGCTCGCACGGCCGTTCGAGGCTGCCGCATGACCTGCCGAGCCGAGGAGCCAGCCGATCGCCGCGAATGTCGCCGGACCTGCCGGGCCGATCTCAAGGAGGCCCGATCGACCTGTCGTGGCGCGATTGAGGAATGCCACGACACCTGCTCGGCCGAGGTGCCCGCGCCGGTCGAGCCGGATGATTCCGGTGAGATGATCGATCCGCATATGTGTGTGCTCGATTGCAAGGCGGACCTTCGCCAATGCTCCCACGAGGTCCTCGAGGCCGGCCGTGAATGCAGCGCCGCCTGCTTCGATCTTCGCCGCGAGCAGTCGCGAGACTGCCGCGACTCGGTCCGCCCTCTGAGTTGCTTGTTGGGGACCTTCCGTGATTTTGGCCAATGCCTGTCCGGATGCGCACACGATACCCACGCGGCGGGTCGCGCCTGTTTTGACGGCTTCCGCGGTTGTCGTGAAGATTGTGCGAACCCGAACCCCTATGGATCAGCAAGTCAGGCCTTCCTCCAGGCGCCTTCGGGGCTGCTGGATTGAGGGATTGTAAATAGAACCGAGTCCTCTCGAGGAACAAAGGGCGCGCCATGCAGATATGGTGCGCCCTTTTTCTTTTTCATCGGTCGGGATAGAAGCTCTGGGCAATGCTGTATCTGGAGGTAGAGGAAGCACGCAGCCGACGTGAACCCATGCTGGTTTTGACCGAAGGGGTCTCCGGACCATGGGGGGAGGCGGCCAAGGCAATTCTGAACTGGAAAGGGATCGCCTGGACCGCAGTGCGACAGGTGCCGGGAGAGCCCAACGAGGATCTGGTCGCCTGGACGGGCCAAAGTAGTGCGCCGGTACTCATGCTTCCCGATGAGGCACCTCATCTCACGTTGCGCCAGATCTTGATGGCGGCGGAACGAACGAGCGCGCAGCGGCCTCTGATCCCCGAGGATCCGGAGTTGCGTGCGCAGTTGCTCGGGCTCTGCGGGGAGCTTCATCTGGAGATGGGGCTGGGGTGGTGTCGTCGTCTGATGATGTTGGACACCTTTCTTGGCGGGAAGCTCACCGGTGCCCCGGGCATGGAAGGTCTGGAGCGTCTGGCTCTGAAGTATGGATATTTTCCCGGTTGCCTCGCGCCGGCGCGACTCCGGGTGATTGAGGTTCTCGGGTTATTCTCATCGCGCATGGTGGCGCAGGAAGCGGCCGGTCAGCGCTTTTTGTTTGGCGAATCCTTGACCGCATTGGATCTGATCTGGGCGACTTTCTCCAACTTGGTGGCTCCGATGGATGCCGAGGATTGTCCGATGCCGGACCACCAGAGAATGGCCTATGAGCACGGGGATCGCGAGATTCTCGCTGCGATCGATCCCTCCTTGCTGCAGCATCGTGATCGGATCCTGCGAGAGGTGATCGGCCTGCCGCTGGAATTTTAAAGCGGCAGGCAGACGCGGAAGGAGGCTCCCCCTGCAGGGGAATGGGTGGCGGTCAGTTGTCCCGAGTGACTTTGTATAGCGCCATAGGCGATGCTCAGCCCCAGGCCCGTTCCTTCGCCGATCTCCTTGGTCGTCACGAAGGGCTCGAAAATCTTCTCGGCAACCTCGGGGTCGATCCCGGGTCCGTTGTCCTCCACGCGGATTTCCAACTGCTGGTCCGGAAGCGCGTGCACGGAAAGTTGGATGCACGGATCGGCCACGTCGCGAACCGCATCGAGGGCGTTGGTGATCAGATTGATCCACACCTGACCGAGCGCTGCTGAATCCGCTTCGATTTCGGGAACGTCATCAAAGTTGGTCTCGATGCGCACGTTTTGCTCGCGGATGCGCGGATCGAGCATCCGCATGGCCGAGGACAGGCTCTCGATAATCGAGGTTGGGGCTCGGTCGCCACGGTCCTTGCGAATGAAGATTTTCAGCTCGCTGACGGTTCGCTCGATCCTCTCGGCGCCTTCGTTGCAAATGCGCAAAAGCTCCGGGGTTTCTCGAAGGAGGTCTTCGAGATTTCTCCCGGAGCTGGCGTTTGCCAGACGGTCTCGAAGCGTTTCATCCGTGATCGGGATATCCTGATAGACGGTGAATACCTCCCGCAGGACGTCCAGGAATTCCGTCAGGATCTGCAGGCTGCCGCGGACGAAACTCGCCGGGTTGTTCAGCTCATGCGCGATGCCGGCAACAAACTCACCCAGCGAACTCAGTTTTTCGGACTGAACGAGTTGGGCTTGCGCCTGTTTGAGTTCGTCGTAGGCTCCGGCCAACTGCGTTGTGCGCTCCTGGACCTTGAGATCCAGATCGCGGTTCAGAGATTCCAGTTCTTCGTAGGACCGAGCGTTCTGCAGCGCGATGGCCGCCTGATGGCTCAAGGTGCGCAGGAGCAGGACTTCTTCGCTCGAAATTTCCCGGCCCGAACGTTTCGGGCCCAGGGCAAGAAGGCCAATGCTCTCACCACGCACCACCAGGGGGTAGGCCAGTCGTGCCTGGAGTTTCTCGAGCGCTGTGGCGGCCTCGGGGGCCCGCTCGCGCAGGACGGGGAGCAAGCGTTCGGTATCGAAGCTGTTGGCCCCCCGAGCGAGGTGCTCACAGGCCATTCCCATTGCGGCGGGGCCTGCCTCGCGGTGCAGGCCGTCTTCCTCCGCGCGCATCTGCCAGAGGGTTCCGCCCTGAGCATCCTCGAGAAAGAGGCAGGCCGATTCGAGCTCGAGCGTTCGAATGGCCAGCAAGGCCACGCCCTCGACGATCTCCTGCCGGTCGAGCAGGGTGGTCAGTTCTTCGCTGAGGGACGAGATGGTTTCCCGATCATCGATGGAGCTGCGGAAAAAGGCGCGGTCCACGGCGATCTGAACCCCTCGGCGCAGCGGGTCAAACAAGAAGGCCAGAAGGAGGACGAACACACCTGCGGTGATTTCCTGGCGGCCGGCGATGGTTGCGGGGAGAAGTCGGGCGGGTAGCAGGATGGCCAGGGCATAGCCGCCGAGGATGATGGTGCTCATCAGGCCGTAGACAAAACTCTGGCGAATCACCCGATCGATCCCGAAGAGTTCGTGGCGCGTGATGGAATAACCCACGCTCCCGTAGAAAATCAGCGTTGCGACGAGCGGTAACTGGATCGGGATATTGCCGCCGGCGATCGCGTTATTCAGAAAGGCAAATAGCATCGCCGTCGTTCCGAGAACCAGTCCGGGCAGAAGCGCGGCGATACGGGCGCGCACCATTCGCTCAGCGTTCTCGAGCCAGCCCCACACCATGAAGCCAATAAAAACGAGGATGCTGATGGCGGTGTAGATATAGGTCAGTCGCAGGGGCGCCAGATTTGGTGGATCGCCGAAATAACCGTTGAGGCCGAATCCGATGAGCAGCACGCTCGGGAGGTAGGGGAGGGCGTAAAGCAGATGGCGCCGCGGCCCGGAATATCGATCGACCGGGAAGACCATCGCGAGATGAATGAAGGTTGCGGGAAACAGGCTCTCCATCGACAGGCAAAGGGAACTCAACCAAACGCTGTCGGCTTGATGGAGAAAGACTCCTGTCAGAGCGTAGATGCCGCCGGTGAATGCTTGTAGCTGAAAGACACGAGCCTGATGGCTGGTTGGTTGGAGAGAGGCCACAATCAGGCCGACGAGAATCGAGATAATCCCGAAGCCGGAAGTGATGGCCCAGGTTTGCAGGTAATCACTCATCGACCATGTGCGGGATCGGATATTTTTCCCGAAGGTTTCGTCGCCTTTGCGGAATTCGTAGCGGAATTTTGTGCCGACGGGCTGCTCGCGCACGAGGGCATAGATGTCTGCACCGCTTTGGACGGGTTGGCCATCGACGGACAAGACCTCGGCATGGAAGAGGGCGGTTTTATCGCGCGGCCAATCGACGCCGCTGACCGTCGGGACCACGGCACTCGCCCCGGCAAAGAAGCCCGGAAACGGCTTGCCGAGCCAGTCGATGCCGCGAGCGATCGATAAGGTTGCGATAGGCAGGGCGATGGCAACCAGCACCAGAGAGAAGAGGTGGGGTCGGAGTTTCTCGGTAAGTGTTCGAGAATTCGTCATAGAGCCGCCGTGGTTGAATTCGTTTGAGGAGCAGGCAAGGATCCCTCTCGCGCAATTCGACCAATTCCCATAAAAGGACAGCAACCGGATACCTCATGGAAACCACCGAAGCCAAACCGACCGTCCTGATTGTCGACGACGAAAAAGCCAGCACGGACCTGCTCCGGATTGGTCTGGCCCATCTTTATCCGGTGCTGACGGTCAATTCCGGGGAGGACGCACTCGAGACACTCGAGGCTCACCCGGAGATCGCGGTTGCGATCATCGACCAGAGAATGCCCGGGATGTCGGGCTCGGAACTGATCGCGCGGACCGCCGAGCCCTATCCCGATCTCGTGCGCATTATCCTGACGGGCTACACCGATATCCAGAGCCTGATCGATGCGATCAATGCCGGAAGCGTCTATCGCTATCTGACCAAGCCGTGGAATGCCGAGGAGTTGCGAGGGGTGGTTGCCGCTGCGATGGAGTTGCATCGGATGCGCGCCGAGAACGTGTCCCTGCAGCAACAACTCGAGGCCTCCAACGTGGTCCTTCGGGAACAGAATGTGGAGTGGAAGCGGGAGGCGCAGGGTCGATCCCGCATGGGGGATATCCTGGGGTCGAGCCCGGCCCTGCAAAAGACCCTCGATTTTGTCGAGAAAGTCGTCCGCACCGAGGATAGCGTTCTGGTTCAGGGGCCGACGGGTACCGGCAAGGAATTGATGGCGCGTGCCATCCACTACAACGGGCCCCGCCGCGACGGTCCTTTTGTTCCGGAAAACTGCGGGGCCTTGTCGCCCGAGCTTCTGGCCAGCGAACTCTTTGGTCATTGCAAAGGGGCGTTCACCGGGGCGAATGCCGATCGCAAGGGGCTTTTTCAGACCGCCGACGGTGGTACCTTGTTTCTCGACGAGATCGGCGAGTGTCCGCCTGACCTGCAAGTGAAGTTGTTGCGGGCCCTCGATCAGCGAGAAATTCGTCGCATCGGGGACGATGTCACCATTCCTGTCGACGTCCGGATTATCGCGGCAACCCACCGCGACCTCGAAGAAGAGGTCGCCAAAGGTAATTTTCGCGAAGATCTCTATTATCGGCTCGCGGTTTTCACGGTTCCGGTTCCCTCCCTGCAGGAACGTCAGGAGGATATTCCTATGCTCGCCGAGCATTTCCTCGCGGTGGCGACGGCCGACGGCCAGCGCTCGATCCCGGGATTTACGGCCGAGGCGCTCGCCGCACTGCAGGCGCATTCCTTTCCGGGCAATATCCGGGAGCTCCAGAACGAAGTCCGTCGCGCGGCCGCTCTGGTCGAAGATGGATGTTTTATCACGCACGATCTACTCTCTCCCCGCGTGCAATCTTCAGGCCCACACGCGCAGCCCGCAGCCGTGGGGGATTCCCCAACGAGTTTGAAGGCTGCTCTCGAGCATTATGAGCGTCAGGTGCTCGAGAAGGCCCTGCAGGCCAATGAGGGAAACCAGACGAAAACGGCTGCCGCTCTGGGCGTCTCTCGACGCACATTGGTCGAGAGAATTGCCCGCTATGGGCTTCGCTAAAGGCTCTGCCTCGTCTCGCCGTGGCCTCTGATTCCGGTCGCGGCCGGGGATCCCGGTGCGCGGGATTCTGCGCGATCTCGCGAATCCTGTGCGCAGATTTCTGCGCGCTTCGCGGCACTATTTACCTTTTTTCAGAGGGTTTTCTTGGCATGTAAACTGCGAAGCCTTCGGGAACGGGTCCGAAAACCCGAATCCATCGGAGGTGCCATCATGTCCAATCCTGCTCTGAAATCGATCCGCCCGACCAAAATCTGCGTATTTCCGCCTTCCGAGCGGCCCTCGGACTGCAAGCGCCGCTGTTTTGTCCCGCGTTGCTTGCCGCACAATGCCGTATTGACCGGAACTCCCGGTGCTGATGAGCTGAACCTTGCGGGAACCGATGCTCCTCCAAGAACTTTTTCTCGATGCTGAACTTCGCCCAAATACGAATGCTGGCCCCGGCCGGCCTGCTTTTGCTGGCGAGTAGTTTCTCTCCGGCTCAGGCTTCGTGCGATCTTTTTCCGGGCGTCGAGCGGACCTACTCCTCGGCGTTGGGCTCCGCAAATCGCCCCTGGGCAGCACCCGGGGAAGCCATCGAGCTGCGTCATCGATCCTGCGACAGCGAGGGTGCGGCTCCGGCGGCCATCGGCAGCGACAATCTGATCACGGTCGCATTTCTCGAGCCCGGCATGACCCGAGCGTCTCTGATCGTGGTTTCGGATCGTTGTGATGCCGAGCTCCGTCAACGGGTAGGCGAGTGCCGCGCGGCCAAGGCGGTGGAGCACGCCTTTTGCGTGGAAGTGCCCGGCGAGTCGCTGGAAAATATCGGTGATGGTAAATTCCGCTTTCCGTTTCCCGATAGCGCCGGCATTGATCGTGAATCCGGCTGGGCGGGTCCGGCCAGGATTGCCGTGAGCCCGCGCAGCGGGGATCTGCCCTGCAAGCTCGCCCGGCTTTCCTGTGCCGAGATGCGCGACACCTCGATTTGCGTGGATGAGTTCTTCCAGGACAATGGGGCCTGTGACGATGGAACGCGGGCGACGACGTTCCAGCATTTCACGGCCTTGCCACGTCCCAACTCCTTTAGTGCCGGTTGCTTTCAGAGCGACGAGATCTGCGCGGCCAGCGAACCTTTTCTGCGCCTGGCGGCCGACCCGAATGGCAACCTCTTCCTGCCCGTGGATTGGTCGGGGGTGCTCGCCGAGCAAGATGATTTCCCGGTCCCGCGGATTGTCCGCTCGGTGATTCAATCGCCATTTCCGTTTTCGATTCCGGACGAGGTTTTTGTAGGCTCCTATACGGCCGACGGAGGCCCGTTGCCGCCAATCTTTACACCTCTTTTTGATTCCTCGGGGATGGATCCCACCGACAAGGTGGTTTTCTTCGGCTCGGCGGATGCGCCCTATACCATTCTTCGCTTTGCCCGAAGATTGGGCGTGTGCACGGGGGGGTCCGATGCGGGACGTTCCTGCGAGGTGGATGTCGATTGTCCGGGACAGCGAGCCATCTGCGAGCTTGCCTGCGCGGGGAGTCCACAGGATCGCTGCGAACGGGACGCCGATTGCGGGACAAATGGACCATGCGGCGAATTGTTTGACCCGCGGTCTCTGGGGCAGGGCGCCGGGGTCGCCGAATTGCCGCGCCACCCACTGGAGATTCCCGCACCTCCGGGGGGAGTCTGCCAATTTGCCCAGGATCAGGAATGTGTCCGGGATGCGGATTGTACGGATTTGGGGAATCCGGAGGACCTTTGCGTCCACTGGGCGCTCGAGGCCGGTGATGCCGTGCCGCTCGACGGCATCCTTGAAACCGAAGAGTTATGGAGCTTCACGTTCGAGGAATGGCTCGATGAAATCGACCGTAACGGCGACGGTGATACCAACGATACGGTGGTTACGATCCGGGGGCGCTCCAACGGCGTGGTCCAGCCCATGGACCTGCACCCTGCGTGTCCTCCCGGGGCGCCCGGAGGCGGGCGCGCCACGCTTCGGCTGATGCGGGGCGAGTTTGATTTTCCGGCGGTCGTTGCTGAAGGCCGCCAGGTTGCTTTCCTCGAGCCCGAGTCTGATTTCGGGGCTGGCTGCGATATGGATGTGGTGCCTGACGGCGATACCGCTGGCGTCGCGCTCTCGCTGGCTTCGATCGGAGATCCCGAGATCCATGTATCGCGCTGGGCCGCGGTCGATCTGGCGACAGAGATCGACGGGAACGCGCTGGCCTTGTCGTTGATCGAGGGCACGGGACGCTCGATCGCCTTTGCGCGCTTTGATGAAGCCGAGGCGAACGCCGACTTGTATCCCGACGCCGCTCGGGACGATGTTGTCCTCGGGCTCCTGGATGAATTCGGAAACACCGAGATCTTCTGTCCCGCGGGTCAGGTGGCCACAGCCAATGGCGCCGCGGCATTCCTGCGCCCCGAGGATCCGGGTGTCGATGGTTCGGCCGATTGTCCGGTAGGCCCTCTCAATGGAGATGGAGACACCGATGATGCGGTCGTCCACCTCGTGCGTCGAGAATTGGGGAACCCGAACTGGGGCGTTCGGAGCCTTGGTCTGGCGGCAACTCAGGTTGATTTATCGTCCGCGTGGATTGCGGCTTTGGCCGATGAAGCCGGGCAGCCGGGCGTCGGCAATCCGGATCTCGACGATCTGGATCAGGTGGTCCATATTCGCTCGCTGGCCGAGCCCTTGGCCGCGCAACCCTGGATCAATCTGGGATTTGCCGCCGATCGTCTCTTGCTGGAGGAGGATATTGTCGTGTTCCGAGTCCCCGAACTCGCGCAAGGGGCGAACTTGGACGGGATCGAGCAAGATGACAATCTGCTTTATGTAGCGGTGGCCGGCGTTCCGCAGGCTCCGCTCGATCCGCTGGAGCCGGTTGTCGACTTTGTGCTGGGAGAGGAAGAGGTGCTTTGTCCAGGCACCGATGATCGTGTTCGCTTGCTCGCCTATACGACGCCCTCGCAAGGAGAGGACCCGGGCGTTGTCGCTCTGCGCGTGTTCAATGCCGCCCACACGGCCGGAGAGTTCCCCTCGGCAGCTTCGATCGCGCCGGGAGCATCCGTTTATCCATGTGATTCGGATGCCTGTCATCCGGAAAAGCCTTTTCACGTTCAGGGTCATGAGGTTCGTTTTTTGACCGATGAAGCCGAGCAGCAGGAAGATCTCGATGGTGACGGTTCCATGGATGATCTGGTGTTGCAGATCTATGATTATTGCGCCGATCGTAGCCGGGCTGTGGGGGCGGTTGACGTGGCGGCTCTCGCGGCACGAAACCCGCTCGCGGCTCCCACCTCCCTTCTCCCGGGGGAAGTGCTCGTGCAGAGGACCGGGCGATGCGTTCAGCCCGAACCGATATGCTCTGCGGGCGACTCGGATTGCTGTCCGCGAGGTTCTTCGCTGACTCGCGTGGGCCAGGAAATGGCATGCGTCTACGCCTCGCCGGCCAACTGTTCGGCCGATGCGGATTGCGGGAAGGTCGCCGACGCGACGGTGTCGTGTGTGAGTCGGCCGATTACCGTCTCGGTTCTGGCCCGGGATGCAGATGCCGACGGGATTATTGATGAGGCGGATACCTGTGATGATGATGGCCTTGCAGGTGCCTGCATCGACGGGGTGCAGTGTCGTCGTGCGGCTGAAAAAGTCCGCGTCAGCCCGGGTGAGCTTGAGGTCACCGATGCTTTGGGCTCCCACTCGCTCCGAGTCCAATCCGTCGAGGGATTGTGCCGGACCGCCGGTCTGGCAGGGGCCGCGGTCAACGATGGCGCGGCCATGGCCACGCGGTGGCGTGTTCGTGAGCCCGGTTTTCTTCGAGGGGACGGTCTTCGCCTCAAGGACCGCTTTGGCGCGCATGAGGTCATCTTGCGCAAGCCGCTGCGGCTCCTGCGTTCCGCACAAGAATTGCCCGAGTTGACCGAAGCCGAGTCGGGCGAGGCCGAGCCGTACCTCGCCAAGCAGAGAAAGGTCGAGCCGCAGACACTGCGTTCCCACGACCATCTTTGCTACGAGGTCCGAGAGATTCGACCCGAGCAGAGGGTCCGTACGCTGACCCTCGCTGGCGTCGAGGAGCAGCAGGCGTCCTATCAGGTGCGGCGGTTGCGCCAGCTTTGTCTGCCGACCAATCCCGGAGCGGAGCAAGACATACCCACGGTATCGGCATGGACTTGCTACCGCGCGAAACTGCCCGGGCCGGCAAGTGCGGCGAGCTGGACGTCCGACGAGATCAATGTCGAAGATGGCTTCGGGGCTCATGTTCTGCGGTTGGGATCCGACCGGGATATCTGCGTACGCGCTCAGGTGAGCGAGGCCTCGCTGCAGCAAGTTGCTGCCTCATTGGTGAGTGATCCGGCTGATCCAGGCGCCGGTCTCGGCGCCTCGGCTCGCTAGTCGAGCCTCTGGTCGCGTCCCTGGTCAGGGCGACTGCGGCGTCCCGCGCAGGCCGGGCGCAGATGGTTGCTGATCGACGCGTTCGTCCTCGGGCTCGTTGATCCGCCCGTTGATCCACTTGTTGGTTTTCGCGTGGGGCTGTTCTGGCAGCATCGTTCGCGCGGCTGGTTGCGCAAGGCGCTACGCGATGCGCGCGCCGGCGCGCAGCTTTCCTCGTGACCACGAATAGATTTTGCCGAAAAGGCCCTTATTTGAAGGGATTCTCGGTTTGGCACGGCACCTGCAATGTCTCTGGGGCGTCACTCAATGCGGCACTGGTTGTCGCCAATCGCCCAAAAGGCAGAAGGAGCATTTCATGAAAACCATCAAGACAATGATCGCAGCACTTACTCTCGGCGCTCTCAGCATTCTGGGTACGGCCCACGTCTCGGAAGCCAAGCTTCTCGACGATCACCTGGCCTGTTTCAAGATCAAGGATTCGGGCAAGGCGAAGGCCAAATTGGACATGATCGCCAACGAGGCGCAGATCCAATATTCGGTGCACGGCTGCAAGATGAAGGCGAAGGCTGACAAGTTCTGCGTCCCTGCCACCAAGGTCGTGACTTACGGTGAACACGATCCGATCGGTGGGCAGCGTCTCGAGAATGACTTCCTCTGCTACAAGCTGCGTTGCGAGCCTCAGGACCTCCCGAAGAAACAGATCGTGGTGGATCAGTTTGGTCGTCGCACGGTCGGCGGGTTCCGTCCGGTTGAGATCTGCACGCCCGCCTGGAAGCTCGACATTCAGGGTCCGGACGTCATTCCGGTCAATCCCTGAGGGATTTGACCGCCGCGTGGGCGGAAATAGTCAGGGTGCGTGAAAAAGAGCCCCGGTGCGAGATTCTCTCGCACCGGGGCTTTTCCATGTCGTTGGTGCCAGGTTCAGAGTTCCACAGGAAGTGTGATCTCGAACGAGCGGTCGAGTGGTAATCGCAGGTAGCCGACCGCCGGGAAGGAATTCTTCAACATGGTAGCAAAAATGCGCATTCGCCAGGCCGCCATTCCCCGGTTCCGGAAAGAACCGACCCGAAAGGCGTTCTGGAAATAGAAAATCTCCTCGAGGTCGATCTTCAGATCACGCGCGGCGCCTACCGTCAGCGCCCTTTGTGGATCGGGTTGCTCCATGAAGCCGAAAAGCGCGACCACGCGAGTAAACCCTTCGGTCATTTCGGTAACGGTGACGCGCTCCTCATCCTTGACCCGGGAGTTGTCCACCGGCAGCAGGGACAGCAGAATCACGCGCTCGTGCAGAACCTGATTGGCGCGCAGATTCCGCAGCAGGGTTACGGGAACGCCTCGGGTCTCGCCCGTCAGATAGACGGCCGTGCCGGGCGTTCGCAGAATTTCCTGATCCCGAATCCGTATCAGGAAGCCTTCGGTTTCCTCGTTCCGTTGATCCAGAGTTTGGAGCAGGAGAAATAGCCCGCGCCTCCAGGTCATCATGACGGTCAGTCCGATGACAGCCAGCAGCAAGGGGAGCCAGCCTCCACTGGGGATCTTGGCGAAATTTGCCGCCAGGAAGGTCAGGTCGATCGAAAGGAAGGCCGTGGTCAGCAAGAGCGTGGCCGGCAGATTCCATTGCCAGCGGCGGCGTGCGGCCTGGAAGAACAGGATGGAGGTAATCAGCATGGTTCCGCTGACGGCGACGCCGTAGGCGTCGGCGAGCGATGCGGATGTGCGAAATCCGAGAACGATGAGGATGCTCAGAAACATCAAAGATCGATTGACGCCGGGGAGATAGACTTGTCCCTTTTGCGATCCGGATGTGTGTACGATTTGCATCCGGGGCAGGAAGCCGAGTTGGATGGCCTGTTTGGTAATCGAGAACGCTCCGGTGATGAGGGCCTGAGACGCGATTACGGTGGCCAGCGTAGCGATGGTGATCAGCGGGTAGAGGCCCCATGTGGGGGCCATCTCGAAAAAGGGCTGATTGGTCATATGCCCCACGGCGAGAAGGTGTGCGCCCTGTCCGAAGTAGTTCAGGAGCAAGGCGGGCAGGACCATCCCGTACCACGCCGTCCGAATCGATTTGACGCCAAAATGGCCCATATCGGCGTAGAGGGCCTCGCATCCGGTGACCGTCAGCACGACGGCTCCAAAGATCGGGAACGCCTGAGTCCCTTGATTGAGGGTGAATTGCACCGCATGCATCGGGTTCAGGGCGACCAGAACCCCGGGATGAGCTCTCAAGGCCATAACCCCAAGAATCCCGAGGACGAGGAACCAGACGAACATCGCAGGCCCGAAGATGGCGGAGATTCGATGTGTTCCGAAACGTTGCAATGAAAAGAGGCCGATCAGAATGGCCACGGTCAGGGGAAGTACGAAGGGCTGGAGTTCCGGGGTGACAACCTGGATCCCCTCGACGGCCGCCAGCACCGAGATCGCAGGTGTGATGACCCCATCCCCATAGAGAAGGGCCGCCCCGAAAAGTCCGATCAGTACCGATACGCGCCCCAGTCCGTGAAAGGAGTCCCGATGGGCCAGTCGCGTGCCGAGAGCAAGTAGCGCCAGAATGCCTCCCTCTCCCCGGTTGTCGGCTCGCAGGATGAAAACGAGATACTTCAGGCTGACGACCAGAAGAAGCGCCCAGGTGATCAGCGAGAGCACGCCGAGCACGTCGGCTTCGACAACAGCTTGCCCGGCCTCTTGTCGGAAACATTGGCGAAAGGCGTAAAGCGGTGAGGTGCCGATATCCCCGAAGACGACGCCGAGAGTGGCGAGCGTCAGCATGGCCATGGTCTGGCGTTCGGGAGACGTATCCTTTTCGTTATCCATGGTCGGGACCGCTTGGCGCAATCATGCCCATCCGGAACCTGCAGGACGGCGGCCTGCGGATCCCCGAGGCAAGGCAGAATCGCGCGGCCGGGCCGCGCAGATCCCCGGGTTGGCGTAGCGGGTTGGCATGACCTTCCTAGAGCAGGCTCGGCAAGGCACGTCCAGCGCTGTTGCCGGTCTCGATGCGGTCCGAGGTACTTTTAGTCGGTGGCTCGGGCGACGTCGATGAGGTGTGCCTCTTCGCCGCGGCCTTGCGCCTGCAGCAGACTGGCTAACTCCCGATAGGCGGGCAGGAACGCCGGGTCGAGATAAATCGCCCTGCGGATCAAGGATTCCGCTTGATCGTTATCCCCCCCGAGCATCCATGGAAGCTGCCCCAGCATGGCTCCATGAGCGACCAGCGCATCGACGTAGGTTGGCTGCAGGGCGAGAGCTTTTTGGATCGCATGTTGCGCGCGCCGCACCAGAAACAAGGATTGAAGATGGTTCTGGCTGGTTTCCAGCTGCCGCCCCAGCGAGCAGAAAACCGCAAATTGAGCCTGCGGACTGTCGGGAAAGCGGGTCGCGGCCCGATCGGCAAGTTTGATGGCGGCGGCCAATTGTTCGGCCCGTTTCTCGGGGGCTGTCGAGTCGATTGTCTCGCAGATTCTGATCGCACGGGCGGCCGAGGGTGGGGCGCCGGGCGTGTTGGAGTAGAACAGGTCTCCGGCTTGAGTGGTTGAAGCGAGGCCTCCCAGAATCAGGGGTAGGAGAAAGGCGGGCAGATAGGTGGCGGCGAGACGCTTTCTTTTCATAGGACGCTCCGTTCAGTGGGGTCCTAAATGATGCAACCCCGGTGCCAGAGCCGCTCGAGTTTTAAATTATCCTTTTTAATTAAATACTTAACTATATTCCATGCCCGCGATGTCATCGGGCGTTCTTGCCCGAATGGGCCAAGGGGTCGTGCATTCTTGCGATAGCGCGCCTGCGGCTTCGGGTTTCAGTCGGCTTCCGGCTGGTCGAGGTCTGTCGGTTGGTCTGGTGGGCCTCCGGCGGCCCCCGGAAGCAGGGTCTTTCCTGTGTCGCGGTGAAAAAGCCCGAGGACGCAGGGACTGCTCCGGGGTTCGAGGGTATGAATGAACTGCCCGCGGCAGAGTCGATGCAGGCTGGTGTCGTAGGTGAAGCCCCGGTTGAACCCCAACCCGGTGCAGCCCACCGGAAGTTTGTTGCGCCAATGCTCGCCACCATAGAGTCGGAAAAGGATCTCCTGGTTGGAGACAGCCGTGGTGGTATGGATCTGGGCGAGCAAAAGGCATTCGCGGGTATTTTTGCTGCTGGTTCCGACGTCCTTGGCTTCCGGTCGGACGCCGGCGCAGGCTTGCAGGCAGCTGGCGATCAGCCAGAAAGCCAGGATGGTTCGGTTTCGCGTCTGCTTGTTCATGAATCTCCCTGTGCCCCTCATTCTCGCTCATTTTCAACTTGAAAAGTAGTCGTTTGTCCCGCAGATTCTTCTACGCAATGGCAGAAACCGGCACAGTGGTCCGCGGTCCGTGGCGCAAGTCCTCGATCGACCCGGCGCGAAAACGTCCCGAATTGGCTGAGGGCGATGCCCCGGTTCGGGTTCTGCTCGGTTTTCTGACCCGGGAATGCGCGATCGCCCTTGGCCATGAGCCGACGGCCCGCGAGTTGGCCGATTGGGCAAATCATCAGCGCGACGAGCGCGGCGTATATTGCCTCTTCGGTCGCAAGATCAGTCCCGATGATGCGACCGTGATTCTCAAAAATCCCAAACGAGAAGTGACCGTGCGCCGTGCCCGGTTCCGTGGGCGACATCCCGGAATTCTCGGGAGCGTTTGACGAGGGGCCTCTCAATCTCCATCATATAAAGAGAACGGCATTAGGCTGTCGGTGATTCCCGATGGCTCTGAATGTCCTGGGGCCCGAAGCGCAGACTTCGGTAGAGGGGGGGAGTTCCATGGAAGACGTTTCACCGATTTTACAGGCTTTATTCCGTTGGGGGCACATCATTGCCGGTATCACCTGGATCGGCCTTTTGTATTTCTTCAATTGGGTGAATGCGCCTTTGCAGCTCGTCCTGAGCGGCGACACGAAAAAGGCGGTGAACCCCGAGTTGCTTCCGCGCGCTCTGTTCTGGTTTCGCTGGGGTGCGGCATGGACCTGGCTCACAGGCGTTCTTCTGTTGTTGCTGGTGTTTTACCACGGAGGAGTCGAGCCAGGCGTACGCGAGTTAAACCCGGGTGCCCTCGCCATGATCGCGGTGACTTTCCTCGCGGTCTTTGTCTACGACAAACTGGTCGGACTGGCCGCACTCAAGGATATGAAGACCCTTTTCGTCGTCGGTCTGATTCTCGTTGCATTGCTGACCTTCCTGTTCAGCTATGTGGGTGGATTCGGTTATCGCTCGATGAACATTCACCTCGGTGCTGCTTTCGGCACGGCCATGGCCTTCAACGTCTGGTTCCGGATCTGGCCGGCTCAGCAGAAAATCATCACCTGCGTCAAGGAGGGTACGCCCCCCGATGGTGATCTGGTGGCTTTGGCCGGAACGCGTTCCAAGCACAATACCTACATGTCGATTCCTCTGATTTGGACCATGATGAATTTTCACTCGGTGGTGCCTTGGGCTTCCTTTCCGACCAGCCAGACCAGCTTTCTCGGCCTCACCCTGATGGTCGCCATCGGCTGGTGGCTCTGCTCGATGTTCTACCGACAGAGCGCCAAGGTGCAGGGCTTCTAGTCCCTGATCCCTGCAAAGAACGAAAAGGCCCGTTTCACTATGTGAGACGGGCCTTTTTTTATGCCCGAAAATTGGCCCCTTGCGTCAAATAAGGGTGAATATGCCCTCAAGTAGGTAGTAACCCCTACCGATATCCCTAGCGTATCGTGAGTGGTCGGCGTGTGCCGGCCGACAGGATGCGAATGGCCACTGGCCGGAGGTAGGGATGATGAGGGTTTTTGGGGGGCTTTTGGCCATTTTCATACTGTGTTTCGCCGTTTCGGCGGAGGCGAAGGTTTGTGGTGGTGAGGTCGAGTGCGGTTGTGGTGATATTCTGGTGGGCGAGACCACTTTGCAGGAAGACCTGCTCAGTTGCCCCGGGAATGGCCTTCGGCTCCGTCACACGGCGGTATTGGACTGTGACGGGCATGCGATTACCGGCGCGGGAAACTGGACGGGGTTGACCCTGGATCGCACCGAGGGGGCCGAGGTACGGAATTGTCTGGTATCCGGTTTTCGGAACGGATTTCGGGTCCGCGGGGGTTCAGGTAACCGGATCGAGGACAACGAAATTCTCGATAATACGCGCTACGGGATGGACCTTTCCCTGCAGACCACCGGCAACCATATCGAGGGAAATCTCATCTCCGGCAGCGGGGACGAGGGAATTCATATCGGCAGTGGCGCCGATTTGAACTTCGTCTTTTTCAACGACATCGAAAACAGCGGTTCCGAAAATGTCTACATGCTCGATGTCCGCCATATCTTTCTGATCGGGAATAATCTTTCCGGCAGCGGTGCGGCAGCGCTCTATATGAAGCATGCCCAGAACAGCATCGTGGTTTTCAACTCGATTGAAGACCGTGTGGTTCACGTGCGCGGGGCCTCTCACGAGAATTTATTTATCCTCAATTACCTCACCGGCGCGGGATATGTCTTCGAGGCCTACAATGAGCAGCACAAGCGCGCCCGGGTTGCAGGTGGTTGGGAAGCGCCTTCGCAAAACCGGATTATCGGCGGATCGATCGAGGGCGCGAGCACTTGCGTTCGTTTCTCCGGTGCGTCGGGCAATCGGGTCGAGGGAGTTGCGGCGACCAATTGCCGACAGTCGCGAACCGCTTCGCGCGGTGCTTTGGCCGCGGGGGATAATTTCCTCGAGTTTCTCTGAGATTCTTCCCGGCACGCCTTCCTTCCGGGAAATCCTCCCGAGGAGCCCCGGAACCTGACGGCCGGGCGTCGACGAAAGCGCTCCGAGAGACTATGAGTGGAAGGCATGGACCGTGCCGCGCAAGCCCTCCGGAAGATCCGTCATGTGGTCGGGGAGAAAGGCTGGATAGACGATCCGGCGGCGATGGAGCCCCATCTGGTCGAGTGGCGAGGCCGATGGCAGGGGGCCACCCCGGCGATTGTTTCCCCCGGTTCGACAGCCGAGGTCGCCGAGGTTGTCGCGATCTGCGCACAGGCAGGAATCCCGATGGTCCCGCAGGCGGGGAACACGTCTCTTTGCGGTGGCTCGGTTCCCGACGCCAGCGGGAGAGAATTGGTCCTTTCGGTGGATCGGCTGACCGCGGTTCGCGATCTTGATCCCGTCAACGACACGATGACGGTGGAAGCTGGTTTGCTTCTCGCCGAAGCCCAGAAGGTTGCCGCCGGGGTAGACCGCCTCTTTCCGCTGAGCCTTGCTTCGGAGGGGAGTTGTCGAATCGGAGGCAATTTGTCGACCAATGCCGGTGGTGTCCACGTCTTGCGTTACGGAAACATGCGGGATCTGGTCCTGGGTTTGGAAGTGGTGTTGCCTGACGGTCGTATTTGGGACGGGCTGCGGCGTTTGCGCAAGGACAATACCGGCTATGACCTCAAGCAACTCTTTGTGGGTGCAGAAGGTACCCTTGGGCTCATTACGGCCGCCGTCCTGCGGCTCTTTCCCCGTCCGCGAGAGCGTTGGGTGGCGATGGTGGCTGTCGCGGACGTGGAATCTGCACTGGAGCTGCTTGGCTGCGCCCGCCAGCGGGCCGCCGAGCAGGTGACCAGCTTCGAGTTGATTCCGCGCCGGGCCCTCGAGTTCGTCCTCGCTCATATCCCCGGAACGACAAATCCTTTTGCGACACTTCATGACCATTATGTTCTGATCGAGCTCAACTCGAGTCTTGCCGGTGACCAGACTCTCGCCGCGATGGGCGAGGAGATTTTGGCACAGGCCACAGCGTCTTCCCTGATTCAGGATGCCGTGGTGGCCGGCAGCGACCGCCAGATCGATCAGCTCTGGAAGCTGCGAGAGAGCATCTCGGAGGCACAAAAGGGGGCGGGTGCCAGCGTCAAGCACGATGTGTCCGTCCCGATTGCCGCGGTTGCTGAATTCCTGCACGAGGCGAGCCGTCAGGTGGAAGCGCAATGGCCTGGTGTCCGGGTTTGCGCGTTCGGTCATCTCGGTGACGGCAATATTCACTTCAACCTCAGCGTCCCCGAGGGACAACCCGATCAGCCCTTTCTGGATCATTGGAGCGCGTTCAGCCGGGTTGTCCATGATGTGGTTGTGTCTCTTGATGGCAGTATCGCTGCCGAGCATGGGATCGGGCGCCTGAAACGCGACGAGCTGGTACATTATAAAAGCGATGTCGAAATGGATCTGATGCGCCGGATCAAGGACGCCATCGATCCCAAGGGGCTGATGAATCCCGGCCGGGTTCTTTGAGCAGCCAACCAGAAGCGGAGAACAAACATGATTGGAATCGGAGCAATTTTCATGGCGCTTGGCGTCATTCTCGGGGCCTTCGGAGCTCATGGTCTGGAAAACAGACTCACCCCGGAAAAAATCGCGGTCTTCAAAACCGGCGTCGACTACCATCTGATCCATGCTCTGGGAATGATTGCCATCGGACTTCTGGCGGCCCAGAGGGGCGCATCAGGCGGTCTGTTGAGTGGTGCTTTTGGCTGCCTGCTCGGGGGCGTGATCCTGTTTTCCGGCAGTCTTTATTGGCTCTCGCTTGGAGGCCCGCGCTGGCTGGGGCCGATCACGCCGATCGGTGGGTCACTTTTTATCGTCGGTTGGGGCTTGCTGGCCTGGTCGGCGATTCGGGGCTCCTGAGCCCGGCATCGCCGTGGTGACCAAAGCGCCTGAGTGAATCTCTTCTCGGAGTTCACGCTTGAGAATCTTGCGCGAGGGGCCCAGCGGCAGATTTTTGACCACCGCCCATTCTCGAGGAAGTCGATTGCGGGCGAGTGAATCGCGCGCATGTTGCTGAAGGGCCGCGAGGTCCAGAACTCCTTCCGCCACCGGTTCGATGATTGCGACGATCTCTTCTCCATGGACTGGATGCTCGCGCCCGACGACGGCCGCGCCCGCGACGCCGGGGAATTCGACCAGCACGGATTCGACCTCGGCAGGGTAAATATTATTGCCCCCGCGGATGATCATGTCCTTGATTCGATCGACGACAAAAAGGCGCCCGTCGGTATCCACCCATCCGATATCGCCTGTATGCATCCATCCGTCGCGCAGGACCTGAGCGGTGCCATCGGGATCATCGATATAGCCGCTCATCAAGCCGCCGCCACGAATGCAGATCTCGCCGCGCTCCCCTGCGGGAAGGGGGCCGCCGTCTTTGTCGAGAACTCGAATCTCGGAATCGCTGGCCGCTCGGCCAACACTGCCCAGGACTCGTTGCTGCGGGGCGCTGTCGATGGTGGCCAGCGTCGCCTCGGTCATTCCGTAGGCTTGGCGGACGGGGGCGCCGAGTCGATCCTCGGCGCGAAGGACAATTTCGTCGGCGATCGGAGAGCCCGCGGCAAGACAGGTATGCAGGCGCTCGGGTCGTGGGCCTGCCGGCAGGACGCCCCAGCGTGCGAACATCGTCGGAACGGCCGGGATAAACGAGACCTTTTCCTCGATGGCAATTTGCAGGGATTGCGCCGCGTCGAATCGCGGCGTGAGTACGCATTGCGCCCCGCAGAGAACCGTGGTCAGCATCGCGGTACGACACCCGTAGGAATGCGTGAAGGGCAGGGCGCCCAAAATGCTGTCGTCTGCCCCCAGGGCCAAACCCTCAGTGGCGATGACGCGGGTATGACCGAGCAAGGTTTCCTGCGCGATGCCGGCACCTTTGGGTTGCCCGGTTGTTCCGGAGGTATAGAGGATCATGCCGAGACTGCGGGGTGCGACAGAAGTGGGTTCGGCCTCGTCGCCGGGACGCGTGAGCTCGTCGATGCGGACCAGTTTGATCGAACGCCCGGCGACTCCGATGGCCTCGCGCAGGACAGCCTCACGTTCTCGGTCAACGATCACCAGATCGCAGTGTGCATGGCGAAGTCGAAAGACCAGATCTCGGATCGAGGAGAGGATCGGTGCCGGGACGATTGTCCCCCCGGCGTAGGCGACGCCGAACCAGGCGGCCGGAAAATCGAGATGATTGTCGGCTGCCAACAGGGCTCGCTGTCCGGGGCGCAGTCCGCTTTCCCGAAGCCGCATCGCACTTCGGCGGATATGCCGGCGCAGTTCCGCGTAGGTGGCGGTGCGCCGGGTGGCGGTCGTGCGATCGATGAAAGCGACCTTCTCCGGTTGCTGCCGGGCGGCCTCGTCGATGCATAGGGCAAGGGGATTCATGAGATTCTTCTGGCTCCGTCGAATGACAGGACGCCCATAAGGGTCTAAAACCAGAGTATGTGCGCTGCAAGGAGTTCCCGGGTCTTTGTTTTTTTGCTCTTGGCCTCGCTGCTGGGAGGCATGCAACCCGCGACGGCAAACGAGCCTGTCTTTGCGGGTTATAGCCGACTTCTGGAGCGCCATGTCGCGCCGGGCGTTCTCGACGGCCTCGAGACCCATCTGGTTGATTATCAAGCCTGGGCAGCTGATCCCGACTACCCGATCGCTCTGCAGGAACTGGCGAAAGCCGAACTGCCGCCGACAGCTTCCGATCCCGAGAAGATCGCCTTTTGGATCAATGCCTACAATCTTCTCGCGATCAAGGTCGTTCTCGATCGCTATCCCATGGAAAGCATTCGGGATGGTGGGAACTTCCTGTTCCCGATCTGGAAAAAGACAGCCGGGACGGTCGGCGGCGTCGAGCGTTCGCTCGATACCATCGAACATGAAATTCTGCGCGGGCAGTTTCCGGAGCCGCGCGTCCATATGGGGTTGGTTTGTGCGTCGCTTTCGTGCCCGGATCTGCGGCGTGAGGTCTATGAGGGCGGCTCTCTGGATCAGCAACTCGACGACCAATCGCGTCGCTTCCTGGCCAACCGCGGCAAAGGATTGCTGCCGGGCGAGGACCCGGACGAGGCGGAAGTCTCCTCGATCTTTCGTTGGTTCCGCGGGGATTTTGACGCGGAAGGTGGTGTGGCGAAATGGATTCAGGCGCACGCAGGGCCAGAGATCCGGGCGAAAGTGCAAGGGCTCGAGGATCGGGGGATCTCCTACCTGAATTATAATTGGACCCTCAACGATCAAGCCCGTCTGCGTGCCGGGGGGCAATGAGATGTTGCCGCTGGTTTCGGCAGGGTTGCTCGCGTACTTCGCGTGGAGCGGCGCCTCGACTCTGGTGATGGTTCTGGTGGGCGCGGGTCTGGTCTTGAGCATTGGCCTGAGCCTGCGTCTGGCCAACCAACTGCAGAGCGGAACCGGCGGTCATGCGGAGTGGGTGCGCGATGTCACGACCCGGACGGCGGCGATTCGCTCGCCGGGATGGGTGCTGTCGTTGCTTCTGGTTTCAGCCGGTGTGATGGCCTGGCTGATCTCCGGGTGATCCCGGGGCTGGGTTGGGCGCCTCTGTGGGCCGGGCGACGACCACCAGCGTGCCGCCGCGTCGGGCGGCGGTCGAGGCCAATGTCGCCAACAGGGCAAAGGGGAATAGAAGTGAGCCCAGCAGGAAGCTGAGGATGGTTTCGCCGGTCCGACCAGCCACGGCCGCGCCAGTGAGTTTCCCGAAGAGAAGGTTGGGCGTCGGCAGAATCGCGTTCAGAGAACTTTGCATCCAGCCAAAGATATCGAACTCGATTTCCTGATGTCGGACGGTATCGACGGCAAAACCGCTCGCGCGCAGAAGCTGGCGCAGCGAACCTTCATCGAAATGATACAAATGCCGCGGCACGTCGAGGGCAAACCCGAACCGCCCGTGGAAGCGAGCCTGCCAGCCACCCGCGTCGGGGACGGCCAGAACCAGACATCCGTCTGAGGCTATCACCGCGCGGGCTTGTCGAAGCTCGTCAGCGGGGTCCGCGAAATGCTCCAGAGAGTGCCATGCCGTGATGACGTCAAAATCTCTCGTGTCGGGAATGGCTCCGATATGATCACTGATGGAGAGTCCTCGAGCGCCAGCAATCATGGCGGCCTCGCCGCGATCGGTCCCCCGGACTTCAAAGCCCGCGGCCGCGGCGATCTGCAGGAACCCTCCGCTACCGCAGCCGAGATCCAGCAGTCGTGCGGGGGGCTGTTTTTCGCGCAGGACATGCCCGAGGCGTTGCCGGAAGCGGAATTGTTCGGAGAACCCGTGTCGTTTGCCGTCCTGATAATATTGCGCGCCATAGTAGGGGTCGAGGTCGGTCGGCCGGGGCGAGGTATGGCCAAGTCCGCAAGCGGGACACCCCAGGACCGTGAATCGTTCGCGCGTCTGGGGGTCGATAACCGGTGCCCAGCGCGGAGTGAGCGCACTCCCGCAGGAGACACAATTCTGCGGGATATCCCCGGGATGTTGGGAAGGGCTGTCGCTCATGGCTTGGCGCATAGATGCCCTTTGTCGCCTCGCGGGGCAAGAGGCGTCTTTTCGGCACACATCGTCGCCACCGTTCGACGCCGTTGCCCCGAACAGGTTAACGTCAATCATGGCGGAGAAAAATCAAGTCATCCTCGTGCGTCATGCGGAAACCGCCTGGAGCAAATCGGGCCAACATACGTCCTTCAGTGATATCCCCTTGACCGAAAACGGTTGTGAAGCCGCTCGCGAACTTCGGCCTCTTCTCGCCGGTTGGGATTTTGCCCTGGCGCTCTCAAGCCCGTTGCAACGGGCACGTGAGACGGCCGAGTTGGCAGGACTCGGCGCGGAACTGCAGCTCGATCCGGGCTTGACGGAATGGAACTACGGCGAGTACGAGGGCATCACCACAGCCGAGATTCGCAAGACGGTTCCCGATTGGACGGTCTTCTCGCACCCTTGTCCGGGAGGGGAATCCGGAGCTGAGGTCGCCGCCCGCGTTGATGGAGTTCTCGCGCGAGCCCGTCAGGCGGACGGGCCGGTTGTGTTGTTTGCACATGGGCACGTCGGGCGCGTGCTCGTTTGTCGATGGTTGGGCTTCGAGGCGGCGGAGGGCCGTCATTTTGTGCTGTCGACCGGGACCATCACGGTGCTTGGGTGGGAGCGGGAGAACCCCGCGATTTTGAGGATGAATACGCTCTCCTGATCCCGCCCGGGATCTCGCTGGCATCCGGGATGGATGTTGGGCTAATGGAGAGTCAGGCCACGCGGCGCTCGATTCCTCGAGACCAAGTGCATGGCGAAAGGGCAGAATCATGGCAAAAGTTTTGGGAAATATTACGGCAGACGACGACTATACCCACCCTCTCGGTGTCGAAGAGAACTTCAACGAGAGCATGTACTTCAATTTTTTCGATCCGGAGAATCAGGCCGGGGGCTTCCTGCGTTTGGGGAACCGCGCGAATGAAGGCAAAGCCGAGATGACCACGACGCTCTATCTGCCCGATGGTCGCGTTCTGTTCATCTTCAAACGTCCGGAAATTGAAAATAACGATGCCTTTCGGGCTGGCGGGATGCATTTCGAGGTGATCGAGCCGTCCGAGCGTCTGCGGACGACCTATGAAGGTTCGGTCCTGGAGCTTGCGGAACCGCGTCAGATGGCCGACCCGAAAAAGGCGTTTTCCGAGAACGCGCTCCGTCGTGTGAAGGTCGACCTTCTCCATACCGCAGCCGGTCCGATGTACGGCAGCAAACAAGATGAAGACGAGACGGACCGCCCGGCGGAAAAGCAATTCGGCAAGGCCCACTACGAGCAGCATATGCGCGTCGAGGGCACGATCGACTTGGGGGACGAGACGATCAAGATCGGGGGCTACGGCCTCCGCGATCATTCCTGGGGGCCGCGCTATTGGCAGGCGATCCAGAGTTATGAATGGTTGACCATGAACTTCGGCCCGGATGCCGGTGCCATGGTTTCGGTGATCCAGCGGGATGCCGACAACATTCGACGCGGGGGCGTTTTGGTGCGCGACGGTCACATGGAGGGCCTCAAGGACTGCCAGATCGAGGCCGAATATGAGGACGGAACACCCTTTCACCGCGCCTTGACCGTGACGGCGCGGACGACCGGCGGGGAAGACATTCGTATCGAGGGCGATGTCCGGAACTTTATCCCTCTGCGCAACCGTCGCGGCGGACAGACGACATTTATCGGCGAGGGAATGACGCAATGGAAATGGGGCGATCGCGTCGGCTATGGTCTCTCGGAATTCCTGCGTACCGGCGATTGAAAGGTCTTCGGACGTGGGACTGAGCCCGCGTCCGCAAGAAGCTGATGGCCGCCACCGCTGCTGAACATCCATTTCTGAAGCATCCACATCGCACTCTGGTGGGGCTGGCTCTGCCCGTTCTGGTCTCATTGATTGCCGAGCCCGTGACGGGTCTGGTGGATACGGCGTTCATGGCTCGTGCAGGGGGCGCCTCGCTCGCGGCCCTGGGGGTGGGCACCGTCCTGCTGTCGAGCGTCTTCTGGGCGTTTAATTTCCTCGGTATCGGAACCCAGACCTCGGTCGCCGGAGCCTTGGGTGCCGGGGACACGCGGGGCGCACGGCAGGCTTCGACCACCGCGGCTCTGACGGCATTGGTGCTCGGCACCCTGCTGGCCCTTTTGACCTGGCCGTGGATCGATGCAGCGACGAGCTTCATGGGGGCGGATGCGATCATGGGGGCCGAGGCCCGTGTGTATCTCGAGATTCGCCTCTTCGGCGCGCCGGCGATTCTGCTCCTCCTCGCTTCCTTTGGGGCTCTGCGCGGGTTTCAGGACATGAAGACTCCGTTGTGGATTGCCGTGGGTCTGAATCTCCTCAATATCGGGTTGGACTACGTGCTGGTCTTCGGGATCGGGCCGGTCGAGCCCATGGGCCTGGCGGGAGTGGCGGTCGCCTCGGTGTTCAGCCAATGGGGAGGCGCTGTGGTGGCTTTCCTGGCTGCCCAAAAACGTCTCGGTGGTTGGTCCGCGCCGGATCCGAGTTCGGTGGCGAGCCTGTTTGTGGTCGGGCGGGATCTTGTGGTGCGCACTGCCTCGCTGCTCCTCTTTCTGCTGCTGGCCACGCGCGCTGCCACGCACCTCGGGGAGATGGAGGGGGCGGTGCATCAGGCCGTGCGTCAGTCCTGGATCCTGAGTGCCTTCCTTCTCGATGCGTGGGCTGCGAGTGCGCAGAGTCTGGTCGGTTTTTTTGTCGGCGCACGTGAAATTGCGATCGCGCGTCGGGTAGCGACGATCTCCTGCGGTTGGGCCTTGCTCACCGGGGTTGCCCTGGTCGTCGCGATGTTCGGGCTGGAGGCGAGTGCTCTCTGGCTTCTGGTGCCGCCGGAGGCAACCGAGCTTTTCCATTCGGTTTGGTGGATTGCGGCTGTGGCCCAACCCCTGAATGCGCTCTCGTTTGTGACCGACGGCATTCATTGGGGCACGGGCGATTATCGCTACCTGCGCAATGTCATGATTCTGGCGACGGTTACCGGGGCGGTTGCCTTGTTGACCTTGCCGACGGATTGGTCGGGCTCCTTTATTCTGGTGTGGTGGATTACCGTCGCCTGGGTTGGTGTGCGCGCGGTTTTTGGTCTGCTGCGGATCTGGCCCGGGATCGGCGCCGCTCGCCTGAACGTCTAGAGAGACCACCCCCGACGGCTTTTTCCGTTATTGGCAAAAAGCTCGTCGAGGGGACTGGGTTGGTCGGCGGTCCCGGCCATCCCGGTGGTCCCGGCGGTGTAGAGCACGTCGCCCGCTGCGAGTTGCAGATCGCCGGTCGCGAGATTGACCGCCCCGTTGCGGACCAGCGCCACAGCGAATTCGCCCGGAGCAAAGGGGAGGTCGCGTAGTGGTCGCAGAAGTTCCTTGCGCGCGGTGACGATCCTGTCCTTGACTTCGAGCTGTTCCAGTCGAGTGAGGCGGCTGGCTTCCTGGATTCCGGGGAAATTTCCGGGGAAAAGAACACTGTCGGGTCGTCCACCGGTTTCGTCCGGAATCGCGTTGGAGCCCAGTCCGAGATAGCGCTCTGCCATGAAGCTCTCGCGTGCCTTCTGGAGAGCAAGATCGTTCAGGGCATTGTTGCCCGTGAGCGCGAGAATGACATCGGCATACCGGGCGCCTGCGGCTTCCAGCGTTTCTATAGAAAGAGCGTCTCCTTCGACCGCGACCAATTTGGCCGCGCGCGCGCGCTCGCAGAGGGCAGGGTTGCGGTCGACGTGCACCACCGGGCGTCCCAGATCCGTAAGGAGACGGCCGACTTTACGCGAGAAGGCATCCGCGCCGATGATGACCGTTCCCAGCATGCTCGGGAAATCGATTTTCAGCAGGCGAGCGACCGGTCTTGCTGTGAGTCCCTGCAGGGTCACGGTGCAGGCGACGGTGACAAAGACAAGCGCCTCGAGTTCGGAGCCCCCCGGGATCTCGCTTTGTTCCAGCAGCAAATGAAAGAGCCCGGCCACGGCGGCCGCCACGATCCCGCGCGGGCAGATCCACGCGGCAAAGACCCGTTCCCGCAGAGGCATGTCGCTGCCGTAGGTGGCCAGAAATACCGACAGGGGGCGCGCCACCCAGATCAGGATGGCCACGACAATCAACGCATTCCAGCCCAACGCCTCGACGAACTCCAGACGCAATCCCGCTGCGAGGGTCACAAAGAGAAAGGCGAGAAGGATGAGGGTCAGGGCTTCCTTGAAGTCCCGCAATTTTCCAATCCCGGGAATTTGGCGATTGGCCATCGTGACACCTTGCGCGACCGCTGCCATCAAGCCGGCTTCGGCAGAAAGGCCACTGGCAAAGGTCGCGATGGCCAGCGTGACGCCGAGAACTGTCGGGTTGATCAGATGGTCGGGGATCCAATTTCGCTTGAGCGTCGTGGCGAGCAGCATTCCGGAGCCGAACCCGGCCGCGGCTCCGAGACTGAGGCGCAAGATGACCAGCCACCCGGATTCGAGCAGGCCGGCATGGCCCACGACCCATTCGGCAGCGACCAGAGCGACGATCGCACCGATGGGATCGATCAGGACACCCTCGCTGACCAGCAACTCGCGCAGTCGGCGCTCGATCTTGAGGCGCGAGAGCAGCGGGGTGACCACTGTCGGGCCGGTGACAATCATCAAGGAGCCGTAGAGCAGGGAGACCGACCAGGAGAATCCGACCGCGTAGCGCGCGGCCAGGGTCCCGAGAATCATCGAAATCGCGCCGCCGAGCGTTACGAGCAGGAGAAGGCTGCGCTGTTGCCGACGCAATCGATCCAGGTCCAGCGCCAGTCCTCCCTCAAACAGAATGATCGTCACGCCGAGGGAAACGATCGTCTCGCGACCACCCGCGAGGGCCTGCGGGTCCAGAAATCCGAAAAAGTCAGGTCCCAGCAGAAAGCCGGTGGCCAGCAGGAGTACGATGCTCGGGAGACCCAGGCGTGCCGCGACCGTTTGGGCCAGAGTTCCGGCCATGAGAGCGAGCGCTGCGGCGCCGATGGCTGTTTGTGTCATCGCGTATTCGTCCTCTAGGTTTCCACGCCGATCACAGGTATCCTTATCATGGACCCCGGTCCTGTAACTACTGATGTCTAGACTTCTTATTGTATCCAATCGGTTGCCGATCACCGTATCTCGAGACGGAGAGGAATTGCGTGTGGAGCGCAGTGCCGGTGGGCTGGCCACGGGTTTGAGCGGGCCTCATTCGCGCTCGGACGCTTTGTGGATCGGCTGGCCTGGCGACGTCGCCGAGTTCTCGCGTCCCGAACTCGAGGGTTTGCATCGCCGACTCGATGAATTGCGGGCGGCGCCCGTGTGGATCGAATCCGAGGACGTGAAGGCTTTCTACGAGGGATTCTCCAACGGCGTTCTCTGGCCGCTCTTTCATTATCTGCTCGATCAGTTGCCTCTCTATGTCCAGCACTTCGAGGTTTATGAGCGAGTGAACCGCCGGTTCGCCGACGAGGTCGGCCGGCATTATCGACCCGGCGATCGCATCTGGGTCCACGATTATCAGCTGATGCTGCTTCCGGCGATGCTGCGCGAGCGCTACCCCGATGCCCGCATCGGTTTCTTCCTGCATATCCCGTTTCCGTCGTCGGAAATCTTTCGGATTCTTCCCTCGCGCGAGAAGCTGCTGGAAGGGTTGCTGGGCGCTGATCTGGTCGGCTTCCATACGGCCGGTTATATGCGCCAATTCGGCTCTTCGATTTTGCGCGTGCTTGGCGTCGCCGCCGATGTCGATCGTGTCCTGTATCAGGCGCGAGAAGTCCGTCTGGGGGTTTTCCCCATGGGCATCGACGTCGATAAATTTGTCTCGCTTACGGACTCCGAGGATGTCCAGACCCGGGCGGGCGTATTGCGCGAGAAGATGGGCGAGAAGATCCTTCTCGGGATCGACCGGCTCGACTACACCAAGGGGATTCGGAGACGTTTGCTGGCCTATGAGGCGATGCTGCGACGCCACCCCGAATACCATGGCCGTGTCCGCCTGATTCAGGTGGCGGTCCCTTCCCGCGAGAGCGTCGGGGCTTATCAGGAGTTCCGTCACGAAGTCGATGCAATGATCGGGCGCATCAATGGACAGTTCGGGACAGCGGATTGGGTGCCGATCCATTATCTTTATCGCAGTCTGAGCGACGCGGAACTGGTCTCCATGTATCGCGCCGCTGATGTGATGCTGATTACGCCGGTGCGGGATGGAATGAACCTGGTGGCGAAGGAATTTGTGGCTTCGCGTACCGACGATGACGGCGTGCTGGTCCTCAGTGAGTTCGCCGGTGCCGCAAGCGAGCTCGCCGAGGCCTTGATGCTCAACCCGTTTGATATCGACCGTTCGGCCGAAGTTTTTGTACGTGCCCTGGAGCTACCCGAAGAAGAGCGCCGCGCTCGCATGCGGGGCCTGCGAAGGCGCGTTCTTTCCTATGATGTTCACCGGTGGGTGGGCTCCTTTCTGGGAACTCTCGAGGAGGCTGTGGCGGGAGAAGAGGCCGTTGGTCGGATTGCCGCGGCGTCGCCGGATCTGGCCAGTGTGGTCGGGACCATGCGCGAAGCGGATCGGCTGCAGCTGCTTCTGGGCTACGATGGTACGCTTGTGCCGGTGGCCGCCGTTCCCGAGCTGTCAGCGCCCGATGACGAGATTCTCGATCTCCTGCGCCGCCTCGCCGCCCGTCCCAATACCGAGATTCATCTGATCAGCGGTGCGGCGCGCAAGACGATCGAGGACCGCTTCGGAGATATCCCGATTGATCTGCATGCGGAGTACGGTTTCTGGTCACGGGCGGCGACCAGCGAGGAATGGAGATCGGGGCCCAAGCCTGAGGATATGGCTTGGTGGGGACGCGTTCTCGAGATCCTCGAGAACTTCACAGCACGTACGCCAGGGTCATTGGTCGAAGAAAAAACCGTGACACTCGCCTGGCATTATCGTTGGGCCGAGGCCGAGTTCGGGGCCTTCCAGGCCAATGAAATCCGCACCCATCTGGCGCAGATCTTGAGCAATTCCCCCGCCGAGATTGTCTCGGATGACAAGGTGATCGAGGTCCGACCCTTCGGTCTCGACAAGGGCGCTGTGGTCAAACCTTTGGTGGACCGATGCCCCAAGGATACTCTTGTCGTGGGCATGGGGGATGACCAGACAGATGAAGACCTCTTTGCCTCGCTTCCTGCCGGCGCGATTTCCATCCATGTCGGGGACGGTCGAAGCATTGCGACAACGCGTGTTCCCGACATCGAGTCGGTGCGCCGGATGCTCGCCGGGCTTCTTTAGGCGCTGGCTCGAAACAGCGGCGCCGTAACGGAAGCCTCGACCCCGGCAAACCTGAGCGGTTCGAAAACCACCTCCACCGGCATATCGATGTGGACCTGTTCGGGTGGGCTTCCCACGATCCGGGTGGCCAACCGGACGCCGGGGGCCTCCTCGGGCACCACCAGTGCGGGGATAAAGGGTGTCATGTCCTTGTATTGAGGAAGAAAGGCATGGCGGACCACTACGAAAGAGAAAAGACGAGCGCGTCCCGACAGCGCCGTCCAGGTAAATTCCTGTCGATCACATCGGGGGCAAGTGGGCTTCGGATACCAGGTCCAGTGCTGGCAGTGTGTGCAACGCGGGATCCGCAGTTCTTCGTGCGCGGCGGATTGCCAGTACTCCCGAGTGGGTTCCCAGAGGATATCGGGTAGAGGGAAATCTTCGCGTTGCAGACTCATCCATCCCCCCGGGTGAGCAGAAGCGTTGCGGCCTGCGGACCAGTGTAGCCACCGTAGACGGCGACTTCGGCGTCGGGCACCTGGGCTGCGGCATCGCCTCGAAGTTGCCGGACAATTTCGACGACATGGGCGATCCCCAGAACGTAGGCATGACTCAACATGCCTCCGTGGGTATTGGCCGGCAGGCCCCCGCCATCAAAATGGAGTTGGCTTCCCTCGACAAAGCCACCTCCGGAGCCCTTGGGGCAAAAGCCCATGTCCTCGAGCTGCATCAGCGTCACGATGGTAAAGGGATCATAGCAGCTGAAGACATCGACATCGGCGGGAGACAGGCCGGCCATCTCGAAGGCCGCCGGAGCGGCAAAGACCTGCGGGGTTGCCGTGAAGTCACGCTGTTCGGCCCAATGCATTCCGGTAGAGGAGGTCCCCAGCCCGATGCCGGCAACCGAGACGGGCTTCTGGCGGAGGTCGCGAGCGCGCTCGGGTGTCGTCATCAGGTAGGCGCCCCCACCATCGGAGATCAGGCAGCAATCTTCCTTGCGAAAGGGGTCGGCGATCCGAGGGCTCTTGCGATATTGTTCAAGGGACAGGGGGCGGTCGTGGAGAACGGCTCCAGGGTTGAGATTGGCGTGGCGACGGCCGGCCACGGCGATCGCACCAAGTTGATCCTCGGTGGTTCCGAACTCGTGCATATGCCGGCGCGCGATCGTGGCAAAGTAGATGGGCTGGGGAAACCAGCCAAAGGGCAGCTCCAGATTCTGCTTGAAGAGTTCCGCGGCGTGAAATTGCCCCGGGCCACCGGTCATCTCTCCGCGTTGGGTCGCCCAGGCGACCGAGAAGACATTCAGGATGTATCGTGCCTGGCCCTGCCTCAGAGCCTGCGCTGCCTGGTAGGGCGCGGTCGCCGCCCAGACCATGCCGCCTCCCTGATCCGATTCCCAGATCTCCTGTTTTACCTCGAAATGATCTCGGAAGGCCTGCGCATCAAACCCGTCCGAGGTGTGGTTCCACATCAGTCCGTCCACGTCTTCCGGTGGCAGGCCGGCATCCTCGAGAGCTCGTTCCACAGCTTGGGCGGTAATTTCCGTCGGTGTGCGGCCCGAGGCACGGGTATGTTCGGATTCGCCGACACCCGCGATCGCGACTTCGCCTCGAATCCCGTCGAGTTCCTCGGCGAATCCCCAATCCTTGGTGGCTCTCACGCGAGTCTTCTAGCCTTTTTGGAGGGATTTGCCGAGCCATTCGGGGCTTCGGGAATCCGGTCTGCCCCTACTGGAACCATGCGCATTAAGCCCCTAAGGTAAAGAATTGAGGTATTTGATATGTTCGATCCGACACTGACAGATGAGCAAGAAGCGTTAATCCAGACAGCCCGCCGGTTTGCGGCCGAGAAAATCATTCCGATCGCAGGGAAATACGACGAGACCGGTGAGTGGCCGGCAGAGGTATTCCGTGAGGCTTGGAATGTCGGCCTGATGAATGTCGAAATTCCGGAAGCCCTCGGTGGGCTCGGTCTCTCGACTGTCGGCGGCAGTCTGGTGACCGAGGAGCTGGCTTATGGTTGCTCGGGGATCGCTACGAGCATCATGGCCAATCATCTGGCCTCCTTGCCGCTGATGATCGCCGGCACCGATGCGCAGAAAGAGAAATACCTCGGCTCTTTGATCGCCGATCCGATTTTCGCGTCCTACGCCTGCAGTGAACCGGAGGCCGGCTCCGATGTCGCCGGCATGCAGACGCGAATTGTTCAGGATGGTGACGATTGGATTCTCAATGGTCAGAAGCGTTGGATTACCAACGCCAGTCACGCGAGCTGGTATACGGGTTTTGCCACCACCGACCCGGCCTTGCGTCATAAGGGCATCACGGCATTTGTTGTGCCCCGCGACCACCCGGGTGTTTCGGCTGGCAAGAAGGAAGACAAATTAGGCCAGCGCGCTTCGGACACGGCCGACGTGATTTTCGAGGACGTTCGTCTGACGTCAGAAAACCTCCTCGGCGAACCCGGACAGGGCTTTGCGATTGCGATGGAGACATTCGACAAATCTCGGCCCATGATCGCGGCAATTTGCAGCGGGATTATTCGTCGCTGTGCCGAGGAATCGCGAGCCTATGCGCTCGAGCGTAAAACCTTCGGCGTTCCCATCGCGCAGCACCAGGCCGTGCAGTTCATGATCGCCGAGATGGTCATGGCGGAGGAGGCAGTGAAGCTTTTATGGCTCAAGGCCGCCTGGGAAGTCGATAACGGCATCAAGCGCACCAGCACCTCGGCGATTGCCAAGGCCTATGGTGCTGATCTGGCGATGAAATGTGCCACCGATGCGGTCCAGGTCTTCGGCGGATATGGCTATACCAAGGAATATCCGGTCGAAAAGCTGATGCGGGATGCGAAATTACTGCAAATCTATGAGGGAACGTCCCAGATTCAACGGGTGGTCATCGCCCGGAACTATTTGATGCGTTCCTAGTGCTCGAAATCGCGGTTGGCGGGTTGCTGTAACCTGAATGCCTCGGAAGTCCTCTGCGATCTTAAATCGTTCGTAAATCTTTCGTCACGAATCACCGGCATACTGTCGGCATACTCGTTGTACGAAAGGGGGACCTCATGGGAACTGTCGGCACGAAAACAGAGTTGGACGAATTGTTCGTAATTCTGGGAACCGCGGATGTGCGGGGCTATATCGGTGAGCCTGTCAGCCAGTTGGAACACGCTCTGCAATGCGCGCATTTTACGCGCCTGTCCGGAGGAGGCGACGTCGAGATCGCTGCGGCCCTCCTTCATGATATCGGCCATCTGCTTCCCTATCCCACGCAGGAAATGGGGGAGTTGGGCGCCCGACACCATGAGCGTCAGGGCGCAGCCTATCTCGAGTCACTGGGCTTTCCTCTGGCAGTAACCGAATTGGTCGCGGGCCATGTGGATGCCAAGCGCTATCTGGCGGCGGTGGACCCTCATTATGCGGCGCATTTATCGGAGGCTTCTCGGGTCACGCTGCGTTGGCAGGGAGGCGTGATGGAGGCTGATGAGAGCGATCGCTTTGCCGGGCAGAAGAGCTTCGAGTCTCTCCTGCTCCTCAGGCGCTGCGATGAGGCTGCCAAGGTGCCCGGTTTTGATTGCTCCCCGCTCGACGAATACCGCCCCTTGTTGGAGGGTCTGGTTGCGGAATCGCCACGGACCGAGAACGGCTCCGGTTTGGCCGCTTTGACAATGGCGTTATAGTTCGGACATGGGGTCGCCGGTTGGTGGATCCCTTGTCGCTATGAAGACTCTGCTTCTCGATATTGGCAATGTGCTGATGGGGTTCGATTTCGGTCGAGCCCGACCGCGCTTTGCCGAAGCCAGTACGGCTCTCGGGGATCCGATCGAGTTGCTCGCCAGGCTGAAGTACGATCTGGAAATCGGCAATATCGATGGGGATGCCTTTGTGGCCGCCGGCATGAAGACCCTCGGGTTTCAGAAAAGCGCCGAGGATTTTCGACGTATTTGGGAGGAGATCTTCACCCCCATCGATGCCATGTGGGAATTTGTGCTGCAGGTACGAGCGACCCATCGCCTGCTTCTCCTGTCCAATACGAGCGATATCCACAAGGATTGTCTTTTTCGTGACTATCCGAATTTTGGACACTTCTCGGGGGGCATTTATTCCTACAGCAGCCATTACCTGAAACCGGATCCGCTCATTTTTCGCCGAGCCATCGAAGAGTTCTCCCTCGACCCGGAAGAGACGATTTACGTGGACGATCTCGAGGATAATGTACGCGTCGCTTCCGGGATCGGATTCACCGCCGTGCGCTATGATCTGGACGCGCATGGGGCCTTTCTGGCGGAGGTACGCGCGCTGGGGCTGGAGCTTCCCGAGGGCTAGGTCGATTCGGCGGGTAGCGCGATCGTGTACCAGCGTTGCCGGCCTTGTCGGGCCTCGCACCAACCTTCGCGCACCAGAATCCCGCCGGCAGCCTCGATGGTGCGTGCCGAGCCCTGGTTGTCGGCATCACAGGTCAGGCCCACCTGATTCAGCCCGAGCAGGTGTGCCTGGCCGAGTGCTCCTGCCAGCATCGCGCCGGCGATGCCCTGACGTCGGCAGGACGGCGCCACGGAAAACCCGATATGGCCCCCGGTCTCTTCGAGCTCGGGGGTCAGGCGGTGGCGCAGGTTCACCACGCCTTGCAGCGTGCTGCGGTTTTCCCAGAACCATGTCGAGGCCGGCACGCGGCCGGGAGGCAATCGACTTTCGTCCGTGGCGGTCCGCAGAAACTCGATGGCTTGGTCGATCGACGCGTCGCGCGGGGTGAAATAGCCATGCAGTTCGTCGGGCTGCGCGTCGAATTCACGCAGGAAATTCTCCAGAGCCTCCTGATGGCCTCGCTCCAGTACTGCCAGATTTCCCGCCGCCCTCATGAATTCCGGATATCCGGCAGGTGGGCGGGGTGCAATGCGGATCGATGGTATCGCTTGCTGGATCGGATAGCAGCATCGGTCGTCAACGTAGATGCCAACTTGGGATGGGTTGGTTCTTCAGTTTGTGCGAGTGCCGTGCTCGACGATGTTTCGTTTGACCCGATCTGGGGTTCGCAGTAGCGGTAATCCAGCCATTGCTCTGAAGATTGACTTTGAAATGCTTTTCAATAGCCTGCAATTTTTCGTTTTTTTGGCGGTAGTTCTTTTTCTCTACCATGGGCCGTTTCGCGGCCGGCCCAACGGGCGGCATGGCCTTCTGCTTTTGGCCAGTTGGTTCTTCTATGCCTGCTGGAACCCTGCATTTCTTTTATTGCTGATTTTTTCAACGATCCTTGATCACCGGGTGGCCCTGGGCTTGACGGCGACCGAGGACGGTCGTTGGCGCAAGTTCCTTCTCGCCTTGAGCCTGTTCGGGAATTTGGGTGTTTTAGCTTTTTTCAAATACGGCGCATTTTTCTCGAAATCGATTGCCGCATTATTGCCGTGGGAAGTCGCGCCCCCCGACTTCTTCGACCAGATCATTCTTCCCGTCGGGATCTCCTTCTACACATTCCAGAGCCTGAGCTATTCCATTGACGTTTATCGAGGAACTCTGCCCGCCGAGCGCAGTTTTCTTCGAGTGGCTTTGTACGTCTCTTTTTTCCCGCAACTAGTGGCGGGGCCCATCGTACGGGCCACCCAGTTTTTGCCGCAGTTAGCAACTTCGTCTCGTCTGACGACAGCCCAGGTCGAGGATTATTCGCTTAGGATTGTGAGTGGATTGGTGAAGAAGGTTTGCATCGCCGATATCCTGAGTCGTTGGGTGGATGTGGTATTTTCTTCCAGCGGGGATTTGGGGTCCTGGGATCTTCTGCTGGGCGTTTACGCCTTTTGCTTTCAGATATATTTCGACTTTTCTGCCTATTCAGACATCGCGATTGGCGTCGCTGGCCTCTTTGGGTTTCGTTTGCCCGAGAACTTTAATCGCCCTTATCTTGCCCGAAACCCTCAGGAATTCTGGCGTCGCTGGCATATCTCCCTGTCGACTTGGTTGCGGGACTACCTCTATATTTCCTTGGGAGGAAATCGCCGGGGTGCTTGGCGGACCGAACGCAACTTGCTCATCACGATGGTCCTTGGTGGACTTTGGCACGGGGCGGGGATTGGGTTCATCGTTTGGGGTTTATTCCATGGGGTCGTTCTGATTCTGCACCGTTGGGTGGCGGGACTGGGTGGACTTGCGAGAGTCCCCGATTGGCTCAAAACCTTCACCACGTTTCAATTGGTCTGCATCGGCTGGGTGTTTTTTCGCGCCCCTACGCTCGAGGCGGCCCGCGAAATTTTTGCGGGCATCCTACGGTTTGACGGAAGCCTGAGTTCGGAGGCATGGCCCTTCCTGTTCGGTGTGATCTTCTGTGTAATTTTGCATCTGATCCCGAGCAGCGATAAAATTCGCGCCCGGATTTGTCGATTGCCCGCACCGCTTAGCGGAGCCTTGATGGCGTTTGGCGTTTTACTGGTTTTTGTTTGCTCCTCGGGGTCGAGAGAATTTATCTATTTCCAATTCTGATGCGTATATTTGTGATCATAGCCTCTTTTCTGCTGACATCGGTGGTCGTTATCGGCGTCGTCGTGGTGACGGATTCCGATCTCGTGCGCGCGCGAGGGCTGGAAGGCTTTCCGCTTCGCACCTGGCATACGCGGATGGAGGTTGAAGATCGGGGCCGAAATCCTGACCTTTTATTCCTCGGCGACTCCACCCTCGCGGGTGGTGGTGGTGGTTTTGGAGGATGGGCGGACCAAGTGGCCCGACGGTTAGACCAACAGCAACAATTATCGTCTCGAGTGATTTGGTTCTATGGTTTGGACTTCTTTCATTATTATTGTGCGTTGGCCTCGCGGGAAGAGATTCGGCCAAGGGCGCTTGTCGTTCTGGCGCATCTCCGGATGTTTGCCCGACCCGAGCCACCCGGGAGAATGTTGGAGTTATGTGATGCGATTCCAGTTTCCGAATGGTCACCGCTTCTGGCGCACACGTTCATGGACCGCGGAGTCTCGCCTTTGGAGTTGTTGCTGAAGCAAGCATTGCAATGGGAATGGGTATGGGAAGGGGCGCTCTACGCTGGGGGGTTCCGACGGATCCTGAGAGAAGTCGAGCCGTTTGCCACGATGCTGCCTCCATTGAGCACCGAAATCATGCGTTTTGCCGAGCCGTATGCAGAGAATCCTCCAGATCAAGAGGCTCGTTTGAACGAGTATCGCGTCTCGCTCCGCGAGGATTTGCCTACGGTACGAATGATGACGACGACGCTGCGTCTGGCGCAGCGCTGGGGCATCCCCGTGATTGTGGTAGCCACGCCCTTGCCGAACGATGCGCTGCGCGGTGTGGGGATCGAGACCCGAACGAATATCGAATTGCTTCGCGAGATCAGCGAGAGGGAAGGGGCTGTATTTTTGGATCTTACCAGCTCGCTTCGGCCGACGGACTTCAAAGATTTTTCGGGGCATTTACGAGGTAGAGGGCATGCGTCTATGCGCCGTGCCGTCGAACCGGTACTTCTGCAGACCCTGAACCCCGAATCCGAGCGGTAAGGTTTATTGGCGGCGCTTTGTTGGGCCGCGCTTGGTATTGCGAGATTTTCCGGAGATTGCCCTGATGCAATGTCGCTGGACCATATGGCTTGGGGTGCCCCTTGCCAGAGTTGGTGGTTCCCGGCGGCTTGCTGCGCTTGCCGAGTTCGACCAGATAGAGTTTCTTCAGGCCGTGGTGCAGGAGCTGCTGGGCGAATCGAGGACTCGCATGGGAAACAAGCTGCATAAAGATGGAGCCGTATGGCTCGGACTGCAGCCGCGGCGAGGATGGCCATGCTAGGCGGTCTCGACTTGGCGGTCTTTCTCGTCTGTCTGGCAGCCGTGATGGGCATCGGCCTTCTCGCCGGTGGTCGCGGGCAAAGTTCCGAGGAGTATTTCCTCGCGAGTCGCTCCATGCCCTGGTGGGGCGTGGCAGGCTCGGTTTTCGGGACCAACGTCTCGGCCAACCATCTGGTCGGCATGCTGGGTGTGGGATTTTCGATCGGCTTTGCACAGAGCCATTTTGAATTGGGGGCCGTCTTTGCGCTGCTCGCGTTGGCGTATTTGCTGCTGCCGGTTTTTGCCGGCTTGCGGGTACACACGCTCTCGGAGTATCTGGCGTTGCGCTACGACGAGCGCGCGAGCCTGCTGTACTCGGTGACGACTCTTTTGTTGATCGCAGCCCAGATGACCGCCTTGTTCTATGTGGGTTCGCGGTCGATGTCGCTTCTGTTGCGCGATACGATTCTCGACCCGGGCTATGTTGGCGGTGTGGCGGCGCTGGCGACCATCACCGGCATCTACACGATTGTGGGGGGCATGCGTGCGGTGGTCTGGACCGATGTGATCCAATCCGGGCTGCTTCTGGTCTCGGGCATTCTGGTGGCGCTAGCCACGTTCGCGCAGCCCGAGATTGGCGGCTTTTCAGGTTTGCTCGCCAACGATGCGGCCGTGCCGCGACCAGACCAGCGGATGCATCTCTACCTGCCGGCAGACCATGCCTCCCTGCCGTGGACAGGGGTGTTCACCGGTCTTATGGTCATGCACCTCTCGTTCTGGTGTACCAACCAGTACATCGTGCAACGCACGCTGGCGGCTCGCAGCCAGCAGCAGGCACGCTACGGCATCCTGGCCGGAGGCTTCCTCAAGCTTTTTGTTCCGTTTTTTTCGATTGCCGGCGGCGTGGCTGCGGCTCAATTGGTCGCCGCGCGCATGGGGGATGTGCAGGTGGCCCCGGACGAGGCATTTCCGGTTCTGATGAGTCTGGTCCTGCCCGCGGGCGGGGGCCTGCTGGGTCTGGTGGCCGCCGGCCTGCTCGGAGCCATTCTCTCGACGATCGATTCCATGCTGAACTCGGCTGCCGCCCTGTTTTCGTTTGATATCTATCGCAAGCATTGGCAGCGCGAGGCCGACGACGCCGGTCTGGTGCGCCTGGGCCGCATTGTCGTTGTGGTGCTGGTCTCTCTGGCCGGCTTTCTGGCGGCAACGACCTATGATCCGAACTCGCAGGGGAATTTCTTTCTGCAGCTCTCGCGTCAATTATCATATTTGACGCCGGGGCTTCTGGTCGCGTTTTTGATGGGGATGTTCTCGCCGCGTGCGACCGCTCGCGGCGCGGCGGCAGCGATTCTGGCATCTCCGGTTGTTGGCATAGCGCTGGAATGGGCCTACGCAGCGCAGGTCGCAGGCGCCGCTGCGGTACCCACGTTCGGCTACGAGCTCAATTTCATGCACCGTACATTTCTGACGACGCTGAGCTGTTTGCTCGTGCATGCGTTGGTCAGCCGGACGACGCCGCGGGACCCCGCCAAGGACGCCTATCTGTTTACCACGGTCACCGGCACCACCACAGCTCACCTGCAGAGACTCGCGCGATGGTGCGTGGGCTATGTGCTGGGCAATATGGTCCTCGGTGGATTGTTGGTGGCCGGTTGGCTGGGGGCGGGCGTTGCCGGATTTCTGGCGGCGCTCTTTACGCTGGTTCTGTTTGCCGGCTATTTGCGGCAGAGTGCTCCGGCGGCGGACGAGGGGCCTGTCTGGCTGCGGGATGATCGGTGGCTTGCCGCGCTGCTGACGGCGGCGGTGACCTTTGTGCTCTATTATTTCTATTGAGTGCGACGGCCCATGGGTCGGTCTTCTTCCGGAACTTTTGATGCAGATAATTCCCGGCGGCGATGTTGTCGCCAGACTTTTCGCGCTTGGTGCAGGTAGATGCTTCTGCTTCACGGGCAACGCGTTGCGCTTCAGCTGAGGTGCGAGATAGAGTGTCCGCCGTGAGTGACGGTGAACTGAAATTCTGGCTCTGGGTGATCGGCCTGATTGTCCTGGGGGGACTGTGGCTGTCGTTCAAGTTCCTGCGCTGGTTCTGGCGGGAGATGATGACCATCCGCGAGATCGAACTCGACGAGAACGGCAACCGGAAGCGATAGGGCGAGAGCGACCCGCTTGATGTGGGCGCGGCCGCGCCCCTGTGACGATTGCGCTCGCGTGCCGGCCCTCAGATCAGATAGCCGCCCGACACCTTGATGTTGGTGCCGGTGGTATGGGCGGCGGTATCGCTGCACAGATAGAGCAGGGCGCCGATCAGGTCTTCGCTGGTGCCCGGTCGCCCGGCGGGAATGCGCTCGAGGGGAACCTCTTTCTCCGAGTTCTCCAGAACCCCCGGTGAGATCGCGTTGACGGTAATGCCATGTGCGGCCTCGTTTTTGGCCATCGATTTCGTGAGCACCCAGGTGGCGGTCTTGCCGATCTTGTAGGGGGTCGCAAAGATTACCGGTGCCAACGCGTCGGCGTCGGCGTCGAGAATGTTGATGATCCGACCAAAGCCGCGTGCGCGCATGCCGCAGGCCGCGGCGCGCGAGGTGTTCCAGGTGGCGGTGGCCGTCCCGTCGATGCAGCGCTGCCAATCCTCAGGCGTGATCTCGTCGAGCGTCTTCCAGACAATCACGCCGACATTGTTCACCAGAAGGTCGACTGATCCGAGTGCGGTCTCGGCGGCCTGCACGGCGTCGTTTGCCTCGTCGGCATCTGTCAGGTCGGCGGGGACCGCCAGCGCGCGGCGTCCCAGGCCTTGGATCTCGGTGACCACCTCGCGGGCGGCGGCCTCGTTGGTATGGAAGTGAATGGCGACATCGGCACCGGCGCGCGCGAGACCAAGGGCCAGATCGCGACCCGTTCGGTGGGCGGCTCCGGTGACCAATGCGTTCTTTCCTGCCAGCGGCGTATCGCTCATGAGACCTCCGGGGTGATGTGGCGCAGCAGCGCCTGGAGCGTTTCGGGCTCGTGCGTGCGGATATAGTCGGCGCGTGCGTGCAGCACGGAAGAGGCCATCATGATGCGGGCCAGGCGCTCGGGTTTTCGTGCGGCGTAAAAAAGCAGTGGACAGCCGAGAGAGCGCAGGCGGTCCGCCTGCCAGACGATCTCGAGCTGGCGGTGGATCTTCTCGAAGTCATCGGTCTCGTGATGGATGATGCCCAGATTGGGGTCAATGATGACCTTTTCGATGCCGCTCCGGTGCGCCTGTTCGACCCGTGGTGCCAGTGATTCCAGAATCCAACCGACCGGGTCCGCCGGGGTGGGCTGTCGCGGGCGACGACGCATCTCGTAGGCGTTTCCGTAGGGCATATGCGTCAGAATCAAGGAGGCTCCTGCCGCGGAAATCGCGTCGAGCATCGCGGGCGTTGCTTTCTCGCCGGTGAAGTTGATCACGTCCGCGCCCCAGCCGATGGCGGCGCAAGCGGTGTCGGGAGACCAGGTATCGACCGAGAAGGTAATGGCATGCTCGCGCAGCTTGCGGGCCGCCGGCGCCAGTCGATGCTGCTCCTCTGCATCATCGATGCGGGGGGCATCGGGGGTGATGGAGCGGCCGCCGAGATCAATGATCGAGCCGCCGTGCGCGAGAAGTTGTTCGGCGCGGTCGAGGGCTTCTTCGGGGCTGCGTGCAATGGAATCGGTGACCATGGATTCCGGCGAGAGGTTGACCACGCACAGAAGTTTCGGGGTGTATTCAGTCGCCGTTGCGCCGGTGGAGTCCACCGAGGACGATTCAGCGGTTGTCATCGCTCCGATACTCGCAGACGCCACTTTGCCCGCTGGTCTCGGAGATCGCGACGCGCAGCCGTCGCACCTGAGAGGCGCCGAACTTCTCGACCAACCGGGCTCGCAAGGTGTCGCTGAACCATGTCGCCAGATTTTCGACCGAGGTGTTGTTGATCGGCAGGCAGATGACCTCTTCGCTGGGGACCAGATAGCGACAGTCGCGGTAGACAACGCTGGTGTGGTTGTCTTCCAACTCCCGGATCTCGAGTTCGGGGTGTTCTCCCGGCAGGAGCCAATGCTCGTCGAGCGAGTCGCAGAGCTCGCGGACGACTGGTTTGGCATCGATGAAATCGATGACCAATCCCCTGTCGCTCAGGTCGCCTTCGATCTCGACGCTCACGTGGTAGTTGTGGCCGTGGAGACGCTCCTTGGAGCCGTCGGGGAAAATGAGAAAATGCGCGCAGGAGAATTTGAAATACTCCTTGCTCAGGGTGATTGACCAGTTGTTCATGTTGTTTGGCTGCTTCGCTTTCAGGCCGAGGCGGAAAGAGTCTCGCGCGCCAGGGGTTGATGGACGGCCTTGTGCAAAACTACTCCGCGCCTTGACCAACCGCAAGCTGGAGCTCGGCGACGCGCTCTCGGGAGGCAGGCAAGCCCTCGGGTTTTGGGCTAGGCTTTGCGAAAGATGTCCGATTTTCATCAGAGCGGACCCGTCACCACCCTGCATGATCTGGGATGTGCCGGGCGCGACGATCTCGAAGCTCTTCTGCGGGAGGTCACGCAGGACTGCAAGTTGGGACTTGTGTTGCCGGTGACGGCGGCCGATCTGCGCGCAGCTCCCTTTGCCCGCATTGTCGAGTCCCTGCAGGAGGCTGACTATATCGAGCAGATATGCGTGGTTTTGGGGCAAGCCCCCGACGAGGCCGACCTCCGCCACGCATGTGCCCTGGTGTCCTGCCTTGGCCCTCGAGCAGAAGTTCTCTGGACCAGTGGCCCCGAGGTGCAATCGCTTTATCGCGAATTAGGCGAGGCCGGCTTCTCGATGGATGTTCCGGGCAAGGGGAGGTCGGTATGGACGGCCTTTGGCTATCTGCTCGCGGATCCGCAACTCAAGGCGTTTGTTCTGCACGATTGCGATATCGTGGATTACGATCGAGTTCTTCTGGCGCGATTATGCCTGCCCATGGCGCACCCGGATCTGGACTTCGAATTCACGAAAGCTTTCTACCACCGCAGCTCGGATCAGATGTACGGTCGTGTTGCGCGTCTTTTGGTGTCGCCCCTGTTGCAGAGCCTGATTGCCGTGCTGGGCAACGATCCATTCCTGACCTTTCTCGACAGTTTTCGTTATCCTCTGTCCGGGGAGTTCGCGATTTCCTCGACACTGGCGCGCTCGAACCGGGTTCCCGGCGATTGGGGTCTGGAGATCGGCACGCTGGCCGAGGTGTTTCGCAACACGGCGTCCAAACGCGTTTGCCAGATCGATCTCGGCGTTGCCTACGACCATAAGCATCAGGATTTGTCCCTCGAGGATCCGCAGAAGGGATTGATGAAGATGGCGGCGGATATCTGCAGCACCGTGTTCCGCACTCTGGCAACGCGAGGCCAGGTGATTGATGCGACCCTGGTCTCGACCCTGCGAGCCGCCTACCTGCGGTGTGCGCAGGATCGGATTCGGCAATATCACGCCGATGCGTTGGTTAATGGACTCCTTTATGACCGTCGGTCCGAGGAGAATACCGTGGACGGATTCGGCCGACAGATTGCGACAGCCGGAGCCGCGTTTCAGGCCGATCCTCAGGGCGGGGCGTCCATGCCCAACTGGGCGCGGGTCTTGACGGCTTTTCCCGATCTGCCCGCGCGCCTGCGGGCCGCTGCGTCTCGAAACTGAGCAAATCCCCGCAAGGATCAAGACTCAAGCATTTATTTTTACTCGGGTAATTTACTTTCCTTGATAATTTCCATGGAAAGTATATAACGATCTGAGTGAAGTCGCTCGGGGAAATCGGAAAGTATTGGCGCTCGGAATACTCGGATCGGAGATTCCAACGGGTGCGGCCGCTTCTGCTTCTTTCTCGACTCTCGGCTCTGATGCCCACGTTTCAGAAAGACGTCCTGGCACCCCATGAATTATCCCCCAGCGAGTACAGTATTCTGGGTGCACTTCGTCGCGCGGGACGACCGCGGCAGTTGCAGCCCGAAGATCTCTATAATGCGCTGGGTTGCACGCCCGGCGGACTGACCAAGATGATCGATCGGCTTGAAGGCCGAGGTTTGGTGCAGCGAGTCAATGATCTCGAAGATGGGCGCCGTGCGAGGATCCGGCTTACGGCCAAGGGCGCCGGTCTCGAGAGAAAGGCCTTTGCGGCTTACAGCGAAAGCGCGGAGCAGGTGATGTCGCATCTCTCCGAAGAGGAAATCCGGAAGGTTGATTTTGCACTCAGCCTGCTGGCAGCGATTTTTGATGCACCCGATGCGGGTGGCGCGGCAGAGATGGCTCGGTCGGCCAGTCTCGCCGAGGCGCGTGCCGCATCGCAAGATACCCCCTCATCGAACGAGGGCGAAGACAGGATGGAAGCCAGATGAGATACGATTTGCTCATTACCAATGGATTAGTTGTGGACGGAACCGGATTGCCCCGGCGTCGCGCAGATGTCGCGATTCGCGATGGCAAGATCGCGGGCATCGGTCGGTTCGACGAATCGCTCGCGGACAAGGTGATGGATGCCCAGGGCCGAATCGTGGCACCGGGGATCGTCGATCCTCATACCCATTATGATCCGCAATTGACCTTCGATCCTTATGCCACCTCCTCGTGCTACCATGGCGTGACCACAGTGCTGGCCGGAAATTGCGGATTTTCGATCGCACCGGTCAAGACGGAAGACCGGGGGTTCCTGTCGCAGATCTTCACGCGGGTTGAGGATATGGCACCGGGGGCTCTGGAGGGAATCCCTTGGAACTTCGAGACTTTCCCGGAGTTTCTGCAGAGCCGAGAAGGCCATCTGGGCGTGAACGCCGCCTTCTATGTCGGGCATTGCAATATCCGGCGTTGGGTTATGGGCGAGGACAGCAACACTCGCGAGGCCACCGATGAGGAAGTCACCGCGATGCGAGCTCTGGTCCGGGAGGCCATGGATGCCGGCGCAGCAGGACTCTCGTCGACGCATGCGCCTACCCATCTCGATGCGGCGGACCGCCCGGTGCCCAGCAGGCTGGCTTCTCGCGGTGAGCTTCAGGCTCTGGTCGATGAAGTCGGTCTCAGCAACCGCGGATCCATCTCGTATCTGCCTTATAGTTCCATTGGTGGTCTGGACGACGAGGACAAGGATTATCTGATTGATCTCGCGCTGAGCAGCCGTCTGCCGGTGATCATTCAGGGACTGGGGGCTCGCAGCAAGGTCGATGCTCCGACCGCCACATGGGAGCACTCCAAGAAATATCTGGAACTCGCGCGGCATCAGGGAGCCGGCGTGTATTCGATGTTGATGGCCCGGCCATTCAATCGTCGCTTCACTTTCGCCGAGGGCACCGGCCTCTACGATGGCGTCCCCGCGCTGGCGCGTCTGTTCGCCGAGGCCGATGACGTGGCCGCGCGAACGGCGATGCTTCAAGATCCGGCGTATCGCGATTCGATTCGTAGCGCCGTCGAGAATCCCAATGCTGACCCCGAGAAGGGGTCCACATTGCCGCCGCCACATTTTAATCTGGTGCATGTGTATGCGGCCGAGAAGCCGGAGAACCAGGAACTGATCGGACGCTCGCTCGCCGAGATTGCCGCCGAGCGCGGTATCGCTCCCATGGATCTGATGGCGGAGATCGCCTTGTCGGAAGACCTGACGGTCGAGTTTATCTGGCGCACGGAAACCGAAGAGTGGAAGGACGGCACGCTGGTGGCGTCGCAACACCCGAATATGATTATCGGGACCTCGGACGGTGGTGCTCACCTGGGCCGCGACGATGGTGCGGAGTTCACGTCTTATTTCTTGCAGTATTGGGTTCGTGAATGGGGCAAATGGGAACTCGAGGAAGCCATTCGACAGTTGACCCAGCAACCGGCAGCCCTTCTGGGTCTGAGCGGACGCGGGATGCTTCTGCCCGGGTACGCTGCCGATATCATGATTTTTGATCCGGATCGGATCGGGCCGGATCAAAAGGAATTCGTGAATGATTTTCCCAACGGCGTGGGCCGCTGGGCCAGTCGCCCGCAGGGGGTGCATGCTACGATCGTCAACGGCGTTCCCATCGTATTGGATGGCGAATTGGTCGAGGGTTGTGGCTTCCCGGGGCAGGTCGCCAGCCCGGCGAAGGCCTGAGTGGCAAGAGAATTTCTTGAGAGAAAAACGGAGACATCCGTGGCGTCGTTGTCGGTTGGCGATACGATGATGTTTGAGGAGTATGCGAGATGAGTAGTGTGACACCTGAAGAACATGAGCTGCCTGATATTATCTCGGTCGATGACCATGTGATGGAGCCCAAGAACCTCTGGCAGGAGCAGTTGCCGCCCAGCATGCGTTCGGAGGGTCCGCGGGTGTCGCGTGAGAAGGTCAAGTTGGAGTTTGTCGGTGGCCACTATGGCCTCCAGCGTAATGCCGAAGATGGAGATTGGTGTGACGTCTGGCTTTTCGAGGACCTCGCGACCCCTACCGGCCTGTTGCATGCTCCGGCCGGGATACCGCGCAATCAGCAACGCAACATTCCCGCCATCTACGAAGATCTGCGCCTCGGAACATATGACCGCGACGCACGGCTCGAGGACATGACGCTCAACCATGTCGAGGTGGCGATCAACTTTCCCAACATCTTCCCGCGCTTTGCCGGACAGGGCTTTGCCGAGCGAGCCGACAAGGAACTGGGTCTCCTCTGCCTGCAGATCTACAACGACTGGATGATTGATGATTGGTGTGGCGGAGCGGCCAAGGGACGCCTGATCCCCCTGACGCTTGTGCCGCTGTGGGACCCGGAGCTTGCGGCGGCCGAAGTGCGTCGCTGCGCGGCGAAAGGAAGCCACGCAATCGCTTTCAGCGAGAATCCCTCGAAGCTTGGTTTTCCGAGTCTCTATACCGGTGAGTGGGATGTCCTTTGGGAGGCCTGCCAGGAAACCGAGACCACGGTCTCGATGCATATCGGCTCTTCCTCCTCGATGCCCAGCACCTCACCCGACGCGCCTCTGGCGACGAGCATGTGTTTGTACGCGCAGAATGCGCAGGCATCACTCGCGGACTGGATTTTCTCGCGCACCTTGACCCGCTTCCCCAATATCAAGATTTCCTATGCGGAGAGCCAGGCCGGGTGGGTTCCCTTCCAGCTCGAGCGCATGGACGCGGTCTGGCGCGATGGCGTCGGCGGGGTCGAGTTCCCGGTCGCACCAAGCGAGCAGGTAAAAGGGCGAGTCTGGTCGTGTATTTTTGATGACCTCACGGGTCTGAAGAACCGCGATGAGATCGGGATCGACATGATCGTCTTCGAGACGGATTATCCGCACTCGGATGGGACATTCCCTGATTCTCGCAAGATTGCCCGAGACTTGTTTGCCCAAGCCGGCATGAATGCCGAGGAGTGCCAGAAGGTGCTGCGATCCAATGCGGTGGAGTGCTATGGGCTCGAGCGCTTCGGCGTCAAAGCCTGAGGAGTCAGGCGGCCGTCAGCCTCGGAGCTGACGGCCGCCGATTGCTTCGGCGCCAGACGGGCCGCGGCCTGCCGGGGCACCTCGCACCCACGAAAATCTTCGGGCCGCATCGTTTGGGATTGCGGTTTGGGAACAGGCTGGGTAAGACCCGCCCTCCGATGGGTTTTCTTTCTGCAAGTTCCACAATCGTTCGGCTCCATGCCGCACCTCCTGCCAAGGTCGACCGGGAAACAGTCCTGGCCGGAGTCTCCCGCCGTGCCTTTCGCGAAGAATCGGAAACCGGGCTTCCCCACGAGGAGGTCTTTGGGTGGGTCGATATCCATGACCCCATGGAGACCCGCTTCGATACCACAGACCTGTTTTTCCAGAACTATTTGCTCCTCGGTTTCCGTTACGACCGACGCACGATTCCGACGAAATTGGCCTGGATGGAGCGACGTCAGGCCGAAAGGGAGCGGCGCGAGAGAGATGGCCTCGATCGCTTATCGCTCTCGATCCGGCGTGAGATCCGGGATGATGTGCAGGCACGTCTCCTCCAGAAGGCCCTCCCGGCCCCGAGGCTCTTTGAATGTGCCTGGAATCTCGATACCGGAGTGATTTTCTTCACCACCAGAACCGGCCCGGTGATGGAAGCGTTTTCCACCACGTTTCGCGAGACCTTCGGGATAACGCCGACCCCGATGATTCCCTACCTGACTGCCGAGCATGTCGGCCTTGCCTCTTCTGTGCTGGAGAGTTTTCGCGCCAGCGCCGAGGCCGAGCTGACCGGCAATGCCCCCGCGCGGGAAACCGGGGGTGAATCATGAAAGAGGAATTTCTCGCGGTTGTGGAGACCAAGCGCCACCTCGGTCGGGAGTTTCTGACCTGGTTGGTGCACCGGATCGAGGAAGAGGGCACCAAGCTCGATGTGGAGGGGGAGGTTGTCGAAGTCACCCTCGGCGATCGAGTTCTGCTCGCTGGTGGCGGGGAGAGCCCCGCCCGGTTGACGATTTTCGACGAAGGAGATCTCAGGTTGGAGCTCGGTGCGGGACTGCAGCGTGGCAAGCTCATCGACCGGGCGCAGTTGTCGATCAACCGCGGGGAGCGCACCTTCGAGCTGACTTTTGATGGCGGCTTGTACACCTTTGATGCACTGCGCCCGCCGAAGCTCGGCCCGCGTGACGATTCGCTGAAAGACGATCCTCGGGCCGCGATGGAAAATGATCTCTTTTTGCGGCTGGCCGATATCGAGGAGGTCGCCGGTATTTTCGATCGCCTTTTTGCCGAGTTTGCTCGCTTGCGGGTATCGCCCGCCTGGGGGGAAGCTGCGTTGCCGGAGTTGCGACGGTGGGTTGCCGAACTGGGCGAGTGAGCCCCCGGACGGGACTGCTCGGGCGCCGGGCTCCGATTGTCCTCGGCGCGTTGTTGGCAGCTGTGCTTGTGGTGGGTTGCGCGGGCGCCCCCCCGCGCCAGCAGACTGATCTATGCGCGATCTTTCGGGAGCGCCCGGATTGGTATGAAGCCGCCCGGGGGTCCTATCGAAAATGGGGCGTATCGGTGCCGTTGCAGATGGCCGTGATCCAGAGGGAGTCTTCCTTCCGCTCGGATGCCCGACCGCCGCGGACCTGGTTTCTGGGATTTATTCCGGGGCCACACCTCTCGACCGCCTACGGGTACGGTCAGGTTCTCGACGGAACCTGGGAGCGCTATCAGCGGGCAACGGGCAACGGCGGCGCGGATCGAAACGATTTTGAGGACGTCACGGACTTCATCGGCTGGTACGGGAGCGTGGGGCAGGCAAGACATGGTATCTCGGCCAGGAGTCCGGAGGCTTTCTACGCCTCCTACCACGTGGGCCATGCCGGCTATAAGCGCGGTCTGCATCGCTCGAACGCGACCGCGCAGAGGGCGATCCGCGATGTTCGTCGGCGATCCGGTATCTATGCCACGCAATACAAGCGTTGCCGCGCGGAACTCGACGATCTGATCGACGGTCCGTGGTGGTGGCCCTTTTAGCTCTCAGGCAAGTTCGATCGGCATATGCTCGATGCCGGTGATGAAATTGGAATTTCGCCAGGGAAGCTCCGTGTCGGGAACCAGTTGCATCGCGGGTGTGCGGCGCAGGACCTCTTCGAACATGACGCGAATCTCGAGGCGAGCGAGGCTCGCGCCCAGACAGAAGTGTGCCCCGTAGCCACCAAAGGCGAGGTGGTCGTTTGGGTCCCGGGTGACGTCGAAGGAAAACGGATCGTCAAAGACTTCCTCGTCCCGATTGGCCGAAGGGTAGAGCAATAGAACCTTTTCGCCCTTGCGGATGGTTTCGCCACGCAATTCGGTGTCTTCCATGGCGGTACGCGCCATATTCTTGATTGGCGTCACCCAGCGCAGCATCTCCTCGACGGCCAGCGGGATTCGCGAGGAATCTTCGGCGAGCAGCGCCCGCTGTTCGGGATGCAGAAGCAACTGATGCATGCCGCCGGTGAGGACGTGCCTGGTGGTTTCGTCGCCGCCGACCAGAATCAGCAGGGTCTCATGCAGGAGAGCTTCGGCATCGAGCCCCTCGCCATTGAGGCGGCTATGGACCAGGATGCTGATCAAATCATCCTGCTCGGGACGGCTACGTCGGTCCTCGACCGTCTTCTGGTTGAACTCCTGAAACTCGGCAAACGAGATTGCCGCGCGTTCGAGGACCTCGGGCGGAGCGGTAAACGATGTTCCGGTGACCATATCGTCCGACCAGCGCAGCAACATATCCCGATCGTCAGGTTCGACGCCGAGCATGTCGCCAATCATGATCATGGGCAGGGGCGCGGCTACGTCGCGGACGAAATCGCAGCTGCCTTCCTTGCGCACCTTGACCAATGCGCGGTCCACGAGGTCAGAGCAGATCTCGCGCACCTTGTCTTCATGGTCGGCAATGCGCCGCGGGGTAAACCCCTTGTTGACCAGCCCGCGTCGCTGGCGATGCTCGGGGTCGTCCATATTGATCATCGAGGGCAGCGGGGGCGAGTCCGGACGCATGCCATCGCTATTGCCAAAGACCTTCGGATTCTTGGAGATATCCTGCACATCGGCATGCTTGGTGATGCCCCAGAGCTGGCTGGCCTCATCCCAGAATACCGGTGCTTCCTTCCGCATCCAGGTCAGGTGGGGGTGAGGGTCATTGGCCCAGAACAGACCGTCGAGCATATGAATGGCTTCGTTTTTCGGATGGTTTGGCACGGTTGTTTTCCTTGTCTTGATCGTGTGCGGGCTCAGCTCTCGGAGAGGGGACGGTACCAGACAGGCGAGGTATAGGCGCGTTCCTGAAGCCACCACGGGTAGCGTTGCTCGACGGCATCGACCCCGAGCGCGAGGAAATCGAACATCGAGTGACGCGGCGTCGGGATCTCGAGGGCTCGTACATAGTAGAAGGCTTTTTGTGCGGGATCAAAATCGGGGTCCGTCCAGACGGCTTTCAGTTCGGGGGCCCCGATCTCGTTGGTGTAGGTCCCGCGCTTGGGGTCCACCGTATTGCCCACGGGTGGAAGCTGGCCGGCGGCATCGAGTTTTCGGTCGCCCGACCAGGCGATATCGTACACCCGCTCGTGAGCCTCACCGTCGGCGGTCCATCCCTTGACGATTTGCACCCGGTCCAGATTCGCGCTCTTGGGATCCTTCAGGACATGCACCGTGAATCGCGGCTGCCCGCCGGACGGCAGATCGCTCAGCTCACCGCCCATCGGGATGGCGGCTGCCTTGACGGGCGCGGCCGCCTCGCTTGCGGATTCAGTTTCGCTTTCGGAACCAGTCTCGGACGCGGCATCGGCACCCACCTCGAGTGCGGCATCGGTCTCGGCAGGTGGTGCGACGGCCGGGGTATTCCAATCGGCCCCGAGGCGCACGACCATGCGCGGTCCTGTTGTCGCGTAGACCTCGCGTCGGCGGAAGGCTTCGAGAATGGCGGTCCGACTATTATCCTCGGCCCAAACGGCAGCCAGGCCGGAGGCCGACATCACCCAACCATTGGGACTGGCATCCGGATCGGCGGCGATCTGCTGCCGCCATGAGGAGACTTTCGTCTCGGGGGTTGAGTCTCGCGCCATTTTCCCCCAGAAGTTCGGCTCTTCGGCCGAAGAGATGCTGGTGTGAGAGTCGGTCGAGCCGATCACGCCGAACTGGTAGGGATTGAAGCCGATTTTTTCTTCGATCAAAAGACCGCGTTTGAGAGCGCTGCGGATGTAGTCGCCTTTATGCGCCTTGTAGGGCGGTGGGTTCTGCTGAATGTAATGTGGGTAGGTTTCAAAGTCCGCAAAGGGATCCTCGGGCGAGAGATTCGAGTGGGTCTCGGAGTCTCCCTTGATCTGGGTGATCTCGACAACGGGTTCATGACGCAGGCGCTTTTCCGCCAACTCGCGGGTGTAGGCGCCCGACTTCAGCATGGTCTCGCCAAACATATAGCCCTTCGAGATATTGGAGTTGTGCGGGATGGCGACAAATTCCGCTCCGGTTGCTGCATTGGTTTCATCGAGGAAGGTCCAGAGATCTTCGGCATACATGCTTTGGCCGGAGCTGAAGGGAAGAAACTTGGCGGCGACCGAGGCATCTGCGTCGGTAAATACAACGCGATGCAGGTTGGCGCCGGCAGGGATCGAGCTCCACTCCCAGCCGATCAGGGTGGTGAAGGTTCCGGGATCGTTATGCCGGTCAGCTGTCTGGATCGCATCCATCCAGGTGTTGCGAACGATCAAGGTGCCGTTGGGTACCGGGGGGATCTGCTGCTCTTTGGCAGCCTCTTCCACGTTGTTTGTATCGGGGAGAAAGCCGGCGAAAGTCTCGCCGCCAGTGTCGTCTTCGATCACGCCACGGATCCACCATTCTCCGACATAGGCGGTGATCCGATCGACAATCCCGAGATCTTCGGTGGGTATGCCCTTTTCGACCACGGTGCGAATCACGCCAAGCAGCTCGGCGTGGTCGGCGATGACCAGAAAGTCCAAAGGCGTTTCGAGCTGGACGCGCGCCCGGTGATACGGGTGGATCACCGGCAGTCCCTTGGCGAAATTATAGGCCGTCTCCGGGTCGGCTGTATTGTTGCGGTTCAGGTAGGCATCAAAGGAGTTGGCGGTATGGAGGTGGGTGTCACCCCAAAGGAGCTTCTTTTCCTCGGCGCTCGCAGAGCCGGAGCTCAGGATGATTGCGAAAAGGACTAGAAGCGTGCGCCTCATGATTTTGACTTCCATCCACTGAGTTTCAGCGGACTCGGACCCGAAAGTAAAACCCCGGCGACAAAGTTCGGAAAAACATACTTTTCTGAGGGACGTGACTGATTTGTCCCGCGCAGGGTGAAGAGATGCCGATCTATCCGTTAGGGTAGGGTCCCATGGAGAGGCGATATACCGTGGTGGGGACAGGAGCCCTGGGTGGCTACTATGGGGCTCGCCTGCACCATGCCGGGCTGGATGTACGCTTTCTTCTTCGCTCGGACTTCGATCATGTCTGCGCGCACGGGTTGCGCGTGGAGTCGCCGGAAGGTGATTTCTCCATTCCGGCGCCTCAGGCTTTTGGCACACCCGGGGATCTGCCCGCCTCCGAGGTTGTTCTGCTTTGCCTCAAGACTACCGGCAACCACCAGCTGGCCGAACTCCTGCCGCCGGCCGTGGGCGCCGGGGCCACCGTTGTCGTGATGCAGAACGGACTGGATGTGGAGGCCGAGGTCGCCGCCTTGCTACCGGACCACCCGGTCCTGGGCGGCTTGTCGTTTCTTTGCTCGAACAAGATCGGCCCGGGCCATATTCGACACATCGACTATGGGCAGGTCCGTTTCGGTGCTTTCTCCGAAACCGGAAATGCACAAGGAATCACCCCCGAGATGGAGGCGATCGGGTCGGATTTTGAGCGGGCGGGTATTCCGGTGATTCTGGAGGAGGATCTGACCACGGCGCGCTGGAAGAAACTGGTTTGGAATATTCCCTACAACGGGCTTTGCACGGTTCAGGATACGCCGACCGATGCCTTGATGGCCGAGTCGCGTCTGGCGACCGAGGTAAAGGCTCTGATGGCGGAAGTTCTGGTCGCGGCAAAGGCCTGTGGGGCCGAGATCCCGGAGGACTTTGCCGAAAAGATGCGCGAAGATACCGTCCGGATGGGGGCCTACCTGCCGAGCATGTTGATCGACCGTCGTGAAAATCGTCCTCTCGAACTGGAGGCGATCTACCAACGACCGCTTGCGGCAGCCCGGTCCGCCGGTGTCGCCTGCCCGCGAATCGAGGATCTTCACGCCCGCCTGCGGGCTCTGGATTAGAGGGCGCCGCGGGGCTCGCGGGCCTATCGGAGACCTTCCCGGCTCTTGACGGTGATGTGTCGGTAGGCGCCTCGATACAGGTTGAAGGCTTTTTTATATTCGCCTGCTTCCAGAGCCGCGTCCGCCCTGTTGAGCATGGGCTGAATATCGGGCTTCATCCGGTAGCCGGCAGCAGCGGTCTGGGTAAAGGCCGTTTTTGTATAGTCGCGCACGACCTCAAGCGCACCGCCGTATTCGTCGGGAAGATATAGCGCGGACATACGCGTACCACCGCGGACGTTGAGGCTTCCTTCCACGACCAGCCGTTTCAGAATATCGATTTTGCCCTGAAGCTTCTGCACCTCGTCACGGATAACTGTCAGACGACCATTGTTGGCAATCGTCTTGGCCTGATCCCAGCAGCCAAGATAGGCGGACATCAAGGATTGGGCTTTTTGTGCGACGGCGATGGCCGTGCTCAAACCTGTACAGGTTGTCATCGTCGCCGGAGTCAGAACAGCACTGCCACCAACCCCGCCGCTGGCAATGATGCCCTCACCAAAAGGAGCTCCTTCGACCTCCATGACGCATTCCTCGACCTCGATCGCGCAGGTGTCAGGATTCTCGAAGACGAAGGGGTCATCGATCGAAATCGGAAGAATCTCGATTTTCTTGCAAAGAGGTTGGCCGAGTTTCCACGCTTCGGCCGCGGCATTGGTCGAGTCCAGATAGTCAAGATAGATGCTCCAACTGATGGAGGATTCACTGATCACCGTGCAGTCGGCATCCGGCCAGTCGCTATCGGCGGCGGCGGAATTCTCTGACTTCGCTGCGGTGGGAGGAGTTCTCGCTTCGATGCGTGCCAGAATTTTCCCCTGGCGCTGCAAGGCCGCCTTCAGCTCCCGAGCTGCTTGTTCGCCCAGACGATCCGCGAAGCCTGCTTGGGTTGTCGACAGCAGGGCCTCACGCATCCCGAGTGCATCTTGTTGGAGTTCGGGGTCCATCGGCGCGGCCAATCGTTCGTATGCTTCGAGATTGGACGCCAGAAGCGACTGGATCGAATCCGGTTCCCCATAAGCTGCCGGCGTGTAGATGACTCCTGCGAGGAGGGAAAAGAGCAGGGTTTTGGTCCAGAGAGGCAGAGTTCTCATGGTGTCTCCGAATCAGCGAGTTCCTCGGATTGAATCGTCGCGTGTTGGTAGGCCTTGCGATAGAGGGAGAGAGCGCGCTTGTAGTGATCGGCCTCCTGCGCTTCCTCGGCGGCACTCAGGATGGTTTCGAAGTTTTCGTCCAGAATATAACCGGCAGCTGCGGTGTTCGCGCCAGCGTTCGTGACGATCTCGGCGACGGATTCAAGCTCGCCGCCGGCGGATTCAGGAAGGTAGAGTGCTGCCAGAGAACTGCCGCCGGTCTTGTGAAGGCTGCGTTCCACAAAAATATTATAGATCAGCTCCAGATCATCGTAGGCTTCCAGGATTTCGTCCTGAAGGGTGTCCAGACGATCGTAGTTCGAATCCAGATAGGCGTCGGTCCAACACTCAAGATAGCCCGATACAATTTCCGACGCCTTCCAGGCAGCCTCCATCGCGGTCTCGGCTCCGGCACAAAGCGCCGGGTTATTGCGTCCACCTTCCCAGGTGAAGACCGCCTCGGTCGTCACCTCGATGGATCCCTCGATGATGCCCTCGAGAAAGCCTCCCCCCGCGCATTCGCCGACGACCGTCAGGGGCGTGGAGATGACTTCGAGGGTTGCAATCGATTCACAGGCGGGCTTGGCCAGCATCACGGCGGCCTCGGCCGCCTCCAGAGTTTCGATCGCCGTGGTCAGGCCCTGCCAGGAAACCGCGGACTCGGCAATCAGGCTGCAGTCTGCAACGGGCCAATCGTCGTCTTTGGATCGAATCCCCGGGGTCAGAACCTCGATGGCTCGAATCCAGCCGGAGTCATCTGCCTTCCGGTCGCCTGCCTGAATCGCCTGCGGGCCGATTTGTGCTTCGACTCCAGTGGGGAAGCCGGTGAGCATCGCCACAGCGGCCAGCATCATCAGCCATCGATCCCGAGCGTGTTTCATGGGGTGCCTCCCACTTCGCTCTCCAGCTCCAGCGACTTTCGGGTGCTCAGCTTGTAGGCTTCTCGGTAGTTGTCGTAGGCGCGTTTCACGTTCCCCTGCGAGCGTTCCTCCTCCGCGTCGGAAATCAACGAAGGGATCCGAGGGGCCATGCGGTAGCCGACGGCCTCGGTTTGATCGGCGGCTGTCGTCACCGTTTCTCCGGTCTCGGCGAGCAGTCCCTCGTGGTCGCTATCAAGATAGAAGGTGGCCATCCGGCTACCGCCCCGAATGGCCAGCGCATGCTCGAAGAGAAGTCGCCGCATGCTTGTGACGAAACCCTGCATCGCTTCCACTTCTGTCTGAATGACGTCGAGCCGGTCGTAATTCGCCTCGGCCGTGGCCGAGGCTCCGCAGTCCATGAAGGTCTCGATGGTTTCCTGGGTTTTCTCTGCGGCGGTCAGTCCGTCGGCCGCGGCTTGGCAGGCGAGTGCGGCAGCCGGGTTTTCGACCAACTCGCCGCCCTCAACAACCATGCCCTGACCGAAGGGCGCACCGGCGGCCTGCATCGAGCAGACCAGAGGTTCAAACGGATCCGGGACGATGAATCCCTCCATCGCGCCGCTACAGGTCACGGGATTTTCAAAGACGAAGGGATCCACGATCTCGATGGGCTCGATGATGATCTGCTCGCAATTGATACTGGCGGCCTGAAAAGTAATGGCAGCGGCGTCAGTTGCATACACGGCATCCATGTATTGCGCCCAGGTCGGGCCGTCGTCCCCCGCGCCGGTCAGTGAGCAATCGGCCACCGGCCAGTCGGGGTCGTCTGCGGCGTTGCGGCGGTGGGTGGGTGATGGCGCAAGGCTGTCGAGGATGTCGCGCATCCGGTCGGTCTGCCAGCGGAGCTTTTCGAGCCGAGGCAGGCCGTTGTCTTTTTCGGGAAAGAGCATACGGATTCCGCTGCTGGCTACCGTCGCCCATGCACCAGCTGCGGACTCGCCAAGCGCGACGATCTGCGGGTCTCCGAGGCGGCGCCCGATCTCTGCCTGGAGTTCGGCGGCGAGCACCAGATTCTCCCGTGCCTCCTGAATTTCTTCATCCGTGCCGGCCCGCGCGCGGTCGGCTCCGCCGAGGATCAACCCGATCACGAGAAATGT
>CBFHUR010000020.1:0-56654 GCA_965658895.1 Binatia bacterium
CTATGAAATGTCGAGGTCCCCAGGACATAGAGGATGGGTGCGACCAGACGCAGCGGGCGCAGTATCGGGATGCCGGCGAATAGCCGATAAAGGAGAAACGCGGTGAGGAAAATCAGCGCCGAATTAAAGACGGTCTGACCCGGGCCACTCCCGCCGAGGGCGGCATAGGGGACCAGGACCAGGGTCGCCATCGGTGGGTAGCCGAGGTACTTCCGATCCTCGAAAGTGAAGGTCTCCATCCAGGAGATCTGGCCGGGGAGATCGAAGTTCCCCTCGAGAATGCGGTCGGCGACCAGCATCGGACCATTGTAGGGGTTGGTGTTTGCCGCAGGCGTGACGAAGGTCAGGATGGCCGCGAGCAAGCTGAAGACGATAGCGGCGCGAAAGCGTTCATCGAGAAACCATTTCATCGAGGAACCTCGGGGCAGCCTCTGGCTCAGTTTTTCACGCGCGAGATGAAGCGCGACTCTCGCGTGTCGACCTGTACCAATTCGCCCGTTTCGAGATAGGCGGGCACCTGAATTTCGACACCGGTCTCGAGTGTGGCCGGTTTGGTCTGCGCTTGTGCGGTCGCTCCCTTGATCGACGGGGCGGTTTCGGTGACCAGAAGATTGACGGTATTGGGCAGATCCACGCCGAGTACCTCTTCCCCCATGACCATGGATCGGATGCCCTCAAGGCCTTCTTTCAGAAAGCCGGCCGCGTCGCCCAGCGCCTCGGCTGTCAGCGAAAATTGCTCGTAGCTGGCCGTATCCATGAAGTGGAAATCGTCTCCATCGGAGTAGAGGAATTGAACTGCCTTGAATTCGAGATTGGCCTCGTCGACCTTGTCGCCGCCCCGGAAGGATTTTTCCAGGACCTGACCGGTGCGCAGATTACGCACCTTGATCTTGGAGATGGACGAGGCGCCTCGGGCCGACGGGCTCTGCACGGCCACGTCGGTGATTGAATAAGGATCGCCATCGATGAGGATGCGGACACCGCGCTTGAAATCAGCCGTTGAGATCATGCGCGCATCGTAACGATGCTCGCTGCGAATTGCATGGTGGTGGCCGGCTTCGGCAAATTGGGCCCGGATGTTGTAGGGTTCTGTCCGAGATGGGGGAAAGGGCTCATAAATCGATCGTCGTGATCTTTGCGCGCGAACCGATTCTCGGAACGGTCAAGACAAGGCTTGCCGCAAGCGTCGGCGACTCGCCGGCTCTCTCGTTTTATCGGGCGTTTCTTGCCGATCTTCTGGACCATCTGCCGACAGGCTCCTGGGAGGTGCAGGTCGCGGTCGCGGGCGATCCGCAGAGTTTCGCCGAGTCTTTCGGCCTCGACCCGCTGGCGTGCTTTGCCCAGGAAGGCGGGGATCTGGGAGAGCGGATGCATAGCGCCTTTCAGCGGGTGCTCGGCGAGGGATTGTGGGATCGTTGCCTGCTGGTCGGGGCGGATATGCCTCAGTTGGAGGTCTCCACGCTGGCGCTGGCGGATGCGGCTCTGGCCATGGGGGAGGCGGATGTGGTGCTCGGCCCGGCACTCGACGGGGGCTACTATCTGGTCGCCATGGCGCGGCCGCATGCGATTTTTTCGGAAATCGCCTGGAGCACCGATGTCGTTCTGCAGCAGACTCGTGCGCGGGTGCAGGCAATGGGCCTGCGGACCAAGCTTCTGCCCCCCTCTTTTGACGTCGATACGGTGGCGGATCTGGACCGCCTGGCTGCGTGGCTGGCCGGCCGGGAGCCCGGGGTCCTGCCCCATACCCGAGCTGTTTTGACGGAGTATTTGCGAGCTTGAGAGGTTTTTGGCCAGACCGGCTTGCGTCGGTGGGCCGATTCCCGTTCGACAAGGGGAGTGACTCCCAACGCATCGATTCATGCCTTTGAAACCGCGGGCCTTCCGGTCTTGCTGGAAACGGCCCCGAGTCCGCTGGTCGCGCTCTGTCTGAGTATCGGGGCCGGGGCCCGGTTTGATGGCGACAAGCCCGGCCTCGCGCATATGAGCGAACATATGCTCTTTCAGGGCACCGCCAAGTTCGACCAATTGGCTCTCAACCGACGCGCGGCCGAGATCGGTGGGGGGCATAATGCGTTTACCGGTTACGATACCATTGCGGTGAGCATGGAGTGTTTTCCCGAGAACCTCGGGGACGCCCTCGAGGTTCTGTTTGAGCAATTCTACCGCAGTGAGGTGGATGCGCGCCGCTTTCGCAAGGAAAAGCATGTCGTCCTCGACGAGATCCGCGGGGTCCGCGAAGACCCCTTCGAGAGTTTGAGCGAGCATGCCTGGCGCGAATTTTTTGCCGATCCGGTCGGACATCCGATCGCCGGGACGGCCGGTTCGGTGCGCGCACTCGGGCCTGCCGATGTGCACGGTTTCTATCGTCGTCATTTCGCCAACGCGAATGCCGTTCTGTCGGTTGTCGGGGATGTCGAGAAAAGCGCGCTACAAGGTCTGCTGCGAAAATGGGTCGATCCCGCGCGCAAAGGGCGCCGGCGGGCGACCCGACGGGTGCGGCCCGGGCGGTCCCGGGCTTCGCGTCTGCGGTCGCGCAGCGGTGGACAGGCCCATGTCTATCGTTTGCAGGAAATCGATCGGCGCCCGCGAAACTTTCTTGCGGTTCAGGTGGCATTGGATCTGGTGGGTGCCGACCCCGACAGCAGGCTCTTCCAGGCGATCCGCGAGGAACATGGTCTGGGCTACGACGTGGCTGCGGATGCGGAGTGGGGCGCCGGGTTTGCCGCGATCATGCTCTCGGCGAGTGCCAGTTCCGGCGAAGGGCGTTGTCTGGCGCAGGTGGTGGACGAGGTTCTTCAGGTCTCTGCTCGCGAGGGGTTTTCGCGAGATGATTTGCGGCGGGCGCGTCATAAGAGGCGCTACGAGCATGCGCTCCTGGCGGAGCGTCGGCTCGACCGGGCGGTCGCCCGGGCCGAGTCCCGGCTGACGGGTTTCCCCTCTTTGGAGGAATCCCGGCGGATTCTCGACGATTTGGGCCATGACGAGATTGTGCAGGCCTGGCGCAAGGCCGTCGCGGGGCGCAGTCTGGTCACCATCCGCGACTGAGGGGCCTGCAGGCCCGGTAGAGAGGCCGAAATTGCCGAAGTGGCTGTTCCGGCTACCGCTTGTTTAAGTCGTAGGCGTGGAGCAACGTAATCAACTCGCGGTCTTTATCGATTTCGACAATATCGAAATCGGTGTGAAGTCGACTCTCAACACGACCCTCGATCTTTCGATGGTCCTCGACGCCCTCAAGGAGCGGGGTGAGGTGGTTTCCAAGAGCGCCTACGGGGACTGGGCTCGCGCCGGGACGCATAGCCGGACTCTGACGGATCACGCCGTCCATATGGTGCAGCGCAACGTCACCCCTCGAGGCGACAAGAACGGTGCTGATATCAATCTGGTCGTCGATGCGCTCGAGATGTGCTTTACGCACCCGCATATCGACGGCTTTGCGATCGTCGGTGGTGACTCCGATTTCATCGCTTTGGTCGAGAAACTCAAGCAATTCGGCAAGCGCGTCTATATTGTGGGCGGCCGGGGCTTCACCAGCGGCACCATGCAGCGTAACTGCCATGAGTTCATCTCTTATGAGAACTTGCTCGGCGGTGGTCGCGGCGGACGTGGCGGTGGCCAGAATCGCGGCGGTGGCGGCGGTCGGATGTCGCTCGACAAGGGTTTCGAGAAAGTTCAGCGTGCCCTCAAGATTCTCGCCGATCGCGGTGTGCAACCGCAGTTGGGCCCGATCAAAAGCACCTTGCTGAATCTCGATTCGACTTTCAGCGAACGGGACTTCGGGGTTTCGTCTTTCCGTGAGTTCATCCAGAAGCTGGCCGACAAGCGCTTGCTGACCATGAAGCGCATCGATCAGGGGTATTTGGTCGAGACCAATGGTGATAGCGAGCGCGATGACGCCGCAGAACGCCCGGCCAAGGAAGAGGCCCGCCCGTCGAGCGAGAGCAGTGGTGGAAAATCAGAGGCCGCTTCGTCCGCTTCGAGCAGCTCTGCCGACAAACCCGACACCCCCGAGACACCGGCTGCGCCCGCGTCGACCGAGCCGATCCCCCCCGAGGAGGGATTGAAGCTTCTGGGTCAGGCGGCTGCGAATCTGGCAGAGAAACGATCGGGAAAGCCTGTCTATGTGCGTCATCTGGCGCAGGAATTGCGGGCCATTGTGGGTGAGTTTGACGAGTCCCGGTTCGGATTCCGCACCCTCACGGAAATGGCGCATGAAGCGCAGAAGGCCGGCCTTCTCAGCATGCAACGCGACCGGGTTGGCGCCTGGCGCGTGACGGCGACTTCGGGTGCGGGCGCAGCGACCGAGGCCACTGAGGCTGCCAAGGATTCCGCTAACGCCGAGGCCCCGGCCACCGACACCAAATCGCAAAGCGACGAGACCACCGACGCCGAGGCGAAGGAAGCTGCGGCGACCTCGGCCAAGACCGGCACCAAGAAGACGGCGGCCAAGAAGGCTGCGACCAAAAAGACCGCCGCCAAGAAGACCACTTCCAAGGCGACGACCAAGAAGGCTGGTACGAAAAAGGCGGCGACCAAGAAAACGACTGCCAAGACTGCTGCCAAAAAGGCCGGTACCAAGAAGGCCGCGACCAAGAAGACGGCCGCCAAGAAGGCCGCGACCAAGAAGACCGACGATAGCGATTCCTGATCACGATTTGCGGAGGGCCGTGTTTCCGGGCTTCACGAAGCCGGGAAACTCCTGCCCCTCGCCGGATCTTCTTGTCCGATGGCCCTTCCTTGTCGGCGGTCTACCCGAAGGCGATCAATTCGCGGATATCTTCTTCGGTGAGACGCGGCAATGAGGTTTCCGACTCGTCGATGACGGCACGTGCCAGCGCTCGTTTTTCCTCTTTCATGCGCTGGATGCCTTCTTCGATCGTCCCCTGAGCGACGATGCGATACACCGAGACCGTGCGTGTCTGTCCGATGCGGTGCGCACGATCGGTTGCCTGATCTTCGACCGCAGGGTTCCACCACGGGTCCATATGAATCACCACGTCGGCTGCGGCCAGGTTGATTCCGGTGCCGCCGGCCTTGAGGCTCAGCAGGAAGACCGGCATGTCCCCGTCGCGGAATCCGTCGAGCACCTTCTCGCGGTTGCGAGTTCGTCCATCCAGATAGGCGTATTCAGTGCCGCTGGCATCGAGTTCCTTGCGCAGCAGGCTGAGAAATTCGACGAATTGGCTGAACACAAGCGCGCGGCGCCCACTGGCGACGACTTCGGCAACCAGTTCGCGGAAAGCGCCCAGTTTGGCGGAATGATCCGGCTTGTGGCCGGCATCGATCAACCGGGGATCGCAGGCCATCTGGCGCAGGCGCAGGAGTGCGGTCAGCACCAACATCCGGTTTGCGTCCAGACCGCCATTGTCGAGCCGGCCTTCGAGGTCGGCACGGGTCGCTTCGGCAAGGGCGGCGTAGGCTTTGCGCTGCTCGGGGGTGAGCTGCACCACGACGTCGGTCTCCACCTTGGGGGGCAGGTCGGATTGTACTTCCTGCTTGGTGCGGCGCAGGACGAAAGGGCGAATCCGTGCCCGGAGCGCCGCGGCTTCCTCGCTGCGTGCAGGTGACGGTGCGGCGCGATTCTCCCCGGCCTCGATGACCGCTTCGGTGACCGGTCTTTCGTAGCGGCGCGAGAAATTTCGCCAGGTGCCGAGCATGCCGGCATTGGCGAAGTCCAGGATCGACCAAAGTTCCAGAAGGCGGTTCTCGACCGGCGTTCCGGTAAGTCCGAGGCGCGCCTCGGCGGAAAGAGCCTTGGCCGCGGCCGTGGTTGCCGCTGTGTGGTTCTTGATGTGCTGCGCCTCGTCGAGAACAACGTAGCGGAACGGGATATCCTTGAGCCGATCCACGTCGCGCCGCAGCAGCGCGTATGTCGTCACGACAATATCGGTCTCGCCCACATCCTCGTAGCGTTCGTGGCGCTCGGATCCGTGGAGCAGAATACCATTGAGGCCGGGGATGAATTTTTTCGCCTCACGCAGCCAGTTGGGGGCAACTGACGTGGGGGCCACCACCAGAGTCGGCGCCTGGCCGTCACGATGTTTGCGCCAATTGATCAGGGCCAGCGTCTGGACGGTTTTTCCCAAGCCCATATCGTCGGCAAGAATTCCGCCCAAATCGAGTTCGGCGAGAAATTGCAGCCAGGCCAATCCGGTCTTCTGGTAAGGGCGAAGATCGACCTCCAGGCCGGGTGGCATTTCGGGTTCGGCTGCGACTTCGAGTTCCCGCAGGCGGTGGATCCATTCGCCCACAGTCGGCTCGAGCTCAACACTATCGGTCAATTCGCCAAGATGTTCGAGTTCGCCCAGCGCTGTCCGCGAGAGCTCGGCGGCGCCGGTTTCCGCGAGTGCCTCGGGTAGCGAGGCTGCGAGAGTCGCCACCTTGTCGCCCAGCTCGGCAACACTGCCATCGGAGAGCTGCACCCAGCGTCGCCGGGCATTGAGGGCATCTCGAATGGCGTCCACATCGGCTTCGACGCCATCGGCGGCAATCTTCAGGGCCACATCCAGCAGGCGGCCGCGTCCCTGACGTACGCTCATCGAGGATCGCAGGGAGCCGCGGGCGACAATCTTCCCGATGTCGGGGGGGCTGAGCACTTCCTGCAGTTCGAGATCTTCGCCGACCCGGCGAACCAATTCCCGTAAATCGTGGAGGTAGAACCGGACAGCGCGATCGTCACGCGCCCGCCAGGTGGCTTCTTCCTCCGCTGTGGGTTTCTGTTTTTTGCGTCGATTGACCGCGGGCAGGCGCAGCGGTGTGGCGGCCAGAAGGGCCAGCGCACGACGCTCGCGATCGGCGTCGCGGGTTTCGTCGTCGATGTCGGCTACCGTCTCGGTGTTCAGCAGATAGCTCTTGTCGGCGTATGTGGCGCGAAGAACCGCCCGGACCTCGAAGGCCGTGCCGTCGACTTCCAGGCTGATCCGCGGACGGGGCAGGGGCGCGAGTCCGAGAGCTTCTCGCGGCGGCAGGTGAACGCCTTCTTCTTCAAAGCTCTGGCGAAGGAGCACCGGGAGTTCCCGGATTTCGGATTCATTGAAGGCAATCCAGGGCTGGCTGGAAAGCCGCGAGAGCGCGATCGGGCCAACGTCTTCGGCGAGACGCGCAAATGTGCGGCGCGGTGGCGAATAGATCCAGGAGGTCGAGCCGCGCAGAAGAATGGCTTCCTCGAACGGGATTCCATCGCTGCCGTCAGGGCGCTCCCAGAAGGCTTCCATGACGAAGGTTTTTTCTTCGGACTCTTCGCTCTCCTGCTCCTCGGGAATGCCGAGGAGTCGAGCAAAGGCACGTCTTCCGATTTCTCCGAATTCGTCCTCGTAGGCAGCGCGAGCTTTCTCCAGACGTTCTTTTTCTTCCGCAACCTCGGCGCGTCGCTCCTGCAGGATCGGGTGCCGATCCGCCTCACCGGGTTCGGCGGCGCGAAACACCAAAGACGGCTTGCGGGGAATCTCGTCGAACTTGATCTCACCATCTTCGCCCGGGGCTTCCAGAATCAGGTCGGCCTCGGCCGCGCGGGCGAGGAAGAGACAGGCGTTTTCATTTTCGGCAAGAAAATCTCGCTGGCCCACCGGGGATCGGGCGAGGCTTTCGAAAATACGCCACTCGCGCGCGGGCAAGCGACGGCCGTCGAGGTCGTCGGGGGTAAAGGGTCGTTTCTCGCCAGGAGGGTGCACTTCGATGCAGAGGCGCGCGGGGTCATCAAATGCGTTTTCGCCCGCCGGTTCCACGCGCACCACATAACGAGCATCGCCAAGCGGACGCAGGGGTCCTCGGCGACGCCAGGCTTCGAAGGTTTCGTCGAGCAGATCGGCGATGCCCGGATTGATGGCCTCATCGGCCAGAGCCTCCAGATCGACCTCATTTTCAAAGGCTTTGCCGCGCGCGAGACGGCGCTGCTCGAGCTCTTTCGGGTCGGTTGGGGGTGACGAGAGGTTTCTATCAGCGAGACGAGACATCGGAACATAAAACTGTAACTGCGGGGGGGCGGCCTGACAACGGGGGCCTCCGACTTGCGTAGAGGCCCCTCTTGGCGCAAACAGGTAGTAGAGGATACCGAGATGACGAACCGATTGAGAACCAAAATTCTTGTGGCCGCCGTGGGTTGCGCCGGATTCTTGCTTGCCGGCGTGGCGTTGTCGGAGGCGAGATCTTTGGAGCAAGTCGAGCCGAAGATGGTCTGCATGGTCAACGACACCCTGTTTCCCCGTGAACAGATTCCCGTGGAGGTCGACGGCAAGACGTATTTCGGCTGCTGTGAGATGTGCAAGGGGCGTCTGGCTTCGGATGCGAGCCTTCGATCGGCCAAGGATCCCGTCTCGGGGGTTCCGGTGGACAAGGCGCTGGCGGTGATCGGCGCGGCCCCGGACGGTAGAGTGCAATATTTTCTGAGCGAAGAGACTTTTTCCCGTTACAATCAAGGTTCCTAGAGCCGTCAGGAGAGAATGAGGGATGATGTCGTCTGACCGACGAAAAAATGAGGCGTCCGAGTCCAAAGCCGGCGAGGCTGATGCGGACTGGTTGGATGCAATCAGTGACGTCGAGAAGATCGATGGCGACACAGGTGGGCCCGATATTGTCGATTCCGAGCCGACCACGGGTCTGGCGGAACGGTTTCGCCAACGCCAACACGTCGAGCCTACGCTGACCGAAGACCCGGGCCTCTCGATCGATCCGCATTCCATGGAACGGATTCGTCGCGGCAAGATGCCGATCGAGGCACAGGTGGACCTCCACGGATGCACGCAGGAGGAAGCCCTCAGCTCCGTCAACGAATTTCTCGAGGACGCCTGGAACCGAAAACGCCGTCTGGTGTTGGTGATTACCGGCAAGGGAACCGCTCGCGATGGCGGAGGTGTCCTGCGCTCGGCGGTCCCGCGCTGGATTACCGAGGGACGCTTTCGAAGCTGTCTGGTCGGGATCAGTGCCGCCGATCGCCGTCACGGGGGGGATGGCGCCGTCTACGTCATGCTGCGTCGCCAATAACGGCGAGCGTCTCGGGTCCCGATAAAGACTGCCGCCGAGCGGTCGATAGACAAAGAGGCCGGTTCCGGCCCGATGGGCCCTATTATTCCGAATGCAGGGAGAACTTCCGATGTCGCGTTATCGCCAGCTTTTACAGGAAATCGAAGCCGAACCGCGCCGTTGGTTGGTGACGGGCGCGGCCGGTTTTATCGGCTCGCATCTGGTCGAAACCTTGCTGCGCGCCGGGCAGAACGTCGTCGGTCTGGATTCGTTTGCGACCGGCCATGCCCATAATCTCGAGAAGATTCGAGAACTGGTGGGGCCGGAGGCCGCGTCCCGCTTTGAGTTCATCGAAGGGGATATCCGCGAAGAAAAGGACTGCCAGCGGGCCTGCGAGGGCGTCCAGCACGTCCTGCATCAGGCGGCGTTGGGCTCGGTGCCCCGGTCGCTGGAAGATCCGATCGCCAGTCACGCGGCCAATGTCGACGGATTCTTGAAGATGGCGAACGCGGCGCGAGTCAGCGGCGTGGATTCCATGGTTTATGCCTCGTCATCAAGCGTTTATGGGGATCATCCTGTCCTGCCGAAGGTGGAGGATGCCATCGGCAATCCGCTGTCGCCCTACGCATCGACCAAATTGATCGATGAAATCTACGCGGGCACGATGCATCGCTGTTATGAAATGAAGATTGCCGGCCTTCGTTATTTCAACGTGGTCGGGACCCGGCAGGACCCCAACGGGGCCTATGCTGCCGTGATCCCCCGATGGATCCGGATCTTTCTCGAAGGCGGTACGCCGGAAATTTTCGGTGACGGCGAAACGTCACGGGACTTCTGTCCCGTGGGCAATGTGGTGCAGGCGAATTTGCTGGCCGCCACCACCGACGCGGCGGCGGGAGAGGTGTTCAATATCGCGCTGGGCGGTCGGATGACGCTGACCGAGCTCTACGGACATCTGCGCGACGCCCTGGTTGCCAAGGGCATTGCCTGCGGCGACCGCGATGCGATTTACAAGGAATTTCGCAGCGGAGACGTGCGGCATAGCAACGCCAATATCGACAAGGCGATCGACGTTCTCGGCTATGAGCCGGAGTTCAGCCTGTCCGACGGGCTGGAGCTTACCGTGGCAGGTTTTGTGGCCGCCGACAGCTGAGGGCAAAATTGAGGCTGTCGCTGTTGCTCGTCCCCGTCATGCGCTAGGGGAAAGAGGCGATGGCGGAGGCGGAAAATACCGATTCGGAGCCTACCGAGGCGGCTCCCAACCCTGAGGTGACACCAAGGGCCGCCCGCCGCCAGATGCGCGATTTTCTCCGCGTCCATGAGCAGCGTCGTCGTCAACTGCCCCGAGCCTTGTTGGTCGGCTTGCTTGCCGGATTGGTGGCCGTCGGTTTCCAGTCCATGCTCGTCCAGGCCGACGGGGTTCGGGATCGGCTGATCGTGTATTCCTACAGCGTTGGCTGGTGGGGCTTCTTGTTGCCCATGGGATTCGGCGCGCTCGGCGTGTCGTTGGCTCTGGTTCTGGTCCGCGTATTTGAACCCGACGCCTCCGGAAGCGGTATCCCTCATCTCAAGGCGGTCCTCCACCATCTGCGGGGCTTTCGCTGGGAGCGGATCCTGCCGGTCAAATTCTTTGGCGGGATCGCCGCGATCGGGAGTGGTCTGGCTTTGGGCCGCGAAGGTCCCACCATTCAGATGGGCGGCGCCATCGGCCAGATGGTCAGTCGCTGGTTCAAGAGCACGCCGCGCGAGAGCCAGACCTTGATGGCTGCGGGCGCCGGTGCCGGTCTCTCGGCCGCCTTCAACGCGCCACTGGCCGGGCTTGTTTTTGTTCTCGAGGAAGTCCAGCGCGACTTCGCGCCGGCGGTATTTACGGTGACGCTGATTGCCTCGGTGACCGCGGATGTGACCGCACGCTATCTCCTGGGCCATCAGCCGGTCTTCACGATCGGGGATATGCCGGTTCCGTCGTTGGCTTCGCTCCCGGTTTCCTTGTTTCTGGGCGTGGCGGCGGCGCTTGTCGGCGTCCTTTTCAACCGGATGATGATCCGGACGATCGAATTCTACAAGAAATTCTCGGAGTGGCCGCGCTGGTTGCTGGGGGCCGTGGTCGGTGGTGCCGTTGGTCTGATCGGCTATTTTGTCCCCGGCTCTCTGGCCGGAGGGCATCACCTGGTCGAGGCGACCATTGCCGGCAAGCTCGGCTTGATGATGCTTCTGGGGTTCTTCTTTCTCCGATTCGGGCTGACCATGGCAAGCTACGGGAGTGGTGCCCCGGGCGGGATTTTTGCGCCCATGCTGGTGTTGGGTGCGGCTCTGGGAAGTTTCATCGGTCAGATCTCCCATGCGATCGTGCCCGAGATTGTCACGCATCCGCAGACCTTTGCCGTGGTGGGCATGGCCGCGTTGTTTACCGCAATTGTCCGCGCACCCCTGACGGGAATCGTTCTGATGGTGGAGATGACCGGGGAATACGATCTGGTGTTGCCCTTGTTGATTGCCTCACTGACCGCTGGCGGCATTGCGGATTACCTCGGCGACAAGCCGATCTATGAGGTCCTGCTGAAGCGGGATTTGACCCGATGGCAGGAAAAACCTCAACTGGCAGAGACTTTATTGCTGGAGTTGGCGGTCAACCCGGGCGCTCCCTTCGATGGGCGCGAGGTGCGCGAACTGGGCCTGCCCCCCGGCTGTATTCTGATCACGGTGCACCGAGGTCTGAATGCCGAAGTCCCCACGGCGACCTTCAAGCTGCAGGCCGGGGACCGGATCACGGTGGTGGTTGCGCCGCAGGCGGCCTCGGCTGTGGGATTGTTGCACGAAGGCACCGGCGGCAACCAGCTCTGAGTGGAATGGCGCCGCGTGACGGGGGCGGATCCGGGCTGGCGCCGGGGCACGAACCCGAGGCAGGCACCCGGGGCTGGTTCTTCGGGGCGGGACAGTTTAAGAGAAGAAATCCATGAGTGAATTTCCCTTGCATCCCTTGAACGACGGATTCTCCTGGCAAACGCCCGCGGGGCCGTTTCGACGCATCTCGCCCGAGCAGGCCCGATCCTGGAGCGAGCAGGGCTTTCTGGTCGTGGAAGACGCCTTCTCCCCGGAAGTCATGGCGCGGGTCATTGGCGAGATCGACCCCTTCGAGGCGCAGGTCGAAGCGTTTTTGCAGATGCAGCAGGACGGCAAGCTGTTCATTGCTCGCTCGGGCGAGATCACGTTTACCACCCATCTGGTGGCCCGATCGGCGTATCTGCGTGACTTTGCGGCCGGACCGGTGTTTCAGGATCTGGTCCACGACCTGGTCGGCAATGATGTGCGACTCTATTGGGATCAGGCGGTCTACAAAAAACCGGAGAAACCGTCCGAGTTCCCCTGGCATCAGGATAATGGCTATACCTTCGTGCGCCCCCAGCAATATTTGACCTGTTGGGTATCCCTGACGGACGCGACCGAAGAAAATGGCTGTCCCTGGGTGGTCCCCGGGTTGCACCGCCACGGAACGCTCGCCCATGAGATGACCGAACTCGGTTGGCAATGCCTCGACCGTCCTGCCGACGCGGTGCCCGTCGAGGTGCGGGCAGGATCGATTGTGGTTTTCTCGAGCCTCACACCGCACCGCACCGGGCCCAATATCACCGACGGCGTCCGCAAATCCTATATCCTGCAATACGCGCCGGACGGTGCGCAGGTGATCCAGGGCGACGAGCAAGTGGCGTGCGATGCCCCCGAACGCCAATTTTTCATTCTGGCCGGCGGCGCCGCGCCTGTTGCGGACTAGGCGGCCGCCCGAGAAAGGCCAGCGACAGGCCCGGGACGTTTCCTCGTCTCAGACCGCGCTGGTCATGTAGCGAGCGCGCAGCTTGTTGCGGTAAATGATCGCGACCAGGTTCATGAGGGTCACCACGGTCACCAGCAGCAGGGCTGTTGCGAAGACCAGCGGTTGAGCGGCCTCGACGTTGGGGCTCTGGAAGCCCACATCATAGATGTGGAAGCCCAGATGCATGAATTTCCGTTCCAGATGAATGAAAGGAGCGTGATGGTCGATGGGGAGGGTCGGGGCCAACTTGACCATGCCGACGATCATCAGAGGAGCCACTTCGCCTGCCGCGCGGGCCATCGCGAGAATCATGCCCGTGAGAATCCCGGGGGCAGCGGCGGGGACGACGACTTTCCATGTCGTCTCGAATTTTGTGGCGCCGAGCGCCAGCGAGCCTTCGCGCACGGCGCGGGGGACGGCGGCCAGACCTTCTTCGGTGGCGACAATCACTACCGGGACGGTCAGCAGCGCCAAGGTGAGGCTTCCCCAGAAAATGCCGCCGGTGCCGAAAGTCGGTGTGGGCAGAGCTTCCGGGTAGAATAGTTGGTCCAGCGTGCCGCCGATGCCGTAGACGAAAAAGCCCAGGCCAAAGACGCCAAAGACGATCGAGGGGACACCGGCGAGATTGTTGACCGCGATGCGGACCGCACGGACCGCGGGGCCTTCGGTGGCGTATTCGCGCAAATAGAGGGCGGCCAGAACGCCGAAGGGTGCAACCAGAAAGGCCAGAATGAAGACCATCATGACCGTGCCGAAGATCGCCGGAAAGATCCCCCCCTCGGTATTGGATTCGCGCGGGTCGGCGCTGATGAATTCCCAAACTTTGTCGAAGTAGAGCCCCAGGGTGGCCAGCGTGGTCATTGCATTGGGCTGGACCGCACGGACGACTTCGCCCACGGGCATCTCCATGCGCTGGCCCGAGCTGCTTTGCATGACCAAGGTCCCCACAGCGAGCTCATCGCGTCGGGCAAAGAGTTCCGCGGCAGCGACCTCGTATGCTGCTTGTGCTGTGGCCTCCTGCGCATCGATGGCGGCCCTGGCCTTTGCGGCCGCCGCGGGCGAGAGGTCGCGCAGGGCGACGCGCTTTCTTTCGAGTCGGAGTTGTTCGATCTCGTGGTTCAGGTCTCCGATCGGTCCATTTTCAAGGTGCTCGATTTCCTCCAACTGGGCGGCTTTCTCGGCATGGAGCGCCGGGAAGGCCGCGGCGACGGCCTCCGGCCCTTGCGCCAGAACAACCCCCTCACGACGGAGCTCGTTCATGGTGCCATAGAAGTTGCCCCATTCGAGCCTTTCGAGCACGGTCGCGTCGGCCGGTGTGGTGCGGGTGGCGACATCGGCATCGTTGATCCAGAGGAAATCCATGCCGTAGAGGTCTCGATTGCCGACCTTGATCCGGGTGCGGGTCGCGCCCGGTTGGTCGGGGATCTCTTCCTGACCCCAGACCTCGCCCAGATGCGATTGGCCATCGTGCATGGCGAAGAGCACCAGCGGTTTTTGCCAGAAATAGGCGAGTCCGTTGACGGCGATCAGGTAGACCAATCCGATGGTCAGCAGGAGGTTCAGTGCGAGCGCCCCCCCGCAGAACCAGGTAAAGATTTGCCCGAAGCGATCCTGTTGGTTGCCAGTTCTTTTCATCACAATTTGCCGTAACGCTCGCGAAGGCGGTGTCGTACGATCTCGGCCGCCGTATTGACGACAAAGGTCAGAATAAACAGCAACAGGGCAGCCAGAAAGAGGGTGCGGTAGAGGGTGCTGAATTGTGGGGCTTCCGGGATCTCGACGGCAATATTCGCCGAAAGTGTGCGGAAGCCGTTAAACGGGTTCCAGTCCATGATCGGCGTGTTGCCGGTGGCCATCAGCACGATCATGGTTTCGCCAACAGCGCGGCCGAAACCGACCATGATGGCAGAGAAAATCCCGGGGCTTGCGGTTGGGACCACCACACGGGTGACGGTCTGCCACAATGTTGCTCCAAGGGCGAGCGACCCCGAGACCAGTTGCGCGGGAACATTGGAGAACGCATCTTCGGATATGGCAAAGATGATCGGGATCACGGCAAATCCCATGGCCATTCCCACGACGATTGCGTTGCGCTGATCGAAGGGAAGTCCGAAGGATTCGCGGAGCCAGCGAGGGAAGTCCCCGCCGAATACGCCGCTTTCGACGGCGACACTCATTTCGATGCAGCCAAAAATCCCGGCCGCCAGAACGATCATGAAAGGCAGGACTTCGACGCCTGCGGGGAGACGGTTGCGCGTGCCGGCGGGGATCTGTGCCCAGGCGAATCCGGTCAGCACCAGCAGCACCGGTAACACAAGCGCCATCAGGAAGACCGAGGGGAAGATTTCTTCGAGGCGTGGCGCCAGCCAGAGTCCGGCGAGAAACCCCAGCACGACGCTGGGCATGGCCGCCATGATCTCGATCATCGGTTTGACGATCGATTTGAGGGCCGGGGACATGAAGTGAGACACAAACATCGCGCCGAGGACGGCCAGCGGGACGGCGAGAAGCAGAGAGTAGAACGTTCCCTTTAGTGTTCCGATGAGCAGGGGCGTCAGGCTGAATTTCGGCTCAAAGTCATCCGTGCCGCTGCTGGACTGCCAGATCATGTCCGGCTCGGGGTAGGACTCGTACCAGACGTTCCCGAACAGGGCCTGAAGGTTGGTTTCGGGGTGAGGGTTCTGGATGTCCAGGGTGGCGAGCTCGCCGAGGCCGGCAAGATAGGCAGCATCGGCCTTGGGGCCGAAGTCGATGGCCGTAAGTTCCGGGATCGGGCTCTGGCCCTGCCACAGAATCCGGTTCGAGGTCGAATAATAGAGTCCGAGCTCGCCGGTCTTGGAGGCAGCCAGAAATCCCTTGTTGCGTCGCGATGGAGCGAATTTCGTGACGGAGCTCTGCAGTGGTGCCATGTCGCGGATGCGTGTCAGTTCCACTTGCTTGTTCTGGTCTTTTACAAGAAACCAGACGCTGATGGAGCCATCGTCCTGACCGACGACCAAAGAACGTCCGCCGATCAGCAGGCTCAGCGCCGTGATGTCGCCCCTGGCAGAGACTTTTTGGGGTTCACGCAACCGGGCGCCGCGCGAGTCCCAGCGAAGCAGGGTGCCTCCAAGAGCTGCGGCGTAGATGTTGCGTCCGGTGTCGTCGATCACGATCTGGCCCAATTTCGCTATCGGTTCGGATTCGCTGCGACTCTCGGATGTGGTGATCTCCCCGGTGAAAAGATTCTCCTCGTTCTCCTCGAAGACGGCTACGACTTCTCCCTTGCTCGTCTGGGCAACGGTGACTCTTCCGCCTTCGGCAAGGGGACGCATGGCAAAGGCGCCCGGCATTTGGCCGGGCGGCTCGATTCGGACCGGTGGCAGGATGTCGATGACCGGGTCGACCCGGCGCTTGCCCTCGGGGAAAGTGATCTTCCAGCTGATGCGTGCGGAATGAAGTTGCCCGTCCCCGCCGGCGGCAACGAGAAGATCTGAACCGGGTGGATTGGCGCCGCCGGTGTTTTTCTCCCCCGACGGAACCATCGTCTGCTCAGCCACGATCTGCCCGCTGCCAAGATCCAGCGCGCGGACTTTGCCATCGCTTCCCAGAGCAACGATGTGGGTGCGATAGGGATCGGCCAAAAGCGCCGACGGGTCGACCAGAGGGGCCTGTACCTGAGCCACTTCCTGAACCTCGGCGTCATCCAGAAGCGGCAAGACCTCCCAGATCAGGAATACCACGATCGCCACGATACTCGCGATGATCGCGACTCCACCCCCACGAACCGTAAAGGTAGCTAGTTTGTCGGCCAGCAGCCGCCGTCTGGTGCGACGGTCGCCGGCACGATTGCTCGTCTTCAAGCCCGGTTCCTCCCCCACTGCTTTAAACGAGAACTACGGGGCAACGCCACCAATCGACCCGACAATTTTTCCGGGCCGATCGGTGGATTTGGGTTGCTTACTGTAATTGCTTGGCTTGTTTGGCGCTCACCGCCGCCGAAAGGGGCAGGTAGCCATCCTTGACGACGATTTCCTGGCCTTCCTTGCTGAGCACATAGGTCAGAAATTGAGCGGTCAGTGGATCCAGAGGCTTGCCTGGTGTCTTGTTCACATAGACGATCAGGTAGCGTGCGAGCGGATATTTGCCCGTAAGGACATCTTCGGGCTCGACCGATCCGTAGGGGCTGCCTTCCTTTTTGGCGATTTTCAGAGGCTTTACGCCGGAAGTCCGGTAGCCGATCCCGCTGTAGCCTATCGCGTAGATGTCCTCGGCGATTCCCTGAACCACAGAGGCCGAACCTGGCTGTTCCTTGACGGTATCCCGGTAATCGCCTTTGCAGAGCGCGACTTTCTTGAAAAAGCCGTAGGTCCCCGAGGCCGAATTACGCCCGTAGAGGCTGATGGGCTGGGATTTCCAGGCGGCAGTCTCGTCGCCCGCTTCGCCCCAGGTCGTGATGCCCTCGGGGGCGCCACACGCCATGTTTGAGGAGAAGATCGCATCGACCTGCGGCAGGGTAAGCTTTTCGATCGGGTTGTCCTTGTTGACGTAGACGGCCAGAGCATCGACTGCGACAAAAACCTCCGTCGGCTCATAGCCGAAGCGCTTTTCGAACTCGTCGCGTTCCGTGGGCTTCATGGAGCGACTCATCGGCCCGATCTGGGCTGTGCCCGAGATCAGTGCGGGCGGTGCCGTGGAAGAACCCTTGCCCTCGATCTGGACCCGGACGTTGGGGTACTCTTTCTGGAATCCCTCGGCCCAGAGGGTCATCAGATTGTTCAGGGTGTCCGAGCCGATGCTGTCCAGATTCCCGGCGATGCCACCCACTTTTTCGTAGGCCGGCAGGTCCTTGTCGACCTCGGGCGGGGCGGCTTGTGCGGCAGGGCTCCATAGAACCAGAAGGCTGCAGGCGGTAATGGCTCTCAAAAATGAATTGATCATGATTTTCCTCTGTCGTTGGGGTCGATTGCCGACCATTGGATGACCTAGAAGACAACCTGAAAACGGGTTTGCCACACGTTTTCGCTGCCGATGGGTTCTCTTTCCGAGTACACGTAGTTGAACGACCACCGCAGCGCCGGATTCAGGTACCAGTTGATGCCGAGCGTCGTATCGCTCAACTCGCCGCCCTGCACGGAACCCGAGTTCAGGTCGAGCCTGCTGTAGCGCGCGGCGACCTGGAAGGCGCCCCAGCCCGAGTTCTCGCTAAGCGTTACTGGCGAGTTGGGCTTGATCGCGCTGAAAGCACCCTTGCTGCGGTTGAACGGCCGATGCTCTCCGGTCAGGATCCAGCTGGCTTCGACAAACCAGCTGTAGAAGTCGAGGTCCGGACCGGTCGCTGCATCCACGAAGCTGTGGGTGTATTCGGCCTGTCCGGTAAAGGGACCGATGACATTGGCCAAACTGACGTTGATCAGATTGTTGCCGTTGGTCGCAACGTCCCCGGTGCTGATCAGGCGCGGGCCGAAACTGGTGTTCGGGCGACCTGAGTACGAGACCGTGTCATCGTTGCGGAATTGACGAGTCGCGGCGACCCCGGCGTAGAACATCTTGCGGCCTTCTTCCTCCCACCAGGGCAGGCCGTAAATTCGTGTGGCGATGTTGTAGCCGGTGTTGAAGTCAAAGAGGTTGGCTGTGCTGTCGCTGTTGATGTAGGCCCCCAGATCCCAGCCAAGGCGGCTGTCAAAGAAACGCGGGTACATGGTAATACCGGTGTTTCGTGCCGCATCGAGGGTTGCTCCCGCGCCGCGCTCCATGAAGGTAACGTTGTTCGAGCTGGTCAGCTGATCCAGCGAGGAAGGTTCCTTCATGTGGCCGATCAGGACAGACCCGAAGAACGGGAGATTTTTGGCTCCCATATACAGATCCTTGATCCCGACCTTTGCTCCGGCAAAATCGTACTGCGCCTTGAAGACAAAGTTCTCGAAAAGCGTGCCGCTCACATACAGCCGTGCTCGTCGGATCTTGCCGCCGGATTCCGTGGAACCCTCATCGAACGCGGACTGGATCGCCCCACTGGGTTGCAGGATGGCCCAGTCGTTCTGGACACGCCCGCCGATTTTCAATTTGAAGGCGCCGTCGGGTGCCTCCAGGCGCAAGCCGCTCTTCCAATAGACCTTGTAGTTCGAGGAAGCCTTCTGGAGGGTTTTCTCCTCGGCCGCAGCCTTTTCTTTCAATTCCTCATATTTTGATTCGGATACCGTGCCGGTCTCGCGCAAGATTTCCAGAATCTCTGCCGTGACTCCCTGCTCGGCCTGGGCAAAAGAAGCTGTGGCCAGCATTGCGCCGAGAACCCCCAGAAAAACCAATGACCTATTCAACATTTTTCGCTATCCCCAAAATGTTTGGCGACTCGATCCCTCGAATCACGATTCAGGAACGCTATCCCTGCGTTCCATGGCTGAGAAAATTAGCAGCGGAATGTTTCCATTTGGTTACGGCCCGGTGTCGATCGGGTGAAACGAACCGGCACCATTCTGTTTTCCTCTGCTAGGGTGCAGAAGTGGCTTATCCCGAACCCAATTCTTCTCTGCCGCTGGAGATCGTCCGAGAGGACGAGGAGATCCTTATGGTGGCCAAACCCAGCGGACAGGTGAGCCTGCCGGGGATGGGGCATACCTCGGATTCGGTTCAGAATGCGGTGATGGCGCATGCGGAGGCCGCTCTGGGCCGTTTGGGGGCGGATCGGGACTTCGGTTTGTTGCATCGGTTGGATCGGGCCAGCAGTGGTCTGTTGCTCTTTGCCAAGACGTCGCGTGCGTATGATCAGCTGCGGGAGGATTTCGCGCGGCGCCGGATTCGCAAGGAATATCTGGCAGTTACCGCCGCAGCCCCGGTGCGTGGTGAGGGCGTTGTGCGGCAGCCTCTGGCAGAGGTCCGCCTTCAGGATCGCAAGGTGGCCCGCCCGGATCCGGACGGCAGCCCCGCGGTGACCCATTATCGCGTCCGTTCCCGTGGCCGCGGAGGGGTCGCTCTGGTGGAATGCCGGATCGAGACCGGGCGGCTGCACCAGATCCGGGCGCATCTCTCATCGCTCGGGGCCCCTTTGTTGGGGGATCTCGTCTATGCGCGGCGCGAGCCCGATGGTCGAGCCTCCGCCGGTCGTCAGGCCGACCGGGAGATCCTGCTGCATGCCTGGCGTCTGGGTTTTCAACATCCAGCGACCGGGAAGCCTGCGCTCGTGGAGTGCCGGCCGCCGGATCGCTTTCGTCAGGCCTGTCGGGAAAAGGGGCTGGTCTTTGCCGGGGCGGGCCGCAAGCCGTCACTCCAGAAAAAGCGCAAACCGCGCAACTAATCGAGCATCGAGCGTACTGCGGCGGCGGCGTGGATGGCCTGTTCGGTTTCGTAGGTTGCCTGGTTGGACTCCAGGGTTTCGGGCACATAGCGATAATTCACCATCAGCCCCAGCGATTGCCGCAGTCCCTTATGCGAGGTGTCTGCATGCGCGTGGATGGCCTCGATGCGAGCGCCATTGCGCAGGTGAAACCGTGCGACCGGATCGATCGGGGTTCCATCGGCCCGGGTGGCATGGAAGTAGCGGGCGCAGAGTTTCTCGAGTGTCGAGGCCAGCGCGGCCTCGCTCCCCGCATTCCGAAGGGATTCGCGATCTTCGAGGATCTCCTGCAGTCGTTTGCGCACCGGATCGTTCCGAGGAACGAAATCGTCGCCATCGCGCGCGAGTCGATTCTCCAGCCAGACGCGAAAGCCGGGGATCGGGGAGAGCGTGGCAAACGTTTCGAGCTGGGGGAGATCCTGGCGCAGGCGGCGGGCGGCGCCCCGGATCAGATATTCGCCGAAGCTGATGCCGCGCAGACCCCTCTGGGGGCTCGAAATCGAGTAGAAAATGGCGGTATCTGCGGCATGAGGGTCCCCGACAGGGGCCTTTTCATCCAGAAGTCCCTGAATCGAGTTGGCCAGCCCACCTACCAGGGCGACTTCGACAAAAGCCAGCGGCTCCCCGGGCATCGAGGGGTGGAAGAGGGCATAGCAGCGCCGGTCGGAATCCAGTCGATTGCGCAGATCCTCGAGCGAGCGGATGGCATGGACGGCTTCATAGGCCACCAGCTTTTCGAGCAGGGCGGCCGACGAGTTCCAGGTGATTTGCTCCAGCTTCAGAAAGCCGAAATCGAAGAACGATCGCAGAACAAAGACCAGCGCGTCATCCAACGCCTGAAGTTGTGGGCTGCGTGAGACGATGGCCAGCAGGTCGGCACGCAGATCGACCAGAAATTTGGCGCGATCCGGTACGGCATGGAATTGGGTGAAAAGGCGCCGGTAGGGCGGGCGCAGGGCACGCCGGAGTTGGCGTTGTGCATCGATCCGGGCTCCGGTGTCGCGCACGCTCTCCCAGTTCTCGATGGCCGTGGCGATGGCGTCGGGAGCCGGACCGAATTCGTCGGCCAGCAGCGTGAGAAATTGCTGGCGTTCCTCGGACGTGAGTTCCTGGTAGCGGGCTGCCAGCTCAATGGCGTGGAGGCGTCCGACGACTTCGCTCCCGGCGGCATCCAGGCAGGCCGCGATCGCCTGGCGCCAGGTATCGGCGGGTTCTCCCATGTCGCGACTAGAGCCCTTTTGCCCGCGCCAGTTCTGCCAAAGAGGTCTCGGGTCGCGCCCCGTAATGCGAAATGATCTCGGCGGCCGCCAGACTGCCAAGGCGCCCGCAGGAGGCCAGATCACGACCTTGGGTCAGACCATGGAGGAAGCCGGCTGCGAATTGATCGCCGGCGCCGGTCGTGTCGACAACCTTCTCGACGGGCTCGCATGCGATTTCGTGCACGTCGCTTCCCGAGACCACGACGCTGCCACGCTCGCCGCGGGTGAGGGCGGCGAGCGTGCCGCTGGCCTTCACCTGCCGCAAGGCCTCGTCGAAGCTGGCCGCCTTGTAGAGCGAGATGATCTCGGCCTCGTTGGCAAAGAGGATGTCGGCTTCGTCGGCGACCAGATTGCAGAATTCCTCGCGGTAGCGATCCACACAGAAGGCATCCGACAGGGTCAGCGCAACTTGCCGGTTGGAGTCGTGTGCAAGGCTCATCGCCTTGCGGAAGGCTGCTTTCGCCTCGGGCGGATCCCACAGGTACCCCTCGAGGTAGGTGATGGCCGATGCCCGGACGATTTCCTCATCCACGTCGCGCTCGGTCAGCGTGACGCAGGCGCCGAGATAGGTGTTCATGGTCCGCTGCGCATCCGGGGTGACCAGAATCAGGCAGCGGGCTGTCGGCGGGCCACTGGTTGCCATGGTCGTCTCGAAATGAACGCCGAGGGCTCGGATGTCATGGGCGAAGGTCTCGCCGAGCTGGTCCTGATGGACTTTGCCGATGAACGCGCCGCGACTGCCCAGAGACGAAACACCGGCAATGGTGTTGCCGGCCGAACCACCCGAGGCCTCCACGCCGGAGCCCATGTCGGCATAGAGGGTTTCGGCCTCCTCGGAGTCGATGATCCGCATGGAGCCCTTGTCGAGCTTGCGGTCGGCAAGAAAGTCTTCGCCGGCATTGGTCAGGACGTCGACAATGGCATTGCCGATGCCGAGGATATCGAAACGCGTTTCGGACATATTCTGAGTTGCTCCTTCGTGCTTACCGTCAACCACGCCCCGGGGTGGATCACAATGCGTTCGCGTACTACGTCCAGAGGTATGGTGGAAGGCGAAATCAAGATTCCTGAGGGTTTTCCCTCAAACTGGGACAAGCAGATGGGTTTCCGGATCGTGGAAATGTCCGGAGAAAAGGTTGTCGGCGAGTACGTTGTCGACGAGCGGCATCACCAGCCCTATGGCATTGTCCATGGAGGCGTTCATTGCAGCGCGGTCGAAACGGTCTGCTCGATCGGGGCAGGTTTGTCCTCGCGCGAGCGCGGGAGTGCTCACGGCGTGGTCGGACTCGAGAACCATACAAGCTTCATTCGAGCCGTCCGATCCGGCAAGGTGACCGTGACCGCAACCCCGATCACGCGCGGCCGGCAATCTCAGCTCTGGGAGGCTGAGTCGCGGGACGATGAGGGTCGATTGATTGCCAAGGGCAAGGTACGGCTCCTATGCTTGCAGGCTGACGCGGTTGTTGGTGGAAGAACTTTGGATGGAAGAGAGGATGACCATGGCGGAACGTGAACGGGATCTGACAGCCGCGATTGAGGCGGTGCGAGCGGCCTCCAGTATTTGTCGCGCGGTGCAGCAACGATTGGTAACCGCGGATACCCTGGAGAAAAAGGACAAGAGTCCGGTGACGGTCGCGGACTTTGCCTCTCAGGCGATTGTTTGCGAGCAGTTGCAGCAGTTTTTTCCTGACGATCTGGTCGTGGGCGAAGAAGGCTCCGACGATCTGCGGGGCGATGATGTCGCAGAATTGCGCCAGGCGGTCGTGGAAGCCGCGGCCGATGAGCTCGGCTACGAGCCCGAAGAAGACGAAGTGCTCGGCTGGATCGATCGCGGTAACGCCAAGGCCGATACCGATCGCTATTGGACGATCGATCCGATCGACGGCACCAAGGGGTTTCTGCGCGGGGAGCAATATGCCGTAGCGCTCGGCCTGATCGAGAAGGGGAAGGTCGTGCTCGGCGTGCTGGGCTGTCCGAATCTGCCGGGTCCGCGCGGCACGGGCGCCTTGTTCAGTGGCGTTTCGGGGCAGGGGGCTCAGGTCCATGAGCTCGATGGCGAGGGCATCGATGGCGAGGTCGTCCGGGTGGCTTCGCCGGCCACTCTGGCCGAGGCCCGTTTTTGCGAGTCTGTCGAATCCGGTCACTCCGACCATTCGGCCTCCGCGCAGATCGCGGCCGCGTTGGGCATTACCACCGAGCCCTATCGCATCGACAGTCAATGCAAATATGCAGCGGTCGCGCGCGGTGATGCATCGATCTACCTGCGCCTGCCGACACGCGCGGACTATGAAGAAAAGATCTGGGATCATGCGGCAGGTCTTGCGGTGGTAGAGGCTGCCGGGGGGCGTGTCACCGATACTACCGGGGCACCTCTCGATTTTGGCCAGGGCCGGACGTTGCGGGCCAACAAGGGTGTGATCGCCACCAGTGGTGGTTTTCATGACGAAGTTGTGGCCGCCGTGCAGAAAGTCCTCGCAGCGGGGTGAGTACCGATAGGCCGATCGCTCGTCAGGTTTGGAATGCCGGGCGCGCGTTGTCGCGCGATATGCGGGATCTGCGTTTCGCAGCCCCGGTGGCGTTCGTCTACAACCCGATCGATTATGCCCGCGCCGCGCACCGAATTTATGTCGAGAGGTTTGCCACGACGCGCAAAAAAACTCTCTTTCTGGGTATGAATCCGGGGCCTTTCGGCATGGCCCAGACCGGGGTCCCGTTTGGTGAGGTGGCCATGGTTCGCGACTGGATGGGCATTGAAGCTCCGATCCAACGCCCGCCCGCAGAGCACCCCAAGCGACCGGTCACCGGTTTTGCCTGCACCCGATCCGAAGTCAGCGGGGCAAGGCTCTGGGGCGCGATTGCGGAACATTGGGGGACACCCGAGCGGTTTTTCGCCCAACATTTTGTGGTGAATTACTGCCCGCTGCTCTTCGTGGAAGAAACCGGCCGGAACCGAACGCCCGACAAATTGCCCGCAACGGAGCGGGACCCGATTTACGCGGCCTGCGATCGCCACCTGCGCAAGCTGGTCGATATTCTGGAACCCGAAATCCTGGTCGGGGTGGGCGCCTTTGCCGCCGACCGCGCCCGCCGGACGCTCGGGGACGACGGCCCACGGATCGAGACGGTCCTGCACCCCAGTCCGGCGAGTCCGCGGGCGAACCGTGGTTGGAAAGAGCAGGCGGCCGTCGAGCTCCGGGCCATGGGCCTTTGCGACTAGATCAGGAAAGTCGCGTTCCGCAGATGGCTTCCGACAGGGCCCAAAGCTGCTCGGCCTGGTCGGCGTCCATCGCGAAGGCGGCGACTCCGACGGTCGGGTCTTCGCTGATCTCGGCCACCCGGCAATCGAGCAGGTAGCGACCGCCCACTCCATCGAGTTCGGGTGCCGAGGCCGCCCAGCATGTGGTGGCGGCCCCTGCCGGAACGGATTTGAATTCGAACCCCTTGCCGTCGTTGCCGCCCATCAGCAACTCGAGGTCGGCGGGTTCCAGATGGCGGCCGAGGTCGGTCGCAATGGCTCCGGGGTGGACGGCAAGGGAGTGGATCCCGTCGGCGGCGAACCGGGCTTCCATGGCCACGGTAAACAGGATGTTGGCAGTTTTGGCCTGACCGTAGCCAAGCCATTTATCATAAGGTCGAGTGCGAAAATCCGGATCTGCGAGGTCGAAGCCTCCAAAGAAATGTCCCGCCGAGGTCAGATTGATGACGCGCGCCGACCGGCTGCGGTGCAGCGCGGGCAACAGGGATGTGGTCAACAGAAAGTGGCCGACGTGACAGGTGCCGAATTGCATTTCATGCCCCTCGACAGTCCGCTGCAGAGGACAACCCATGATGCCGGCGTTGTTGATCAGCAAATCAACCGGCTCCTCCCGCGCGAGGATCCCCTCGGCACAGCTGCGGACGCTGGCAAAGGACCCCAGTTCCAGATCCAGCACCTCGACTGCGGCCCCGGGGCTCTCGTCCCGGATGGCCCGGGCCACTTTCTCGCCACGTTCCCGATCGCGGGCTGTCAGCAACACGCGTGCTCCGGCGGCGGCCAGCGCGCGCCCGGTTTCGGCGCCGAGTCCGCCGGAGGCCCCGGTTACCAGGGCCGTTTTCCCGCTCAGGTCGATGCCGGCCAGTACCTCCTCGGTGGTACTCTTCGGTCCAAAATTCCGCTTGTCTGCCATTTGGGTATCCTCTCGCAGCGATCATTCCCCGGGGGTTCCTGTATGGCAAATGATCCACGATTCAGTTTCCTCCGAAGCGGGGCGAACTGGTATGAGAGATCCTGATGGGATCCGGGATTCGAGACCAGACGGCAATCGTCGGCATCGGCCAGACCACTTTTGGCAAGGGTCTGGAGGATTCCGAGCTCTCCCTGGCCTGTCAGGCGATTCGCGACGCACTGGATGATGCGGGCGTGACTCCTGCCGAGGTCGATGGCCTTTCGCTGTTTTCGATGGAAGATGGCCGCGAAGTCGAGGTCGCCCGGAATCTCGGATTTGGGGAAATTCATTACTTCGGGCAGGTGGGCTACGGCGGCGGCGCCGGTTGTGGCGTGATCGCTCATGCGGCGATGGCGGTGGCCACCGGTCAATGTACCACGGCGGTTGCCTGGCGTGCGCGCAAGCGCGCGGCCGCGGGGAGTCGTCCCTGGGCGCAGGTCGCGCAGAGAATCGAGGGTTTTCAGGCATGGAGCCGCCCCTTCGGGTTGCTTCGGCCCGTGGATGAGATCGCGATGCTGGCGCGGCGCTACATGCATGAGACCGGAGCGACACGGGATCATTTCGCCAATGTGGCGCTGGCCTTCCGGGGCCATGCGAATCGCAATCCGCATGCGATGATGCATGCCCGGGAGCTGACCCGCGAGGCCTATATGCAGGCTCGTTGGATTTCCGAACCGCTCTGTCTCTTTGATAATTGTCTGGAGACCGATGGGGCTCTGGCGGTCGTGATTACCAGCGCCGAGCGGGCCCGCGATCGGCGATCGAAACCTGTGTGGATTCACGCCGCCGCGCAGGGATTGCCGCCTCAGCATCAGGTGATGACCAACTTTTTCTGCGAGGACCCGCTGCGCGGGCCGGCCTGGGCGACCGCTCGCAAATTATGGTCTGCATCGGATTTTGGGCCCGCGGACGTGAAAGTGGCCCAGATCTATGACGCCTTCAGTCCACTGATTCCGCTGTCGCTCGAGGGCTACGGGTTTTGTGGCCGGGGGGAAGGGGCGGCGTTTACCGAAGATGGTGGTTTGGAGTGGCCCCACGGGCGTCTTCCCACCAATACCTCCGGCGGTGGCATGTCCGAGGCCTACGTTCATGGCTTCAATCTGATTCTCGAGGGTGTTCGTCAGATGCGCGGTACCTCGACCGCGCAGGTCGAGAATGCCGATGTCTGCCTGGTGACCAGCGGAGAAGGCGTGCCTACCAGCGCCTTGCTTCTGAGGAACTGAGCCATGGAAACCTCCTTTCTTCTGCCCGATACCGCTGACCCCGCCAGCGCGCCCTTCTGGGAGGGCACTGCGGCCGGAGAGCTCCGCGTGCAGGCCTGTGCGGACTGCGGGCTCTGGCGAATGCCACCGAGGCCCATGTGCCCGGCCTGCCTCTCTCTGGACGCCGTATGGCATGTCACGTCGGGCCGGGGCCAACTTTGGTCCTACGTGCGCCCGCATCCGCCCTTGCTGCCCGCGTATGCCGCGGTGGCTCCCTATAACGTGATCGTCGTTGAGCTGGCCGAAGATCCCCGCATTCGCTTTGTCGGTAATCTGGTTGCCGATCCGTCAGCGGAACTGAATTCGGTTCCCGAGGACCGTTTGGCGATCGGGATGTCGGTTTCGGTGGCCTTTGGCCCCGCTCAGGACGGGGTCGTCCTCCCCCGGTGGGTGCCGACTTGACCTGAGTGGCTTTCGATAGCAGCGTACGAGAGAATCCGAGCCGCGCCTGCGGTCTCGACGAAAACAATCTGAAAGACATCGGGAGTATCGTTCCATGAGCAAGAATCCGTTTTTAAGCGAAGCCTGGCTGGATGCCGTGATCGCCCTGCAGGAAGAATACGATGGCCAGCTGCCAGCGCCTGCGGTCCGTATGAAAATGAATCAGATCGTCAAGGGAATGCCGTTTGGCGATGAGATTCTGCATTTCCACCTCGATTCCAGCGAGGGTGCGGGGAAGATGGGCAAGGGTCATGTCGAAGGTGCGGATGTTACCGTCACCACCGACTACGACACGGCGCGGGCTTTGGTGGTGGATCAGAACCAGGCGGCCGCCATGCAGGCCTTCATGTCCGGCAGGATCAAGGTGGACGGGGACATGACCAAAATCATGACGCCGCAGCCGCCCAAAAACGATGCGCAGAAAGAGCTCGATCAGAAAATCATGGACATGACCTCGTGAGGGGTCTCCTGCGAGCGGCGCGTTTCGGCGCGCTCTGCTCGGCCGCGCTTTTGTTGCTGGGGGCCTCGGGGGTGGCGATTGCCGCGCCGTCGGCACCCGCGATGGGAGCCGACGAGATCGTCGAAAAAATCAGCCGACGTGTCGCGACGCAGGAGGACGAATACCCCGGCACCTACAGTCGTCGACAGATCGTTCGCAAGGTTCTCGATCCCGACGACGGCTCGCTGCGCAAGCTCTGGGAGATCGAGGCCGAGGTCTGGGATTTCATCGAGCAGAAGCAACAGATGAAGATTCTGGGATGCCGTCTCGACGGCAAAAAGACCTCGTTGGAGGATTGCGAGCCCGACCTGCAAGGCGACCCGATGCTGAGGATCTTCGGGCCCGACGGCAAGAAAAATTATCAGATCCTTCTCGATGGCGAGGCCACGATTGACGGGGCCCGAGCCTACAAGCTCAAGATTATCGCCAGAGAGAAAACGGCGCGTCACTTCGAGGGCGCGATGTATTTTGCGGTTGACTCTCTGCAGGTCCTTCGGGCGGAAGGTGGCCTGGCCAAGTATCCGTTCGGTTTGAAAGCCCTGTCGCTCCAGCTGGGTTTCGAGGACTTGAACGGGACTTCGATCATCGCCAAGGGGACCTCGGACCTCACCATTTATGTGCCGCTGCTCTACAACGAGCGGATCGTGACGGAGTTCAAGGCCACCGACCAGAAGCGCCTCAAGGCCAGCGAGCGCCCCAAGGATTGAGTGCTACCCGCGCTCAACCCTCACGTTCGAGAATGCTTACGTAATTGGCCACGGCCGCCCCGCCCATATTGAAGACGCCGGCGAGTTTCGGGTTGTTGACCTGAAGTTCGCCGGCTTCCCCGCAGAGCTGCTCGGCGGCAAGAATATGCATCGATACCCCCGTGGCTCCGATGGGGTGGCCCTTGGCCTTGAGTCCGCCGGAGGGGTTGATTGGCAGACGTCCTCCGATTTCGGTCTGTCCTTCCTTGATCAAGTTGCCGGCCTGTCCAAGGGGCGCGAGTCCCATGGCCTCCATTTCGATCAGTTCGGCGATCGTAAAACAATCATGCGTCTCGACCAGCGAGAGCTCTTCCAGTTTTGTTCCGGCGACCCGATGCGCCCGATCCCATGCCTCCCGGCAGCCTTCGAATTCGACGATATTACGGCGGCTCATCGGAAGAAAATCCTGCACGTGGACGGCGGCACGGAACCCGATCTGTCGATCTTTTCCGGAGGCTGCCTCCGGCGCTTGCAGGATGAGGGCCGCGGCGCCATCGGAGACCGGCGAGCAATCGGTCCGTTTCAGCGGACCAGCGACGCGCGGGTTCTTGTCGGAGGGCTCCAGGCAGAACTCGAGTGGTAGTTCGCGGCGCAGATGGGCGAGGGGGTTTTTGGCGCCGTTGCGATGCCCCTTGCAGGCAATGCGCGCAAGGGCCTCGGTCTGATCGCCGAAGCGCGTGAAATATTGTTCGGCGATTTTACCGAAAACGCCGGCAAATCCACCAGGGATCTGGGCCTCTTCACGGACATAGCTGGCTCGCAGCAAGATCTCGCCGACCTCTCGCCCGGAAACACCGGACATTTTCTCAAAGCCCACGACCAATACGGTGCGGGCGCTACCGGACTCGATCGCCTGCAGTCCCTGTTGTACGGCAGCCGAACCGGTCGCACAGGCATTCTCGACCCGGGTGGCCGGGGTGAAGCGAAGTTGCTCATCGGCCTGCAGCGCCAACGAGGCGGGGAATCCCTGCGGGCTGAAGCCCTCATTGAATTGCCCGGCATAGATCGCATCGACCTCATGGGCGGCGATGCCCGCATGCCGCAAGGCCCCTTGTACCGCCTGGACGGCAAGGTCTTCGACGTCCTCAACGTGTTTGCCGAAGGGAAGGTGATGCCAGCCGACGATTTTTCCGGAGTATCGCATATTCCCAGTCTAGGAATTGCGCACGGAAAGTGCACCCGTGGGAGATCAGCCGCCTGCGGAGGCCTGACGGTGGGCCGTTGTCTGGTCACCGGTCTCGGCCTCAGATGCCAGTTCCGCGATCTTCTCGTGCAGAATGTAGTCGGCGATGGCTTGTGCATCGCCCTTTTCGCACAAGTCGCCGGCACGCATCGGGTCGCCGAAGACCCAGCGGATCGGGGTGGCGTTCCGCCGCCGGGCAGGAAGGACGCGCATCCAGACCTGATCCATGAAGTCATTGTTCAAGCCCTCGATGAACATGGGAACGATCATCGTATCGGGATGGGTGTCGTGCACCATATGCCCGATGCCCGGCTTGGCCGGCAGAAAGACCGATGGATCTGCATCCGAGTGCCGACGTCCTTCGGGGTGAACCCCGATACAGGAACCCGGTTGTTCGAGAACTTCCAGAAGCTGGCGGACCCCGATCGGGTTCAATGTGGTTCGCCGTGAGTCGCGAAAAACCGGCGGCCACATCGAGAAGCCCGAGAACAACCCCGAGACGATCGGCCCCAGCGGGTTGGTGTAGAAAAACGTGGAGCGTACCGGGAAGAACAGGTTCCGGTACATCCCATACTCGACAAAGAGGACGCTGAGCGTCACGAACATATCGAAAAACGAGCGGTGGTTGGAGACCAGAATGGTGCCCCGCTTGGGCGGAGCCGCTTGGATGCGCTCCAGGCCCTGGATCCGCCAGCGCTCTCGGGTGAGCCAGCGCACAAACTGCCCGGCCGCGTATTTCTGCCAAAAGGCAATCCCGCGTTGGCCCAGAGCTGTTTGATTGAGCTTCTCGTGGAAGGGCACGATCGCTCTTTCTAAGCCGCGCAGGGAGGCCCGAGGCATCTGCGTCGGTTGGGTGGTTTTGGAGTCGATCTTCATGAAAATGACGGTCGTTTCGAGGAGAAAGGTTAATATGAATCGGTCCAGAGGCCAAGCGGGCGGACGATGATCCGAGTGGATTTTCTGATCGGCGCAGCCTAAGGCGAGGTATGGCTGTTTCCCCCGAGTACCAGAAAATGCGGGCGGTCCTGAAGACGGGGCTCGCTGATTCAACCGATTCAGTTGCTGAGGTTCGCGAGAAAATGGCCGAACTGCATGGTCATCCTTTCGGCGACGATATGGTGGTGGAAGGACTGGATTTGCTGGGTGTTCCTGCCGCGAAAATCGGTAGCCCGGAGGCCATGGCGCGGGATGCAGTGATCCTGCAGTTTCATGGCGGGGCGTTCATCTCGTGCGATCTCTCGGATTATCTTTTTTACGGCGCCCGTATCTCCCGGCAGACGGGCTTGCCCGTGCTCGAGATCGGCTATCGTCTCGCACCGGAGTATCCGTGCCCTGCCGCGGTCAAGGATTGTGCGCAGGCCTATCGGGGCCTTCTCGAGCACGGCGTTTCCCCCGGGAAAATTGCCCTGATCGGGGATTCCTGTGGTGGTGCGTTGGTGATTGCTGCCCTGACCATGCTTCGGGACGCAGGGGATCCGATGCCGGCCTGCGCGGCCACGCTCTCGGGATGGTTTGATCTGGAGGCCCGGGGCGCATCCGCCCAGGGGCCCGATGAGCCCTTTCTGAGTGCCGATTGGCTGCGTGCACGAGGGCGCGATTATGTTGGCGCGGGTGGGGATTTGCGCCATCCCCTGGCTTCACCTCTCTACGCGGACCTGACCGGTCTGCCACCGTTGTTTTTGCAGGCTGGTGGGGCGGATCTGGTGCGTGATGATGCACGAGGTCTCGCCGAGAGGGCCGAGCAGGCCGGGGTGGATGCCACCGTCGAGATTTGCCCCGAGATGATTCACGGATGGCATGGGTTGCCGGTCCCGGAGGCGGATCAGGCGCTGGCGCGGGTGGGGGAATTTTTTGCCGCTCATCTGGATTGAAGCGGCCGCGCCCCTTGCGTATTAAGACCTCATGGCAATTCGAGAAGAGGAAATTTCCTATATCGCCGGCGACACCACCTGCCGAGGTTTTCTGGCACGGCCCGAGGGCGATACGCCCCGACCGGCGGTCCTGGTGGTTCACGAATGGTGGGGTTTGAATGACTACATCCGCGGCCGCGCTCGTCAGATGGCCGAACTGGGTTATGTCGCGCTGGCCGTGGATATGTACGGGGAGGGGCAGACCGGGGTTGATCCGGCCGCGGCAACGGAATTGATGGGTTCTGTCCTCGGCGATATCAGCATCGGAGAGCAACGCTTGCAGGCAGCCCTCGATCTTCTCGCAGCGGACCCGGAGGTCGACGCCGCAAAAATCGCCGCCATGGGCTATTGTTTCGGCGGAGCCATCGTTTTGCACGCCGCCCGCATCGGTATGCCGCTGCGCGCGGTTGTCAGCTTCCATGGCTCCCTGGGATCTTTCCACAAGCCCGGCAAGGGCGAGGTGCAGGCCCGCGTTCTGGTCTGCCACGGCGCGGCTGACGCATTGGTCCCGCAAGAGGATATCGAAAATCTTGCCCGGGAAATGCAGGATGCCGAGGCGGATTATCGATTCGAAGCCTATCCGGAGGCCTTGCATGGTTTCAGCAATCCGGAGGCGGATGCCAAGGCGGCTTCGTTCGGAATGCCGCTCGGTTACGATGCTGCTGCGGACCAGAAATCCTTTGCTTCGATGCAGGCACTCTTTGGAGAAGTTTTCGCCTAGCGGCCTGCCGTCGAGTGGCGGCCGACCAGAATATCAAAAAAGGTATTCTCGTCCTCGAGGGTCGTAACCGCGTTGAGGCGATCGAACTCCCCGCGGAGTTCGTTCAGCGGCCAGATGTCCTCTCCCTCGAGAAGCAGCCGCCCCCAGCCGAAAGAATCGGCGAGGATTTCGACCAGCTCGCCGAGGTCTCGGTTCAATCTTCTCAGGCCCGCGGGCCAGACCTCGACAATCGCGTAATCGATGCGGTCGAGCAGACTGCCGGCTCCCTGCAGAACGTCCACTTCGGCACCTTGGGTATCGATCTTGGCCACGACGGGCCCGGCGAGTCCTTCGGCTTGGACCAAGCTGTCGAGTCGCGCCAGGGGCACTTGCCGATGCGCCGCATCGGACGTGCCTTGTGGCAGAAGTCGCTGGTCGCCGTGGTTCCGCGGGTCTCGTCTGAGGCGGAGGGATCCCGCCTCGGACCATAATGCCTTTGCATGGATCTCGATGCGCTCCTCGAGTCCGTGCAGGCGTATATTGCGGGCCAAAAGCTCGGCATTTCTCGGATCAGGCTCAAAGGCGAAGGTCCGAATCGGGCATTTCTCGGTTGCCGGAACGGCGACCAGCCCGATATTGGCGCCGATATCGAGAAGCGTTCCTCCGGCGGCCAGCAGATCGGTAGCGAGAAGGTCGAGAAGCTCTGGTGCCCAAGTCCCCTCGCGTCGATAGGTGCCGTGGACGACCTCGTCCCGGGCCGCCCCAACGAAACTCCCCAGAGTTCCTTCTGCGCGGACGATTTCTTCCTCCTCGATGGGGGTGCAGGGATCCACACCCCTATTCAAAGCGCGCCGGCGCACGGAATGCCAGCGGTCGCATCGGCGGAGCCGTTTCGATAGAGAGACCGATCATGCCCTTGTCGGATAACCCCAGAATCCCGCGCCTTCCCAACCCGGACGCGGACCATTACCGCCTCGATGGATCGGATCGGCCCATGCCGCGAACGACATCGGTGATCGACAAGGGGATCGGCAAGCCGTTTCTTACAAAATGGGCGGGGAATCTGGAGCGCAAGACAATGCTCGCAGAACTCTCGGATCTTCTCTCCGAAGAAATGGATCCGGAAACCAGTGCGGCATTGGTGGCGCGTTTCGAGCAGCGTCTGGCTCCCGAGCCTTATTGCGAAGTCGAGAAAAAATCAGCCGGCGTCTTCGGGACCGCAGTGCATGGTCTGGTCGAGAATTATCTTCTGGCGCGTTTGGGAGACTCTCCCCAGGAAGATGTCTCGATGGAAAAGGCCGTTGCGGCGGGTTTTGATCCGGAATTGATCGCGCGGGCAGGGCAGTTGGCGATCGACTGGTTGGAGGACGTGGATTTTCAGCCTGACCCCCAGGGGGTGGAAGAGCGCCTCTGGAGTGAGGACCAACATCTTTGGTCCGCGGGAACCGCCGATGCTTTCGGCACCGCCAATCTGGCTCGCATGGCGGCCGCGAGTCATTGGAACCGGCCTCCCAGTGGCGAGATCGATCCCATGATGCGCGTTCCTGTCCTGATCGACCTGAAGACCTCCAAGTCCATCGGGGTTTCACATAAGGTCCAAACCGCAGCTTATGTGACCTATTTGATCGAGCGCGGGCGCATCCAGGCTCCTTGCCATACCTGTATTCTGCGGGTGGCCAAAACGATGGAAGACCGTCGGCCCGTCGAGGCGGTCCTGATTCATCCCGACGAGTTCGCTCGTTACGGCGGCGCCTTTCGCTACATCCGCAGGATTTTCAATTTCCTTGATCAGGAAGATACCCTCGAGCGGAAGTATTGGCGGCAATCCCGCACCTGAAGCAATGGCATCGCATCGCGGTGTTCGTCAGCAAAGGGCGAGCGTCAGGCAGGCCGCGCGCGGAGCATGGGCCCGTTCGGACGCTTTTTTGATGTTCTCGGCTCTTCCTGTTTGAACTCGGAGGCGAGTTGCTGAAGGATTGCTCCCGATGGCGGAGGAATCCAGAGACGAGCACGCGGGAGAATTTTCCAAGGCCTATACCCAGTATGCGCTTGCTCTCCTGCTGATTGTCTACATCTTCAACTTCATCGATCGGCAAATCGTGGCGATCCTGCTGCAATCGATCAAGGAAGATCTCAACCTGAGTGATACGCAGTTGGGTTTTTTCTCGGGAACTTCCTTTGCCATCTTCTATTCGACCCTGGGGATTCCGATTGCCCGCTGGTCGGATCGCGGTTCGCGTCGGAACCTGATTGCTCTGGCGTTGTTTTTCTGGAGCGCGATGACGGCACTTCAGGGTTTTGCGCGCTCGTTTACGATGCTGGCCTTGGCGCGCGTTGGGGTCGGCGTTGGCGAAGCCGGTTGTAGTCCTCCGGCACACTCGATGTTGGCCGATTTCTTTCCGGTCTCCAAGCGGGCGACCGCGCTGGCCATATACGCGCTGGGCATTCCGATCGGGAGTGCCATCGGGTACGCAACGGGCGGCTGGGTTGCCGAGAACGTCAGCTGGCGAGCTGCTTTTTTCGTGGTGGGTTTTCCGGGGATTTTTCTTGCGGCGATCGTTCGCCTCACCCTGAAGAACCCGACCCGCGGGTATTGGGAAGCGCAGCGAGAGCCGGTTCGGCGCGAACCGATCGGGGATGTCGCTCGCTTCCTGGTCGCCCGCCGCTCGTTTCTGCATCTGGCTTTCGCCGGAGCGCTGCACGCATTTATCGGCTACGGCGCAGGATCCTTCAACCCGGCTTTCCTCGAGCGAGTGCATGCATTTTCTCGCTCCGAGCTTGGTTATGTGCTGGCGGGAGTGTCGTTGACGGCCGGTGTCGCGGGCACCTATCTGGGAGGCGTGATTACGGATCGGCTCTCGAGTCGTGATGTGCGTTGGTATACGTGGTTTCCCGCGCTCACGACGGGCCTGAGCGTTCCCTTCATGTACCTTTTTTACATGGCCGACGGCGCCTGGGTCGCGGTGGGCTGGAGCTTGCTGCCAGCCTTGCTGGGCAGCACGTACCTCGGGCCGACATTTGCGCTGACCCAGACGATGGTGCCCGCACGGTGGCGTTCGCAAGCGTCGGCCGTGCTCTTGTTGATTCTGAACCTCATCGGCCTGGGTCTGGGGCCGCAATTTGTCGGTTGGTTATCCGACATGCTGGCGCCGGATTATGGGGTGGAAAGCGTGCGTTACGCGCTGCTCTGGACGACCATGATCGGGGCTCTGTGGTCGACGTGGCATTATATGCTTTCCGCACGGACCCTGAAGGCCGACCTGCAGGCACAGGAACAACTGGAAGGCTGAGATCGGAGGGCAAGGAATGCCGAACTTCAAAATGTGGGGGCAGGCTTTGACGGTCATGCCCCGGATCGACAAGGCCGAGTGGGATGCTCTGGATCTGGTCTCGCGTTGGTTGATCGCCTCACGTGCAGCCGTTCTGGTGATGACGGCCGTTTCGGCAGCTTTTGGTGGGCTTCTGGCAGCCAAGGTCGGGCAATTTTCGTGGGAGCCCTTTCTCTTATGTATGCTTGGCCTATGCCTTGCCCACGCGACCAATAATCTCGTCAACGACCTGACGGACTATTGGAAGGGCGTGGACGAAGGAAATTATTTTCGGACGCAATATGGCCCCCAGACCGTCCAGGCGGGATTTCTCTCGGTGCGGGCTCTGATCCTCTATGCCGCCGTCACAGGTGGACTGGCGCTGCTGATGGGCGTCTGGCTGGTTTTCACCCGGGGCGAAGGGGTTCTGTGGCTTCTGGCCGCCGGCGCCTTCTTTGTTCTCTTCTATACGTGGCCGCTCAAGTACATCGGGCTCGGTGAGCCCGCGGTCCTTGCCGTTTGGGGTCCTCTGATGGTGGGGGGCACGTATTATGTGGTGACCGGCCACTGGAGTTCGGATGTCGCATGGGCCAGCGTGGCCTACGGCCTGGGGCCGACAGCTGTCCTGTTCGGGAAACATATCGACAAACTGGATCTCGATGAGGCCAAGGGGATTCGCACGCTTCCGGTCATTCTGGGGGAGCGTCAGTCACGCCATGCGGTTGTCGGCATGCTGCTTCTGCAATATCTGATCGTGGGCGGTCTGGTTCTCACAGGATATTTCCAGTGGCCGATGCTGCTATGCTTTCTCGCTTTGCCTTCCATCCGCCGCGTGCGCGAGATCTACGCCCAGCCCCGACCCGCAGAAGAGCCAGAGGAATTGCCGCCGGGCATCTGGCCGCTCTATTTCGTAGCCGTTGTCTTTTGGTACAATCGACGCTTTGGACTGCTTTTTGTGGCTGGTCTGCTGGGCGATCTATTTTTGAGCCGCTTGTAAATCCGGACCTGGCGGCCCCGACGATCCGGCCGCTCTCTATGGATTGTCTGGACCGTCTGGACCGGATGATCCGGGAGGCTGGTTCCCGCGCGCCCTCGTGCCGTCGTCGCTGCGCGCAACCGCTGCACGGTACAGACGGAATCCGAGGATCCCGGCCGCCACAGTCATGGCAAGGCTGACCCAGAAGAGCTGGGGGAAAGGGCCCCAATAGATGCGGTAGGCGTGCTCTGCTCGCCAGAATTCCAGAATCGTACTCGAGGCCGAGAAGAGAAAAAGCAGAATTACGCCAAGCTCGCCCTCATAGCGCCGTTTGGGTCGCCTCCAGAGGAGAATCGCCGAGATCACAAGGCCGACCCCGGCAAAGTAAAGCGGCAGCGGGTGGACGGGATGAGAGTGCGGGGCGCCTCGGTCCAGAACACCGGCTTCGATCTGCGCATGGTAGGTATAGCTGTCCGAAGGCAGCGAGATGCCCCAAGGGAGGTCGCAGATCTCCCCGTAGCAGCATCCATTGAGAAAGCAGCCAAAACGGGCCAGGGCGATACCGATACCGACGGTTGGTGCGAGGCCATCGACAAAGCGGCCTATCGGCAGGTGCAAGGCCCGCAGGACGAACCAGCCGCCGATCGTGAGGCAGGCGATGGCACCCGGTGCATGCAGGCCGCCGCTGCTCAGGCGAAAGAGCTTTGTGGGGTCGGCGGCAAAGAAATGCCATTTGGTGATGGCGAAATGCAGGCGCCCCCCGGCAAGGACAATGACCATCATCAAAAGGATGGCCACCAGAACTCGGCCCGCGGGGAGTTCCTCACGCACAATGGTCCAGCGCAGGCCGAGGCCGACGCAGATCACGATCGCCAGTCCTACCAGCAGGTCGTGGCTGGCGATCGTGCCGAAAAAAGGAAGCTCAAAGCGCGTGAGCAAGCTCTATATCCGATCAGACGGGAGGTGCCCGCGCACCTCAGAGGGCACACTCACATGAACCCCCTGCGGTCGAGCAAGTCCCGCCGCATACTCCACAGGCGTCGCCGGTCTGGCAACCGTCTGTCGAGCATTCACCCGCGGTGCAGGTGTCGATCGTGCAGGTGTTCCCATCGCAGCTGGCCGGCCCGTCGGGCTTGAACTGGCAGTCACTCTGGCAGCAGGTGTTACCGTTTTCCGAGCCATCATCGCATTGCTCGCCCGCTTCGACCGTGCCGTTGCCGCATACTGGCTCCGGAGTGGGTTCCGCTGTTGCCGTCGGTGTCGGCGTCGGGACAGGCGTCGGCGTTGGCGTCGGCGTCGCCGGGGGCGCCTCGGTAGGTTGCAGACACCACAGGTCGAGAGTGCCGGTATCGCCAGCAGCAGCATCGCTCACCGCCAGAGTCCACTCGCCGCTCAGGTTTTGCCCATCAAATCCGGACAAGGGGTTGTTGGGGACGAAGGTGCCCGCGATGGTGGGCGTCGCATTGCTGCATTCATCCTCGACGGCCGCGGAGGCTTCGTCGTCGAGGAGCGCTTCGATATCATTTCCAGCACAGCCCCAATCGCTCGCACCCGGGTTGCCGGGTCGATCTACGAGGACCACGCTGGTGCCCGATTCCTCATGAGTGAGGGTCACCTGAAGGTCGCCGACCCAGCTATGGGTAATCGAAACCGACAGGTTCAGATCGGCAATTGTACCTGATGGCGGCAGATTGATGCTGTCGGACAAGCTGCCGCCAGCGTCCGGAATGGCTGCTTCCGGCTGGCTGCAGAGTCCTGCAGGCGTGGGTGCCGGTGTTTCTGTGGGTTTCGGACTTGGCTCCGGGGTCTCGGTCGGCCCGGGCGTTTCTGTCGGTGCCGGGGTTTCGGTGGGCTCGGGCGTTTCTGTGGGTGCCGGTGTTTCGGTCGGCTGTGGCGTCGGCGTGGGGGCAACGCCCCCTTCGCAGGCAAAGACCCGCAGATCGTCGACATACCAACCGATGATGCCGTTACAGCCGTCGGTGCCAAGCTCAAAGCGCAAGGCGATGGTGTCGCCCGGATTGGCGAGGCTCGCCAGGCTGATCTGTGATTGTCCCCAGCTGCCCCCATTGGACCCGCCATCGGTGCCCGAGAAGGCGGGCTCGCCGGTATTCGGGTTGTCACTCGTCTTCAGTGTCGAGTTGTAGGCGTTGAAGCTGAAGGCGGAGCCGGGAATCAGGCTCCAGGTGCCTCCGTTAACCGAAATCTTCACGTTTGAGCCGTCCCACTCGGTCTCGGTAGCGACCCAATGATCAAAGGCGATGCGGGCTGTCGTGATATCTGCGGGTAGGGAGATGGACGGGGACTCAAGCACGAGTACGCCCGCTTCGGTGTCGGCCCCGCAATTGCCGACCACGACATTGGGAACAAACATGGCCGAGCCGGATCGACTCCCGGGCAGGCTCGATTGGATCGACCAATCCGGGGCATCAAATGTGGACGGATTGGCGACGGCACGCGTGGTTGCTGTCCAGCCGGAGGATCCGCTTTCCCAATCCTGCAGCAAAATCGTATTGGGTACGTTGCCGCTGCAAAGTGCGGGGGCATCCGCGTCGAGAAGGGCCGCAAAGGAGCACGGGGTCTCGTCGCGCAGTTCGGTCGCCTCGATCGCGTTTGTTACCGCCTGGCAATCCGCAGAAGTGATGGCGGGACCGGTGCTGCCCCAGGGGCCGGCACCTGTCGTGAGTTCGAAAAGTGGCGTCCCGATCAGATCGGTGCACGAGGTTTCCAGCGCCGTGGCGAGATCATGAAAGTCGCTGGCCGCCTGCAGGTAGGTAACCGCTGCGCGCCAGAAGATATGGGAGGTTTTGGGGATGCCCAGCGCCGCTATGTTTTTACCATTGTACTGGCCACCGTCCACGAGCAGGGCGAAGGCATGGTTGGGTACGCCTGAATTGATGTGGACGCCGCCCGCATCGCCAGTTTGGCACCAATAGTCTGCCGAGCCGACCCGTCCGGGGTCGCCGTAGCATTCCGGACGCCACATATCGCGAATCGCGCCGCCAAATGCCCAATCGTCTTCGCCCGAAAGCCAGCGGATCGTATTGTCGCCCTTGGGAGAGCCGTTACCGAAATCGGAACAGAGGTTGCCGGCGACCGCCCGCAGGGCGTTGGGCGTATCGGTGCCGCGACCATTGAGCATATCGACGACTTCGCCCCAGATGTCGGAGTAGGCTTCGTTCATCGCTCCCGACTGCCACTGGTAGATCAGGTTATTCGTTTTCTGCGTGTAGCCGTGGGCCCACTCGTGCGCGACCGTATCGTCCGCGGTGACACCATCACAATAATTGGTCGATACGCCATTCCAGGTCGCGTTGGGACAGCTGATATTCGGGTCATTGTTGACCGTCAGCATTGTGGAATCCAGACCGTCGAAGGAGCGATAGGCTCCGTTGGTCATGCTTGCGAAGAGATTATAGGACTCCTTGGCGCCGTCGATCTCGTCCTGCCAGGCGGACACCTGGGCTGTGGTCCCTCCGGCCCAACCAGCGGTGATCGGATCGGGGTCCCCGTCTTTCCAGACGCGATTGGCGACACTGGATTCTCCGACTTCGCGTTTGAGGGCTTCGTGAATTCCCGAGATCTGAGCTACCCGCTCGCCACTCTGCGCATCGAGAAAGAGGAACTCGCGAATGTTGGCGTCGGTTGCCTGAACTTCGATTTCGAACACCAATCGGAGTTCGGGTGTTTTTCCGCTGAGCAGGCCGCGTGGGAAAACACGCAGGCCGTGGTTGGTTGCGTTGAACAGCGCGGGGTCGGCGGCACGCTGCCGTGCGATTTCCTGCAGGCCGAGTTGCGAAGCGGTGTCGGGCGCGAGGGCCGCTGTCGTTCCCAGATCTGCGGGAACGGGCACGAAGGTGCCATTGACCATCGTCAACCGCCCGCTGGCGTCGAGGTGCGCCCGCAGGCTGCTGCCATAGACCGGAACCCCGCGATGCACCTGCCGGTAAGCGACGGTCTCATGCCCGAGGAAGTCGGTCTTCGACGAGATTTCTTCGAGCTCCTCGTCCGCGTTTCGAATGCCGAAGAGGTTGCCGTAGCCAGCGAAAAAGGCGTTCGCCTTGCTCGTGCCCGAGGCGCTGCGCGCCTGCAGCGGGGCCAGATCGATACCCTGGTCGACCTGTACAAACCGAGCCGTTCCCGTGGCTGGTCGCGCTTCGGTCCGGACGTTCGCTCCAATGGCGCTTCGGAGTTGCGGGAGGTCGCTCCCCAAGGCGAGCAGGGGGAAGGTCGGTATGGCGATCAGACTGGCGAGCAGAATGCGCTTTTTCATGAGCGGACCTCTTTTCCGGACCCTTTCCGGACCCAACTATTTGAGTCGCGGCGAAGCCTCTCGGCTTCGCCGCTTATGATAGGCGGGTTTTCTCAGAGGACGCAATCGCATCCGCCACCAGCGGTGGAGCACGTCCCGCCACACGGCCCACAGGCTTCGCCGTCGCGGCATCCACCCGAGCTGCATTCACCCGCTGTGCAGGTGTCGAGGGTGCATTCGTTGCCATCACAGCTCGCCGGCCCGTCCGCCTTGAACTGGCAGTCTGCCTGACAGCAGGTCGAGCCATTTTGCTCGCCGTCGTCGCATTGTTCCCCAGTCTGCACGATTCCGTCACCGCAGACGCCAGCCGGCGTCGGCTGCGGCGTCGGGGCGGGCGTCGGCGTCGGGCCGCCAGGGAAGCTGAGCGGATTCGCCGGATCGGTGCCGGCATCAATCTCATCTTGATCGAGGAAGGTGTCGAGGTCGCGGTCCACCCCCATACGCTGGCCCGATCCGACCGGCACGCAGGTGAAGGTGACCTCGACGTTGAAGCTGTTCGGTAGTCCCAAAATGATATTGGCCGGGAAGGTGAAGCCCCGGTCGGTGAGGAAAGAGTTGCTGCCGGGCTGATAGACGGTGCCGCGTTGTTCTTCGACGGTGGCTCCATTGCCCTGAATCACGCCTTTGGAAATCACATCACAATCGCCGGCGCCCGCACGGGACAGCATGAGGTTCACTCGGGCCAGATCAGCCGCAGGCGCCCCTGGTCGCAGGGTGATCTGTTGCCCGACCATCGGTCCCATTTCGGAATCAAACGCCATCATCATGGCCTCGAGGTTGCGACGTTCCTGAACGGTCAGGCCGAATACCGAGGCTCCGAGAAAATCGAAGATCGTGGGGATGGCTCCATCGTGCAGGTAGCAGAAGCCACGGACCTCGTTGCCGCCTTCCGCAAAACAACCGACCTTCTGATACATGTTGCGCAGGTGGGCGATCTTGAATTCCTGCGTTTCGCCCTCGATGGTCATGTCGCCATCGGTGCCGAAGAATCCGGCCGCCCGGTCCAGCGTATGGCACCCATCGCAGTTACGAATGCTGTCGGTGACCCGTCCGAAGTAGAGATTCTCGCCTTGCGCGGCGATACCTCGATGGACGCGATCCAGATCCATGATCGGGTTGGGCGGATAGATAATCCCCAGAGCGAAGGTCGCAAACAAATCCATTTCCACTGCGGTCAGCTGCGAGCTGCGACCGAGAAGGCCGACAAACGCCGGGTTGAATTCCAGAAATCCGCCATGCTCGTTAAAGGCGCCCGTATTGTTCGCGCGGCTATTGGGCTCTTCTTCCGCGCGACTCTTGTCGCCGCGCCAGTGGAGTGGCCCGTGGTTTTGCATGCCACGCAGGGATTGGGTGGTCATCGGCCCCTTCAGCGGATGGAATGGTGTGGCTGACCCAACCTCGAACGGGTTGAGGTTCGGAACCTCGTGCTCGCCGGGGTGGCCGAGATCCCAGGCCAGACTGTCGAAATCTCCGAATACGTGACACGAGCCACAGGAATTGGCCCCATTGTTGGAGCTCTGGTTTGCGTCATAAAGGAAGCGGCGTCCCTGAGTAACAGAGGCCGGTTCCGGGTTATGCATCGAAATATGGAACGTTTCGGTCCCCGAGATGGTGTCTACCAGAGAGATGCCGTTGTCGAATCGGGTGTGCACGTAGAGCTGATTGCGCGCCTCGTCCAGAACCAATCCTCCCGGTCCGCCCCCGGTGATCGCGATATGATTATTCTCGTCCGGGACAAACGTCCCCGATTCCAGTTCGCTGGTGTCGAATACGCCCACTTTCCCTGATCCGAAGGCGGCGACATAGAGGGTCGATCCGTCATCCGATACGGCCATCTCGAGCGGCGTGGCCAGGCTGCGGGATTTCAGGGCGGGGTCTGCCGGAAGCTGTGTGAAATCGATATGGGTGTTGAGCGCCCATGGCGTGACGGCCCCGTTGGTCGGATCAATGACCGTGATGCGGTTTTCGTGGAGGTGTCCCTGGACGGTGGTTCCATTCGCTCCCGATCCCTCAAACCGAACCTCGTTGAAGGCCTCGGTATTGGAGACGTAGATATTGCCCGAGACAGGGTTGGTCACCATGTTGTAGATGATGGTGCCGACGTGGGTGAAATCGTCCACCAGCTGAATGCTGTTCAGCGAGTTTCCGGAGACATCCAGTGCGAAGACATCTTGGTCCGGAAGCTGGAAGTCGATCGCGTCGTTCCAGTTACGGCCCAACTCGTCCTCCCATTGGCCCGACTGGACATTCCATTTTACGATCAGGCCGACCTCGGGTTGCGGATTCCCGTCGATGTCGAAATTGGGGGCGGGCAGTCCACCGGGCAAGTTCCGGCCATCGATCTGACACGGGCCTGCTCCCGCCCCGCCATTGCAAACCAGCGGTTCGATAACCGCGGCTGTCTGATTACCGGAGTGAAAGGCGGCGGAATACACGGTCTGGCCGTCAGGAGACACCGCAAGGGCTCGCGGTGTGTCGCTGAAGAGCTGGATGATGCGGGCACGGTCGGTGGCAAAGGTATTTGGTGTCTGGAGGGTATCGAAAACCCAGACATCATGGCGTCCAATTCCCGCAGTCTCGAATTGGGGGTCGATCAGACTATTTTGTCCCCTGTGGGCTGTCGTGACGAAGGCGAATCGTCCGTTGGGTCCCGCAAAGACGATATCTCGGGCTTCATCACCGAGCAGCAACGTTCGTGCAACTTCGATGCGGGCGCAGCCCGTAGCCGAGGGGTTGGCTTCAAAATCGATAATGCTGACACTGTCGGAGAGGTGATTGACGACCCAGGCGTCACCGTTTTGCGGGTGGACGGCTACCGCAACCGGATCGAGACCTACCGGGATGCTGCATTCGTGTACCGGGAACCCTGCCGAGAGGTCGAAGACCTCGAGGTGGGCATCGGGAATGTTGGTAACCAAAAGGCGGTTTCCGTCATTCGTCAGGGCCATCGGCCGGACAGGCCCCGATTCGAAGTTGGTGTAATTCTGCGCGAGGGCCGGAGCCACCGCAAAGTTGGATCCAATAAAAGCTAGTAAAAATAGTAGTTTGGTGATTTTCATTGGATGGCCCCCCTCGGCGATGATGCGGTCTCGGGGTCCACGAAGTCGGATCCCGAATCGTATTAATTCTATCATACGGGTGTCGACTGCTACCCGTCCAGTTTTTTCTCTATGTGGCACCCTATGCCAGATGAATACCCGGTATCTGTTGGGGGTTGTCCCATGCCCCCGGAAACTATCCGATCACTCGGCTAAATTCGCCATGTCGGCGAGACCCGAATCCTTGTCTTTTTTTGCCGCCTGAAGCCACAAGTCCCTGCCTCTCGGGATCGGTGGTCCCGGCGGCGAACTTGAGCAAGGGTGGTGTGCGCGCGGAGAGGACTTTCTGTTTCTCGGCTCTCAAGACGGCATCTGCAGCAATTCGACCAAGGCACTGCCTTGGTCGGCGGGGCCCTCGAGATAGGCCCAGGCCACGCCGATCTCGGGCATCTCATGCTCCCAGATCGGGTGGAACCCGAGCCCCCGGAGGCGCTCCATGGGTGCCTCGATCGAGTCGACGCGGAACCGAATATGGTGGATCCCCTCGCCGCGCGTCTCGAGTACTTCCCGATGCGGACCTTCCCCGCTTTTGACAGCGATCAGCTCGATTTCCAGATCCCCGGACTTGCCGAACGCAATATCAAGCGTCAGATCGACTCTGCGGCCCCGATAGAGGGTATCCTTGAGCGCAGATTCCATCCGCTGAAAGGGTCCGAAAAGTGGTTCGAAGGTCTGCAAGGCCTTCTCCATATCGTGAACGAGATATGCGACCTGGTCGATCGGCGGGAGGCCCAGAGTTTTGGCAATCGTGTCGGACATCGTAGTCGGTCTCCATGGGCGGTCTGCCCTTTTGCGCAAAGCTTGTTCTGTCCGCGACGATAGATTTCAGAAGCCGACGACTTCCGGCAAAGTCGCGCCGCGCATTTTTTGCACCAAATGGAATCCTTTTCGGAACCACACCAGCGGAGCCGGCTCCCGGACTTCCTTGCTGAACTCGGGCTTGCGGTGCAGGCCTTGGTACCACGTTTCCACTTTCGGATGTAACCGAGCCATCGGATAGCCTCCCGAGAGCAGGCGGTGCACGTAGATATACCAGGCGATATCGACCACGCTCAGCGTATCGCCGAGAAGGAATCGATGCTCGGCCAGCGTCGCTTCGAGTCCCTTCAGGTGGCGTCGAAAATTCCCGGCGGCCTCGGTCGCTTGCGCATCCGTGATTCCATGTTCCGCCATTTCCCTCCAGAAGCGTATTTCGACCTCCTTGTGCGGATCGCGTCGGCCGTCGATTTCCCCCTCATCTTCGGCAAATATCTTCAGCGACGAAGGTTTTTTTCGGACCACGAATTGCGGGAATAAAAACCGCATGGTCAGGGTCCGGATGTCGAGGTGCAGATCATCCTCTTCACGCAGCAGGGCGGTCGCCTGGGCCATTTTCCCATCGGGGATCAGCGGTGGTTCCGGGAAAATTTCCTCCAGATAGGCGAGAATATCGTTGCTCTCGATGATCACCCGCCCGTCGTGCACCAAAACGGGCACCAGTCCGCGCGGATTGATCCCCAAAAACCATGGCGAGTAGTTTTTCTGGGCGGGAAGATTGACCGGATGCGATTCCCAGGGAATTCCCTTCAGGTTGAGGAAGATCCGGGTTTTCTGCGAGCAGGAGGACCCGCTGAAGTGCAGCAGGTGAAGGCCTTTCCAATCGAGAACTTCCCGGGTGCGGATTTCTTTTTCATCGAGTTGTGGCATGGCAAATTTCCTTGATCCTTGACAATTCGAGCTACGGTCACGAGGGTCCAAGGGCATCGAAAGGATAACCTCATGAGCAAGGAATTGAAGACCCTCGATAATGGACTTTCGTCCTGGGACGACTTCCCGGTACACCAGACAGCCGAACCGATCAGAAACGTAGCGACCAGTGATCGTAATTTCTACGATCGGTACTATTTCAACCTGCACGGTTCCTCCGACGAGCTCTTCATGGTCATGGGGTTGGGGCAATATCCAAATTTGGGCGTTCAGGACGCGTTTGCCGTGGTGGGGCGCAAGGGCACCCATCGCGTGGTGCGTGCCTCGCGAACACTCGGCGACCGAATGGATATGAGTGTCGGGCCTTTCCGGATCGAGATCATCAAGCCGCTTGAAGAGTTGCGCTTCATTCTCGAAGACAACGAGCACGGCCTGGCCTGCGATCTACGTTGGCGGGGCGCGATTCAGGCCTTTCTCGAGCCACGCCAGTTCGTGCGGAAACACGGCCGCGTCCTGTTCGACACCGAGCGATTTGCCCAGACCGGTTTCTGGGAAGGCACTCTGCAATTCGGCGACGAGACGATTGCGATTACGCCGGATCGTTGGAAGGGCACGCGGGATCGTTCCTGGGGGGTGCGGCCCATCGGAGAACCCGAAGCGCCGGGCATCCGCGGCTCGGAGGGCCAGCTCACCGGCATCTGGAATTATTATCCGATGCAATTTGATGACTACACGATCCTCTACATGCTCAACGAGCAGGAAGACGGCGTTCGGACAATCGAGGAGGCCACCAAGATCTGGAATGATCCGTCGCGGCCGCCCGAATGGTTGGGCCGACCGGAATACGAGCACACCATGAAGTCCGGCACGCGCATGGTCGAGCACTCCGTGATTCGCTTTGTCGCCGAGGATGGCAAGGTGACCGAGATTCAGTGCGAGCCTCTGACTTGTTGTTATATCGCTGTTGGCACCGGCTACGGGATGGAAGAGGATTGGCGCCACGGGATGTACCAGGGCGATCTGGTCGTGCAGGGCCTGGTGCAGTCCGAGGAAGAAATCGCTCCGATCGGCCAATACGCGATCGTGGACCATGCGGCTCGATTTACGACAGCCGAAGGCGAGGTCGGCTACGGACTTCTGGAGCACGGTTTCTTCGGCTCCTTCAAGAAGTACGGCATGATGGACGCGGGATCGGGGGCGGCCTGATTCAGGCCCCGGCGTAGCGGTGGGCGTTTCGCGCAGTACGGGCAGGACGGTCTGGGGTTATCTGGTCTCGCTCGCGCATAAATACACGGGACATCGGTGGGTTTCGGCCCGCGAGTTGCGCGACATCTACAACTATCGTCGGATCGATGAGCGCATCAGTACCTCCGGTCAGCCCACCGTCGCGCAATTCGATTCGATCCGCGATGCGGGGTTCACTTCCGTGGTGAACCTGGCACCTGCGGGCGCCGAGAACGCCTTGCCGGACGAGGCCGGCGTCCTGCGCGGGCTGGGACTGCACTACGTGCATCTTCCCGTGGACTTCGCGCGACCGACGCAGGCGGATTTTCGGGGATTCGTCGAGGCCTTGGGCGCATTGGAATCCGAGAAGGTCTGGATCCATTGCGCCGCCAATATGCGGGTATCGGCCTTTGTCTTTCGCTACCGCACCGAGATTCTCGATCAGGATCCGGGGCCCGCGCGAGCGGATCTTGAGGCGATCTGGGAGCCGTTTGGTGCGTGGAAGCCTTTCCTTGCGGGCCAGCCTGACGCCTGAGCTTTCTGAGGGCCTGCCTCGGTCAGGGCCAGCCCTCAGCCTTTGGGGAACAATAACTGTACCTGAACCCGCAGGGATCCCTCCGGGCCGGAGTCGTCGGGCGTCACCACGTTTCCGAAGCCCTGGATCTGGAAGTTGATCGGCGGGAAGCCCTGAAACACGGTCAGCTTGCCGATGCCCCCGCCCAGCGGCACGCTCCAGCGGTTGTCGGCATTTGCCTTCCAGTCCGCGGTAAAGACCGGAGATGTGGTCAGGTACCAGCCGTCGGGAAGGTTGAAGTTCACAAACGGTTGCACGAGCATCTTGCTCCCGTCGGGGCGTTTGCCGTCCCCACCAAAGGTCCAGATGTTGTTGATCAGAAATCCGGCCAACCAGGGGCCATTGGTGTAGACGCCAACAACGCTGGGCCCCGCACCCCATTTGCCCGAGCCGGTTTTTTTCGAGGTGGCGGTCGGCAGCGTGAATGTCGGCCCGAAGCCCCAGACCATGTCTCCGGTGTCGGGGGAGAAGAAAAAGCTCGGATTGATATCGCCCAGACCGAAGGTCGAGCCGCTCTCCTGCTGGATATCGGGCTGCGAGACCAGCGGGATGATCCAGCGAGTGATCAGATTCAGATCCTTGGACAGCTTGAAGGGAATGACGGGCTGCACGTTGAGGATATTCTGCGTACGGTCATTGTCGCTGATGCCGAAGTTGGTGTTGTTCTGAAAGGGCAGGCTGATCAGGTTCGCGATCGGATTCTGCGCCTGCTTGGCGAGATCTTCCTCGCGCTCCGCAATATCCTCCTGCGCGGCGGCAGCCATCGGTGAGGTTGCCAGAATCAGGGAAATACAGATCGTTTTCAGAATCCGTTTCATGCGTCAGACGTTTCCTTTCGAGTCTGATGTTTTTTCAAGGCGTGGATCAGCGGGATATCGAAACGGCTGGTGGCACCGTTTTGCTGGGGGCGCGCATAGGGCTGCCAGCGCGGTTCGGGTTCGGCACCACGCGGCTGGTCGCCCATGATGGTCACACGCTGAATGATGCGTTCTTCGCTGAAGTCATTGATCACGAAATGCTGGGTGCAGCGATTGTCCCACATCGCGATGGTGCCCTCGGTCCAATGGTAGCGCACGGTGAATCTGGGGTTGCTGACCCAGTTCGTCAGGTAAGTCAGCAGGACCTGGCTTTCCTCGTGGCTCAGTTCGACAATCCGCCGGGTGAAATGCTCGTTGACAAAAAGAGATTTGCCGCCCGTCACCGGATGCGTCCGCACGACCGGATGGATCGCTGTCTGCTCGGGCTGCATATGCGGCGCGGCGTCGTGGACAGCCGTGAGGCCCGCGCACAGGTCGCGCAGGGGCTCGGAGAGCTCATCAAAGGCCCGGTACATATTTGACCACATGGTATCCCCGCCGGCGGCCGGGCATTTGACCATGTTGAGGATGGCCATCACCGAAGGTTCGCGCTGGAAGGTGATGTCGCTATGCCATTCGTCGGCGATCCCCATGCGGCTGGCGGCAAGCTCGAAAACCTGATCGTGCTCGAGGTAGGCATTTTTCAGATTGGGATGTGACTCGAGTTCGCCAAAATGTTGGCCGAACGCCACATGCTGCTCCTGCGTGAGGTTTTGTTCGGGAAAAAACAAAACGAGATGCTCATGCAGCAGGTCGCGAATTTCCTCGGCGCCCGACGACGATAGCTCAGGGAGACGCAGATCCGTGATTTCGGCTCCCAGAGACGCAGATAGTCTTCGGATGTCCATTGGAGTTCTTTATCGATTCAGAGCTTTTTCGCCAACCAGCTTGCAGCGCGGTGACCGATCGTTAGGGACACGGGATGCTCGAAGGAACGATTCATCCTGATTTTGCCGACGTCGCCGCGATCTTTCGCAAGATTCTCCCGCAACCCGGCGAGGGCGGCGCGGCCGTGGCCGTCTATCACCGTGGCGAGAAGGTCGTGGACCTCTGGGCGGGTACCCGCAACGACGCCGGGGAACCTTGGGAGGAAGATACCCTCAGTCTTTCTTTCTCCACCACCAAGGGCGTGGCATCCACGTTGCTCCATATCTATGCCTCGCGCGGGTTGATCGATTACGATGCCCCGGTTTGCACCTACTGGCCGGAGTTTGCCGCGGAGGGCAAGGACAGTATCACGGTGCGCCAGTTGATGTGCCATGAGGGCGGGTTGTACGCGATTGCCGACATGATCGAGAGCGGCACCGAGATGCTCGATTGGGAACAGATGGTCCAACGTCTGGCCGCCGCAAAACCGCGCCACGCGCCCGGGGTGGCACACGGCTATCACGCTCTGACCTACGGTTGGCTGGTGGGCGAATTGTCTCGCCGGGTCGCGGGGGGCGCGTCCTTTGCCGAGTTGATCCGGGCGGAGATTGCCGAGCCTCTCGGGCTCACGGGGCTGTATTGCGGGGTTCCGACCGCTGAGCTGGGACGTTGTGCCCAGCTCAAGGCGCGCGGTTTCGAGGGGCCGATCGAAAAGCGGCGAGCGATGGGGGAAAAAGTACGGGCGCGCGCAGAGCAGGGCAAGCGCATTCTCTCTACCTTGCGGGTGCCCTGGGATCCGACAGAGCTTGTCGATGCGATGCTCTCCCCGCGCATGGAAGAGGTCGATTTCAATTCCCCCGAGTTTCGACAGGCTTCGGTTCCTGCGGCGAACGGGATGTTCACGGCGCGCTCCCTTGCCAGAATGTACGCTTGCCTGGCGCACGGTGGAGAACTCGATGGCGTCCGTCTCCTGCCGGAAGCGCAGATTCTGCGTGCCACGCAAATCCAGAACCGGACCATCGGGCGCGTGATGCCGATCCCGATGCATTGGCGTCTGGGCTACCACCGTGTGTTTACGGTGCGCGCCAAGGCACCTGCGGCCTTTGGTCATTTTGGATTCGGGGGCTCCGGGGCCTGGGCGGATCCGGAGCGCGACCTTTCCGCAGCGCTGACGGTCAATAGCGGGGTCGGTACCCCGTTCGGAGACTCGCGGATTGCTCGGGTAAGCGGGGCGGTCATGCGCAGCGCCGATCGACGCTGACCTGTGGAGCGGCCGCCCCGAGTCCGCGGACATCAGCGGCCACCGCGCGGTGGCGTCTCTTCGCCTTGCATCGCGCGCCGTTTCCGACAGAATCGCGGTATGGTTAAATTTGCGAAGTCGGCATTATTGGTCACGTTTCTTCTGGCAGGTCTTGTGGGCGCGCGTCCCGCCGGGGCGGATATGATTGCGGTGGGCGATGCCTTCCCGACATGGGAGATGCAGGATCAATCCGGCAAGAAGTTGAGCTCGGCGGATATGGCCGGCAAGAGTTATCTTCTCTGGTACTATCCCAAAGCGATGACTTCGGGGTGCACGGCCGAAGGGCAAGCATTGCGCGACGCACACCCACAATTTGTTTCGCGGGGTGTCGAGATCCTCGGCGTTTCCTTCGACGATCCGAAGGATAATGCGGCTTTCGCGCAGGCGGAGAACTTTCCCTATCGCTTGCTCAGCGACGACGGCGCCTTGGCTGTCCAGGTCGGTGCGGCGACGTCCCGCAAGCAGGGCTATGCGCGGCGCATCTCGTATCTCGTCGGACCCGACGGCAAGGTCCTGCAGGCCTATGGATCAGTCAGCCCCTCGCGGCATGCCAGCCAGGTGCTCGCGGATATTCCGGGGGGCTGAGGTCGCGCCGTCCGGCTGGCATCAGGAGGTCTGGTAAGCGAAGCTGGAGGATGGCCGGTCCTGAGAAGAACTCCGAACCTGAACGTTTGGGACAGGCAGCCTCTGCGGCTGCCGACATAGAAACCCTCAGAGAGATTTCCGAGGCAGTGGCCCGTGCACGTCGGGCGTGGGACGACGTGCCCGAAGGGTCGCTGATCCGATCCGGACATCGAGTGGGAGACCAACTCGATGCCTCCTCGTGGCTGATCCGGGAACGGAGCGCCGAACGATTAGTTGCCGAAGCGACGTTGCCGGTCGCGATGCAAAACTATCGCGGCCAGCTCTTTGGCGGTTTTACCGGGGCCTATGTGGATTTCATCGCTCTCGCTCTGGTCCGCGAGGAAATGAGCGCGGACGAAAAGCAGTCGATGGGTTTGACCACTCTGAATATGCGGATCGAATACTTCGAGCCGGTGCACGGTCCTCGCTTTGTCCTGGAGGCCGATATTCTGAAAAAGCGCGGGGCGAATTATTTCGTCGAGGTGCGGTTCCGGGGGCTCGACGGATTGCTTCTGGTTGCCGCTTCCGTGGCTTTGCGTCGTCTCAAGCCGGCCGCTGGTTCGCCCCTTGCTCCGTCGCTGTCTTGAGAAACCCTCAAGGAGAAAGGGTTTTTCCCGGGGGTCGGGAAGCCCTTCGATGCCGGGAATCAGGCTTGCCGTGCGCCGAATGACGGTGGTATCGAAGTTGGGGGCGCAGGCAGGTCAATCGATCGCCCGGACAGGAAATCCAAGATGAGCGAGCGTGAATTCGCCGATGTGCGACGAGGAAATCAGGAAAGCGAGAAGGCGTTGCCCGTGGAGAGCTTCCTCGCCGAACTCGAGACTCTGCAGGCCGAAATTGCGGTGGAAAAAAACCGGATCTGGCCTTGCGTGGCCGATGGCACCCTCGCGCCACACCTTCTGGTGCGCCTGTGCAAGGAATATTACTTCCTGGGGAAATGGTATACTTCCGAGTTCGGCTCTCTGGTGGCGAATGCCCCGGATGTCGACGCCCTTCATCTGGGGAGCAGCTCTCATTTTGAACATTGGGCGCAGAATCTGGCCGACGAGATGGGCTATGCCGGCGATGCCAATCATGTCGATATGAAGGTGACCTGGGCCCACCAGCTCGGCATCTCGGATGATGAATTGCTCAACTACCGCGCGATGCCCGAGACCGTAGGTTCGGTCTTTACTTCGCTGTATTATATGCGGCGCTCCTACGAGGAGGGTTTGGCCGCGTTTGGTTGGGCCGGCGAGCGCTTCGCTGCGTCGACCAATTATGCGCTGATGATGTACGAGGGCATGCGCGACCACTACGGCATCGAGGTCGAGAACTTCCGAGTGCACGCCTACGCAGAAGAGGAGCATGGGCGGATGGCCGAGTATCTGCTCGGCCAGGTTGCCACGAGTGCTGGCCAGCAGCGTCGAATCCGCCGCGCGATCGAACACGTGCTGCAATGCCGCAATGCAAGAACCGCAGCGTTGAACGGCTGGTTGGACGAACCGCAGGCGTTGCGAAACGCCGCGAACTGAGACACTGATATGACTATGACCGATCTTGCCTACCCCGCGTTTGATGCCGACAATCACTACTACGAGGCGCTGGACGCGTTCACCCGACATCTCGACCCGCGGATGGGGCCGCGGACGGTACAATGGGCCGAGGTCGAAGGCCGCCGCTATCACCTCGTCGGTGGCAAGATCTCCTACGCAGTCAGTAATCCGACCTTCGATCCCATCGCGAAGGCGGGCGCCATGCGCGACTATTTCAGCGGGAATTCTACCGGGCGCAGTCCCCTCGAGATGCTGCGCGACCGGGAGCCGATTCGACCCGAATACCGCGACCGCGATGCTCGCGTCGATGTGCTGCAGGGCCAGAACCTCGAGGCCTGCTGGCTGTTTCCGACACTCGGGGTTTTGTACGAAGAGCTTCTGAAGCACGACCCCGAGGCGGTGCAAATTCTTTTTCGCGCCTTCAATCAGTGGCTCGAGGAAGATTGGGGATTCGACTATCAGGACCGCATTTTTGCGGCACCCTATATCTCCATGTCGCGCGTGACTGACGCCTGCGAGGAGCTAGAGCGAGTGGTCGCCAGCGGCGCTCGATTGATCTGTATGCGGCCGGCAGCCGTCTGGACCGAAGACGGTCCCAAGTCGCCCGCCGATCCAATTTTTGATCCTTTCTGGGCTCGCGTGAACGAGGCGGGTATTACCGTGGTCGTACACGCGGGTGATAGTGGATACACCACCCATGGCTACGTTTCGGATGGATTCTCGGCGAGCTTCGGCGGTGGCTGGTCGCCGTCGATCAAGGCTTTCAATATCGAGCGCGCGGCTTATGATTATCTGATCACTTTGGTCTTCGAGAGACTCTTTATCCGCTTCCCGAACCTGCGCGTGGCCTCGGTCGAGAACGGCAGCGACTTTTTGCCTGACCTCCAGCGAAAGCTCGGCCATCATCAGCAGCGCCGCGCGGATTGGTTCGGGGAGGATCCGATGGAGACCTTCCGCCGTCACGTCTGGATCAACCCGTTCTGGGAAGATGACGTCAATGAGGTGGCCGCGATCATGGGAACCGATCGGGTGATCTTTGGCTCGGACTGGCCCCATATTGAAGGAATGCCACAGCCGCTGGACTATCTGGAAGAACTCACGGCATTCTCGGATGAGGATCGACAGAAGATCCTGCGCGATAATGTGCGCGTGCTCAATACACCCCAGCCCTTGTGACGTGTCGGCGATCCAGCTGTTCGTGTTAGGGTTGTCTGGATGAGACCTCCCTGGGACGGGCATTTATTATGGGATGCTGCCGAGTCGGTTCGGGCGGCGGGGCTGGGCATGGAGCGCCGCTTTTTCGGCGCCACCATGGCGGCCGTTGATATCGGTTCTCTGGCGGTCCTCGAGACCCGCGGGTTTTCCAGTCGCATGTTGCCGACTTCGGTCGGCGATCTCCATATGCTCGAAATTCCCGGAACCGGGAAGCTGCCGCCGGTCGTCGTCCTGCATGGCCTGGGTTCATGTGCGGCGGATTATGCCGGCTTGATGGCGGCGCTCAGCCGGCATGTGCGCCATATTGTGGCCCCGGACCTCTTTGGTCATGGCCTCAGCCCGGCGCCGGCGGCCGGAATGCATGTGGAGTTGTTGGCCAGAGGACTCGAGGAAGGTCTGCGGGAGGTTTTGCAGGAACCCGCGGTGCTTTTGGGGAATTCGATGGGCGGACTCGAGGCCGTCCGATTGGCCACCCGTATGCCGGAGTTGGTCCGCGGCCTTTTTCTCGCCTCTCCCGGTGGAGCCCCGGTGAGTGATGCGGATCTCGCGTCCCTTCTCGCGACGTTTGCCATCGGCAGTCGTCGCGAGGCCCTCGATTTTGTCGATCACTTTCTGGGTCGCGAGCATGCGCTTCGGCAAGTGCTGGCGTTTGGTGTTGCCGCCCGGATGGCGTCGCCGGCATTGCGCGAACTTCTCGGGAATGTGACGCCCGACGATATGTTGACCGCCAGCGAGTTACGATCGGTTTCGTGTCCGACGTTCCTGTTCTGGGGCGCTCAGGATGGTGTCCTGCCTCGCTACCAACGCGACTTCTTCTTGCGCCACCTGCCTGCGCAAATGAGGTATTCCTCACCGGCGCGCTACGGCCATGCCCCGCACCTCGACGACCTCGGCGGGTTTGCCAAATCCGTTCTGCGCTTTCTCCACAGTCTGCCGCGCACACCCGCTGATCCCGCCAGCTGACGTCGGGAAACTCAGCCGGTGGCTTCCTCGAGAACGCCGCGGGCCCATTTATAGTCTGCCTTGCCGTTGGGAGCTCGGCGTACCTGATCCACGATGACGATTTGCTTGGGCATCTTGTAGGCCGCGAGTTTGTCTCGCAAGAACTCGCGCAGATCTTCGCCCGAGACCGCATCCGTCCCCTTGAGCGAGGCGACCGCGGTGACGCGTTGGCCAAACTTTTCGTCTTCAAGCCCCACCACCAGGCAATCGACGACGTCGTCGTGTCGCTTGATCGATTCTTCGACTTCCTCGGGATACACTTTCTCGCCCGCGGTATTGATGCAGTTGGATCCGCGCCCCAGCAGGGTCAGACTGCCGTCAGCCTCAACGCGTGCCCAATCGCCGGGGAAGGAGTAGCGCACTCCATCAATCGTCTTGAAGGTAGCGGCCGACTTGGCCTCGTCCTTGAAGTAGCCCAGCGGCACGCTTCCTCCGGCCGCGACCATCCCGGTTTCGCCCGAGCCCGGTTCGACTTCACGGCCATCCTCGGTGAAGACTTTGGTCGTCGGGTTCATGGCAAATTTCGCCGTCTGGCCGATATTGCCGCGTGCGGTCAACTGGGTGCCCATGCTGCCTTCCGTGGAGCCCATCGCATCGATCAGCAACATATCGTGCCACTCGAGGAGTTGCTCCTTGACCTCGGAGGTCCACATCACGCCCGAGGACATCATGAACCGCAGATGCGAGAGGTCGTAAGGCTTGCCTTCGTCGCGGGCCTCCGCCAATGCCTTGATGATCGGCTTGGCAAAGGCATCGCCGACGATGGTGATCTGCCCGACCTTCTCGCGCACCGCGGTGCTCAGAAGTTCGTGCGCATCCAGAGACCGGCTCTCCAGAGTGATGACCGGGGCTCCGGCGAGATGAGGAATCAGAGCACCCAGCCACATCCCGGTGCCATGCATCAGCGGGCAGGCGGGAATCGAGGCAAACGCGCCGCCGTCGGCGTGCAGTTTCTCGACCAGAGCGGGGACTTCCTCGATCTCCGGCAAGCCAAGGCCCAGGATCGGGAAGGCCGACTTCATCAGGCCCTGCAGCATCCCGCCAATATCGTACATCACGCCCTTGGGCATGCCGGTGGTACCACCGGTGTAGAGCATATAGAGGTCATCGGAATTGCGTTTGATCCGGGGGGCGGGTGGGTGATCGGCAATCAAATCCTCGTAGCGGACGGCGCCCGGCAGGCTTTCGCCCCCGTCGTCGACCTCAACCCAGATCTTGACCTTCGTGGCGCGCTGTTGAATGCGAGCGACGCGATCACTCAGGCTGGAATGAAAGACCAGAGCTTCTGCATCCGAATTATCGAGCAGATAGAGCAGCTCTTCGTCGAGATAGCGATAGTTCACATTGATCGGGACACCACGCAGCTTCATGCCGGCAAATTGTGTCTCGAGGTACTCATTGCCGTTGAAGAGGTACATGCCGATCTTGGAATCCTGGCCGAGTCCTGCGGCCGCGAATCCGGCCGCGAGGCGCGCCGCACGGTCCTCATAGGCAGCCCAGGTCCGGCGGGTGGTGCCATGGATCACGGCGTCGCGGTCGGCGAGCAGGTCAGCGTACTTTTCCCAGAGGGTTGCGTAGTGAATTTCCATAAGACTCTTGGCTCTAGGATAGTTTTTCGGTTTTGGCGAGACCTGAGGCCGAAAATCCGCCGACCCGGGGCAGAAAAAGACCGGGATTTTCCCGAGAGACGAATCGTTCTCCCGAGACGGTGCCCCATCCCTGCCGCCAGTCGCGTCTTGCTGGTCGTCTGCGCCAGTCGCTCTCAGAGCCCGGGGATCGAGTCCAGAATCAGGGTG